>NZ_JBITDF010000001.1:0-812784 GCF_044453965.1 Kribbella sp. NPDC051586 | reverse complement strand
CCATCCGCGCTGCCCGCGCTGCCCGCGCCACCCGCGCCACCCGCGCTGCCCGCGCTGCCCGCGCTGCCCGCGCTGCCCGCGCCACCCGCGCCACCCGCGCTGCCCGCGCCATCCGCGCTGCCCGCGCCACCCGCGCTGGCTCAAGCCAGGTGGTCGGCATCTGAGGGGTTGACCCCTCAGATTGTGGGTTGGCCCCTGGGAGTCGGGGTTCCGAACCCACCAACTGCGGGGTCAACCCCTCAGATGCGTTGGGGCTGCCGGGGGGTGGTCGCGTGACCAAGGTGGCCGAGGAGCGGGCGGCCGGGGACGGCGCTGCTCAGCCAGGACTGCCGGCGCGGTACGCCTCGTCAGTTGGTCTCGGCACGTTGTTGCAGCCGTTGAACTCGTCGATGATCGCCGTTGCCCTGGTCGCGATCGGCGCGGACTTCCACGCGGGGACCGAGACGCAGTGGCTGGTCTCCGGCCTCTACCTCGCGACTGCAGTCTCGGCTCCGACGGCCGGTCGACTGGCTGACCTGGTCGGCGCCCGGCGAGTGTTTCTCGCGGGCCTTGCTCTCGTGGCGGTCGTGTCCGCGCTGGCTCCGCTCGCGCCGAGCCTCGGGTGGCTGATCGTCGCGCGGGTGCTGCTCGGCATCGGGACCGGCGCGCAGTTCCCTTCGGGTGTCGCGATGATCCGGCGGATCGCCGACCGGCGGAAGGCCTCCGCGGTCGGCGCGCTGGGGCTGCTGTCCGTCTTCGCGCAAACCTCGGCTGCGCTCGGACCGAGTGTCGGCGGTTTCCTCGTCGGCACCTTCGACTGGCAGGCGATCTTCCTCGTCAACCTCCCGGTCGCCGCCGTCGCGGGCATCGCCGTACTCCGCCTCGTGCCCAAGGATCCGCCCCGGCCGGCAGACGACGATCGCAAGCTGTGGCGGGAGATCGACCTCGCGGGACTGGTCCTGTTCACGCTCGCGATGACTGCGCTGATGCTCGTCCTGCTTTCGCTGACGACCCATCCGAACTGGTGGTTGCTCGCGGCAGCGGTCCCGCTGACCGCTCTGTTCATTCTCTGGGAGCGCCGCTCCGCGACCCCGTTCGTCGACGTACGGCTGCTTGCCCGGAGCGCGCCGCTCTCCCTCGGCTACCTCCGCACGATGCTCACGTACGTCGCCTTCTACGCCATCTTCTACGGACTCCCCGGCTGGCTCGAGCAGGCCCGCGGCCTCGACCCGACGCGGGTCGGCCTGGTCGTCCTCCCGATCGCCACCCTCGGCGCGATCACCGTCGCGATCGCGACCAAACTCGCTCGCCACCACGGCCCGCGGCTGTTGCTGATGATCGGTTCGGCCGGCCTGCTGGGCGGGGGTGCGGCGCTGGCCTTCGGAGTTCACGCGGGTACGCCGATCGTCGTCCTCGTGCTGATCAGCGCGGTCCTCGGCGTACCGAACGGCTTCAACGGACTCGGCAACCAGCTGGCCGTCTACCGTGCCGCCCCGCCCGAGGTAGCCGGCGCGGCGGCCGGGCTGTTCCGGACCTCGCAGTACGTCGGGGCAAACCTCGCCGCGGCCGCGATCGCACTCGTCTTCGCGGGGCCGGCGACCGACGCCGGGCTGCACCGGCTCGGGCTGCTGGTCGGCGGGATTGCAACGATTCTGCTTCTGGATGTGATCTTCGTGAGAAAATCACAGTGATTCTCTATACGTAACCATCGAACGGTGATAATTTCACCGGCATGTCCGCCTCCCCGACACCCGCTGACCTGCGTGAACTGGCCATTCAGTTGGCGGTCGCGGCGGGCGAGGAGCTCCTGGCCCGTCAGCAGAGTCTCTCGATCGACGCCGCCGGTGTCGAAACCAAAACCTCGGTCAACGACCCGGTCAGCGCGGCCGACCGCGCCTCCGAGAAGCTCATCACCGACGGTCTCACGCAGGCCCGTCCCGGCGACGGACTGCTCGGTGAGGAAGGTGCTTCCCGCCCCTCGACCACCGGTCTGACCTGGGTGATCGATCCTCTCGACGGCACGGTCAACTATCTGTACGGCCGCGTCGACTGGTGCGTCTCGATCGCCGTCGAGGACGAACACGGCGCCGTCGCGGGCGTAGTCCACCAGCCCCGCACCGGCAGCACCTGGTCCGCCACCCGCGACGGAGGCGCTCACCGCCGCGACACCCCGCCATACCAAACGGTTTGGTATGCCCGCGACGACGCGCCATACCAAACGGTTTGGTATGGCGGTCGGCGGTTGGGTCCGATGCGGGAGGTCGGGTTGGAGAGCGCCCTGGTGTGCACGGGCTTCTCGTACCTGCCGGATCGTCGGGCCGAGCAGGCCGCGCTGCTGCAGGACCTGCTTCCCGCCGTACGGGACATCCGGCGCGGCGGGTCCGCGGCCCTCGACCTGTGCTCGGTCGCGGACGGTACGGCGGACGCGTACTACGAGCACCTCATCCAGCCGTGGGACGTCGCCGCCGGCGCGCTGATCGCTCGCGAGGCGGGCGCTACGGTGGTCCGCGGACCCGGAACGGCTTTCCCGCAAGGCATCCTGGCGGCCGCCCCCTCTCTGGCCGTGCCGCTTCTCGACCTGCTCACAACCCCAAGGAGGTCGGTGTGACGGTAGTAGACCTGCCGGCCCGGACGCATCCGGACGAACGAACAATTGCTGACGGCAACGATCAGCTGAAACGCCGGCGCCGGCGCGAGTACGGGCTGTTCGCCCTGCTGGTCGCGCCGAACCTGCTGGTGATCGCGGTCTTCGCGTACTGGCCGATCATCTACAACGCGTTCCTCAGCCTGACCGACTGGAACATGATCGCCGCCCGGCCGAAGTTCATCGGCCTCGCGAACTACGGCCGGACGCTGACCGACCCGGCGTTCCACAAGACCCTGTGGATCACCGTCGTCTTCACCGGCCTGATCGTGGTCGGCAGCCTGATCATCGGCCTCGCTCTGGCGTTCCTGTTCAACCTGCCGCTGAAGGGCCGGGGCGCGGTCCGGACGATCGCGTTCGCGCCGCACATCCTGTCCGGTGCCGCGGTCGCCACCATCTGGGCGTTCATCTTCGACCCGGGGTACGGCCTGATGCGGGCGCTGATCGAGCCGTTCGGCGCGGAGCCGCCGGACTGGATGAACAACTCCGACTGGGCGCTGCCCGGCCTCGTCATCGTCTACCTGTGGAAGAACGTCGGCTTCGCCGCGCTGATCTACCTGGCCGGTCTGCAGGGCCTGCCCAAGGAGCTCGACGAGGCGGCCGCGATCGACGGCGCGTCGACCTGGACGCGGTTCCGGGCGATCAAGCTGCCGTTGCTTGCCCCGATCACCTTCTTCCTGCTGATCACCACGGTGATCGGCACGTTCCAGGCCTTCGACGTGATCGCGGTGATGACCGGTGGTGGCCCTGGTGATGCCACCACCACGCTGAGCTGGTCGATCTACAACGAGGGTTTCCAGGCGTTCAACGCGGGCCGCGCGGCGACGCTGTCGATCATCATGTTCGTGATCCTGCTGGTCGTCACCACGGTGCAGGCCAAGGTGATGGAGAGGCGGGTGCATTACCGATGAAGGCGCGCGCGATTCAGTACGTCGTACTGATCGGTGTGGCGGCCGTGTTCCTCGGACCGCTGTACTGGTTGCTGTCCACGGCGTTCAAGCAGCCGAGTGAGATCTACCAATGGCCGCCGGCGTGGTGGCCGCATCTGACCTGGGAGAACTTCAGCCTGGCCTGGAAGGCCGCGCCGTTCGACCGGTTCTTCCTGAACTCCACGATCATCACCGTGGTGGGTACGGCGTTGAAGGTGATCAACGCGGTGCTGACGGCGTACGCCTTCGCCTACTTGCGATTCCCGTTCAAGAAGATCCTGTTCTTCGCGGTGCTCGGCGCGATGATGGTGCCCGGGCACGTGACGCTGCTGCCGAACTACCTGACGGTCGCGTCGCTCGGCTGGATCAACACGTACGCCGGGCTGATCATCCCCGGCATCGGGTCCGCGTTCGCGACGTTCCTGATGCGCCAGCACTTCCTCACGTTGCCGACCGAGGTGACGGACGCGGCCGCGGTCGACGGCGCCGGGCACCTGCGCACCTTGTGGCGCGTCGTCCTGCCGATGTCGCAGCCGATGCTGATCACGGTCGTGGTCATCACCGCGGTGGAGGAGTGGAACAACTTCGTCTGGCCGCTGATCGTCACCAACACCGCGTCGATGCGGACGCTGCCGGTCGGGCTGCTGATCCTCAAGGACGAGGAGGGGCTCGCCGCCTGGGGCACGATCATGGCCGGCACGTTGCTGGTGCTCGCGCCGATGCTGCTGATCTTCCTGATCGCCCAGCGCTACATCGTCGGTGGTATCACCCAGGGAGCTCTGAAGGGATGAGCATGCGACGCAGGACTTTCCTCGGAGTGACAGCCGGTCTGACGCTCGCGGGCTGCGGTTACCGGTCGGTGGATGCGGTCTATTCGCAGCCGGCCGGGACGATTCCGAAGCAGTACGCCAACCGCACGCGGGTCGTCTTCTGGTCGCCGTACGGCGGGGCGAACGGCAAGGCGGTCGACAAACTCGTTGCCAAGTTCAACGACTCGCAGGACGCCGTGTACGTCGAGACGCAGTTCCAGGGCAGCTACGACGACGTGGCGCAGAAGGTCGCGGCCGCGCTCGTCGCGAAGCAGGCGCCGGATCTCGCCGTACTGTCCGATGTCACCTGGGAGCGGTTCTTCCTGAACGACGCGCTCGAACCGCTGAACGGCTACTTCAACGACGGCTTCGGGCCTGGCGTCTACCAGGCGAAGCTGTTCGGGGAGTACGTCGTGAAGGGGCAGAGCTGGGCGGTTCCGTTCGCGCGCAGTACGCCGATCCTCTATTACAACCGCGACGCGTTCGAGAAGGCGGGGCTGCCGGACCGGGCGCCGCGGACCTGGAGCGAGCTGCGGTCGTGGGTGCCATCGCTGGCGAAGGTGCAGTCCGGCGGGCGGTCGCTCCGGACTATCGCCTTCGCGAAGATCGACGGCGACTGGCAGTTCCAGGGCAACGTGTGGCAGTTCGGCGGCGCGTATTCGCGCGGGCTGGACGTGACGATCGACGAGGCCGGCGCGGTCGCGGCGGGTGAGTGGCAGCGGTCGATGGTGCACGATCTCGGCGCGGCGTACATGGCGAGCAGCCCGAGTACGGACTTCGCCAACGGGCTGGTCGCGGTGATCCAGGAATCGACCGGCGGCATGAAATCCATCAGCAGCAAGGCGAAGTTCAAGGTCGGGGCCGGGTTCATCCCGTCCGAGGTCGCGACCGGGCTGGCGACCGGCGGTGGTGGGATCGGGATGCTGCGGAACATCTCGGACGAGCGCAAACAGGCCGCGGCGGCGTTCCTGCAGTTCCTGGCGCATCCGGAAAACTCGGCCTGGTGGACCACGCAGACCGGATACCTTCCCGTGGTGAACAAGGCCCGCGAAGACACCGAGCTGAAGAAGCTCATCGCCGACCAGCCGAACTACGGTGTCGCGATCGCGCAGCTGGAGAACGCGCGGCAGCAGGACGCGATCCGGCTCTACGGGCGGAACGCGAACGTGCAGATCTACACCGGGCTGCAGCAGATCTACGCGGACAATGCCAAACCGCAGAAGGTGTTCGGGTCGGTCGCCAAGCGGCTCGAGGCGATCGGTACCGAGGTCAAGCGGCAATACGAGGAGAAGGTGCTGTGATCATCACCGGCCACCGGGGCGCGCTCGGGACCGAACCGGAGAACACCCTGCGATCGTTCCGCCGGGCGGTCGCGGACGGTTGCGACGAGATCGAGCTCGATCTGCGGGTGACGGCCGACGGGGAGCTGGTGATCATGCACGACGCCACCGTCGACCGGACCACCTCCGGGTCGGGCGAGGTCGCTTCGCTGACGCTCGCCGAGCTCCGCGCGCTGGATGCGGGCCTCGGCGAGCAGATTCCGACCTGGTCCGAGGTGGTCGCCGCGATCGACGTCCGCTTCCAGGCGGAGGTGAAGGCCGAGGCCGCCGTACCGCTGCTGGCGCAGTCGCTGAAGGCGGACCCGTCGCTCGCGGCCCGGACGCTGGTCACGTCCTTCCACCCGGAGATCCTGCTGGCGGTCCGTGAGGCGTTCCCGGACGTGACGACCGGCCACATCTTCGGCCGTACGCCGGAGATCCCGGACGTCATCGCCCGTACCCGAGCCGCCCAGGCCAGCTGGTCCCTGTGCGGCATCGCCGGCCTGACCGCCGAGGGCGTCGCCGACCTCCACGCCGCCGGCCTGTCCGTCACCGCCTGGCCCGTCCCCGACGCCGACACCCTCACCCAGGCCGCCGCCCTCGACGTCGAAGGCATCACCACCGACAACCCCCACCTGCTCACCCCATCCCACATTCGCTGACCCTCGCCCCTGCCACACCCCGCGAGTCCCGACGCAGCGAGGTCCGCCTGGACCCCGTCCCGACTGCACCTTGAGCACCCGCCAACCGTTTCGCCTCGTCGAGGATGGTTGGCGGGTGCCCAAGGTGCAATTGGTCCGCAGGACACGACGCGATCCGGCCCCGGCGGCGCCCGGCAGTGGAGGTGTGGCGTGTGGGACTCCGCATATTCCAACGTCTGAATTTGTTCTTCCGTAGAACATAAATGTGTGATTGCCTGTCCCGCATGGGAATCAGCATCGGTGTGGCCGGCGCCGGCCAGTTCGCTCCTTCGTTCCTGCGGCTGTGGTCCGCGCACCCGGACGTGTCCGAGGTGCGGCTGACCGACGTCATCCCGGAGCGGACCGCGGAGATGGCCGCCAAACAGGGCATCGCAGTCACGCACGCGTCGTTCGAGGAGATGCTCGACTCGGACCTGGACGCGGTCGCGATCTTCACGCAGCGCTGGCTGCACGGGGAGATGGCGATCAAGGCGCTCGAGGCCGGCAAGCACGTGTACTCGACGGTCCCGATGGCGATCGAGGCGGACCAGATCGCGCGCATCATCGAGCTGGTCAAGGAGACCGGCCTGACGTACATGATGGGCGAGACCAGTTTCTACTACCCGTCCTCGGTCTACTGCCGGCAGAAGCTCGCCGAGGGCGCCTTCGGCCGGGTGTTCTACTCCGAGGGCGACTACGTCCACGACATGGACCTCGGGTTCTACGCGGCGTACCAGTACTCCGGCGGCGACGAGTGGAAGAAGACCGCGTCGTTCCCGCCGCTGCTCTACCCGACGCATGCCGTCGGCAACGTTCTCTCGGTGACCGGTCAGCACGCCACCCACGTGTCGGCGATCGGCGTCAAGGACGACCGCGGCGACGGCGTCTTCGACCAGGAGATCAGCCAGTTCGACAACGACTTCTCGAACGCGACCGCCCTGTTCAAGCTCGCCGACGGCGGGATCATGCGGACCAACGAGATGCGCCGCGTCGGGTACCCGTCGCACATCCGCGAGTCGCGGCTGCGCGTGTTCGGCACGGAGGGCAGCTTCGAGCAGCTCGCCACCACGACGCTCTGGCAGAACAAGGAAGGCGTCGAGGACGTCTCGCACCTGATGGAGACCAAGCCGAGCAGCTCACTCGACGACGCGGACCTCGCGAACGTCGACCCGGCGCTGCGCGACGCGTTCCGCTCCGGTCTGTCCCCGGTGCACGACCGCAGCCGCCTGCCGGAGGAGTTCGCCGGCATGCACAACGGTCACGAGGGCTCGCACCACTTCCTCGCCGACGACTTCGTTCGCGCGGTCGCCGACAAGACCCTCCCGCCGGTCAACGCCTGGGTCTCGGCGCGCTACACCCTCCCCGGCATCTACGCGCACCAGTCCGCCCTGCAAGGCGGCGTACAGCTCGAGATCCCCGACCACGGCGACGCGCCTGCCTAGAGGTAGTTGCTGAGCTCGATCAGGTTCCGGTCGGGGTCGCGCAAGTACACGCTGAGGATCGGTCCGGTCGCGCCGGTACGCCCGACCGGACCTTCCTCGATCTCGACGCCGTGCGCGACCAGCTCGGCTCGGACCTGGTCGATCGGCTCGTCGACGATGAAGCACAGGTCCGCCGTGCCCGGCCCGGGTCGCTCGGCCTTGGGTTCGAACTCGTGCCCGGCCTGGTGCAGGTTGATCTTGCTGCTGCCGAAGGCCAGCGCCTGCCGGCCGCCCTTGAAGGTGACCGGCGTCATCCCCAGCACCCGCCGGTAGAAGTCGACGGTCGTGTCCACATCCGCAACCGTCAGAACAAGATGATCCAGCCGATCGATGCGCACCTCACCGAGGCTACGTGACGTTTGTTGTTCAAGAACGCGACGCTCCGCTCAGGTTGCGACAGGGTAGGGCGGAACGTAGGAACGTCCTATGAGCCTGCGACGCCTGGGCCTGTCCGCCCTCTGCCTGTCCCTGACCCTCGGTGGTACGACCGCGGTCGCCACCCCGCCGGCGCAGCATCTCCCGCTCGGCCCGGACAACCTCACCGAGACCCGTGACACCCGCACCCTGCAGCCGGGTGTCACGCTGACGACGATCGTCCGCGGCCAGTCCGACGCCAACGCCGGGTGGACCGTCGAGATCGCCATCCCATCTTCTTCGCCCGATCCTGACGCTCCCGCTGCCGCGATCTCCGACCAGGCGGGCGCGAACAAGGCCGCCGGCAAGCTGCGCGCCGCCGGCCTCGACCCGCGGGTCGAGGATGTGCCGACGCCGCGGCTCGCGGACGCCGGCGGGGGCAGCCTCGGGTACCGCGTCCGGCTCGGACTGTTCGCCACCAAGGCCGAGGCCGACGCCCTGCGTACCAAGGTGATCGCGGCCGGCCTCAGCGGATCGAGCATCTACACCGGCTGGGACGGTGAGCCCGACGACATCGCCGGCTCGACCGGTCCGTGGCACGTCCAGGTCCTCACGATCGACCCGAAGACGTTCCGCGGCACGCTCGACGCGACGTACGGCTCGGACATCGAGCAGCGCGAGACCACCAGCACGCTCGCGACCCTGAGCGGTGCGACCGCCGCGATCAACGCCGGCTTCTTCGTCCTCGACCCGAAGTCCGGAGCGCCCGGCGACCCGGCCGGGATCGGCGTGTACGAGGGCCGGCTGGTCAGCGAACCCACGAACGGCCGCCCAGCCCTCGTACTCGGCCCGCGCGGTACCTCCGTCGACCGTTTCACCTGGCGCGGCGAGGTCCGCGGCGTCGGCAAGCCCCTGCCCTTGGACGGCCTGAATCGCGTACCCGGGCTGATCCGCAACTGCGGCGGTACGGCGGACGACGTACCGACCGCGAAGCCGATGCACGACACGACCTGCACCGACGCCGACGAACTGATCGCGTTCGACCCGTCGTACGGCGTCGCCACGCCGAGCGGGCCCGGCGCCGAGGTGCTCCTCGACCGCCGCGGCATCGTCACCGCGATCCGCCCGACGACCCGCGGCGGCGCGATCCCCGAAGGCGGGCGCACCGTCCAGGCGATCGGCAACCTTGTCGCGCCGTTGCTGGCTGTCTCGAAGGTCGGTCGTCCGCTGTCGGTCCGGTCGACGCTGCTCGACGATCGAGGGCGTCCGGTCGCACTGTCCCGCCGTACGACGATCGTCAACGGCGGACCGGAGCTCGTCCGCGACGGGCAGCTCCACGCGACCGCTGCCGCCGACGGGATGGTGCAGGACACCCCGAGCTTCTACTACGGCTGGGTCCACAAGCGAAACCCCCGCACCATCGCCGGCGTCGACGACCACGGCCGCACCGTCCTGATCACCGCCGACGGCCGCAACGTCAACAGCCTCGGCCTGTCCATCTCCGAGGCCGCCGCAGTAGCCAAGTCCTTCCACCTGACCGAAGCCATCAATCTCGACGGCGGCGGCTCCACCACAATGGTTGCCAACAGCAAAGTTCTGAACACCCCATCCGACGCCACCGGCGAACGCCCGGTCGGAGACGCCCTGGTAATCACGAAGTAGCCGCCGAGGGTGGGTGGGATCCTCCCCGCGTGCTACGCAGGTTCACACGCTCCCACCCCCGGCTATCGCCGGGCGACAGCTAGCTGGTTGTCCAGCGTGGAGCGGAGGTGGTGCTAGGGAGTGTCTAGGCGACGTGCAGTGGACATCTGCTGGAGACCTTGAACAAGCTATGCCGTGTCCGAGGTCTCCATCGCTTGTTCACAGTCACCTTGGAGTCGGCTGCGCAGCGCGCGGGGGGTCTCACTCGCGAACGGCGATGCGGTCCAGGTCGGTCCATGGCAGGACGCGTGCGGCGACGACGGCTCGGCCGTCGAGTTCGGCTTGGAGGAGGCGATGGATGCCGTCGAGGATGGTGAGGCGGTTGTCGGGGTGGCGTACGGCGTCCAGGGGGTGGCGGAGATCGGCAGCCACAGTGCGTTCGTACTGGGCGTGGTAGGTGACCGGATCGGCGGCGACCTGGTGTGGCGTGACCTGGAAAGGGCGGCCGTCGTACGCCCAGAACGGCAGGTCGAGGTGGTCGGCGAAAACCGCCAAGGGGAGCTCGACGACGGGCAGAGGGAGGGCGTGCAGGAGCGAGAGATCCCAATGGAAGTCGAGGATGTACGCCGTCAGCTCCGGCGGCACCGCTAGCGGGAACGGCCGGCGCGTCACTCGTAGATGCGACGCAGCCGTAGCGTCATCGAGTTCTCGATGTGTTGGGTCATCGCCTTCTCGGCACCGGCCGGATCGCCGGACGTGATCGCCTCGACCAGGGTGCGGTGTTCGGTGAGGACCTCGGGGCCGATGTCGCGGTTGTAGTGCAGCCGGAAGATGTGCAGGTGGCAGTGGGTACGCTCGAACGCGAGTCGCACCTGCTCGCTGCCGGACAGCGACGTGATCAGCGAGTGGAACCGGTTGTCGTGCGCGGTCAGCGACTTGTACCCGGCGTAGTCGATCGATGTCGGTTCGACCGCGTTCGCCAGCTCGGCCCGCAACAGCTCCCGTCCCTCGAGCGAGATCAGCTCAGCCGCCCGGCGCGCGGCCCACGGCTCCAGCAGCAGACGGAACCGGTACAGGTCGTCGAACTCCTCCAGCGTCAGCAGCGGCGTCGCGCGGTACCCCTTGAGCGGCTCCTTGACCGCCAGACCCTCCGACTCCAGCCGCGCCAGCGCCTCCCGGACCGGCGTCGACGACACCTGGAACTCCCGCGCCAGCCCGTCGATCGAGATTCGTGCGCCGGGGCGGATGACGTGGTCCATCAGCATCGTCTTGATGGCTTCGTAGACGTCGTCGGCGAGCATCTGCCGCCGCAGCACTCGCCGGTCCACCGGCGCTATCGGCTCCATCGGCCCCAACGCGTCAGCCATCAGCTGTCTCCGGAATCTGGTCGCGCCCTTGACCCCACCGGTCAGGTTTCGGCAGGGTAACACTAGTAATCATGCATCATGCACGATTCTGGCTCGAGGTAGCTACGGGAAGGCGCGAACGTATGGCGAGGTTCGAAGAGATCGGCGTTCTGCCCGAGCCCGGTGACAACGTCGCGATCGCCTCCCGGCGGCTGGAGGCCGGCACCGAGGTCGAGCTCGGCGGTACGACGGTGACGCTGCCGCACACCGTGCTCGAAGGACACCGCTTCGTGGTCGCCCCCACGAGCAGCGCCGACGCCCTGACCTCGTGGAACACCCCCTTCGCCCGCGCATCCCGCGACCTGGTCCCCGGAGACTATGTGTGTACGCCGACCAGCCTCGCCGCGGTGACTGCCCGTGGCGTGGACGGTCTGCCCGAGGTACCGAGCGCGACCAACGAGCCGCTCGACCCGTACGAGCTGGACGAGTCCGCGCTGAACTTCGGCGCGCAGGTGACCAGCGTCGAGCAGCCCGGCACGTTCCTCGGCTACCCCCGGGAGCAGGGGCCGGCCGGCACGCGCAACCACGTCGTACTGATGGCGACCAGTTCGCGCAGCAGCGGATTCGTCACCGAGCTCGCGCGGCGCTTCGACGGCGCGGCGGCCGGCGACGGCGTCGTACCGGTCGCGCACACCGAGGGCGGCGAGGACGAGGTCCCGAACAACCTGCACTTCCTGCTCGCGACCCTGGCCGGCTTCACGCTGAACCCGAACGTCGGCGCCGTACTGGTCGTCGACACCGAGGGCGACGTCGTCTCGGGCGAGGCGATCAAGAACTTCATGGCCGAGCACGACTACCCGTCGCTCAAGGTGCCGCACGCGTTCTTCAGCCGCAAGGCCGGCTTCGAGCACGACCTGACGACAGCCGGCGCGCTGATCGAGCCCTGGCTTCCGATCGTCGACGCGCAACAGCGCGAAGAGGTCCCGCTGGCGGACCTGAAGATCGCGTTGCAGTGCGGCGGGTCGGACGCGTTCTCCGGGATCTCGGCGAACCCACTGGCCGGTCAGGTCAGCGCCGAGCTGATCCGGCACGGAGGTACGGCGGTGCTCGCGGAGACCGACGAGCTGATCGGCGCCGAGCCGTACGTGCTGAACAACGTCCGCGACCTCGCGACCGCCCGCCGCTTCCTGTCGATCATCAAGTCCTTCAAGGAGCGCGTCGGCTGGCACGGCCACACCGCCGAGGGCAACCCGTCCGGCGGCAACGTGTACCGCGGGCTGTACAACATCGTGCTCAAGTCGATCGGCGCCGCCCGCAAGCTCCCGCGCGAGGTCCGCCTCGACCACGTCATCGAGTACGGCGAACCGCTGCCGGGCAGCGGCTACATCTTCATGGACAGCCCCGGCAACGATCTCGAGTCGGTAGCCGGCCAGATCGGCAGCGGCTGCAACCTGATCTTCTTCACCACCGGCAACGGCTCGATCACCAACTTCCCGTTCGTGCCCACGCTCAAGTTCGTCACGACGAGTGCCCGGTACGAGCGGTTGCACGCCGAGATGGACGTCGACGCCGGCAAGTACCTGACCGGTACGCCGATGGCCGATCTGACCGCGGAGACGTTCGACCTCACGATCCGGGTCGCGTCCGGCGAGAAGAGCGCGGGCGAACGGGCCGGCCACAGCCAGGTGTCGATCTGGCGGAACTGGAAGCAGGTCGGCCCGGTCGAGGGAATCTCGATCACCACCGACGGCCGGATGAGCCGCAAGCTGACAGACCTCCCGGTCGAGGACCGCGATGCTCCGCTCGACGGCCTGCCGCACCGCGGCCTGACGTCCGCCGAGCGCACTCCGGCTGAGCTCCTCCGGGTCGACGATCGGCTGGTGCCCGAGGCGGTCGGCCTGATCCTGCCGACCAGCCTCTGCTCCGGCCAGATCGCGCTACGCCTCGCGGCGCAGGCGGAGCTGGAGAAATGGGCCGGCGACTCGGTCACCTGGATGGTCGCCCTTCCGCACACCGAGGGCTGTGGCAGCAGTGGTGGCGCGTCCGAGGAGACGTTCGCTCGGACCATGCTCGGGTACCTCCTGCATCCGAATACCCGGATGGCGCTGTTGCTGGAGCACGGCTGCGAGAAGACCCACAACGACTACTTCCGCTCGCGGCTGGTCGAGGCCGGTGCCGATCCGTCCCGGTTCGGCTGGGCCAGCATCCAGGCGGACGGCGGTCTCGATGCCGTCGGTAACAAGGTGAAGGACTGGTTCGGCAGCTTCCAGCTGGCCGCTCCGGTCGAGGAGCGTGGGGATCTCGGCGCGCTGACCGTCGGACTCGAAGCGCGGGGTCCGCTGTCGGCGGCGACGGCCGAGGCGTTCGCGTTGATCGGCCGCGAGATCGTCGGCTCCGGCGGGTCCGTCGTACTGTCGTCGCGCGGCGCCCTGCTTGCGAACGACGGCTTCCGTACGGCGGCGTTCGGGTCGGCCGATGCGGCCGGACCGACCGTCGCGCACGGGCAGCGGTTCGCCGAGCCGGGCTGGCACGTGATGCGGATGCCGGGCACCGACTGGATGGAGACCGCGACCGGGTTCGGTGCGACCGGGGTCCAGCAGATCCTCGCGCATGTTGCCGGCGGCACCTTGTCGGCCCAGCGGTTCGTCCCGGTGGTTGAGTTCAGCAACGACCCGGAGACGGTCGCGACGTACGGCGACGACCTCGACGCGGTCGCCACCGGCGACGCGGCCGAGCAGGCGCGGATCGGGCTCGACACCGTCGCCGCGGTCGCCGGCCGCCGGCTCGTCCCCAAAGCTGTTGCCTCCGGCAATGTTGGTTTCCAGATCACCCGTGGTCTGCTCGGCACCTCGATGTAACTGTGCGTTCAGAAATGAAAGGCTCGTCAATGCACCTCGTCCGTTATCTGTCCCCGGTCGACGGCCGTCCGATCGCCGGTGTCCGCACCGGTGACACCGTGGCGTCGCTCCCCGGAATCAACACCTTCGCGGAGCTGCTGCAGCTCTCGCTCGACGACCTGCGGGCGGCAGTCGGCAAGCTGGGGGAGGCTGAGCCGGCCGAAGGGCTGAAGTTCCTGCCGCCGCTCGACGGCCGTGGCGAGGTGTGGTGCGCGGGCGTGACGTACGAGCGGTCGCGCGGCGCCCGGATGGAGGAGAGCTCCGAGCAGTCGGTGTACGACAAGGTCTACAGCGCCGACCGTCCGGAGCTGTTCCAGAAGGCGCCGGCCTGGCGGGTCGTGGTGAACGGTGAGCCGGTCGGGATCCGGTCGGATTCCGGCCACGACGTACCGGAGCCGGAGCTGGCGGTCGTTGCCAACAGCCACGGTGAGATCGTGGGGTTCACGGTCTGCAACGACATGAGTTCGCGCTCGATCGAGGGCGTCAACCCGCTGTACGTACCGCAGGCGAAGCTGTTCGCTGGTGGATGCTCGCTGGCGTCGGGGATCCGGCCGGTGTGGGAGGTCTCCGATCCGAAGAACCTCGGGATCCGGCTGGTGATCGAGCGTGACGGCGCGGAGGTCTTCTCGGACACCACGACGACGGCGAAGCTGGTGCGGGAGCTGCAGGACCTGGTCGACGTGCTGTTCCTGCCGAACGACTTTCCCGACGGCGTCATCCTCGCGACCGGCACCGGCATCGTCCCGGAGCTCGACTTCGCGCTGGCCCCGGGCGACGTCATCACGATCACCATCGACGAGGTCGGCACCCTCACGAATACCGTGGCAGTAGGCCGGGAACCGTTCGCGTTCCTCGCAACCGACAACCTGGAGGGAATCCGATGACGCACGACACCACGCCCGCCGAGCTCGAGCAGGCGCTGGCGGCCGCGGCGGCCGCCGCTCCCGCGTTCGGTGCGTCCGAGCCGGCCGTCCGGGCCGGGTGGATCCGCGCTGTCGCGGACGCGTTGGATGCGGCGTCCGACGAGCTGGTGCCGATTGCGATCCGTGAGAGTTCGTTGCCGCAGGCCCGGTTGACCGGTGAGGTTGCCCGTAGCACCGGACAGCTGCGGATGTTCGCCGACGTGCTCGAAGAAGGCTCGTTGCTCGAGGTCGTCATCGACACCGCCGACGCGCAGGCCAAGCCGGTACCTCGACCGGACCTCCGCCGTGTGCTGGTCCCGCTCGGGCCGGTCCTGGTGTTCGCTGCCAGCAACTTCCCGTTCGCGTTCAGCGTGTGCGGCGGCGACACCGCCTCCGCACTCGCGGCCGGCTGCCCGGTCATTGTCAAGGCGCACCCGGGGCACCCGGAGCTGTCCGCGCGGACCGCCGAGGTGATGATCGAGGCACTCAAGGCCGCCGGAGCACCGGATGGAGCGTTCGGCCTGATCGCGGGCTTCGACGTGGGCGTCACGGCGCTGAAGGACCCGCGCATCACCGCGGCCGGCTTCACCGGTTCGGTCCCGGCCGGCAAGGCGTTGCACGAGATCGCGGTCACCCGTCCGGAGCCGATCCCGTTCTACGGCGAGCTCGGCAGCCTGAACCCGGTCTTCGTCACCCAGGCCGCGATCGATGCCCGCGGCAAGGACATCGCCACCGGGTACGTCGGCTCGTTCACCCTCGGCGTCGGGCAGTTCTGCACCAAGCCCGGGTTGCTCTTCCTGCCGGCCGGCCACGGTCTGCGGGAGCAGCTCGCCGAGGCGGTCGGCGGGGTCGCCGAGGCTCCGATGCTCAACGACCGCATCAAGGGCGGCTTCAGCTCCGGCCTCGACCGACTCGAGAAGGTCGACGGCCTTCGCGTCTGGTCGACCGGCGCCGCGACGTTGCTGCAGACAACGGTCACCGAGCTGCTCGCCCGCCGTGACGAGATCCTCGAGGAGTGCTTCGGGCCCGTCTCCATCGTCGTCGAGTACGACGGCGTCGACCAGCTGACAACGGCTGTCGAAGCGTTCGAAGGCAATCTGACCGCGACCCTGCACGCCGAGGACGAAGACGCCGGCCTGGCCCGCGAACTCCTCCCGCTGCTGACCGCCCGCGCAGGTCGCGTCCTCTGGAACGGCTGGCCCACGGGCGTCGCCGTCTCCTGGGCGCAGCACCACGGCGGCCCCTTCCCGTCAACGGTCGGCTCGATCCACACCAGCGTCGGCGTGACCGCCGCGCGGCGGTTCCAGCGGCCGGTGGCGTACCAGGACGCTCCGGATGCGGTGCTCCCCGGCGTACTGAAGGACTCGAACCCGGCCGGCATCAGCCGCCGGGTGAACGGAACCGTGACCACAGGTGAGGTGTCGCGATGACTGATGTACCTCCGACCAACGACCCGGCCGAGGGCGAAGTCCTGGCCGGTGAATCGGCGCCGGCTTCGAGCGGGCGACGGAGTTTCGACCACTGGTTCGGGGAGCACGGCCGCAACGGGTTCATCCACCGGTCGTGGATGAAGTCGCAGGGCTTCTCCGAGGAGGCCTTCGACGGCCGCCCGGTGATCGGGATCTGCAACACCTGGTCCGAGCTCACGCCGTGCAATTCGCACCTGCGCCGGCTCGCCGACTCGGTCAAACGCGGCGTCTGGCAGGCCGGCGGGTTCCCGCTGGAGTTCCCGGTCATGTCGCTCGGCGAGACGTTGCTGCGGCCGACCGCCATGCTGTTCCGCAACCTGCTCAGCATGGACGTCGAGGAATCGCTGCGCGGCAACCCGCTCGACGGTGTGGTGCTGCTGACCGGCTGCGACAAGACGACGCCCGGCTCGATCATGGGCGCCGCCAGCGTCGACCTGCCGACGATCGTCGTCACCGGCGGTCCGATGTTGAACGGTAAATTCCGCGGCTGCGACATCGGCTCCGGTACGGCGGTCTGGCGCTTCACCCAGGACCTCAACGCGGGCCGGATGTCAGCTGAGGACTTCGCCGCGGCCGAGGCCGGCCAGTCGCGCAGCAACGGCCACTGCATGACCATGGGCACGGCGTCGACGATGGCCTGTATGGCCGAGGCGCTCGGTCTGCAGCTGACCGGCGGCGCGGCCATCCCCGCCGTCGACTCCCGCCGGTACGTGGTCGCCCAGAAGTCCGGGCAGCGGATCGTCGAGATGGTGAAGGAAGACCTCAAGATCAGCGACATCCTCACCCGGGACGCCTTCGCGAACGCCGTCCGGTCGAACGCCGCGATCGGCGGCTCGACGAACTTCGTCATCCACCTGCTCGCGATCGCCGGCCGGGTCGGCGTCGACGTGACGCTGGACGACATCGACGAGTGGGCGCGCGGCGTCCCGTGGCTGGTCGACCTGCAGCCGTCGGGCAAGTACCTGATGGAGGACTTCTACTACGCAGGCGGTCTGCCGGCGGTACTGAAGGAGATCCTGCCGCTGCTCAAGACCGACTCGATCACGGTCACCGGCAAGACCATCGGCGAGAACGTCGCGAACGCCGAACGGATCGAGGCGACGTACCCCGGCGGTGCTCCGGGCAGTCCGACGTACGCCGTGATCCGGCCGGTCGGCGATCCGCTCGGCAGCGGCGCGGGGACCGCCGTACTGAAGGGGAATCTCGCGCCGGACGGGGCGGTCATCAAGCAGTCGGCCGCGTCCGAGCGGCTGTCGCGGCACCGCGGCAAGGCGCTGGTGTTCAGCAGCATCGAGGACTACGACAAGGCGGTCGAAGACCCGGATCTGGACGTCGACGAGGACACCGTGCTGGTGCTGCAGAACGCCGGCCCGCGCGGGTATCCGGGGATGCCCGAGGTCGGCAACATGACGATCCCGCGCAAGCTCGCCGAGATCGGCGTCGACGACATGGTGCGGATCTCGGACGCCAGGATGAGCGGTACGGCGTACGGGACCGTCGTCCTGCACGTGACGCCGGAGGCGGCCGTCGGTGGGCCGCTGGCGTTGGTGCGGACCGGTGACTGGATCGAGCTCGACGTACCGGCTCGACGCCTGCATCTGGACGTGCCGGACGAGGAGCTGGAGAAGCGGCGAGCCGACTGGCAGCCGCCTACGCCGCCGACAGACCGCGGCTGGGCCCGCCTGTACGTGGACCACGTGACCCAGGCCAACCAGGGCTGCGACCTCGACTTCCTGGTCGGGCGCACCGGGTCGGCCGTCGCGCGACAGAGTCACTGATGAACTGGGGACCATTCGAAGCGGTCCGCGGGCTTCGGCCGGACGGCGTTCTTCCGCAGGTGACGCCGATCCGGCGGATCCTGTCGGAGTTGCAGACCTCGGCCGATCCGTACGCCGACGCGCAGTCCGCGCTCGAGCCGCTCCGGGCCCGGATCCAGCCCGACGCCCGGATTGCAGTGACGGCCGGCAGCCGGGGCATTCGCGATCTGGTGCCGGTGGTCAAGGCGGCCGTGGACTGGTTGAAGTCGGTCGGGGCCGCGCCGTTCGTGATCCCGGCGATGGGGTCGCACGGCGGCGCGACCGCGGACGGGCAGCGTGAGATGCTCGCCGGGCTCGGTATCACGCCGGAGTCCGTCGGCTGCCCAATCGAGGCGACGATGGAGACCCTGGTCGTCGGCACCTTGGACGACGGCACCGAGATCCACCACGACGCGATCGCGGCGAAGGCCGACGGTGTACTGCTGGTGAACCGCGTCAAACCGCACACCGACTTCCACGGACAGATCGAGAGCGGGATCGCGAAGATCCTCGCGATCGGCCTCGGCAACCATCGGGGCGCGGCCTCGCTGCACGCCGGCGGCATCCCGTCCCTCGGCGGCAACATCGAGGCGGCGGCCCGGATGGTCGTTGCACAGGGCAAGATCCTCGGCGGTCTCGCGATCCTGGAGAATTCCCTCGACCAGACCGCGTCGGTCGAGCTCGTCGAGGCCGACGGAATCGCCGGCGCGGCCGAGAATGCCTTGCTGCAAAGGGCTTCCAGCATGCTTGGCCGGCTGCCCTTCGAGAAGCTCGACGTACTGGTGATCGACGAGCTGGGCAAGGACAAGTCCGGCGCCGGGATGGATACCAACGTGATCGGCCGGTGCTGGGTGCACGGGATCCCGGAGTTCGAATCGCCGTCGATCGCCGCGATCAGCGTGCATTCGTTGACGCCGGCCTCGCACGGCAACGCGTCCGGGCTCGGCCTGGCCGACGTCGTCCCGGCCCGGCTGCTGGAGCAGATCGACCTGCGGGCGAGCTACGTGAACGCGCTCACCTCCGGGGCCGGCGGTGCGCGTCGTTCCCGGCTGCCGATGGTGATGGAGGACGACGAGGCCGCCGTACTCGCGGCCGTGACGATGTGCGGGCGACGGCACTGGTCCGAGCTGCGGCTGGCGCGGATCAAGGACACCCTGTCGCCGCACGAACTGATGGTGACGCCGGCTCTGCTGGACGAGGCGGCCGAGCGTTTCGACCTGGAGATCACCGGTACGGCGCGGGAACTGACGTCGGCCGGGCGCCTCGGACCATGGAGCGAGAGATGAACCTTCGCGAAGCACGTGCCCTGCTCGCCGATCGGGGCTTCGGGCCGGGGGACACCTCGGCCCGGACGTTCCCGGACGGTTCGCCGTACAAGGTGGAGATCCCGTCCTGCGAAGGGCCGCGGGTGATGACCGCGGTGCTGGAGGAGGCGAAGTCGCGCGGCATCACGATCGACCGGGTGTCGCAGGGCAGCGGCGTGATGATGCTGACCGACGGCGAGATCGAGGAGATGCTCTCGCTCGGCGCGTCCTCGGGGGTCGAGGTCTGCCTGTTCCTCGGGCCGCGCGGTTCGTGGGACATCGGCGGTCAGGCCAAGGTCTCGGCCGCGGTCGGCGGTGTTGCGCGGGGCAACGACCAGGTCGCGGCCTCGCTGTGCGACGCGTTCCGGGCGGTCGAGCTCGGCGTCCGCAGTCTGCTCGTCGGCGACATCGGTGTGCTGGAGATCATGGGCCGCTTGAAGGTTGAGGGCGAGCTGCCTGCGGATCTGGTGTTGAAGACCTCGGTGCTGATGCCGTTGCCGAACGCACCGACCGCGCAGCTGTACGAGCGTCTCGGGGCGACCAGCCTGAACGTGTCCACGGACCTGCCGGTGCCGGTACTTGCGGAGATCCGCTCGGTCACGACGGTGCCGATCGACATGTACATCGAGGTCCCCGACGACCAGGGCGGCCACGTCCGTTTCTACGACGTACCGGAGATCGTCCGCGTCGCGGCCCCCGTCTACCTGAAGATGGGCCTGCGCAACGCGCCGAACATCTATCCGGTCGGTGCCCACCTGGCCGGCACGGCGGAAGCGCTCGGCCGTGAGCGTGTCCGGCGGGCGGAGTTGATCCTGCGGCTGCTCGCCGAGCAGGATGAGGCATGAGCGATGCGCTGGTAGCCCGGCTCCGGTCAGCGCTGGGTGACAGCGCGGTCGTCGACGATCCCGATGTGCTGGACAGTCATCGACACGACCACGCGACGTTCTCGCCGGCCGGAGTGCCGCGCCTGCTCGTGCGACCCGCGTCGACGTCCGAGGTTGTCGAGGTCCTGCAGGCCGCCGGAGCTTCCGGAGTGCCGGTTGTCACCCAAGGTGCGCGGACCGGGCTGTCCGGGGCGGCCAACGCCATCGACGGGTGTCTGTTGCTGTCGACCGCGCGGATGAACCGGATCCTCGAGGTCTCGGTCGAGGACCAGGTCGCGGTGGTGCAGCCAGGTGTCGTGAACGCCGATCTCTCGCGGGCAGTGCTGGAGCAGGATCTCTTCTATCCGCCGGACCCGTCGTCGTGGGAGATGTCCACGATCGGCGGCAACATCGCGACCAATGCGGGCGGACTGTGCTGTGTGAAGTACGGCGTCACGTCGGACTTCGTGCGCGCCGTCGAGGTGGTGCTGGCGTCGGGCGAGGTCGTTCGCACCGGCCGGCGGGCGGCGAAGGGTGTCGCCGGGTACGACCTGACGCGGTTGATCGTGGGGTCGGAGGGCACGCTGGGCGTCGTGACCGAGGCGACACTGGCGTTGCGTCCGGCGCCGGAGGCCGCGCTGACCGCGGCGGCCACGTTCCGCTCGATCGAGGACGGGATCGCGGCCGCGGCGGCGGTGATGGCGTCGGGGCTGCGGCCTTCGTTGCTGGAGTTCCTGGATCAGCCGACGCTGCGGGCGATCCAGAACTATCGCGACATGGGTCTCCCGGAGGATGTCGGCTCGATGCTGCTCGCGCAGTCCGATCGCGGGCCGCGCGCAGCCGATGACGTGGCGCGGATCGCCGCGATCTGTGCCGAGCACGGCGCGATCGAGGTCGCGGAAGCCTCGGACGTCGAGGAGTCGCGGATGCTGCTCGAGGCGCGCCGGCTGGTGAACTCCGCGCTCGAGCCGCTCGGGACGACGTTGATCGACGACGTCTCCGTACCACGTTCGCAGTTGGTCGCCTTGCTGCGAGGGATCGCCGAGATCGGTGCGAAGTACCAGGTGCTGATTTGTTGCCCAGGGCACGTAGGTGACGGGAACATGCATCCGACGGTGGTCTTCGACCGCAATGACCCGGCGGCGGAGGCGCGAGCGCTGGAGGCGTTCAGCGCCGTGATGGAGCTGGGTCTTCGCCTCGGCGGCACGATCACCGGCGAGCACGGCATCGGCACTCTCAAGGCCAGCTGGCTGGAGACCGAACTAGGGCCGGTCGGCCTCGAGCTCCACCGGCGGATCAAGCGCGCCTTCGACCCGGACAACCTCCTCAACCCAGGGAAGGTCCTGCTGTGATCGATCCGTCCGACGTGCGCCCGTCGCCCCGGCAGGTCGCCTGGCAGCGGCAGGAGCTGACCGCCTTCGTGCATTTCGGTCCGAACACCTTCACGGATCTGGAGTGGGGGACCGGTGTGGACGATCCGGCGGTGTTCGACCCGTCGGAGCTGGATTGCGCTCAGTGGGTCGAGACCTTGGTTGCCGCTGGGTTCAAGAGTGTGATTCTGACGGCCAAGCACCACGACGGCTTCTGTCTGTGGCCGAGCAAGTACCTCCCGCATACCGTTGCCGCGAGCCCGTATTCCGGCGATGTCGTGGCGGAGCTGTCGGCTGCCTGTCAGTCGGCGGGCCTTGGTTTCGGGGTCTATCTGTCGCCGGCGGATCTGTACCAGGAGAAGGCGCCGGGCGGGTACTACGGCAATGGCAGCCCCGCGATCGAGTCGCGCATCGGGGAGCTCACCTACACCGTCGACGACTACAACCGCTTCTACCTGAACCAGTTGCACGAGCTGCTGACTTCCTACGGGCCGATCGCCGAAGTATGGCTCGACGGGGCGAATCCGACGAGCAGCGCGCAGACCTACGCGTACGACGCCTGGTTCGATCTGATTCGGCGGCTCGCGCCCGATGCGACCATCGCGATCGGTGGGCCGGATGTGCGATGGGTCGGCAACGAGGAGGGGTTCGCGCGGGAGACCGAGTGGAGCGTCGTTCCGTTCGCGGGCGGGGAGATGGTGGCCGCGCAGACGTCGCCTTCTGTTGCCGGGCCCGATGAGTTGGCGCGGGCCGACGAGCTGCGGTGGTACCCGGCCGAGGTCGACGTGTCGATCCGGCCGGGGTGGTTCTATCACGCGTCCGAGGACGCGGCGGTGAAGTCGGTGCCGGAGCTGCTGGACATCTATCGCAAGTCGGTCGGTCGCAACGCCGTACTGCTGCTGAACATTCCGCCGGATCGGCGTGGGCTGTTCGCGCCGCCGGATGTCGCTGCGCTGCTGGAGTTCGGGGAGGCGGTACGCGAGTACTACGGGACCGATCTGGTGCTGCCGGCAACGATCAACGTGCTGGACCTCCGCGAGAACATCGAGGCCGGGCAGCAGGTGGAGTCCTTCGCCGTCGACGCGCTGCTCGACGGGTCGTGGACCGAGATCGCCCGCGGTACGACGATCGGCCATCGCCGTCTGCTGACGCTGCCCGCCCCGATCGTGCCCACCGACGTACGCGTCCGAATCCTGTCCAGCCGGGCCGAAGTGCCGGTCTCGCTGTCCGTGCACTTCGACCCGACGCTGTGAGTTTCCCCGGACCCGGAGTCTTGCTGGGTTCGATCGCTTGACCTTGACCTAGGGTCAACCCTTCAGGCTGTCGGACATGAGAGCTGATGCAGCCGCCGGTCCGGCGATTCACGTGCAGGGTCTGGAGAAGTCCTACGGGCAGCGGGAAGTGCTGCGCGGCGTGGACTTCGACGTGGGGCGGGGCAGCATCTTCGCGCTGCTCGGCTCCAACGGCGCCGGCAAGACCACGACCATCAGGATTCTCGCCACGCTCCTGCGAGCCGATGCGGGCACGGTCACGGTCAACGACTTCGACGTCGCGACGCAGGCTGCCGACGTCCGGCAGTCCATCAGCCTGACCGGCCAGTTCGCGGCTGTCGACGAGATCCTCAGCGGCCGGGAGAACCTCGTGCTCGTCGCCAGGCTGCGGCATCTCGAGAACCCGGGCGCGACCGCTGACGAGCTGCTGGCGCGCTTCGCGCTCACGGACGCGGCCACGCGCAGGGTGTCGACGTACTCCGGAGGTATGCGCCGGCGTCTCGACATCGCGATGAGCCTGATCGGGAGTTCGGCTGTGATCTTCCTGGACGAGCCGACCGCCGGACTCGACCCCGAGGCGCGCATCGAGGTGTGGCAGCTGGTCAAGGAGCTTGCCGGATCCGGTACGTCGGTGTTGCTGACCACGCAGTACCTGGAAGAGGCCGAGCAGCTGGCCGACAGGATCGCGATCCTGCACCAGGGCCGGATCATCGCGAACGGCACCCTCGCCGAGCTCAAGCAGCTCCTCCCACCCGCCCAGGTCCAGTACGTCGAGAAGCAGCCGACCCTCGAGGAGATCTTCCTCGCGGTCATCGGTGATCCGATCCACACCCAAGGGGAACGATGAGCACGCGATTCTTCGCCGACACCGGTGCCCTGACCGCCCGGACCCTGCGCCATGTCACCCGCAGCCCGGACACCATCGTCACGACCGTTCTCACGCCGATCGCGATGATGCTGATGTTCGTCTACGTCTTCGGTGGCGCGATCGACACCGGCTCCACGGCCTACGTGAACTACATGCTGCCCGGCATCCTGCTCATCACGGTCGCGTCCGGCATCGCCTATACGGCGTTCCGGCTGTTCATGGATCTGCAGACCGGGATCTTCGAGCGGTTCCAGTCGATGCCGATCGCCCGGTCCGGCGTGCTGTGGGCGCACGTCGTCACGTCGCTGGTCGCGAACCTGCTCGCGCTCCTGGTCGTGATCGGTGTCGCGCTGCTGATGGGTTTCCGCTCCGGAGCCGGCGTGCTGAACTGGCTCGCGATCGCGGGCATCCTGATGCTGTTCACGTTGGCGCTGACCTGGCTCGCCGTGATTCCCGGGCTCACCGCGTCGTCTGTCGAGGCCGCGGGCGCGTTCGGCTATCCGCTGCTTTTCCTGCCGTTCGTCAGCTCGGCGTTCGTGCCGACACAGACCATGCCGGGGCCGGTGCGGTGGTTCGCCGAGAACCAGCCGGTGACGTCGATCGTCGACACGATTCGCAACCTGACGGCCGGGCAACCAGTCGGCTCCGGGGTATGGACCGCGCTGGCGTGGTGTGCCGGCATTCTCGTGGTGGCGTACGCCCTCGCGATGGTCGCCTACCGTCGCAAGATCGCCTGAGGCAAGCTGGTACCCATGCTCACCATCAGCCGGCTGGCGGCGTACGCCGGGGTGACAGTGCGGGCCGTGCGCCATTACCACAAGATCGGACTGCTGCCCGAGCCCAGGCGCGACCATTCCGGATACCGCGTGTACGACGCGGCGTCCGTCGTACGGCTGATCCGGATCCACACGCTCGCGGAGGCCGGCGTACCACTGGACCACGTGCAGGAACTCCTCGACGCCGGTACCGAGGAGTTCGCCGAGGGCGTCCAGGAGATCGACAAGAAGCTGCGCACCGAGATCCGGCGATTGCAGAGCAGCCGCGGACGGCTCGCCAGACTCGCCGCGGGAGAGCACCTTGCGCTGCCGCAGAGCGTCGTGGACTATCTCGACCGGCTGCGTGGTCTCGGCATCCAGGAGCGTTACATCGAGATGGAGCGCGACGCCTGGATCATGGTCGCCGCCCAGGTGCCGGACCTGATCGACTCGGTGATCGCCCAGAAGCACGAGGGACTCCAGCATCCCGACATGCTGCGGCTGTACCGTCTGGTCGACGAAGCGCTCGATGCGCCGCCGGACGACCCACGGATCGTCGAGGTCGCCGACATCGTGGAACGCCTGATCATCGCGGCCGCCGAGGCCGGTGCGACCGGCGCCCACGAGCTCGACGACCAGTTGGTCGCCCTCCTGGACACCGCCATGCTCGAGTCCGCCCCGAACGCCGGCCGACTGCTCGAGATCCTGGAACAACGAGGCTGGAAAGGCTGGACCCGCGTCGAACGCGTGCCGCCCGCTATCGTCCCCCTGCCTGGAGTCGAACCAGGAGCCGAGCCTTCGGAGGGCCCGATGTGATTCCGTCACCAGGGGGGCCTGGTCAGGTCAGGCGGACGAGTGAGCCGCCCGCGGTGATGCCGATCGACGTGTGTACGCCCCCAACGCTCAGGTCGACCACGTACGTCGTACCGGACCAGCGGGTCGCGTACGTGACGGCGCCGGACGCCCTGACGGGTGCGAT
Organism: Kribbella sp. NPDC051586; assembly: GCF_044453965.1. Lineage (NCBI taxonomy): Bacteria > Bacillati > Actinomycetota > Actinomycetes > Propionibacteriales > Kribbellaceae > Kribbella > Kribbella sp. NPDC051586. The sequence goes on along the minus strand of NZ_JBITDF010000001.1, from coordinate 787,128 downwards.
GAACGACAGGATCGACGCCGTCGTGCCGGACCGCGCGAACATCAGGGTCGGCGCCGACAGACGCGTGTTGATGTTCGGGTAGGTCCAGCCCTGGATCGGCTTCGTCTGCGCCTGCTTGAGCAGGATCGCGCCGGGCGGCAACGCCTGCCGGTACGGCACCTGGAACAGGATCGTCCGGGTGTTCTCACCCGGCTTCGCCGCCAGGGCGGTGGTCCGCGAGTACACGGTTGCCTTCTGATCCGCTGGCAGGTGCCACAGTGTCTGGAACTGCTGCGCGGTCTTGGACGAGGCGCGGTCGAGCGTGACGACCAGGTCGGGATTGCTGAGCACCAGGACGGCGCGGACGCGGCTGATGCCCGGCCCGGGTACGTCGGAGAACTCGAAGAAGTCGGCGTTCGGCTTGACCTGGGACCGGGTCAGCTTGGTCGCCGGGAGCGTGTCGGCCGACAGCGGCGTCGTCATCGCACTGCTGGCGAACGGGCTCTTCGCCCACGTCCGCCAGACGTCGTTCTGATAGCCGGCGTGTCCGCCGTCGATCAGAATGTCCCGCCCGCGAGCGGTATACGTGAGCGACGTGTGGTCGCTGTGACCGTGCAGCTGGCGCGTCGGCCCGTACCTGATGCTGTACGACGACTGGTCCGCGAACTTGCCCCATCCGGATCGGCCGAAGACATAGCCCGCGGAGAACATGCCGACACGTTCGGTCGGTGCGACCCCGGTCGCGCCGAGGCTGCCGGCGAACTCCAGCGGCGTTCCGGCGACAGCCGCAGTACGGACGACCTCGGAGTCGCCGATCTGGTGCAGGTTGCCGAGGGAGTTCGTTGCCAGGGCCAACCAGTTCGCCAGGAGCGCGCGGCGCGCGGTGATCGTCGTACCGGGGTCGGCGCCGCAGGCTCGCAGTACGTCGACGGCACGGCCCCAGAGCGAGTAGTTGAACTGTGCGTAGGCGGTCGACTGCTCGTTGGTCGAACCCTCGGCGTCGATCGAGGTCGTGATGCCCGCGTTCAGGCGTTGCTGGGCGAGCGTCGTGTAGTCCGTGCGGTCGAGCGTGCAGCCGACGCCGAACAGGGCGATGCTCTCGTCGGTGCCGTGGTTCCAGGCGCCGCTCCAGTTGTTGACCAGGAATTTGGCGTGATCGAGCAGCGCGGCGTCGAGCCAGCTGTACTGCGACGGGAGCGTGGTGACGTTCAGGCCGGCGAGAACTGCTTGCCGGGTGCAAATGATCACGTTGGTGCGGTGCATCGTCGACTCCCAGGCGCCGACGTCACCCTTCCATGAGTACGGATTGTCGCGGACCCAGTCGTGGACGATCGCCGTCACATGGGCGAGCGCTGCGGTGTCGCCCTGGCCGGCCGCGGTGATCCCTTGGCCCAGCCAACGAAGTGAGTGGAGCCACATGTACCAGCTGGGGTTGTTGTACGGATTGAGCTTCCAGTTGATGTTTCCGTTGCCGTCACCAACTTTGTACGGCTTGAAACCGCCCCAGGAGTAGGTGTCCTGGAGTATGGACGACAGCGGCGTCGCGTCGTCGACCGTGCTGAAACCGGGGCAGGTGTAGGTGCCACCTGTCGCGGCGGTGATCGCTTGGGCACTCTTCGCGGTCACGCCCGTGGCCGGGACCACGTTTGTTGCCCCCGGCACGAACTGCGCCGCCTCCGGCTCCGGCAGATCCGCGGCGATCGCGATCCCCGGCCCGGTCTTGGCCGCGGCGATCCCGCTGGTGCCCGCCAGCCCTCCGGCGACCAGGCCAAGCACCAACAACCATCTGATCATGTATTTCCCCACCCACTCGCCCGCGGCCCCCCAGCCGGCGGTGACAACCTGTACAACCGCCACGATGGTCAGTTGGCGGAAAAAGTTGCGGTGAGTTCGGGGTGTTCTTGATGTGCCGCCCGCCGTCTCCCCTGACGACGGCGGGCGGCGTGATCGAGTGACTACTCTTCGACAGAGACGACGCGGATCCAGTCGGAGCAGTCGGCTTCACACCACACGTGATCACCGGCATGGGCGATCCGGTCCCGCTGCACATGTCCGCAGGCAAGCCGCACCCGCCGCAACGCATGACCCTGCTTCACTGGAGCACCGGTCCTACCGCCTGGCACTCGCTTCCTGTTCCTGAGGTCGGCCACAGCCGGTCCTCCTCTCCTTCTTGTTGCCCGGGGCCCGTTGTGCCCCGGTTCGTACAGGAGGCAGGATTCGAACCTGCTCAGCCCGAAGGCAACGGGTTACAGCCCGCCCCGCCTCTCCTCCGACGGTGCTCCTGCATGGCAGGGCGACCGGTCCATCCCGGCCGCCCAGCGGTGAGAGTGAGATTCGAACTCACGAGCCGGGCACACCCGACCGACGGTTCAGCAAACCGCTGCCTCTACCCACAGGCGGACCTCACCTTGTTGCGTACGTAAGAACGGGTAGTGGTCCTCGATCCCTGCCGACGAGTCACTCCCGCCACGCCTGACCGAGCGGTCGTCGCCCCACCACTACCCGTCCGTCGGTACACGCGCCGCCCGCCGTCTCCCCTGACGACGACGGGCGGCGTACTTCTCAGCCCTTTACGCAGATGACCTGCTTGAGGTGGGCTACTACCTCGACCAGGTCGGACTGTGCGGCGATGACCGAGTCGATGTCCTTGTAGGCGGCTGGGATCTCGTCGATGACGCCGGCGTCCTTGCGGGACTCGACGCCCGTGGTCTGGGCGACCAGGTCGTCGATCGTGTAGCGGCGCTTCGCCTCGTTGCGGCTCATCCGGCGGCCTGCCCCGTGTGAGGCCGAGTAGAACGAGCGCTGCGAGCCGAGACCGCGAACGACGTACGAACCGGTGCCCATCGACCCCGGGATCAGCCCGAGGTCCCCGAGCCCCGCCCGGATCGCGCCCTTGCGGGTGACGAGCAGGTCGAGCCCGTCGATGTGCTCCTCGGCCACGTAGTTGTGGTGGCACGAGATCGGCTGCTCGAACCGTACGTCGACCTCGAACGACTCCCGCACCGCCTGCATCACCAGTGCGAGCATCACGGCACGGTTCCGCGCGGCGTACTCCTGGGCCCACGTGAGGTCCCGGCGGTACGCGTCCATCTCCGGCGTACCGGAAAGGAACACCGCCAGGTCGCGGTCCGGAAGGTCCGCGTTGTGCGGCAGCTCCCGGGCAATCCGCATGTGCCGCTCCGCGAGCTCCTTGCCGATGTTGCGGCTGCCCGAGTGCAACATCAGCCACACGCGGTCCTCGTCGTCGAGGCACACCTCGATGAAGTGGTTGCCTCCACCAAGCGATCCCATCTGCTGCTTGGCCTTGCGCTCGCGGTCCTGCACCCCGTCGTGCAGACTCGTGAACCCGCCCCACAGCCGATCCCACGGACGCGGATCCAGCCCGAGCCGGCGTACGCCGACCGCATCCTTGTGCGCCCGGAACCCGACCGGTACGGCGGCCTCGATCCGCGAGCGAATCCGGGACAGGTCGTCCGGCAGGTCCGCGGCCGTCAGCGAGGTCAGGACACCTTCCATCCCGCAGCCGATGTCGACGCCGACCGCGGCCGGCGACACAGCCTGGTTCATCGCGATCACGGACCCGACGGTCGCGCCCTTGCCGAGGTGCACATCCGGCATCACCCGAACGCCGTGCACCCACGGCAGCGCCGCGATGTTCCGCAGCTGCTGCAGCGCTCGCGCGCCGACCTCATGCTCCTCGGCCCACATGAGCGTGGAGTTCTTGGCCCCACTCAGCTCAACCGGAAACGCCACGTTCATCTCCTCACCCTCCCTAGATCGTGTGCATACAGCTGCGATCGTGTGCATGCAGCTGCCAGGGCAGGAGTCGAACCTGCGGGGCCTCGGGTCAGAACCGAGGGTGGGTCGCCGTCGCCCACCTGGCATCGCGCTCCGCCGCGACACCGGATGGGTGTCGTGTCAGAGCGCTAACTCGGCACGGGAAGGGATCCACGGCTGCCACAGCAGTGGCATGCCGGCCTCTTCCGGTGTTCGCGAGCCCTTCTTCTCGTTGCATTCGGAGTGCGCGGCGACGGCGTTCAGCCACTCGCCGCGTCCGCCCCGTGACCGTGGAACGACGTGGTCCATGGTCCCGGCGCCGGGCTTGCCGCAGTACGCGCAGAGGTACTTGTCGCGCTTCAGTACGCCGGCGCGCGTGTACTGCAGTCGCCCCGAGGCGTAGCGCCACTTCATCACGACGTACCGGACGAGACGGAGCACGCGGGGGAGGGGGAACGGTCCGATGCTGGCGCCGTCGTGGGCTTCCTCGACGACGGCGACCTCGCGGACGAGCATCCGGATGGCGTGCGGGATCGACACGACGTGCAGCTGCTCGTACGAGGCGTTCAGGACGATCACACCGCTCATCAGGTACCTCCTCCCCTCCAGTGTGCCCGACCCGGCGTCCCCAGGTCGGCGATCTCAAGTGTTCTCGGTGTCGGTGCGTGTCGGTGCTTGTCGGTGCGTGCGGCCCCAGGGATTCGAACCCTGAACCTCCTGGTCCTAAGCCAGGCGCCTCTACCAGTTGGGCCAGGGCCGCGTGGGGTGCTGCGTTGTGTCGCCATACGGCGACCGTGTGTGAGTACTCCGAGGGTGTCCGGCGGGGCTCGAACCCGCTTCCTCCGGGGTCACGTCCCGGCGCATCGCCCGCTTCTGCCTCGGACACAGCACGCCCGGCAGGATTCGAACCTGCACCCCCCGGCTTCGTAGGCCGGTGCTCTCTCCAGTTGAGCCACGGGCGTTCGGTGCCCTGCGCCGGATGTACTGCGGATTTCCGTCGCAGGGCACGTTCGCGGCGCCCGCTCGGCCGGTAGCAAGCATCCTGCGGGCGCCTAGGGGGTGGCTGACGGCTCCGCGCCTATTGCGCGGCACTCGGCACGGCACCTCGCCGCACGGGACCGAAGGCCACGATGCTCCGCATCGAGACCTCCGCTCCCGCGCGCCGATGCACCGCACCGAGCACCTGCTCGCTACGGCGCTGAGCCGTCAGCCACCCCCTAGTCCAGCTGGAAGGACTCGAACCTTCGATCTCCTCAACCCAAATGAGGTGGCCTGGCCGCTGGCCTACAGCTGGAAATTGCGATAGCTGTGCAGTTGTCAATTGTTCGTGCCGGTATTCGTAAATACCGGAGATAATGCGCAGGTGAATATGACCCGGATTCCGGGCAAAAGAAAAGAGCCGCCTGCTGCCGGTGCCCGGCTCAGACGGCTCCTGGAGGTATCTCCACGAGGAGATCACCCAGGCGGGCCGCCCGTACGCGGGCTCAGCTCGATCGCGAGCTGGTGGTAGAAGGTGGTGTCGCTGACGGGTCGCCGGCACACCGACAAAGCCATGCGGCTGGGCCGCCAGGCTTTTCTCGGGTTGCATGCGCCGTACACGATGTCTCCTCAGGTTTCAGGTCCTTGCGGGAAATAGTGTCACCCATCCCGACGGATGAAGTCAACGCATTTCCCACACCATTTATTCCACCGCTGTCCCGCAATCGTCCGACGTGGGCCGGGTCCCGGAGGTTCCGGCCGATCAGGAGAAACGACTGGTCACGGACGCCGTGTCGGCGCAACAATGCCGTCGACCGATCCCGACGGGAGTCGACAGTGGCCGGCGAGACAGTGAGATCCGGGAGCCCGGAACGGACTGGCACGATCCTGTCGCCGGGCCTCATCGACAGGTCTCGCGAGCTGACCGCCCTCGTCGCGGCCCTCGGCCGGCCACCGGCCCTGGTTCTGGTCGAAGGTGAGGCCGGGATCGGCAAGAGCAGGCTGCTGCACGAGGCCCTCACCCGAGAATGCCGGCCGAACGCCGTGGCCGCGTGCCCACCGTTCCGTGAGCCGTACACACTCGGACCAGTGGTCGACGCCTTGCGGCAGGCCACCAGTGACATAACCGGGCTGGGACTGAGTGCGCTGGCCGGCGCTCTGCGGCCGTTGTTCCCGGAATGGGCTGCCGACCTGCCCCCGATGCCGGACGCCGCCGAGGACGCGACCGCGGCGCGGCACCGTCTCTTCCGTGCCCTCGTCGAGTTGCTCGAACGACTTGGACTGACGGTGCTGGTGCTGGAGGACCTGCACTGGGCCGACGACGCGACCGTCGAGTTCGTGCTTTACCTCGTGTCGCGGCAGCCCGCGTCACTCAGCCTGATCCTGACCTACCGCCCTGAAGACCTGCCCGAGGGGTCGCTGGTGCCGCGGCTCTCGTCGCGAGCGGCGAGAGGCTGGACCCAGGTACGCATAACCCTGGCCGCACTGGACGTCGGCGGTACCGCCGAACTCGTCTCGTCCATGGTCGGTGGGGAGAGCGTCTCCGCGGAGTTCGCGTCGTTTCTCCACGATCGGACCGAGGGCGTCCCCCTGGTCGTGGAGGAGGTGGTCCGGCTGATGCACGCCCGCTCCGACCTGTCGCGCCGCGCAGGAAGCTGGGTACGGCGCCACCTCGTCGACATCGACGTCCCACCCACCGTCCGGGACGCAGTACTGGAGCGCGCCGGCCGGCTGGACGAGGATGCCCGCGTCGTACTGCGAGCAGCCGCCGTCATCGGTGGACCCGTCGACGAGCGGACCCTGCTCGCGATCGCGGCACTGCCGCCGGACCGGTGGACCGCAGCTCTGACCGCGGCCCTGGGCTCCCGACTGCTGCACGAGGACGACGGCCGGCTGATCGCCTACCGGCACATCCTGGCGTGCCGCGCCGTCTACGAGGCGATCCCGGCACCCGAGCGGCGGGCGCTCCACCTGCTCGTCGGCCGGGCGCTCGAGTGTCGTGCTCCACAGCCGGTCAACCAGTTGGCTCGGCACTACCGGGAGGCCGGGCTGACCGAGTTGTGGTGCCGGTACGCCGAGTCCGCCGCCGATCTCGCACTGGCTTCGGGCGACGAATCGGCCGCGGTGGTGCTTCTGTACGACCTGGTCACCACCGCGGACCTGTCCGCGCGGGCCCTGATCCGGCTGGCCTCGAAGATCCCGTTCGGCTCGATGACCGGCGACGATCGGCTCGGGGAGCTGGTTCGCGTTCTGCGGGCCATGCTGGACACCGCGGGACCGACCCGGGCCGAGCAGGGTGAGATCCGGAACCTGCTCGGTCGGGTACTGGTCCTGATGGAGGAACACGACGCCGCACGGATCGAGATCGAGCGTGCGATCCCCGATCTGACTCACGCGCCGGCACTGGCGGCGCGCGCGATGACACTGCTGGGGCTGCCCCGCGGCTCCTCGTGGACGGCTGCGCAGCATCAGCACTGGCTACGCCGGGCAGCGGCGACGACAGCCGACTCGATGGAGCCCGTCGACCAGGAGAAATTCCTCGTGGACCGGGTCACCGGGCTGTTGATGCTCGGGTCAGAGGCGGGCTGGGCAGAGGTGGACCGGATGCTCTCTGACGGGAGCCTCGGCCACCACGCGCAGACCACCACAGCCTTCCACCTGAACGTCGGGGACCTGTCCATGATGTGGGGCCGGTACGGCGACGCCCGCCGGCGACTGGACTGCGCACTGGAGTTGGCCGAACAGCACGACTATCGGCGGCTCCGGGACCTGGTCCTGGTGACCAGGACGACGCTGGACTGGTTGACCGGCGCCTGGAGCGGACTTGCGGAGCGCGTGGACGCGCTGCTGGCCGAGAGCGACATCCAGTCGCCGTGCCGGCTCGAAGCCACCCTGGTCCGCGGCCTGCTGTTGTCGGCGACCGGCGATCGCGCCCGGGCCAAGGACGATCTGCACGCTGTGCTGCGAGAGACCCGGCGGCGTGGAGCGGTGTCGACGTCGATGACTCCGGCGGCCGAACTGGCGCGACTGGCACTGCGTGAGGACGACGTCGTGACTGCCCTGGAGCTGACCGAAGAACCGATCGACGTGATCATGCGCAAGCGCATCTGGGTCTGGGCGGCCGATATCGCGCCGATGCGGATCCAGGCCCTGGTGAACGCCGGTCGCTTCGATGAGGCCGCCCGTACCGTCGACGCGTTCGCGCTGGGTCTGCGCCGTCGGCGCGCCCCAGCGTCCGCCGCGGCGCTCCTGGTATGCCGGGGGATGCTGGCCGAGGGACTGGCCGAGCATGGCCGGGCGGCGGCCCTGTTCGGCAGATCCGCCGACGTGTGGCGCACTCTGCCCCGGCCTTACGACGCTCTGCTGGCCGAGCAGCGGCATGCGCGCTGTCTGCTTGCGCTCGGCGAAGAGCCCGCGCTTGCGGCCCTGTCGAAGGCGTTCGACGAATTGTCCGGTCTGGGGGCCGGCCACGCGGCCGACATCGTGCAGCGCATCCTCCGCGATCACGGGGTGGCGACGCGCAAGCCGGGGCGAGGTGGCCGGCCGAGCTACGGCGATCAGCTGTCGCCGCGCGAGTTGGACGTCGTCGCCCTCGTCGTCGACGGCCTGACCAACCGCCAGATCGCGGACGCGTTGGTGCTGTCGACCCAGACTGTTGCCAGCCATCTGCACTCCGCGATGCGCAAACTCCAGGTCTCCTCACGAACCGCTCTGGCCGTCAGCGTGGTCGAGCGCGGTGTCATCGCGGGTCGGGGCGGCACCGCCGACCGGCAGCGGTAAAAACCGGGGCACCCGAGCAGTTAATTCCATCATCTGACCAATCGTCAGTGTGGCCTCGGTCGATCGAGACTTCGGGTTCAAGCGACATGCCTGGAGCAGAGCCGATGACCGCACCGCCCACCCTCTCGCCGGACGAGCCCGCCCGGACCCCCGATCCCCGCACGCGCAGACCCGCGCCCGGCGGGACGGAGGACGCACCTGTGCATGACGACGGTCCCGGCCCGGAATCTCCCGACGAGTACGAATCCCTCTAGGACGAGTGAGGAGATCCATGAAGACCCGGATAGCAATAGTCACACTGGCCGCCGCGCTGACGGTCGTCGCAAGCTCCGACGTCCTCGCGAGCACCGGTTCACCAGGACCCGTGTCACCGGGTCCCGGCTCGGTGCGAGCACCGAGTGCGACCGACGATCCCGGTGGACCGTCGAAGTACGTGCGACCTGCCTCGCACGTCGAATTGCCCGACAGTTCGAACGTCGTGCTGGTCACTGGAGACCGCGTCCGTCTCGACGTCGACCAGACCGGCGCGCAGAGTGTGGTTGCCGGAGGCAAGGGGGAGAACCTGGTCCACTTCAACTGGTCGGGCGACGAGTATGCCGTCCCCGCGGCGGCCGTGCCGTACCTGGACTCGACCCTCGATCCACGGCTGTTCGATGTGAGCTACCTCGCCCGGGCCGGCCTCGACCAAGCCCACAGCGCCGTTGTTCCGATCAAGATCACCTACACCGGCAGTGGGCAGGCACCGGCACTGCCCGGCGTCCGAACAACCTCTCGGACCGGCGCCACCGCGACGGCGACGGTGGCCGGGTCAGACGCACCGAAGCTAGGGCGGTTACTCGCCGATCAGACCCGTCTCAGCCGGACAGGGAAGTCCACGGTCCCGCCCGGACATCTACAGGGCATTGAGCGGATCGAGCTCGCGCCGGCGGTGTCTGCTCCGGCCCTGCCTGCAGCGCTTCCGTCGGCGTCGGCGCTACAGACGCATCCGCACGCGGCGGGCGTCCGCTACCGCACCGTCACGCTGAACCTGATCGACCTGGACGGCAATCCCGGGACCGCGGCGGGCTGGCTGCAGAACGTCGGCGACGGGAACTCCGGGTTCGCCGCGTTCGGGAACTCGGTCGGCGGCGACTCCGGACCCGTCAGCTTCAGCATCCCGGAAGGCACGTACAGCATCGCGTTCAGCATCTTCACTCCGCACGCCGCCGACGACGCTTACGACACCGCCCTGGTGGTGAAGCCGCAGATCGAGGTCACGTCCGACCAGACCATCACCCTCGACGCGCGCACGGCGGAACCGGTGCGGGTGGTCCTGGACCGCGCGGTCACTCCGGCGTTGCGAATGGATCGCTTGGATCTGAGCCGCGTCAGCGTGACCGGCCCTGGGTTCGGCGGCGCCGACCTGTTCAACCTGACGATGGGGCTGATCACCGAGAGCGCGCCGGACTGGCCGTTCACTAAGCTCCTCGTCACGCCGACCAGCACGCCCGTGACCATGGGGTCGCTCGGCTTCGCCGCGACCACATCCCTGTTGCAGGCGCGGCCGGACAACGAGCCGTCGGCGCAACCCGCCAGCTACTACCTGAACTTTCCGCACACCGGCACCGTGCCTTCCACACTGAACTACCAGGTGCGGACCGCGGACCTGACCACGATCCACCAGCACGTCTACGATCACTTCGGCCAGGCGGCGCCCTGTGAGTACGGCCACTCGTCGCTGTACCCGGCCATCATGATGCCGTGGGGCTCGAGTCTGTCCCCGACTCTGGAGCCGTACGACGAGGTCCGGACCGGCGACTACACGGAGTACCGCTACTCGAGCGATCCCGCCCTGGACCGCTGGCAGTCCGTGTTCAACGACGAGAACGGCTGCATGCGGATCTGGGGCGACCGGCTCGCCATCGCACCCGGACGGCAGGTCGAGGAGAACTGGAGCCGGGCGCCGTACGTGCCTGCGCCGGGAGCCGAACCGGCCCAGATGCAAGGAACGGGATCGGGCCTCCACGACATGGCCACCACGGTGTGCCCGGCCTGTCGGCAGGGTGACATCGCCTTCCTCTTCCTGCAGCCGTTCGGCGACTCGGATCCGGATCACTACGGCGATCCGCAGCGGGCGGCCGGCGCAAGTTTGCGCTTCGTTCGTAACGGCACCACGGCGTTCAGCATCGAGCAGAACCCGACCAACCTGCCATTGCCGATGCTGGCCGGTCCGGCGACCTACGAGCTGGACTGGACCGCGGGTCCCAGGCGGAACCTGGCCGAGCACAGCGAGACGCAGTGGACCTTCCACTCCGCCCGTACGGACATCTCCGAGCTGCCCACGACCGAGACCTGCCCGCCGGACAAGTCGCAGAGTTGCTCGTTCCTGCCCTTGCTCTTCGTCACCTACGACCTGGCGCTGGACATCCACTCCCGGGCGAAGGCCGGCACGCCGTTCAGGATCGCCTTCAAGGTCGGTAGCCAGCAGAACGCACCGGCCCCGAAGGGTGTGACGGCAACGGTCTCGGCATCGTTCGACGACGGGCAGACCTGGGCGCCGGAGCAGCCCGCCACGGTCGGGGCCGACGGGACATTCAGCACCACGATCACCCACCCCGCCCTGGTGAACGGTAAAGGTTCCGTCTCGCTCCGGGTGACCGCGCACGACGCCGCCGGCAACTCGGTGCGGCAGACGAACATCCACGCCTACGAGCTGACCGACTGACCGTTCCGGCCCCGAAGGGAGCGTTCTGATGCCTCGCATCATCCATCTCCGAAACCGCAGGCCACGCCGGCTGGGCCGTGGCATGCTCACCGCAGCCGTCCTCTGCCTGGCGATCGCCGGTGGCGCTGCCACTGCCTCGCCCCAACTCGCCTCCGCTCGTACGGAATCCGCTCAGGCGGGCGCGATCAGACCTGAGCGGGTCTGTTCGACGCCGGCCGCTCATCATGCCGCGTGCCTGGCGATCATCGACCAGGACGCGAACGGGAACGCGCTGACGCCGGCCACGGCCGAAGCGATGGATCTGCATCCGTTCCAGGCGGCCGATCTGCAGTCCGCCTACCGGCTGCCGTCCGCGTTGCTCGGCGGTCGGCAGACCATCGCGATCGTCGACGCCTACGACGACCCGTTCGCCGAGTCCGACCTGGCCGCCTACCGGGCGGCGAACAACCTGCCCCCGTGCGACGCCGCCTCCGCCTGTTTCCGGAAGGTGAACCAGCGGGGAGGGAGCACGCCGCCGGGCGCGAACGTGGGGTGGGCCACCGAGATCTCCCTGGACCTCGACATGGCCTCGGCGGCCTGCCCGAACTGTCGCCTGCTCCTGGTCGAGGCCGACGACAACGACACCTCCAACCTGGGCGAAGCCGTCGACGAGGCGGTGCGGCTCGGGGCGACGATCATCTCGAACAGCTATGGCGCGTCGGAGTACCCGGCAGAGCTGGCCGATGCAGGTAGTCACTACAACCACCCCGGCACGACCATTCTGGCTTCGACCGGCGACTCCGGCTTCGGGGTCGCGGTACCGGCGGCTCTGTCGACCGTTGTCGCCGTCGGCGGCACGACCCTTTACGAGGACTCCAATGCCCGCGGCTGGAGCGAGGTTGCCTGGTTGGGTTCAGGGTCCGGATGTTCGGCGTACGTCGCCAAGCCGTCGTGGCAGAAGGACCGGCTGTGCGGCAAGCGCACGGTGGCCGACGTGGCTGCCGTCGCCGACCCGCACACCCCGGTCGCGGTGTACGACACGTTCGGCTACAACGGCTGGATCTCGCTCGGTGGAACGAGTGCGGCCGCGCCGTTGCTCGCCGGTGTCTATGCGTTGGCCGGAAACGCCGCGGTCGTGAACGCGGGCTCACGTCTCTACGCGCACAGCAGCGCGCTGTACGACGTCACGAGCGGTTCGACCGGCAGTTGTGGCGGCAGCTACCTCTGCACGGCGGTCCGGAAATACGACGGCCCCACCGGTCTTGGCACCCCCAACGGCATCGGCGCCTTCTAGGAGAAGTGATGCAGACCAGCAGAATTACCGCCGCGCTCGCGCTCACCGCGCTGCTCGCCGCCGGCACCGGTACTCCGTCCGCGGACGCACAGCCGGCAGCTAAGACTTGCACCCCGACGTGGAAGCTCGTCGACTCACCTGTAGGCGAGACCGAGTACCTCAACCAACCAGCCGTCTTCTCCCCCACGAAGGCGTTGCTGTCCGGAACGCTGGCGATCGCCAGCGTACCCACCCAGCTGGAATGGAACGGCCAGCGGCTCGATCCGTCGGCTCATCAGGTTCCGTTGAGCCCGCTGTCGCAGGCCTTTGCCGTCAGCGCCGCCTTCACTTCGGCCGACGACGGCTGGAACATCCTCGAGATGGGCGCTGCGCATATGCAGGTGGCCGACCGATGGCACGGCGGCAGGTGGTCGATGCTGCCATTGCCGGTGTCCCCGGACCCGTCGGTGAAGCACCTGCGTCTGTACGGCGCCGCGGCGGTGTCCGCGCGGAACGCATGGGCCGTGGGCGGCTACATCGACAACACCAACGACTTGTGGTCGCTCGGCGCGCTGCTCGAGCACTGGGACGGAACGAGCTGGCAGATCGTCGACAACCCCGCGATGGAACGAGACGGCGCCTACTTGCAGTCGGTCAGGGCACTGTCCGCCTCGAACATCTGGGCGGTCGGCCGGCAGTTCGACAGCGACGGCACGGTGTTGCCGTTCGCCGAACATTTCGACGGCACCCGGTGGCGGGTGATCGATGTGCCGTCCGGCGCGGCGCCGTCCGCCTTCTACGGCATCTCCGGATCCGGTGACGACGTCTGGGCGGTCGGCAGCCAGCAGTTGCCGGGCAGTCCCGGACTGGCCGCCCCGCTGGTTGAGCACTGGGACGGCAACACCTGGACGGTCCAGGATCTGCCCGACGTCGGCAACGCACGGGCCAGCAGCGTCTTCGCCGCGTCGCCGACGGATGTCTGGGTCACCGCGGATTACGGACTGCCTCACCCGCAGAGCGACGGCTTCCTGCATTGGGACGGCAAGTCCTGGACGAAGGTCCCGGTCCCCGGTCCCCAGGGGGTCGGTATCGGCCACGCGTACGACGCGATCGGCGGGAGCGGACCGACGGACGTCTGGGCCACCGGCGTCACTTTCGACCTCGCGTCGTACAGCGCCACCCAAATAGCGCACCTGAGCTGCGGAGGACGGTAATCGTGATCAGCAGAACCATCTCCCGAGCATCCGGCCTGGTCATGCTCACGCTGGCGATCGTGATCGCCGGCGTGGGGTTGGCACGTCTACCTGCTGCCGCGCAGCCGGCTCACGCAGGTCCCGCGATTCATCCGTCGGTCGAGGCCTGTCCACGGGCGACGAAGCCCGGCGTGGCAACCTGCCTCGCGCTGCGGCGTACCGACGTACCGGCGAAGAAGGGCCTGGTGGCCGACGGCCCGGCCGGTTATGGTCCAGAGGCATTGCAAAGCGCCTACTCGCTTCCCAGCCGCGACCAGGGCAGTGGCCAGACGATCGCTGTCGTCGACGCATACGACGACGCCACCGCCGAGGCGGACCTGGCGACGTACCGGTCCCAGTTCGGGTTGCCTGCCTGCACGAGCGCTTCGGGCTGTTTTCGCAAGGTGGATCAGCGTGGAGGCACCGACTATCCGCAGGCTGACACAGGTTGGTCCCAGGAGATCTCGCTCGACCTCGACATGGTCTCCGCGGCTTGTCCTAACTGTTCGATCCTGCTGGTCGAAGCCGACGATCCCGAGCTGGAGAGCCTGGGGCTGGCTGTCGACGAAGCAGTGGCACTGGGTGCGAAGTACGTGTCGAACAGCTATGGCGCACCGGAGGACCCGAGCGAGACCAGCGTCGACCCGCACTTCAATCACCCGGGGGTCGCGGTGACTGCCAGCACCGGGGACTCCGGCTTCGGCACGTCCTACCCGGCGGCATCTCCGTACGTCACCGCGGTCGGCGGCACGTCGCTCGTCGTAGACAGCGGCCCGCGCACCTATCGCGAGACCGCATGGTCCGGTGCCGGCAGCGGATGCTCGATCGTGGAGCCGAAACCGGCCTGGCAGACCGACACCGGTTGTCCTCGCCGTAGCGCCGCCGACGTCTCCGCGGTCGCGGATCCGAACACCGGAGTCGCGGTCTACACGAGCACGCTGGGTGGCTGGACCGTGTTCGGTGGTACGAGCGCATCAGCCCCGCTGATCGCCGCGACGTACGCGCTCGCCGGCCCACCGGTCGCCGGTACGACACCGACGTCGTACCTGTACGAAACGGCCGCGGTGGATCAGACGAGCTTCTACGACGTGACTTCGGGAGCCAACGGAAGCTGCACAGTCGTGTACGAGTGTGTGGCCGGCACAGGCTATGACGGGCCGACCGGGATCGGTACGCCGAGGAGCGAGTACGCGTTCAAGCACCATCCGCACGGCCAGATCACGGGCACCGTCACGGATGCGAGCGGGGTCCCCCTGGCCGGCGCCGACGTGACAGTGGCCGCAGCAGTCGCGCATACCAATGCCGACGGACACTACAGCCTCAACGTTCCGGTGGGCTCGTTCCAGGTCACTGCGACGAAGTACCCGTACCAACCGCTGACCGCGACTGTGGCTGTTCCCGAAGGGACGGTGACCCAGGACTTCAGTCTGACTCTGAGGCCGAAGGCAACGATCAGTGGCGTGGTCAGTGACGGGTCCGGACACGGCTGGCCGCTGTACGCGAAGGTGACCGCGTCGGACGGCACGGTTGCATTCACCGACCCGAGTACTGGTCGCTACCAGATGCTGCTCCCGCAGGAAGGGGACTACACGCTGACGATCGGCGCGGTAAGTGCGGGCTACTCGCTCCGCGAGGAGAAGGTCACACTGGGCAACTCCGACCTGACTCGGGACTCGAGGCTGACGGTGGAAGTCGGTTGTGCCGCGCCCGGCTACCAGGCCAAGTACGCCGGTACGACGCAGGCGTTCTCCGGAAAGGCCGCACCGACCGGCTGGACCGTCACCAACCTGAACCCGGGTCTGCCCGGGTACGCGCACCAGCCAGGGTGGCAGTTCACCAACCCGGGGCAGCGACCGAATCGCACCGGCGGCACCGGCAACTACGCCATCGTCGACTCGGATCGCAGCGGCCCGGCACATGTCCAGGACACCCTGCTCACCGGCCCGACCACCGATCTGACGAGCAGTGCCGCCCCGGCGGTGCAATTCGCCACTGAGCTGGTCCCGGCAGTGAACTCGACCGCCACCGTCGAGCTCAGCACGGATGCGGGCCAGACTTGGACGACCATCTGGCGGCGGGCCGGTATGTCCGCGGCTTCCGGCGTACAGATCGTGCCAGTGCCGCAGGCTGCCCACCAGAAAGCGGTCCGGGTCCGCTTCCACTACCTGGGTAGCTGGTCGCAGTGGTGGGGCGTGGACGACGTTTTCCTCGGCAACCGGATCTGTACTGCTCCCGCCGGCGGACTGCTCGTCGGTCAGGTCACCGGCCCGTCGGGCGGTATCAACGGCGCGACCGTGGGGAGCGTCACCAAGCCGGAGCAGTACACCGCCACGATGTCGACACCCGACGACCCGAACGTCGGTGACGGCTTCTACCAGCTGTTCACTACGGCCACCGGCGCACAAAAGATCGCGGCGACCGCAACAGGCCACCCCGCTGTCACGATGACGACTACCGTCGCGGTGGACCGCACGACGCGACTCGACTTCACCCTGAAGTAGCCCCTCCCAGGACCGGGCGGCGCGCCCTCCCGCGCCGCCCGGTCCCCACTCCCACCAGCCCGCGGCCGCCATCTGATCCGCCCACACACCGGGGGCCCCAGTATCCGATTCGGAATCACCCCCCGACTCCCGCTACACTCTTGCCTCGGCACCCGCCGCCTTAGCTCAGTCGGCAGAGCGTCTCACTCGTAATGAGAAGGTCGTCGGTTCGATTCCGACAGGCGGCTCCACCTGAAGTACGCGCTGACCTGCGCAAACCCGGTTCGACACGGAACCGGGAAGCCAGCCCGGTTGCAGTTCGAGTTGCACTGCAGTCACTCTCGCTGCGTACCGCCCCAGAGAGCACGGCCCAGCCAACGCGTGGGTCTGCCGAAGAGCGGTCCGGCCTCGGATCGGCCAGCTGATGGTTGACACCTCGTCTGCGAGAGACCGAGGGTACGGCGCTCGTCCGCTCATGCCGAGTGTCGATCCGCGACAGCAGCAACTTCATCCGGCGCAGGTGAGGATTCCTTGCGCCAGCTCGTGCTGATGATGGAGGCGACTCTACGTGGGAGGTCCGGATGAGGCTCGAGAACAAGGTCGCTTTGATCACGGGTGGCTACGGCGGCATGGGCAGGGCGTCGGCGCGTCTGTTCGCGCAGGAGGGAGCGACGGTCTTCGTCGCCGGCCGTAACGAGGAACGCGGCTCTGCGTTTGTCGAGGAGCTCAACGGCGCTGGAGGAACGGCGCACTTCGTGGAACTCGACGTGGTCAACCAAGACCAGTGGGACGCCGCGGTCACTCAGGTCATGGAGCAGGCCGGATCCCTGCACGTGCTCATGAACATCGTGGGTTCGAACGCGCTGGTCAGGTTCCCCGAGGTCGACATCGACGAGTTCAACAAGATCTTCGAGATCAACGTCACCGGCACGCTGCGCGGCATCCAGACTTGCGCTCCGCTGATGAAGGACTCCGGCGGTGGCTCAATCGTGAACATCGGCTCGGTGGCCGGCATAACCGGCAACTTCGGTACCGGCTACTCCTCCTCGAAGTGGGCCCTTGAGGGGCTGTCCCGGTCCGCCGCGTACGTCTACGCCGACTGGGGCATCCGGTGCAACGTCATCCAGCCCGGCTGGATCGAGACCGATCTGACGGCGTCGATGAACTCGAATCCGCTGATGAAGAAGATGCAGAAAAGCGCGATGAACAATACTGTCCTGCTGCGTCGCGGAGGCAAGGCCGAGGAGATCGGGTACACCGCGCTGTTCCTTGCCAGCGACGAGTCCTCCTACATCACCGGGACCGACATCGTGGTCGATGGCGGCTGGTTCTCCTCGGCTCCCTATCTCGCCAACGAGCGGTCCCACCACATGCTGAGCATCCTGGACAAAAAGGAGCGCGTCGAGGAGATGATCCACCGCTTCCACTGACGCCTCGTGCTGATGATGAACGCACTCGTACGCCGCGTTCCGCGCGGTCATGCCGATGACAACCATCAACTGGCACACGACCTGCGGCCGACGCCCTCCAGCGCGCGCACCATCTACGGACGACGGATCCCTCAACCGTTCACTCCGCCAAATAGGGCACCGGTAGCGGCGTCAGCGAAGTCCTGCGGTTTGGCCTCGTCCCTCTAGCCGCTCGATGCTTCGGTGTGGCCGCACGAGGCTCCAGCGCAGACGAAGATGATGCACTTCGAGATTCGGGTGAACGACGTCCAAGCCGCGGTTGCCCGGGCAGCGTCATTCGGTGCTCGTGAGGCTGTCAGCAGCCAGCGGACCGCGACCCGCGCACATTGCGGATGCTGCATGGTTGCCCGCAGCAACGGAACCGCGGTCAGAGAAGGTGTCGGTTCCACCCGAAGCCCCAGGTCAGAGGTCAGTCTCAGACGCCCGCGGCGCTGTGATTTGCTCGGTCAGTTTGTGGGCAGCGTGCCAGAGGTTTGGATGGCGTTCAGGATGGTTGCGAGGCTGGTCGAGTGGGCCAGCTTCAGGTCTGCGAGTTCGGTGGGGCGGAACCAGCGGAGATCGTCGTGCTCGTCGGGTTCGGCGTTCACGGGTTCTCCTTCCCAGCGGGTGACGAGGAAGGCGTGCATCTTGAGGGTCGGGTCGCTGATCGTCATCGGGATCGGCCGGGGGTCGTGGACGTGGACACCGAGTTCTTCGAGGCATTCCCGGCGGATGGCTTGCTGAGGTAGCTCGCCCGCTTCGACATGACCGCCGACGAGGTCCCAGCAGTCGGGGTACCACCGACGCGACGGATGGCGATGCACCAGGAGCACAAGACCATCGCGCACGAGTGCAGCGACTGCGATCGGAATCGGGGCGACCATGCCGACACCCTAGGTGTGAACGCCCGCTGCATGCCGCGTACTCCGTTTCTGGCGCGTGGCCACATTAGGCGGCTGCGCTCGTGGACGGCGGGGAGGGTCTCGTGCCAGCTCACGCCCTCGGGCAGCCTCACGATCCTTCATGGTGTACTCCGAGCTCAGCGCCTGGCGGCGCGGGCGGCTTCGATGTCGGGGACGTGTTCTTCGGCCCAGCGGCGTACGGCGCGGAGGGGGACGAGGAGGGATTGGCCCAGCGGTGTGAGGGTGTACTCGACGCGCGGCGGGTTCTCGTCGTATTCGTGCCGGCTGATCAGGCCGTCCAGCTCGAGTGAACGCAGCGTCTCGGTCAGCACCTTGGGGGTGATGCCCTGGATGTGCGCCTTCAGTTCGGTGAACCGGCGCGGGCCGTCGGCGAGCGCGTTGACCACGAAGACGGTCCATCGCGCGCCGATCCGGTGCAGCACGGTGCGACTGGGGCAGGTCGCCGCCATCACGTTGTACGCCTTGCCCATAGGTGCTCCCAGTTCCGTTGAAGATACCGGTATCAAAACCATACCGTCGTACCTGTTGAATCCTACCGAAGGGACGGACATGGAGCGGATCCTGGTCATCGGCGGCGCGCGGGCACTCGGGGCGGCGGTTGCGCGGCGGGCGGTGCAGGAGGGGTACGACGTGACGATCGGCGCGCGTGACCTGGTCGCGGCGCGGGTACTCGCGGACGAGCTCGGAGCGGATGCGATGCGCATCGATCTGCAGGACGAAACGACGATCGCGGCCGCCGCCGAGAAGCTGTCGGACGGCATCGATCACATCGTCACGACGGGCTCGGCGCCGCACGACGTACGTGCCGCCGAGCTGGACCGGGACAAGCTGGTTGCGGCGTTCACGGCGAAGGTGATCGGGCCGATGCTGATCGCCAAGCACCTTGGGCCGCGGCTGCGACCGACGGGGTCGATCGTGCTGTTCTCGGGTGTCGTCGGCTGGCGCCCGGGTCCGGGATCGCTGGTCAAAGGGGTCACCAACGGCGCGGTCGAGTACGCCGCTCGCCACCTCGCGGCGGAGCTCGCACCGGTCCGGGTCAACGCGATCTCGCCCGGCATCGTCGACTCCGGCGCATGGGACCGGCTCGGTGACGCCAAGGCAAGTCTGCTGACGAAGAGCGCCGCGAACACGTTGGTCGGACGCCACGGCCAGAGCGACGACGTCGTGGACACGGTGATGTGGCTGCTCCGCGCAGGCTTCATCACGGGCGAGACGATCCACCTCGAAGGCGGCGCCCGCCACAAGTCAGCCTGAGGGGCGGGCCTGCTTCAGGTTCGACTGGTGCGGGCCGGCGAGCCAGTCTTGCTCCAGGCGTACGTCGGCCGGGTCCTCGCCTCGGCGCAGCGCGTCGACGTACGCACGATCGGCGGCAAGCCGGGCCGCCAGTTCGGGGCCCTCGGCAACGGCACCGTGGCCGGGGACGAGGACATTGGCGTGCTGGGCCGCCTCGGTGAGTCGGTCGAGCGCCGTCTCGTAGGCGTCCAGCTGATCGGTACGGCGAGGGTCGAAAAGCGGGATCAGTACGTCGGAGAGCATGTCGCCGGCGAGCAGCACGCCGCGGTCCGCGAGGAGGATCGCGGCGTGGCCGACGGCGTGCGCCTCGTGCTCGACGATCTGGCCCGGCACGGGTACTCCGTCCGCCGGCAATGGGGTGAGGAGCCCGATCAGCTCGAGCGGGATGCCCGACGCGCTCTCCGCCGCCATCGCCTGCGCCCGCTCCCGGGCTGCAGTAGCAGTCTGCACACAGCCCGGCGTGGCGTACCGCGGTACGTCGCCGAACCGGGAATGCCAGAGCAGATGGTCCCAATGCGGATGCGTGCAGAACCCGGCCACCACCGGAACACCGAGCTGCTCCACGTCATCAGCAAGCTGGCCCAGATCGGACCCGTCGATCCCTGGATCGACTAGGATCAACCCGTCCTCGCCGAGCACCACGGTCGCGTTGCTCCAGACCCATTCGCTCTGCCGCACCCAAACGCCATCAGCCACCTGCTTCAGCATCTGCTCACCTTGTCAGGTGCCTCCGTCCGAGGCGAGGGCTTGCAGGTGCTGGGTCTCGTTCAGACAGACGACTTGATGGCTGAAGTGGCTGTCGTTGCGGCGGAGGGTGGTGATGCTCCCCGAAGTCAGCGGGAAGAAGACCCGGTCCGTCGATGTCATCGGCATGCCGATCCAGGCGGCAATCAGATAGCTCGAGGCGGACCCGTGGGACACCACGATCTGGTTCTCGACCGGTTGACGGACGATCTCGTCGAGTGCGGGGTACAGGCGTTCGACCAGGGCCATCCATGTCTCCGCGCCGGCCGGTCCGTCGTGGTGACCGAGCCGGTCGCCGTACTCCGGCAAGGGGATGCGCCGCTCGGCGAGCCACGCCTGGGGACGCCCGTCGGCCTCACCGTTGGAGCGCTCGCGAAGGCGCGCATCCGTCTGAACGCCGACGGAGAACCGCCGGGCAATTCGCTCCGCCGCCTGGCTGGCCCGACGCAGATCGGACGAGTAGACCTCGACCGGCTCGAGCCCGATTCGGCCGGCTAGAACGTCGGCGATCTGTTCTGCCTGCAGGTGCCCGCGGGCTGTCAGCTCGGAGTCGTACCAGCCTCCGACGAGGCCGTCGACATGATGCTGCGCCTCGGGGTGCGTGACCAAGTAGATGTGTCTCATCAGCGGCAGAGGTCCAGGTAGAAGAGCATGGAGTAGCTGGCTCGGGGGTCTTCGACGTGTGAGCCCGCGCGGAGCATGTTGGTGAGCACGTCGACTCCAGTTGCTGCTGCGTAGGTGGCGATCAGGTCGAGGGCGAGTTCGGCTTCGCGGTCGGTCAGGGGGCGGGTTGCGTTGTAGGCCTCGATCAGTTCGTTGATGCGGCTGAGGTCGGCGTGACGGTCGGCGGTGCGGCCCCAGGTTTCTGCGATGCGGCCGAGGTCGTAGAGCTGGAACGAAGTCATGCAGTCGTCGAAATCGATCAAGGCAGTGATGTCGCCGGCCTGGTCGAGCAGAAGGTTCACGGCGCTGATGTCGTTGTGGAGCAGGCCCTGGCGGAGGCCTGCCGGGTCGGCGTACACGGCCGCCATCTTCTCCTGCAGGGCGATCAAGCGGTGCGACGTCTCGCGGAGTACAGGGAGATCGGCGTACGGCGACCGCAGGAAGGTCTGGATGCGACGGAGCGGATCAAGCCGCGCTGTCCGTCCGCCGGGGAAGCTTCGATCTGCACAAAGCTCATGGAGCTGGGCGGCCAGCCCTGCAGCGCGCCGGCCGAGCTGACGGTCGGCCGAGAAGTAGTCGTCGGTCAGATCAGTCGGGTGCTCTCCGGCCGCGTACGTGAAGAGTGCCGCCGGGCGATCGTCGATCAAGCCCCGGAGCGATCCGTCCTCAGCCGCGATCGGAGCAGGCGTCGGGAAGCCGCGATCGGCGACGAACTTGGCCGCGTGGAGCTCGTACTCCACCTCGGCACGCGTGCTGGTGCTGTAGCTCTTGGCAACAAACCTCGAACCCCCCGCGCCGTCGACCAGCCAGCTGCGGTTCTTCTCACCGCCGAGCAGCGGTACGACGTTGACGGGTTCAACGCCGCGCTCCCGAAGAAAGCTGGTCAGGTCGCTCATGGCCCCCGACGATTCCATGGACGCGCGCCCGAGTGCGAACCAATTCCGCCGATGGTTGAATGCGCGAATGGAGGTTCACCCGGTCGACCACGCGCGGTGGGACGACCTGGTCGACTCTTCGGTCCCAACGGCGGGACGCGCGGGTGCTGGTGCATGGCCCGGCGGCTGCCGAGCGCCCAGGTCGCGCACAACGGCAGCGAGGAGAACCGAGCAGCACTCGAGGGGTTCGTCCAGGCAAGCATGCCAGTTGGCCTCATCGGGTACGTCGACGCGCGGCCGGCTGCCTGGTGTGCGGTGGCGCAGCGGCCGGAGTACTACGCGATCGTCCACTCGCGGACGCTGCCGATCGACCACCCGGACGACGAGTCCGTCTGGGCGATCAACTGCCTGTTCGTGAAGAGCGGCTACCGCGGCCGGGGGCTGACGCTGCCGATGGTCGAGGCGGCGGTCGAGTACGCGCGTACGTCGGGGGCACGCCTCGTCGAGGCCTACCCGGTGAAGGCGATGCCGGGCGACCCGGGTCGCGGCGTACTGGGCACGTTCCTCGACGCCGGCTTCACGCCGTACGAAGAGGACCGCACTCGCGCCAAGCGCAACGTCGTCGTCCGCCGCAGCCTGTGAGTCAGACCGCCTCTGACCTGGGGGTCTCGCCGTCCTGCCCCCTAGCCGCCCGGAAGGCGTGCCAGGCCGTCTCCGGCAGCTTCGGCGGCCCCGGGAGGAGCTGACGGACGATGGTGGCGTCGGGGGCCCAGGCGGCGTCGGGCAGCTGCCCCATGACCTCGGCGTACACCGAGCGGATGACCTCGGCCTGCGCGGACCAGGCGAACCGGTGCCGCAGCTCGGAGTCACCGGTGATCCGCTTCGCGATGCGGTCGCGGTCGGCGAGCACCGTGCAGACCGCGCGGACGAGTCCGTCCACGTCGCCCGCGGGGTAGACCGCGCCAAGGTCGAGCTCGTTCACCAGGTCGGCCTGCGCCGGAGTGTCGCTGGTGATGATGGGCAGCCCCGCAGCGATGTACTCGCAGAACTTGTTCGTGACCGCGATGTCGTGGTTGGGCGCGTGCAGCAGCGGGCTGAGACCGATGCTGGCCGAGCGCAGGTAGAGCGGCACGACCTCGGCATCGACGAACGGCGCGAGGTGCACGCGATCTGCTACGCCCAGCTCGACGGCCCTGGCCAGCAGCTCCGCGGTGACGGAGTTGGCGCGCGCGACGATCGCGAGATGAACCTCGGGCAGTTGCGGCAGTGCCTCGACGACCGTCCCGACACCGCGGGCGCGGTTGACGCCGCCGCCGTACACCAGCAACGGCACCTGCTCCGACAGCCGCAGCAGCTCGCGCAGACCCTTGACCTCCGCGCCCGCGGGCGGCTCGACCGGCGCGTTGAGGACGACGTCGGGCAGGGCGGCCAGCTTGTGGTCACGCCGCAGCCACTGGGCCAGCGGCTCGGAGACCGTGATGACGCGGTCGGTGTCGGGGATGAACTCGCGCTCGAGATCGCAGTACGCCGCAACCCGGCGCGGAGCCACCACCGGTATGCCGGGGATGTACTCGTGGGCGTCGTAGATGATCTTGATCGTCCGCCCGTCCAGCGCCGCCCGGTGCGCGGCGCGCGCCGCGATGCCGAGCATGAAGACGTCGTGCACGTGGATGACCTCGATCAGCAGGCGATCGAGCAGCGGACCCAGCGTCAGCTCCTGGTCGACCAGCTCCGGCATCACCCGCCGCCAACGGCCCGACGGCAGGTGGCGGTAGAGGGCGAGCAGCCGCTCGCGGCGCTTGCCGATGCCGAGGTCGCTAAGGTCGGCCGTCCGCTTGGCTCGCCGGGCGAAGTACGCGCGGACGTTGAGGATCGCGCGGTGCAGCCGCAGCGACCGCCAACGCGCCGCCCGCCGCAGCCGGTCGCGGACCGACCGCCGGGCCGAGCCGGACTCGGCGCCGGTGCGCTCGCGGTCGCGCTCATCCCGGCCACGGTCGCCGCGCAGCTCGCGGCTCGCGTACTGCCAGCGACCGTAGGCGAGCATGTACTCCGCCTCGGTGCGGAACCACGGAGTGAGGTTGGCCTTGACGTTGGCCAGCCGCCTGCGCCACCCCGTCACCAGCACCTTCGACGGGATGATCGGGCACAACACCTGTACCTTGCCGAACTGGCGGACGCCTCTGAGCCTGCGTCCGGGGATGCCGATACAGGTGACGTCGAGGTCCCAGTTCGCCACGGTCTGGGCGTACTTCAGTACGCGGGCGTCGCTGACGATGTCGTTGCCGGCCATCATCACGACCTTGGGCCGGATCCAGGACGGCTTCCAATCGGCCCGCACCGGGCTCGGGTGCTCGACGAACGCGGCCAGCGCCTCGGCCGACGAGTGACCGTCGTGCACCTGCTCGACGTACGCCGGCCCGCGCGCGGCGACCTCGCGGCCCCGCTGCGGGTTCGCGATGAGGTCGAGCACGACCTGCTCGACGGTGTCGGGCGTCGCGTCGACGATCGGCAGGTCGAGGCCGGTGACAGCGGCCACGCGATCGCGGACGTGCTGCGCGATATGGCCCACCACGATCCGGCCTGCCGCCATGGCCTCGCACGCGGCGACGCCGTAGCTGCCGATGCGGAACTGGTCGAGGACGATGTCGGCGTCGCGGTAGACGGCCGGCATGTCCGCCGGGTCGACGCCCTCGACCCGGCGATAGGTGATGAGGCCACGCTTGGCGAGCCTCTTCATGATCGGGTCGATGAGCTCGGAGCCCTTCATCGCCGACTTGCTGGGCGCGTGGGCCACCACCGGCAGCTTGTGCTGGAGCACCGGGGCGTTGCTGCGCCACGCGCCGACGTCGACGACCACCGGACACCAGGTCGCGTTGGGGACGTAGTCGAGGAGGTCGGGGGTCGATACGTAGACAGAGCCCGGGTACGACGTGAACAGGTCGACGGCGCGGGTGGCGTTGCGTTCCAGCAGCTCGACGGTCTCGTCGTCGATGTCGGGGAACGGTGACCAGGGCTCGGTCTCGGCGTGCCGGCTGGGGATGCGTACGTCGGAGCCGTGGGCAATGAGTCCCACCTGCAAGCCCTTGGAGAGCAGGTGCGGGATCTCGTACGATCCGTCGGGCCCGTGCAAGGGACCGAAGATCGGCCGGGCCGCCTCGAGCAGCACATGTGTGTAGTTGCCTACGACATGGTTGTAGAAGTTCAGACGCCATCGGTGGTTGCGCCGGTACGTACGCGCCGGGACGCCGTAGTCGACCGGGTAGTCGAGGACCCCTTTGAAGAAGGCGAACGAGGTCGCCTTCGTGCTCGGCACCCGCTCCTCGAGCGCCCGTGCCCAGCGGGTGCCCTGCCCCGCGAAGTTGGCCGGGCCAACAAGTAGCCGGACCGGCGCGTCGAGGCGCGCCGGCATTCCGCTCTGGACGTCTGTGTGCTGATCCACAGTGTCGCTTCCCCCCAGAAGATCGCTTCGCCATGGTCTTGACAATTAAGGTCTAGACCGGTAATAGGACAGACCTACCCCCAGGACTGTTCTCTCTTATAGACGCGGCGAGACTCTCAGTTTGTTGCCAGGAAAGCGAAAACTTTTACCAGGACCAGTCCTCGCCGGCGCGCGTGAAGGTCCACTCCTGGCGTCGAGCGCCGTACGTCAGGTGGTCGACAGCAGGCGCCGAGAGCGGCGGGTAGGGCAGCTTGCTGAGCTGCCGTACGGCGTCCTCGACCGAGAACCACCGCGCGTCCGTCACAGTCCCGTCCGGATCGTCGATCGCGAACGTCGGATCCTGCACCTCCACGACGAAGTTCCACGACCGCGAGGTAACCCGACCATCCACCAGAACCGCCGTCGTCCACACGAGCGCAAGGTCTTCCTCGGCGGCGCGCAACCCCGACTCCTCCCGAAGCTCCCGAACCGCCCCGGCCCCCGGCGTCTCACCCTCCTCGACGGCACCGCTCGGAAGATTCCAGTACGGCGCGTCCCATGCCTCGTACTGATCCCGCACAAGCGCCACCAGCCCGCCGTACCGCGCGATCACACCCGCATACCGTGCCATCCGCCGAACCCTAGTCAGGAGAAGGTTCCGGAAGGGGAGTGTCCGGAATGGGGATTACGGTGCTGGCATGGCCGAGAACGAGTGGGTCTCTCCGTGGTGGGAGCCGCCGCTGGCGGGGAGTGATGCTGAGCATCTGGTGGGGGCGTTGGACCGGTTGCGTACGACGTTCCGGTTCAAGGTGGACGAGCTGGACGCGGACGGGCTGAACACCCGGATCGGGGCGTCGTCGATGACGCTCGGTGGGTTGATGAAGCACCTTGCGGCGAACGAGGACTACATGTTCAACGTGAAGTTCCGCGGGTTGCCGATGGACGGGCCGTGGGTGCAGAACGGCTGGCGGGACGACAACGACTGGGAGTTCAACTCCGCCGTCGACAACACCCCGGAGGAGCTGTACGCCCTGTGGGACGGCGCGGTCGCGCGTTCCCGCGAGACACTCGCCGCGGCCATCGCGGACGGCGGGCTCGACCAGCCGGCGGACATCAGCTGGCCGGACGGGCAGCACGCGAGCCTCCGCCGCCTCGTCTGCGACCTGATCGAGGAGTATGGCCGCCACACCGGCCACGCGGACCTCATCCGCGAGGCCGTCGACGGCCGGGTCGGCGAAGACCCGGCCCCCGACTGGACGCCCGTCGGCCCGAAGGCCACTACTTGATCCGCTGCATGGTTCCGTCCGCGGAGACGGCGACGACCGTGGTCACGCCGTCGACCTTCAGGTTGACCAGCATCCGGGAGCCCTGCCACGTGGTGGTGTAGCTGACGACCGCGTTGGTGCGGGTCGGCGCGATGACCGACAGGATCTTCGCGCTGTTCCCGGAGCGGTTGAACTCGACCACCGGCGCCGCCGCCCGCTTGTCGATCGTCGCGTAGTGCCACCCCTGGATCGGGTCCTGCGAACCGGAGACAACCTCGATCGGCGTCGCCTCCTGCTGGAACGGGATCTGCAGCAGCGTCGTCTTCACCCGATCACCCGGCCGGGCGGCCACTGCCTGGTCATTGCCGCTGACAACCACCTTCTGGTCCGACGGCAGGTGCCAGAGCGTCGAGTAGTCCTCGTCGGAGTTCGACGTACCGCGGTCCAGCACGACCATCAGGTCCGGGTCCTTCAGCACCAGCACGCCGCGGGTCCGGTCGATGCCGGCGCCGGGGGAGTCGTGCAGTTCGTAGAACTCCGACGTGTCCTTGATCGACGACCGCACCAACTTGGTCTCCGGGTGCCCGGTCGCGGACTTCACCGTCATCTCGTTGTGCGCGAACTGGCCCTTCGCCCAGAATCGCCAGTCGTCCACCTTGTATCCGGCGTGTCCGCCGTCGATCAGGATGTCGCGCCCGTGCGACGTGTACGTGACCGAGGTGTGGTCGTTGTGCCCGTGCAGCTTCTGCGCCGGCCCGAACCGGATGCTGTACGTCGACTCCTGCGTGAACGGCCGCTTCTCGCCCCACCCGGTGCGCCCGAAGATGTACCCGGCGTCGAAGATCCCGATCCGCTGCGTCGGCCGGATCCCTTGCCGGCCGAGCGTACCGGCGTACTCGAGCACCGTCCCGGGAACGGGCGCCGTGCGCACGACCTCCGAGTCGCCGAGCTGCGGCAGGTTCCCGAGCGAGTTGGTGGCGAGCGCGAGCCATTTCGCCAGCTCCCGGCGCCGCGCGACGATCGTCGTACCGGGATCGACCCCGCACTTGCGCAGTACGTCGATCGCCCGGCCCCAGAGCGCGTAGTTGAACTGCGCGTACGCCGTCGACTGCTCGTTGGTCGACCCCTGCGTGTCGATCGAGGTCTTGATCGCACTCGTCAGCCGGTCGGAGGCGACCTTCTTCAGATCGTTGCGCTTCAGCGTGCAACCGATCCCGAACAGCGCCAGGCTCTCGTCGGTGCCGTGATTCCAGTCACCGCTGTAGTTCTTCTGCAGGAACCACGCGTGTTCCATCAGCGCATCGTCCAGCCAGGTGTACGTCAGCGGCAGCTTGGCCACGTGCAGGCCGGACAGCACCGCCTGCCGCAGGCAGATCAGCACATTCGTGCGGTGCATGGTCGACTCGTACGCGCCGACGTCGGACTTCCACGAGTACGGGTTGTCGTTGATCCAGTCGCGGGCGATCGTGCTGACCCGCTGCAGCGCACGCTTGTCGCCCTTCGCGCCGGCGGTGATCCCTTGCCCGAGCCAACGAAGCGAGTGCAGCCACATGTACCAGCTCGGGTTCTTGTCCGGGTTCATCCGCCAGTTGATGTTCCCCTTGCCGTCGCCGACCTTCGTCGCTGGCGTCGTACCCCAGGTGAACGTGTCCTGGTACAGGTTGCTGACCGGGTTCGTGTGGTCGATCCCGCTGTACGCCGGGCAGGTGTAGGTGTCCTGCTTCGCGGGGGTTGGCGGCGCAGTCGGCGGTTCCGGCGTGTAGCTGACGGTCGGGTCGGGCGCCGCTTCCGGCTCGGACCCGCCCCACGGGATCACCAGCACGCTCGCCAGCACGGCGGCGCTCACGATCAGCGGAATCATGAGCCGGAGCGTCGTTCTGGTCGTTCGCAGATGTCTCGCGGGCATCATCGGTCCTCCCCCGCATGCTTTTGGGCATGCCTGTTCTGGCCTAGACCTGAATTCGGGTGGGGCGATCCCCGGGAAATGGTCAGGGTGTTTTTCGTTGCTACGTCGCTGCTACTTCAGAGACGCCTGTCGTTCGGAAACGCTGTACTCGAGAACGCTGTACTCAAGAAACGGCCGGCGGACCGCCGAAGGTTGCTTCCGGCATCGAGTTCGCTGCCGGTCAGACTCCGGTCAGGTATGTCGCCATCGGTTCCCCCCGAGGTGCTGATTGGTTCCTCTGCCTTATAGATGTCGCGAGTGGGTCAAAAAGTTGCTTCGGATCGTCCACTCCGGTTACAAATGCCCGGAAGGGCAGCGTCAACCCCGCCGGATCGCCTGCAGGATCAGGGCATTCCGCGCGCTCTGCCCGGCCGGCACGGTGGTGTGCCGTCCGTCCCGCAGGTCCGTACGCATCCGCTCCGGCTGCGCCGCGAGGAACTCGGCCCACGGCACGATCCGCAGGTTCGGGTGATCTGATACGGCCTGCTCCAGTTGCAGGTTGATCCATTCGCTGTTGCGTTGGTCCGCGACCTGCACCGAGGCCGGCTCGTCGGTCCGCGCGACCTGCACGTTCACCCAGTACACGGTCCGGCCCGGGCCGGCGATCCGGAGCGCGCGCTCGACCTGGGCGGCGAACGCGGGTGGATCGAAGATGTCGTTCGACCCGACCGCCATCACGATCCGCTTCGGCAGGCCGTACGCGCGCGCCCAGGAAGCCATCGCGTCGACCGCGGCCGCCGTCGGCTGACCGGACCAGCTGTACTCCGCGAACGTCGTACCCAGCTGCTGCCCGAGCAGCCGGCCGAGCGCTTCGCCGTCCTGTACGGCGATGCTGTCGCCGAACAGGACCACTCCGTTCGTCGCGACAACGTGGCGGACGTGTGCGCCGCTGGAGATCACCCGGCTGTTCCGCTGCCAGGAACCGAGCGTGCCGGACCCGTAGCTTCCTGTGCCGGCGACCGGGGCTGTCGACTTCGCGCGCGCGGCCGGAGCCTCGAAATGCAGGAGCGCCAGAAGGAAGGCCGTCAGGACCACGATGATGGCGGCCGAGGTGGACCAACCCCGGATGATCTTGCGTGACATGGCTCGTCCTCCCGTGCTCAACCCGTTCACGCGGAAGGTCGGCCGGAGGTTGGCCTAGCGGCTGGTTCTGAGCGCCCCGGCGATCAGCTCGTTGCGAGCGGTACCGCCGAGCGGCTCGCTGGTGTGCACGCCGTCGCGCAGGTACGGCGCGGTGCCGCCCGGCCGGGAGGACAGGAAGCCGGACCAGTCGATGATCCGCAGGTTCGGGTGAGCCAGCGAGGCGTCGTACAGCTGCCGGTTGATCCAGGCGCTGTTGTCGACGTCCGCGTCCCGTACGGCGGCAGGCTGCTTGGTGCGACTGGCGTACACGTTCACCCAGTACACCGTCCGCCCCGGCCCGGCGATCTTCATCGCGCGCTCGACCTGCGCGGCGAATGCGGGCGGGTCGAAGATGTCGTTCGTACCGACGGCCATCACGATCCGCCGGGGCAGACCGTAGTCACGCGCCCACTCTGCGAGTGCGTCGACCGCTGCCGAGGCGGGCTGACCGGACCAGTCGTGGAAGGCGATCGAGTCGCCGGTGCGATCGGCCAGTGCCCGCTCGAGGGAGACGCTGTTCTGTACGGCGATGCTGTCGCCGAACAGGAAGATGCCGTCGAACATGAGGGTGTCGCGGATCTGGTCCTCGGGGGAGATGCGCCGGACCAGGTTCTGCCACGGGCCGAGCGTGCCCGATCCGTACTGCCCCGGGCCTTTCGTCGGAACGCTGTACGAGCCGGTGCCGTCGGCCGTCGTGTCGGCGTCGGTCGTCCGCGGCTCGAGGACGACGAGCACACCGGCGAGCAACGCGAGTACCAGCAGCGTGACGACGATCGAGACAACCGACCCGAGGAACGCTCGCAGCGCGGAAACCGGTGCCTGGGTGGTGTTGCCGGGGCGGTCCCGGGCCTGCTGCAGCACCCTGACACCCCCTAGCTTCAGTCGTCGTCTCCGCGCCGCGACATGCCGCGCGGCAACGTAACGCCCGGCGACATGACGCGGTGCCCCCCGAACCTGGTGCATCCCCCGGCCCCCACTTACTAAATGCTCCGGGCCGCCCGTTTGGTTGCATCGAGCGGTCAGTGCTTCAGGGTGTACCCCTCACCCGTCAGACGGGCACGCAGGTCCTTGACCTCGTCCCGCCGCAACCCCCGCCGCCGAGGTTCCCCGTCCTCAGCAGACTGCTTCTTCTTCCGACGCCACCACTTCACTGTCCAAGCATCCACGAAGACCCGACCCAGGGATAGGTTCCCGGCTATGCCGGAACCGTCGCAGCTGATCGCGACCGACGGAGCGTGGGCGTTCGACCACGACGGGTGGACACCTGAAGCCGATCAGCCGGCGCGCTCGGCCTCGCTGCGCTCGACGCAGAACTCGTTGCCTTCGGGATCCTTCATCGTCACCCAGCCGCGGCCGTCGGGGACCCGATGGTCCTCGTGGATCGTGCCGCCGAGGGACAGGATCCGCTCGACCTCTTCGTTGCGGGTCCGCTCGGTCGGACCCCAGTCGAGGTGTACCCGGTTCTTCACCGACTTGCCCTCCGGCACCGCGATGAACAGCAGCCCGGGAACCGGCGCAGGCGCCACCACCAGTACCTCGTCGTCGCCCGGCACATCGCCGTCCGCGACCGGCCAGCCGGTGACTGTACTCCAGAACTGCGCGAGCTCGTAGGGATTGCCGGCATCGATGGTGATGTGTCGCAGGATCATCCCGGGACCTTAACCGGACAGCCGGGTTCGAGGTGTCGCGGACTGTCGGCGGCCGGGTTTACTGTGCGGGCATAAGCGCCGTACCAGAGGGTTCGGCCTGTTGGGGGAAGGAACGATTCGATGGCATCCCGGCTCAATCCGTACATTCAGTTCAAGAGTGAAGCGCGCCCGGCGATGGAGTTCTACCAGGGGGTCTTCGGCGGTGAGGTAGCCAAGAACACCTTCAAGGAGTTCGGTGCGAGCCACGGCCCGGAGGACGACGAACTGCTGATGCACGCGCAGCTCGAGACGCCGAGCGGGTTCACGCTGATGGCGTCCGACACCCCGCAGGGCATGCCGTACAACCCGGGCGACAACATCTCGATCAGCCTCAGCGGCGACGGCGACGAGCTGCGCGGGTACTACGAGAAGCTGTCCGCCGACGGCGGCAAGGTCACGGTCCCGCTCGAGAAGCAGATGTGGGGCGACGAGTTCGGCATGGTGACCGACAAGTTCGGCATCAACTGGATGGTCAACATCGCGGCCGACAGCTGATCTCCTTTCGCGTGCGCCGCGCCCGGGGCGAAATCCGGTACCCCGGGCGGGGCGGGCGCGGCTAGCTTGGCCTGTATGGGACTCAACGACCTGCTGTACGACCCCATCCGGCACAACAACTGGGCCACGGGCAGCCTGATCCGGTTCTGCCGGGATCAGGACCTCGCGCCCGAGCAGCTGGAGATCACCGGCGTCGGCACGTACGGCGGCATTCTCGCGACCCTCGACCACATCGTCCGGTGCGACGGCAGCTACCTGCGCCGGCTCGCCGACCGCCCGCTCGAGTACGTCGACAGCGAGCCGGCGGCCGACCTGGAGACGCTGGGCCGCTGGAACGCCGAGGCCGGCGCGCTGTGGGAGGTGTTCCTGACCCAGCCGATCGACGTCGAACGCGTGATCATCGTCGACAACGACACCCGCGGTACCCGGGTCGGCATCTTCATCGCCCAGGCGATCAACCACGCCAACCACCACCGTGAGCAGGTCTGCGCCGTCCTCACCGGCCTCGGCATCGAGCCGCCGGACATCCAGGCGTGGGAGTACGCCTGGGAGTCCGAGCGGATCTGGGACCTGCCCGCCACCGGCGTTACTCGCTGATCGTGGCCGCCATCAGCCCGGGCTCGTAGGAGCCGCCGAGCTGGTTGAAGGTGACGGCCATCCGGTTGGTGGCGTTGATCATCGCGATCAGCGTCACCAGCGCGATCAGCTGGTCCTCGTCGTAGTACTTGGCGGCCCGCGCCCAGGTCTCGTCCGAGACACCTTCGGAGGCGTCGGCGAGCCGGGTCGCCTCCTCGGTGAGCGCCAGTGCGGCCTGCTCCGCCTCGGTGAAGACGGTCGAGTGCCGCCAGCCGGCGACCAGGTTGAGGCGGGTCGTCGTCTCGCCCCCGGCCGTGGCCTCCTTCGAGTGGATGTCGATGCAGTGCCCGCAGCCGTTGATCTGGCTGGCGCGCAGCATCACCAGGTTCTGCGTCGCCTGCGGCAGCGCCGTCTGCTGCAACAGTCCGTGGACGGCGAACAGCCGCTTCGCCAGTTTGACGCCGAACGGGTTCTGCATGACGTCGATACGGGGTTCCATCGTCTTCATCCCTACTTGTGAGATCTACTGGATGAACACGAGATGCCGCCGGCCAGGTCGCCGTGACGGTTCCAGAACGTGACGAGCGCCATACTGGACTTCGTGTCACAGATCTCCGGCGAGCGGCATCTGATGGGTGACACCCGCGCGTACAAGGAGTCCAGCATGACCGGTACCGACAAGGCCACCGAGGCTTTCGTTGCCCATCGCAACCTCCTGTTCACGGTCGCCTACGAGCTCCTCGGCTCGGCCGCCGACGCGGAGGACGTGCTGCAGGAGACGTGGCTGCGCTGGGTCGGGGTCGACCTCGACACGGTGCTGGACCAACGCGCGTACCTGGTCCGGATCGCCAGCCGCCAGGCCCTCCAACGCCTGCGCACCCTGGGTCGCCGCAAGGAGTCGTACGTCGGCCCGTGGCTACCCGAGCCGCTCCTCACCGCACCCGATGTCGCCGAGGACGTGGAGCTCGCGGACAGCGTCTCGATGGCGATGATGTTGGTGCTCGAGACCCTCAAGCCGACCGAGCGGGCCGTCTTCGTCCTCCGCGAGGTCTTCGGCCTCGAGTACGACGAGATCGCCGAGGCCGTCGACAAGAAGCCGGACGCCGTCCGCCAGATCGCCCACCGCGCCCGCTCCCACGTCGCCGCCCGTCGTCCCGCCGGCCCCGTCAGCCCCGCCGAAACCCGTGACGCCCTGGCGGCGTTCCAGCACGCGATCACCACCGGCGACCTCCAGGGGCTGCTCGACATCCTCGCCCCGGACGTCGTCTTCCTCGGCGACGGCGGCGGCGTGGTCCAGGCCGTTCAGCGCCCGGTCGTCGGCGCCGACAAGGTGGCCCGCCTCCTCGCGGCCGCTGTCGAGGGTCTCGCCGAAGCCACGCTGGACCTGACCGAGATCAATGGTCAACCTGCCCTGATCCTGCGTTTCAACGGCGAGATCGACACCGTCACCGCCCTACGAATCGACCAAGGCCAGATCACCGGCCTCTACGCCGTCCGCAACCCCTCGAAACTCTCCCACCTCACCAAGCAGATCAGGCTGACCCGCTGAACCAGCTCTCGTGCTCCGCGAGCCACTCCTCCACCGTCACCCGCTCGCCATCCACAGTCGGAACCCGCTTGTCGAACGTCGCCTCGTAGTCCAGCAGCGCCAACGCACTAGCCACCCGCAGCCCACCAGCCTCGACCTCAAGCACATTCGCCGGCCACTCATGCCGCGTGACACCCCAGTAGTCGGTGAACGGCGCGCCCGCCGGCCCCTGCACCAAGAACAACTCAACCAGGACGCCGTCCATCTCGAAGGCCCGCTTGTGCGGCAACCGCTTAGCCACAACCTCATCCACTTCGCCACGCGCAAACAACGCATCCGCCGCAGCAAAGCTCTCACCTGGATACAGCAGATCCACATCATGGTGCGTCCGCGGCAACTCCAGCCCCAGCAACTCCGCAGCCCAGCCCCCGAACAACCAGGTCTTCACCCCGGCAGACTCCAACCACCCAACGACGTGCCTGACAAAGGCAAGGTCGTTGGTGCCGCTCCGGTGAGATCCCATGTCAGACGCCGTGAAGGGCGTCTTCGAACTCGACAATCAGGCTCTCACCCGGGAAGTGACGACGGAGCTCTTGGTCGAGTTCGGCGGCGATCATCCGTAGATGGACCTTGCTCTGCCGGCCGTCCTTCAGACCTTCCACTCCGCGGTCCACCGCCTGTTCCAGATCGCCTCGACGACCGGCCACAAACCCGAGGGTGATGCGGCACTCGGAGATCCGCATCGGGCTCAGCTCCGTGCCGTCGGGCGCGGTGTTGTCGCGGATCACCGTCTCGGCGTACTCGGTGGCTTGCTCGTTGTCGCCTGCCATCCGGTGGATATCCATCGAGTAGTAGTCCCACTTGGACGGGTCCACCTTGAAGTGGTTGTCCGGTCGGTCCGGGTACGGCAGGTGATGCAGCATCTCCCGGCCTGATTCCAACAGAGCGGTCAGCCCGCTCTCCCCGAGCCGTGCCTTTGCCTTCGCCTCCTGGGCAAGCAATTGCACGGTCACAGACGAATTCGGCGCCGCCGCCTGGCCTCGCTGCGATGCGGCTACGGCTTGCCGGAACCGGCCCTGCGTCAACGCGAACCATGCGGTCATCTCGTGTCCCCAACCGGTGATCTCCGGATGACCAGCCTCTAATCCCAGTTGGAGAGCAGCCACCCGAGTCGACTCGGCGGCGGTAGCCATCCCCAAGTCGTATTCGACGCATCCCGCCAGCAGAGCGAGCCAGCCGCCTGCGACCAGCAGATCGCCGTGTGCCTTCAACCCGACCGGCCGGCGAAGCATGGCAGCGACGTGCTGAAGCCACTCGTGGGTCTCCTCGCGAAGCTCCAAGGCATCGCGCCGGTTGTATTGGCAGCACAACTCTTCGACGGTTGAGTGAAGCTGTTCCAGCGTCGCGCTGGTGATGTCCGAGGCTTGCATCTTCTGGACCAGTTCGGCGGTCTGCCAAGGCGTCTCGTTCAGTTTCGCAGCAGCATCGTGCCGAGCAGCGGCGATCAGTTCCCCCTTCGCCTTCAACGCCAGATCGCAAGCACTTGCCAGTTCCTCCGACGGCGGCTTGCGCCCATTCTCGACATTGCTCAGATACCCGCGGCTGTAGTGCGTGGCCCGGCACAGATCACCCAGCGACCACCCACGGTGATCCCGGTACTCCCGCAGCCGACTCCCGAACGACACCCCACAAGTGTTACCCACCGTCTGTATCCCTGTCTCCCTACGTCACGGGATACACAGAAACGAGCGACAGCCCCGAAGGCCGCCCTCAAGCTTGACCCATGAGCGACACATGCGAGGAGGCCCAACGGATCACCACAGACCAATGCGACGGCACCCACCCAGCAACAGGCCACCCCTGCGTCCTCCCCCACCACCGCGGCCCCCACCAAACCGCCAACGGCACCAAGTGGCTGGACGACTAACTCCAATCGCCGCCGCCCTCCTTCCGCAAGACGCCATCCCCCAGCCGCACAGACGGCTCCAACAAACGGCGGGGCGTGTTCGCCGATCCCTGCATCCGTACACGCCCCGCTCACCAACCGGCTCCTGATGCAGACCAGTGAGGGCTACTGCATCAGGTTGGTGGATTCGGGGACGGGGGTGAGGGGGGTGCCGTCTGCGAGCCAGTGGCGGATGTTGTTGACGACGAGGTTGGCCATGGCGTTGCGGGTGGGGATGGTGGCGGAGCCTACGTGGGGGAGGAGGACGGCGTTGGGAAGGGTCAGGAGGTCGGGGTGGACCTTGGGTTCGTGTTCGAAGACGTCCAGGCCGGCGGACAGGATCGTGTTGGTGCGGAGGGCGTCGACGAGGGCTTGTTCGTCGACGACGGTGCCGCGGGCGACGTTGATGACGATGCCGTCGGGACCCAGGGCCTTCAACACGGCGGCATCGACGAGGTGGCGGGTGTCGTCGCCGCCGGGGATGACGATCATCAGGATGTCCACGTCGGCGGCCATTTCGGCCAGCGACGAGTAGTAGGGATAGGAGACGTCCTTCGGGTGGCGGTTGTGGTAGGCAACGGAGACGCCGAAGGGCTGGACGCGGTCGGCGATGGCCTGGCCGATGCGGCCGAGGCCGAGGATGCCCATCCGGCGGCCGTGCAACGTTGCCCTGGTCAACGGGTACGCATGCCCTGCGGCCCACTTGCCGTCGCGGAGGTGCCGCTCGGCCTGCCCCAGCTCGCGGACCGTCATCAGCAGCAGACCGAGGGCCGTGTCGGCGACCTCGTCGTCCAGGACGCCGGGCGTGTTCGTGACCACGACGCCGCGCGAGGCCGCGGCTCCAGCATCAATGCGGTCGTACCCGACGCCGAAGCTCGCGACCAGGCGGACGGCGGGGAGGCGATCGAGAAAGGCGCCGTCGATCGTCGTACCACCGGTGGCGACGGCAACGATCTCGTCCCGGCGGGCCGCGAGTACGGCGTCGGGGTCGGTCTCCTCCCAGAGCCGGATCAGTTCGCAGTGGTCGGCGAGGCCCTCGGCCACGGCCGGGTGCATCGCGCCGGGCATCAGTACGACTGGCAGTCCCACAGCATCTCCCTCACGGATACGTCATCGATGTTCACCACCGCGTTCCCGGCCAACCCTATTTCCTCTCGGCGCCGAGTACGACGATCGGGGGAGGAGGTCACCATGATCATCGACTGCGCTTACTACCGGGACGGACGCCGCCAGCACGTCGAGGCGATGTCGGTCGAGGATGCCGCCGCCCATTGCCAGCAGGGCGGGTTCGTCTGGCTGGGCATGTTCGAGCCCACCATCGAGGAACTCGCCCAGGCCAGGCAGAGCTTCGGCCTGCACGAGCTGGCCGTCGAGGACGCGCAGACCTTCCATCTCCGGCCCAAGGTCGAGCCGTACGCCGGTGACGTGGAGCTGGTCATCCTCCGCACCGCGCGGTACGACGACGAGCGCAAGGAGGTGGACTTCGGCGAGGTGAGCGTCTTCGTCGGGCCGTCGTTCGTGATCACTGTCCGTCAGGGCGTGGCCAGCGACCTGCACGGCGCCCGGATCCGGCTCGAGCAACGCCCCGAGCTGCTGGAGTGCGGCACGAGCTCGGTGCTTTGGGCAATCCTCGACCAAGTCGTCGACAGCTATGGACCGGTCGTCGCCGAGCTCGAGCGCGACATCGAGCGGGTCGAGCAGACCGTGTTCGCCGGCTCGGTGGCGCCGACCGAGCAGATCTACTTCCTCCGTCGCGAGGTGACCGACTTCTACCGCGCGGTCCACCCGCTGCTCGCCGTACTCGCCACGATCGAACGCGGCGCCCGCGACACCCCGCTCCTGCCGTACTTCCGCGACGTGCGCGACCACCTCGTCCTGGTGAACGAGGAAGTCGCCGCCCAGCGCGACCTGCTCGCCACCGTCCTCGAGGCGAACATGGCGGTGATCGGCGTCGAGCAGACCAAGGTCAGCGTCCGGCAGAACGCGTCCATGGAGCAGCTCACCAAGCTGGCCACGGTCTTCCTGCCGCTGACTTTCCTGACCGGGTTCTTCGGACAGAACTTCGGCTGGCTGATCGACCACATCAACGCCGAGTGGGACTTCCTGGTGCTGGGCATCGGCGGGCTTGTGGTGCCCTGCATCGCGCTGGCGATCTGGTTCCGCCGCCAGCGAACAGCCCGGCGGCAAGCTGCCTGAAGTCATCTTCGGAGGTAGCGGACGGCCCCTGTCCGCTACCTCCGAAATGCTGGAGGCATGACGAACACGGCAACGTTCCCTGCGTACTTCGGCTACCGCGACGCGCCAGGCGCCCTGCGCTGGCTGGGGAAGGCGTTCACGCTCTTCACCGACGAAGCGCAGTACGACCGGCCGGCCCGCAAGGGCGACACCGTCGGCCACGGGATGTACGTCGCGTTCGACTCGCAGGACGAGGTCGATGCGTTGTACGCGACCGCGATCGCGGCCGGCGCCGAGTCGGTCTGGATCCCCGAACTGTCGGAGTGGGGCAACTACCGCTGCCGCGTCGCGGACCCCGAAGGGTACGAGTGGACCTTCGGCACGCACCGCCCCGGTCAGCCCGCAAATTGGTAGACATGATTGGCTCCGGCCGACGGATCTGCTGGAGCAGCCGCACGAGACGAGTTCGCTCGACGCGGCGGTCCAGCAGATCCCTCGGGAGACGGGGCTAGGCCGACCAGCCGCCTAGGTTCAGGTCGGTGATCGTCACGGGCTGACCGCTCGCAAGGGACTGGTTCGCAGCGATGCCGACGGCAACGGCCCGGACGCCGTCGTTGACGTCGGCGGCGCGGGCGAGCGGGTCGTTGGTCGGGCCCACGAAGAGGTCGGTGTAGAGGAGGCGGTCGCCACCGCCGTGACCGCCTTCGCCGCGAGGGATCTCCACCTCGACGGCGGTGGCCCAGTGCTTCTGCAGGATCAGTCGCTCACCGTTGGTACGAACGTCGCCGGCGATCACGCGGTCGGACGGGTAGCTCGGGTCGATCTGATCGTCGACGACCGCGGCGCGCTCGACCACTTCCAGCTCGGCGCGGCCCTCAGTGCCGTTGACCGACACCTTGTAGCCCTCCCACGGCGAGTGGGCGTTGAGCGAGTAGCTCAGCCGCGCGCCGTTCGCGTACTCCGCGATCACGGACATGTTGTCCTCGATCGTGATCCCGGGACCGAACACGTCTTGATCGCGGCGGTACCCGTCGTACTGCTCGCTCTCGTAGTACAGCTGACGGTTCGTGTCGTCGTTGCGGAGGTCGAGCAACCACGGATCGTTGGCCGAACCATCGATCGTGCCGCGCTCCGGTCGTTGCCCGAGGCCTCGAGCGGTCGCGTTCTCGTCGCCGTAGAAGAACAGTCCGCCGGACGCGAACACCCGCGTCGGCGAGGAGGCGATCCACCAGTTCACCAGGTCGAAGTGGTGTGACGCCTTGTGGACCAGCAGACCACCGGAGTTCAGCTTCTCGCGGTGCCAGCGGCGGAAGTAGTCCGCGCCGTGCCGCGTGTCGAGCACCCACTGGAACTCGACGCTGGTCACCTTCCCGATCTCGCCGTCCGCGATCACCTGGCGGAGCGCGCTGTTGCGCGGCGAGTACCGGTAGTTGAACGTGACGACGACGGACTTGCCCGACTCGTTCATCGCGTCGACGATCTGCCGCGTCCCGTCCGCGTTGATCGTCAGCGGCTTCTCCACGATCACGTCCGCGCCGGCCCGCAGCAGCCGCGACACGACGGCGGCGTGCGTGTAGTCGGGGCTCGTCACGACCACGCGGTCGACCGACTGCTCCTTGACCATCCGCTCCAGGTCGTCGGCGCCGTACTGCGGGAGCTCCGGGCCGCCGAGCTTCGTGACGAGCCGCTGGTGGAATGCGAGCCGGCCCGGGTTCGGGTCGAGCAGGGCGACGAGCTCGGCTTCCTCGGGATGCGCCTGGAACATCGCGCGGATGTACGACTGCGCCCGCGATCCGGTTCCGGCGACGGCATAGCGTCTGGCCACGACGGTCTCCTTCTACTCGTGTAGACGACACACGCTAGCAACCGCTTTCCGCGGCGGTCAACCGTCGTACCATCGCTGCATGCCGAAGGAACCGGTCACGCGGAACGACGTGGCGGAGTACGCCGGGGTCAGCACGGCGGTGGTCAGCTACGTCGTGAACGA
Organism: Kribbella sp. NPDC051586; assembly: GCF_044453965.1. Classification (NCBI taxonomy): domain Bacteria; kingdom Bacillati; phylum Actinomycetota; class Actinomycetes; order Propionibacteriales; family Kribbellaceae; genus Kribbella; species Kribbella sp. NPDC051586. The sequence continues at coordinate 746,856 of NZ_JBITDF010000001.1, read as the reverse complement.
GGGTCCGCGGAAGGTCGCGCCGGAGACGCGCGAGCGGGTGCTGGAGGCGATCCGCGCGCTCGGCTACCGCCCGAACGCGACCGCGCGGGCGCTGCGGATGGGTACGACGCGGACCTTCGGGCTGATCACGCCGGACGGCGGGAACCCGTTGTTCGCCGAGCTCGCGAAGGCGATCGACAAGGCGGCGGGGTCGCGCGGGTACGTCGTACTGCAGACGAGCACGGATGGCGATCCCGCGACCGAACGCGCCAAGATCGCGGAGCTGCTCACGCGCCGGGTCAGCGGGCTGCTGCTGGTCGCGCCGACCGAGGACCCGTCGCTCGACGACGCGCAGATCCCGGTGATCGCGATCAACCGGGTGCTGCCGACCGTGAGCTCCGTCCGTCCGGCGTACCGCGAGGGCGCCCGGCGCGGCGTCGAGCACCTGGTGCAGCACGGCCACCGCGTCGTCGGCCTGATCATCGGCGGCGGCGGCCATCCAGAGCGCGAGCTGGGCTGGCAAGACGCCCTCTCGGCAGCCGGTTTGCCTCTCGGTCCGATCGCCAGGGCGTCGTTCTCCCGGGAGGGCGGTTACACAGCCGCCCGCCGCCTGCTCGAGGCAACCCCTCGCCCCACAGCCATCTTCGCCAGCTCAGACCTACAAGCCATCGGCGTCCTACGCGCCCTCCACGAGTCGGGGGTCCGCGTCCCCGAAGACATAGCTGTGGTCGCCTTCGACGGCACCCCCGAAACCGAATACACCTGGCCCCCACTGACCGTCGTCCGCCAACCCCTAGAAGACCTTGCCCAACAAGCAGTCCACCGCCTGATCGAAGGCGAGCCGGCCATCGAGGCCCTCACCTTCCCCACGGACCTGATCCTCCGCAGGTCCTGCGGCTGCTGAACCCTGCTTCGGGACGGACCCGGCGCGCGGGGCCTGCTCTACAGCGTTCCTACGTCTTCGAAGATCAGGGCTGTGCGGGTGGCTAACACCTCGGGGATGGCTTGGAGTTTTTCTAGGACCAGGCGGCGGAGGCCTTCGTTGTCGGCGGCTCGGACCAGCAGGATGGCGTCGAAGTCGCCGCCTACTAGCGCCATGTGTTTGATCTCGGGGATCGCCTGCAGTTGTTTCCGGAGGGTTCGCCACGAGCTCTGGCGGAGACTCAGCGTCACGTACGCCGAGGTCGCCAGCCCGAGTCGCAGCGGGTCGACCGTCACCGTGAAGCCGGTGATGACGCCGGTGTTCGTCAGCCGTTCGACCCGGGCATAGGCGTTGGCCCGCGAGATGTGTACCTCGTCCGCGAGAGCCCGGATCGAGAGCCGGCCGTCCCGGCCGAGCGCCTCGATGATCTCCCGGTCGATCTCGTCCAGCGCGGGGGCGACGACAATCTGTCCAGGACCGGCCCGGTGGACCATCACCTCGTCGGACATTGTGCGACCTCCTCGCGGCAGGCTGGGCCAAACGTCTCTCAATTCTTCCAGCTATAGATCCACTTGGCCAGAAGGCAGGACGATGTGGCTACCGTCCGTCTCCTGCGCTGGAGGGTCCATGACTACCGTCGAGGAGCATTTGCTCCCCTCCGCGGAACCCGTCTGTCTGATCGATCAGCACGGCGTACCGCACGAACACCCGTCCTACGGGCTGCCCACCAAGGAAGCCCTCCTCGACGGCTACACAGAGTTGATCCGGGGTCGTCGCTTCAACGACCAGGCGAGTGCGCTCGTCCGCCAGGGCCGGCTTGCGGTCTACCCGTCCTCGCACGGGCAGGAGGCCTGTCAGGTCGCAGCGACGATGGTCCTCAAAGAGGGCGACTGGCTGTTCCCGACGTACCGCGACTCGGTGTCGATCGCGAGCCGCGGCGTCGACCCGATCGAGACGCTGACGCTGCTCCGCGGCGACTGGCACTCGGGCTACGACCCGTACGAGCACAAGGTCGCGCCGCAGTCGACCCCGCTCGCGACCCAGCTGCCGCACGCCGTCGGTGTCGCGCACGCGGCTCGGCTGAAGGGCGAGGACACGGTGGTGATGGCGCTCGTCGGCGACGGTGGGACGAGCGAGGGCGACTTCCACGAGGCACTGAACTTCGCGGCGGTGTTCCATGCGCCGGTCGTGTTCTTCGTCCAGAACAACGAATACGCGATCTCCGTCCCGCTCGCCCGTCAGAGCGCCGCGCCGTCCCTTGCGCACAAGGGGATCGGGTACGGCGTACCGGGTGAACGGGCCGACGGCAACGACCTCGCCGGCCTGCTCGCCGTACTGGGGCAGGCCGTGGACAAGGCCCGCGCAGGTGAAGGCCCGCAGCTGATCGAGGCGCACACGTACCGCGTGCAGGCACACACCAATGCCGACGACGCGACCCGCTACCGGCAGGACGACGAGGTCGCCCCCTGGCTCGACCGCGACCCCATCCAGCGACTGACGACGTACCTCGAGCAGCAGGACTGGCTGGACGATTCCACCCGCCAGCGGGCTGAGGCGGCCGCGGTCAAGGTCGCAGGGCAGTTGCGCGACGGCCTGATGCCGGAGCCCGAGGTGGATCCGGCGGACCTGTTCTCGTACCTGTACGCCGAGGAGACCCAGCAGTTGCGCGAGCAGGCGGCGTTCCTGCGCGACGAGCTGGCGCGAGAGGAGGCCTGACGCCATGACCCACACGAAGATCTCGATGGCCCAGGCGCTCAACCAGGCACTGCGGGACGCGATGCACGCGGACGACACGGTCGTCATGTTCGGCGAGGATGTCGGCGCACTCGGCGGCGTCTTCCGGATCACCGACGGACTGACCGCGGAGTTCGGCGAGAATCGTTGCTACGACACCCCATTGGCCGAGGCCGGCATCGTCGGCATGGCGGTCGGAATGGCGATGAACGGGATGCGTCCCGTCGTCGAGATGCAGTTCGACGCGTTCGGGTACCCGGCGTTCGAGCAGGTCGTCTCGCATGTCGCCAAGATGCGCAACCGGACCCGTGGACGCGTCCAGTTGCCGATGGTCATCCGGATCCCGTACGGCGGTGGCATCGGCGGCGTCGAGCACCACAGCGACTCGTCCGAGAGCTACTTCGCGCACACGCCCGGGCTGACCGTGGTGACACCGGCAACCGTCGCGGACGCGTACGGGTTGTTGCGTAAGGCAATTGAGTTCCCCGATCCCGTTGTGTTCATGGAGCCGAAGAAGCTCTACTGGGCCAAGGAAGAGGTCGACCTCACCGAGGACCAGCCCGGCATCGGCACGGCCGTCGTACGACGGGAGGGCGCGGACGCGACGTTGATCGCCTACGGCCCCGCGCTGCCGGTCGCGCTGGAGGCGGCCGAGGTTGCCGCGGCCGAAGGGCGGCAGCTGACGGTGGTGGATCTGCGGTCGGTGGTTCCGTTCGACGACGAGACGGTGTGCGCAGCGGTACGGCGCACCGGGCGGGCCGTCGTGGTCGCCGAGGCGAGCGGGTTCGCGAGTGTGTCGTCGGAGATCGTTGCCCGGGTCACCGAGAAGTGCTTCCACTCGCTGGCGGCACCGGTGCGGCGGGTGACCGCGTTCGACATCCCGTTCCCGCCACCGAAGCTGGAGAAGTACCAGCTGCCGAGCGTCGACCGGATCCTCGACGCGGTCGACGACCTGCAGTGGGAGGACTCGTGAACACGTTCCTTCTCCCGGACCTCGGTGAGGGGCTGACCGAGGCCGAGGTCGTTCGCTGGCTGGTGAAGGTGGGTGACGTGGTCGCCGTCGACACCCCGGTCGCGGAGGTCGAGACGGCGAAGTCGATCGTCGAGCTGCCCTCGCCGTACGCCGGTGTCATCGAGGAGCTTCACGCCGAGCCAGGTACGACGATCCCGGTCGGCAAGCCGCTCATCACGGTCGCCGATCCCGCGGGGGAGACGTATCGCGAGGAGGAGCGCGCCGGGTCGGGGAACGTCCTGGTCGGCTACGGGACCACCGAGATCTCCGGGGCCGGGCGCCGTCGCAGGCCGCGCGCGGTGGCCTCCGGAAGAGTCGAGCCGAAGAACGCTCCGGAAAAGGCACCGCGGCGGGTGCCGCTGGTGGTCTCGCCGCTGGTGCGGCGCCTGGCGCGTGATGCCGAGGTGGACCTACGCACGCTGGACGGCACAGGTCCCGACGGCCTGGTCGTCCGCCGCGACGTGGAGCTGGCGATCGCACGTCGAACGCAGATGGAACCGAGCACCGCACAGACCGAGCAAGTGCCGGCAGCGGTTCAGCCGGCTGCGGCGCAGGTCGCCTCGCGGACCGGGTTGCCGGAGCTGCGGCGTACGCCGATGAGCGGCTTCCGGAAGGCGGTCGTCGCGACGCTGACCCGGAGCCGCGCCGAGATCCCCGAGGCCACTACCTGGGTCGACGTAGACGCCACCGCGCTCATCGAGCTCCGCGAATCATTGCGCTCGGCAACAGACCCGGGACCGGGCCTGCTCGCGCTGATGGCACGCTTCGTGGTCGCCGGCCTGCTCAAGTACCCCGAGCTCAACGGGTACGTCGACACCGAGCGCGAGGAGCTCGTCCAGTACGACGGCGTGAACCTGGGCCTCGCGGCGCAGACCGATCGTGGTCTCGTCGTACCGGCGGTCGCCAACGCGCACACCATGACCACCCGCGGACTCGACGCCGAGATCCGCCGGCTGACCGGATCGGCCCGGGACGGCCGGCTGACCCAGCAGGAGCTGGCGTCGGGGACGTTCACGCTCAACAATTACGGCAGCTTCGGTGTCGACGGCAGCGCGGCGATCATCAACCATCCACAGGTGGCGATCCTCGGCGTCGGCCGGATCATCGACCGTCCGTGGGTGGTGGACGGTGAGCTCGCGGTTCGCAAGCTCACCCAGCTGTCGCTCGTCTTCGACCACCGCGTCTGCGACGGCGGCACCGCAGCCGCGTTCCTCCGCTTCATCGCCGACGCCTTCGAGAACCCGGCCTCGGTCTTCGCCGATCTCTAGGACAGCTGGCGTGGGCGGAGGCCGACCAGGATGACTCGCAGGCCGGAGGTGAAGCGTGCCTCCGGACCGGCGACGCTCTCGGGGTTGAGGTAGGCGGCCAGATGCGTGGCGTCGACACCCATCCGGCTCGCCGACTCGGCGGCCCAGCGCGAGTCGTTCATCCCGCTGCGGCGTACGACGGAGAGCCAGGCCGAGTCGGTGACCGCTGATCCGATCAGGTAATGGAAGATCGCCGACACCGCGGAGTCCAGGTGCGTCCCCTTGAAGCCGGCCGTGTCCAGGATGGTTTGCACCCGCTCGGTGAGCGCGTAGTAGTTCGGCCCGAGGCCGGCGTGCGACGCGAGCAGGCGCGCGGTCCACGGATGCTCCCACAGGGCGTGGTACGCCGCCTCGATGACGACGGTGACCTGGTCCCGCCAATCACCATGGTCGGGCGGGGGTACGAGCGCGTCCGCGAAGATCTCATCGACCACGAGCTCGAGCAGGTCGTCCTTGGTCGCGATCCGCCAGTACAGCGCCGACGTCGCGGCCGCATCAAGCTCGGCGGCCATCATCCGCATCGAGAACTTATCCAGGCCCTCCCGGTCCAGGACCCGGATCGCGGTCCTGACGATGTCCTCCCGGCTCAGCCGCGCCCGGGTCGGCTCCGGCTCGTCCCGCAGCCACACCGATCCCAGCGCCGTCCGCTTGTCCGCTTCTCGCACTAAAACAGTGTGTCATACACAAACACACTGTTTCACGCGACCAAAGTCGGGCAGCGGACGACCTCGGTACGACGATCGGCGCGACGTACCGGCGAAGACTCGAAGCCATGAGCGCAATCAACCGGGCCCAGTTCCTCCGCCGTGCCGCCGCCCTCGGGCTGATCGCCACCGCGGGCATCAGCACGACCGCTGCCGCCGCGAGTCCCAGGCTCGCCCTCAGAGGCGTCGCGTACGACACGGGAGGCGGACCCGCCGACGAGGACAGCCGGGCGCGCTGGCGGAACAGCACGATGCGCGGCGAGATCCACGCCATCCGGCACCGGCTGCACGCGAACTGGGTCAGCATCTACGGCAGCGACGTACGCCGGCTGGTCGACACCGCGACCGCGGCGCTCGAGGAGGGGCTGATCGTGTCGATCCAACCGCGGTCGTTCGACGAGCCGCAGGCGGCGGAGCTCGAGAAGCTGGGCAAGGTCGCGGTCGAGGCCGAGCGGCTGCGGCGACGGTACGACCGGGAGGTGATCCTCGTCGTGGGGTGCGAATTCATGCTGTTCACGCCGGGGATCGTGCCGGGCGCGAACTTCGCCGAGCGGGTCGAGTACCTGACCAACGGCGAGTACGACCTGGCCGAGCTGCAGCGGAAGTTCCGCGCGTTCACCGCGCAGATGGTGAATGTTGCCCGCAGCAACTTTCACGGCCGGATCACGTACGGCGCCGCGTCGGATCTCGAACAGGTGAACTGGTCGATCTTCGACATCGTCGGGCTCGACTACTACTCGTACCACGAGGACCGCGCCGACCACGCGAAGGAGCTGGCGCCGTTCCGGCGGTGGGGGAAGCCGATCCTGATCCTGGAGTTCGGCTGCTGCACGTTCACCGGCGCGGCCGAGCTGGGTGGGATGGGATGGGACATCGTCGACTACAGCGGCGACGTCCCGGTCATCCCACCGCAGTACGTCCGCAACGAGCAGGAGCAGGCCGACCACTTGGCCAACATGCTGGACGTCTTCACCGGCGAGGGCGTGCTCGGCGCGTCGCCGTACACCTTCATCTCACCCGACGCCCCGCACCGCCCGCACGACCGCCCCCATGACGAGGACATGGCCGCCTTCAGCCTCTGCAAGGTCCTGCGCACGCACGACGCGGACCCGGCCTCGCCGTACCACTGGTTCCCGAAGAAGTCTTTCCATGCGGTCAGCGCGTTCTATCGGCGTCAGGGGGCGTGACAGGCTGCGGGGATGAGCTCCACACACTTGGGTGTCTACGGCGACTGGATCGAGCACGCGATCGCGCCGGCGGTGCGGGAATCCACACGGCCGGCCCCGGATCAGGTCCGTGAGGTCGTGCGGCGGGTGGTGTCGACCGCCGGTGACGATGACGGCCCGAGGGACGTTCGGGTCGAGCGGCGCTGGACGGCTGACGGGCTGGAGGGCGAGGAAATCTCGTACTCGGTCGGCTTCGGCCCGCGGACTCGTGCGCGCGTGCTGAAACCGGCCGACGCCGCCGGACCGCTGCCCGGCGTACTCGCTCTGCACGGCCACGACGGCTTCAAGTACTACGGCCGGGAGAAGATCGCCGACACCGACGAGCAGCCGGCGGCTGAAGTGCGGGCGCTGCGGGACCAGCTCTACGAGGGCCGCGCTTTCGCGAACGACCTGGCGGCGCAGGGGTATGTCGTACTCGTGCCGGATGCCTTCTCCTGGGGCAGTCGCCGCTTCCCGTTGGCGGAGATGCCGCCGCAGGTCCGAGAGGATGCGGTGGACGGAGATCCCGCCGCGTACAACGCCGCCGCCGGCCGTCACGAGCACCTGGTCGAGAAGTACTGCACCCTGCTCGGTACGACGTTTGCCGCCGTCGTCGCCCGCGAGGACCGGGTCGCCCTCGACTACCTGCGCGGCCGGGACGACACCACCGACCGGACCGCGAGCATCGGACTGTCCGGCGGCGGTTGCCGGTCCGCGTTGCTGCGGGCGAGCAGCAGTGACCTGACTGCTGCCGTCGTCATCGGGATGATGGGCACCTACAACTCGTTGCTCGACCAGAACGTCGTGTCCCACACGTGGATGCTGATGCCCCGGATGTTTCCTCCGCAGATCGACTGGTCCGACGTCGCCGCCTGTCAGGCTCCGGCGCAGCTCCTGGTGCAGTACAACCGGCAGGACGAGTTGTTCCCGCTGGACGGGGAGGAGGCGGCACATCAGCGGATCTCGGCGCACTACGCGGCCGCCGGGTCCTCAGCGTCGTACGTCGGTCAGTTCTTCGACGGGCCCCACAAGTTCGACCGGCCGATGCAGGCTGCCGCCTACACCTGGCTGCGCGACGTCCTTGCGGTCCAGTAGGCCGGAGGCGAGGGCGACCAGCAGACCGGACACTGCGAGGGCGACGCCGACCCAGTTTGGGGCGGTGTAGCCGAGGCCGTGTTGGATGGTCAGTCCGCCGAGGTAGGCACCGGCTGCATTGCCCAGGTTGAAGGCGGCGATGTTGGCCGCGGACGCCAGCGCCGGAGCGCCTTTTGCCTTGTCCATGACGCGCTTCTGCAGCGGAGCGACGGTGGCGAAGCCTGCAGCGCCGAAGAGGGCGATCGTCACGGCGGAGGGGAGTTTGGCGTGGGCAGTGAACACGAAGACGACCAGCACTGCGGCCAGGAGCGCCAGAATCAGGTAGAGACTCGGCATCAGGGACCGGTCTGCTGCCTTGCCGCCCAGCAGGTTGCCGACGACGAGTCCACCGCCGAACAGCACCAGCAACCAGGTCACCGCGCCGGCGGAGAAGCCGGCGACTTCAGTCATCATCGGTGCGATGTAGGTGAACGACGCGAATACCCCGGCGAACCCCAGTGCGGTCATCGCGAGCGCCAACCACACCTGGACGTTCTTGAACACAGCCAACTCGATCCGCAGGCCCGGTCCCCGCGCCGTCCCCTGTCGCGGCACCAGAAGCACGATGCCGAGCAGTCCGATCACGCCGAGCCCCGTCACAGCCCAGAACGTCGACCGCCAACCGAAGTGCTGTCCCAGCGCAGTCCCGCCCGGTACGCCGAGCACGTTGGCCACAGTGAGCCCGGTGAACATCAGCGCGATCGCACTCGCCTGCTTCGCCTTCGGTACGAGCGACGCCGCGACAACTGATCCGACCCCGAAGAACGCTCCGTGGGACAGCGCCGCAACGATCCGTCCGGCCATCAGGACGCCGTACGACGGAGCGAGCGCGGCGACCAGGTTCCCGGCGATGAAGACGCCCATCAGCGCGATCAGCACGGTTTTGCGGGAGACCTTGGAGCCGATCGCGGTCAGCAGCGGAGCGCCGACCACCACGCCCAGCGCGTAGCCGGAGATGAGCAGGCCGGCCGACGGGATGCTCACGCCGAAGTCGGTCGCGACCTCGGGCAACAGTCCCATGATGACGAACTCGGTGGTGCCGATCCCGAACGCACCGATAGCCAGGGCGAGCAGGGCTGCGGGCATGACTCGACGTCTCCTCGAATGTAGTCTTATGACTGTTACCGGCGTGCGCGATAGTTGCACACGCGGACTATTGCATAAGCGCTATGATTGCGCATGCAAGGGTAAAGTTCAAGTGGAGGTGTCGTGGGACTACCGGATGACGCCGCGGAGGCACGGGCGCAGGGATGGCGCACCCTGGCCGCTCTGCATGCCCGGATCGAGGACGAGCTGGAGCGGGCGCTGCAGAAGCAGCACGGGCTGTCCGTGAGTGAGTACAGCGTGCTGGACGTCCTGGCGCGCCAGGACGACTACCACCTGCGCATGAATCAGCTGTCCAGTGCTGTGGTGCTCAGCCAGTCCGCTACAACCCGCCTGGTGAACCGGCTGGAGGACCGCAAACTGCTGGAGCGGTACCTGTGCCCGACCGACCGGCGTGGCATCTACACGGAGGTCACCGAGACCGGCCGCGAGCTGTTGGACCAGGCTCAGCCGACCCACGACGCCGTCCTGACGTCCGCGCTGAAGAACGCCTCCGAGCTGCCCGAGCTCTCGCCGCTGGTCGACGCCCTCGGGAAACTGTCGCTGGCGGTGTGAAGTGGCTCGCCGGTGGGACAACCGGAAGGCCTACTACTGGCTGATGGGCAGCTGCCTGACCCTGATCGGGCTGGCGTGGTTCGTCGTCCGCCTGTTCTCGATCCCGGTGGCCATCGGGATGAGCGCTGTCGCCGCCGTGCTGCCGCCGATCGCCGTCATCGTGGCGAACTGGGGTCACGACCAGCGTTGACCCGCCCCTCGGCGGGAGTCGGATCCAGGTAGAGGTGCCGCACCATCGGGAATGCCTCCCGTACCTGTACGTCGATCTTCTCGGCGAGCTGCTCGACTGCGGCGCCGGTGGTCTCGGAGTCGTCCAGGTCGACGGTCGCCACGACCAGGACCTGGTCCGGCGCCAACTGCAGCGTCAGCAGGTCGAGCACTGCCTCGATGCCTGGCACGCTCGTGATCAGCTCACGCAGTTCGCGCTGGGTGTCGGCCGGCAGAGCGCGTCCGATGAGCATCGTCTTGTTGTCCCTGCCGAGAGTGAAAGCGACCACGATCAGCAGCAGGCCGATGGCGATCGAGGCGGCGCCGTCCCAGAAGTGCTGGCCGGTGACCACTGCCAACGTCACGCCGACAGCCGCGATGAGCAGTCCGATCAGTGCAGCGGTGTCCTCGAAGGCCACGGTCTTCACCGCAGGCTCGGCGCGCCGAAGATGCGTGAGGATCGGTACTCCGGCTTCGCGTGCCTCCCGCCGGAGCTGAAGCACCGCACGGAGCCAGGAGCTCCCCTCGAACACGAACGAGAGACCCAGCACCGGATAGATCACGGCCAGCGCGGCGATCGGCTCGGGCGCGAAGATCGAACGCAGCCCCTCGGTGATCGAGAAGCCGGCTCCGAGGACGAGGATGCCGACCGCGGCGAGCAGCGCCCAGAAGTACCGCTCCATCCCGTAGCCGAACGGGTGCCGGGCATCGGCCGGCTTGCGGCTGCGGTGCAGCGCGGCCAGCAGGAACACCTGGTTGAGTGTGTCCGCGACAGAGTGGGCCGCCTCGGCCAGCAGCGCGGTGGATCCGGACAACAGTCCGGCGACGATCTTGGCGATCGCGATCGCCAGGTTCGCCGTACCGGCCACAAGGACTGTCGCGTCCGACTCTTCTTCCGCCATCACCTCCGCGTGCCCGCGGCGTGATCACCCCAAACCAGAAGGTCGATGAACGCTGCTGCCAGCGGGTCGGGTTCGCCGCGGGTGTACGCCGTGAGTGTGCGCCGGACCGGTGGATCGGGGCGGAGGACGTGGCCGCCCCTCGGCAGGACGGTGTCCAGGATGTTGTCGGGCACCAGGGCAGGACCGAGACCGGCCGCGGCAAGCGCAGGTGCGGCGGCGGTCTGCTCCGTGCGTACGGCGATCCGCGGCTCGAAGCCTGCCAGCGCGCAGGCGCGGTCGAGGACGTCGGCCAGCCCGTGGCCGGGCGCGTAGTGAACCCAAGCGCGGTCGGCAAGCTCCTGCAGTTTCACGGTGTCACCTGTTGCGGCTGGATCGTCGGAGGCGACCACGACGACGAGCTCCTCGGTGCCGAGGGTGCGGGTGACACCGGACCAGTTGCTCGGCTCCGGACCGACCGCGAGGTCGGCCTCGCCGGCGTTCATCGCCTCGACGAGCTCGTCGGTGTGGCGGTGCTCGAAGAGCCGGATGCCGACGTCGGGATGGGTCTGCCGCCAGCGGCGCAGCGCCCCGGGGAGGACGCCGAGCGTGACGGAGTACAGAGTTGCGATCTGCAGTTCGCCGACCTCGAGCCCTGCCGCCTGGCGTGCGGCGCAGCGTGCGCGCTCGGCGTCGGCGAGGGCTGCCCGTGCGTGCGGGAGCATGGCGCGGCCGGTCGGGGTGAGCCGGACCGTGCGGGGGAGTCGCTCGAGCAGCGGTCCGCCGGCTGAGCGCTCGAGGGTGCGGATCTGGTGCGAGAGCGCCGGCTGGGTGACGTGCAGGAGGTCGGCGGCCTTGGTGAAGGAGCCTTCGTCGACGACCGTGACGAGGTACTCGAGCTGCCTGAGCGTTGCCATGAGCTGAGTTTATGGCTTCGGTGAAAACAATGCCTTGGATTTATCTTCGCAGGTCAGCGAGGCTGTTCGGCATGGAGAACGTCGCGTTGGTAGTCGGTGCCCGAGGTGTGATCGGGACGAATCTGGTCGAACATCTGTCCTCGCTGCCGGACTGGCGGGTGATCGGCCTGTCGCGTCGCGGCGGCGTCGACGTACCCGGTCGTGTCCGGCATGTCGCCGTCGATCTGCTCGATCCGGACGACACGCGGACCCAGCTCTCGGAGCTGACTGACGTGACCCATGTCTTCTACGTGGCGTACCAGGACCGGCCGACGTGGGCCGAGCTGGTGGCGCCGAACCTCGCCATGCTGGTGAACGTCGTCGACGCCATCGAGCCGGTCGCGCGCGGGCTGCGGCACGTGAGCCTGATGCAGGGCTACAAGGTGTACGGCGCGCATCTCGGACCGTTCAAGACGCCGGCCCGGGAGGACGACCCGCCGCACCTGCCGCCGGAGTTCAACGTCGACCAGCAGCGGTTCCTGGAGGACCGGCAGCAGGGCAAGGCATGGACCTGGTCGGCGCTGCGGCCGTCGGTGGTCGGTGGCGCGGCGTTGGGCAACCCGATGAATCTCGCGGTCGCGATCGCTGTGTACGCGTCGATCTCCAAGGAGCTCGGCGTACCGCTGCGCTTTCCGGGCAAGCCGGGGGCGTACGACGCGCTGCTCGAGCTGACCGATGCCGGATTGTTGGCGAAGGCAACGGTCTGGGCGGCGACCTCGCCCGCGGCGGCGAACCAGGCGTTCAACATCACGAACGGCGACCTGTTCCGGTGGAGCGAGCTCTGGCCTCGACTGGCGGCGTGGTTCGGACTTGAGGCGGCGCCGCCGTTGCAGATGTCGTTGCAGGACGTGATGGCGGACAAGGAGCCGCTGTGGAAGCAGATGCAGGCCACTCACGGACTGGCCACGACGTCCTTCGCTGAGGTGTCGTCGTGGCCGTTCGCGGACTTCGTCTTCGGATGGGACTACGACTTCTTCGCCGACTCGTCGAAGGCCCGGCGCGCCGGATTCCACGAGTACGTCGAGACCGAGCAGATGTTCTACGCCATCTTCGCCGAGCTGCGGCGGCAGGGGATCATTCCCTGATCAGTCGCCGCGCAGATCGGTGCCGTGCGTACGGAGGAAGTAGATCGGGTCGGTGTACGTGCCAGGGAGCTTGCCCAGCGATTGGATGACCGTGGACGGTCCGTTCGCGTGGCTCATCGCGTACAAGTACGCCGCGCCGGTGTCTTTGTCGACGCCGACCAGGAGCGTGCTCACCTGCCCGCAGCGCTGGGCGATGAGGTAGTCGAACGCTCCCCACGTCGACGAGCGCACCTGCTTGACCACTGGGGTCATCGTCTTGGTCAGCGGCAGCCGAATCGTGTACAGCGCTCCACCGCGGGTAGTGGCGAGGAACGTGTCGTACGTCGTGGACTGTCCGAGCAGCGCCCACGTCTTCACGGCGCTGAAGCCGCCGGTCTGGCCGGTCGGCGTCCAGCCGAAGCTGTTGATGACCCAGCGGTGGATGGTCCCGTTGCTGAGGCCGTAGAACTGGTTGCGCGCCGTCCGTCGGTCCGAGTCGACGGAGAGGCCGATCGCGGAGTACGAGCCCCAGCCGGAGCTGATCTGGGTGAAGGACGGGTCGGCGGGCTCGGCGGTGTTGGAGTTGTACGACGCTTGTCCGATGACGTTGCTGTTGGTGACGACGATGCCGGACTCGAGCGAGGGAAGGTTGCTGCTCCAGTTCCAGATCGTGCTCAACCGGGCCTGTCCCGGGCTGAAGACGGTCACTTGCCGCTGGACCGCCGAGACAGTCGCGGGCTGGGTCGCTGTGACGGTCCGGTACTGGACGACGCCCTGGCTGGTGATGGAGCCGAGGTCCATCGTGCAAGCGGTCACGGTCGGCGCTGCTTCGGCCGGGCTGGTCAGGAGCGTGAACGGGAGTGCGAGCGCCGGGAGGGCGCGCAGGAGCTTCATGTGGGTCACCAGTCCTCTCAGTGAGGTTGATGCGCGCAACGGATCCGAAGTTACCGCCTCGATGTGGCATGCTCCGGGCTGTGACGGCGATGGGTGCGGGAAAGCTGCTCGGGACGAACCTGCGGGCGCGGCGGGACGAGCAGGGCATCTCGCTGTCCGAACTGGCCCGGCGGTCCGGGATCGCGAAGGGCACGCTCTCGCAGCTCGAGTCCGGTGCGGGCAACCCCACCATCGAGACAGTGTTCAGTTTGTCGAACGCTCTCGGTGTACCGGTGTCGGCTCTGCTGGCCGAGTCGCCGGCGTCGGACCTGGTCCTCGTACGGTCCGCGGACGTCGACGTGCTGTCCGGTGAGGCGATCGATCTGCGGATGCTGCGGCGGCTCGAGCATCCGGGCGGGCTGTTCGAGATCTACAACCAGGAGATCCGGCCGGATGCCGTCCAGCACTCCGACGGACATCCGGGGACCGAGCATCACATCGTCCTGGCCGGTCGGCTGCGCGTCAGTACACATGGGCAGAGCGAGGAGCTGGGGCCGGGGGACTACCTCGCGTTCCGGGCTGCCGGGCCGCACGGCTACGAGGCCGTCGACGGTCCGGTGCGGTCGGTTCTGCTGCTCGAATATCCGCCGGATGTGTACCCGACGGCGGCCGGTGGGCCGCATTTGCCGGGATAGTTCCGGGAGAAGTCCGGGAGAGGTCCGGTTGAGTGCATTGACCGGTCGTCGGAACCCCGCGTACGCTCGATAGCGTTCATTTTAGCGAACGTCTTTCGAGGAGAGCCGTCATGCACCGGTCCGCGACACCCGACGTGGTGGTGGTCGGCGCGGGCATGGTCGGGGCGGCCTGCGCCGAGGCGCTGTCGGCGGCCGGGGTTCGGGTGCTGGTCATCGATCGCGACGGGCCGGCTGCCGGGACAACGGCGTCCGGCGAGGGCAATGTGCTGGTCTCGGACAAGGAGCCGGGGCCGGAGCTCGACCTCGCGGTCGCCTCGCGGGCGGAGTGGGATGTGGTGCGCGGTCGCCTGCCCGAGCGGGTCGCCGACGTCGAGTGGGAAGCCAAGGGCGGCGTGGTGGTCGCGACGGGCGACCCGGAGCCATTGACAGCCTTTGCAGCTAAGCAACAGGAGGCAGGGGTTGCCGCACAGGTGATCACGCCGGCTGAGGTGTTCGATCTCGAGCCGCTGATCACGCCCAGGGTGACGATCGGGGTGCACTATCCGGACGACGCGCAGGTGCAGCCGGTCTTGGCGACGACCGCCTTGCTGGCGACCGTGCGCGAGCGTGGTGGTGAGGTGCGATCGGGTGTCACCGCGCTCGGGGTGCGGCAGTCCCGCGGGCGCGTGGTGGGAGTGGACACCTCGGACGGCGACATCGCCTGCGGTGCAGTGCTCAACGCGTGCGGGCCATGGGCTGGTGCCTTCGGTGCCGCGGCGGGCGCGCCCATCGAGGTGCTGCCGCGGCGGGGGATGATCCTCGTGACCGCGCCGCTGCCGGAGTGCGTGCGCCACAAGGTGTATGACGCGGACTACGTCGGCGCGGTCGGGAGTGGCGACGCCGAGTTGCAGACGTCCACCGTGGTCGAGTCGACGCGGGCCGGGACGGTGCTGATCGGGTCGAGCCGGGAGCGGATCGGGTTCGACGAGGCGATCCGGGTGCGGGTACTGCGGGAGCTCGCGCGGAAGGCGGTCGGCCTGTTCCCGTTCCTCGGCGACGTGCCGGTGATGCGGGCGTACGGCGGCTTCCGTCCGTACGCTCCGGATCATCTGCCGGTCATCGGTGCGGATCCACGAGTGCTCGGGCTGTGGCATGCGACCGGTCACGAGGGCGCCGGCATCGGGCTCGCGCCCTCGACCGGCCGACTGATCACGGAGCTGTTCCTCGGCCTCGCGCCGCACCTCGATCCGTCGCCGTTCCGCGTCGGCCGCCCGGCGGTGATCGCGTCATGAGCGCCTACCTTCGTCCACGCTCCGGCGATCCGGCCGAGGTCGGTGCGCCGCCTGCGGTGGACGTCAGCGTCGACGGGCATCCGGTCACGGCGCATGCCGGTCAGACCGTGGCCGCCGTACTGCTTGCGAATGGTCGCGATACGTGGCGGACGACTCGCGCTCACAACCGTCCGCGGGGGACGTTCTGTGGGATCGGGGCCTGTCAGGACTGTCTCGTCACGGTCAACGGTCTCGCCGATGTGCGAGCGTGCCAGCGCACGATCGCGACCGGCGACGCGATCACTACCCAGACCGGGGCTGTCCTGCCTGCTACCTCGACGCCTGTGTCGACGGCGGTGCAGCCTGCGAGAGCGTCGGAGGTTGTTGTCGTGGGCGCCGGTCCGGCCGGAGTCGCGGCCGCGCTTGCCGCTGCGGATGGCGGAGCTGAGGTGCTGCTGGTCGACAACGGCCGGGCGATCGGTGGGCAGTACAACCGACAGCTTCCGTCGGAGTTCGGTGCGCGTCGTCCGGACCGTATTCAGCATGAGTGGAAGGCCTTCGCGGCTCAGCGGGAGGTCGTCGGCAGTCACCCGCGGATCACCTATCTGCCGGAGACCTCGGTCTGGGCGATCGAGGACCTTCGGCTGTGGGCGCAGCAAGGCCCGGCGGACGCGGCGGGTCGGCAGCCGTTCCCGATCGACGCGAAGGCTCTGGTGCTGGCGACCGGTGCTTATGACCGCGTGCTTCCCTTCCCTGGTTGGGATCTGCCCGGTGTGTACACGGCTGGTGCGGCGCAGGCGTTGGCCAAGGGACAACGCATCGCGGTCGGGAAGCGGGTGTTGGTCGCCGGTACTGGGCCGTTCCTGCTGCCGGTCGCCGAGTCGCTGCTCGGTGTGGGTGCGGATGTTGTTGCGTTGCTCGAGGCGAACTCGCTGAAGACAGTCCGCAAGGGCTGGGCGACGGATCCATTGGTTGCCCCTGGCAAGCTGAAAGAGGCGCTCGGGTACGGCGCCTTGCTCGCTCGGCACCGCGTCCCGCTCCGGCATGGTTGGACCGTGATCGCCGCGCACGGCACGTGTCACGTCGAGACCGTGACCATCGCGCGCCTCGACTCGACGTGGCGGCCCATCCCCGGTAGTGAGCAGCGGGTGGAGGTTGACGCGGTCTGTGTCGGCTTCGGCTTCACCGCCAACCTCGAGCTGGCGATCTCGGCTCGCTGCAACCTCACGACTGGTCCCGATGGCGGCCCGGCGGTCGCCGTCGACGCCAACCAGCAGACGACCACGCCCGGCATCTACGCTGCCGGCGAGCTCACCGGAATCGGCGGAGCCGCCCTCTCCACCGCAGAAGGCGCCCTGGCCGGCGCCGCAGCAGCCCAACACGTCTTTGCGCAACGGTCCAGCACTGCCGCAGCCGAGCCTGCCGTCGCGGAAGATCCGTCTTCGTTGGACGTGGCGGGATCGCCTCCCCTGGATCCGAGTGCTGTTGTTCGGGGTAGGCGGTTTGCGGTCGCGTTGGCGAAGGCTTATCCGGTGCGGGACGGGTGGAAGAGCTGGAGCGACGCGGACACGATCGTGTGCCGGTGTGAGGAAGTCACGCGGGGAGAGCTCGACGCCGTCGCCGGAGAGCGCGGTCTCGACGACGGCCGGGCAATGAAGCTCAGCAGTCGCGCGGGGCTCGGGATGTGTCAGGGGCGGGTGTGTTCGCGCACCGTCGCCGCATTGCTGGCCGCGCCGGGCGACGAAGGAAAGCCAAGCATGAAACGACCGATCGCCGTACCAGTGAGGCTGCGGGATCTGGCCCAAGTGCAGGAGGAGCTATGAGCGAGAAACTGGACGGCGTGATCGTTGCGACCGCGCTGCCGTACGCCGAGGACGCGTCGGCGCCGGCGGGGTTGCGCCCGGACCTGGACAAGTACGCCGAGCACTGCCGCTGGCTGGTCGACAACGGCTGCCGCGGCGTCGGGCCGAACGGCTCACTCGGTGAGTACTCGTCACTGACCGACGACGAGCGCCGCGCCGTCGCGAGGACAGCGATCGAGGCGGTCGGCGATGACGGTGTCGTCGTGGTCGGAGTGCACGGGGTCGGCTCGCACCAGGCGCGGGCCTGGGCGGAGAAGGCGGCCGAGGACGGGGCGGACGGCGTGCTGTGCCTGCCGCCGACGATGTACCGGGCGAATCGCGGTGAGGTGATCAACCACTTCACCGAGGTAGCGAAGGCCGGCCTGCCGGTGATGGTCTACAACAACCCGCTCGACACCAAGGTCGACCTGACCCCGGACCTGCTCGCCGAGATCGCCGGCATCGAGAACGTCGTCGCGGTGAAGGAGTTCTCCGGTGACGTCCGCCGGATCCTGGAGATCCGTGAACTCGCGCCGGACCTGGCCGTGATCGCGGGCGCCGACGACCTCACGCTCGAGGCGCTGCTGATGGGCGCGACCGGCTGGTTCGCCGGCTTCCCGAACGTGTTCCCGAAGGAATCGGTCCGGTTGTACGACCTGGCCCTGGAGGGCAAGCTGGAAGAGGCCCGCGCGTTGTACGAGCCGCTCGTCGCCGCGTTCCGGTGGGATTCGCGGACCGAGTTCGTCCAGGCGATCAAGTACGGCATGGACTACGTCGGACGGTTCGGTGGACCGTGCCGGCCGCCGCGCGGACCGCTGGTCCCCGAGCACGTCGCGCAACTGGAGCAGGACATGAAGAAAGCTGTGGAATCCCTCCGATGAGGTCGGTCCGGACGATCACCGCGATCGACTCGCACACCGAGGGGATGCCGACCCGCGTCGTCACCGGCGGGGTCGGCGTCGTCCCGGGTGCGACGATGGCCGAGAAGCGCGAGTACTTCATCAAGCACCTGGACGACCTGCGGTTGTTCCTGATGAACGAGCCGCGCGGTCACGCCGCCATGAGCGGTGCGATCCTGCAGCCGCCGACCCGCTCCGACGCGGACTGGGGCGTGCTGTACATCGAGGTCTCCGGCCTGCTGCCGATGTGCGGTCACGGCACGATCGGTGTGGCGACCGTGCTGGTCGAGTCCGGCATGGTCGAGGTGACCGAGCCGGTGACCAAGGTCCGGCTGGACACGCCGGCCGGGCTCGTGGTCGTCGACGTTGCCGTGAGCAACGGTCGGGCGGAGCACGTGACGTTGCGGAACGTCGCGTCGTACTCGCACGCATTGGATGCTTCGGTCGACGTGCCCGGGCTGGGGAAGGTCACGTACGACCTGGCGTACGGCGGGAACTTCTACGCGATCCTGCCGCTGGAGCAGCTCGGGATCCCGTTCGACCGGGCCGTGAAGGACCGCATCCTTCAGGCAGGCCTGGACATCATGGACGCGATCAACGCCACGGACCGTCCGGTGCATCCACTTGACCCGGGCATCAACGGCTGCAAGCACGTCCAGTTCACCGCACCGGGTGAGGACGGCGCGGATTCCCGCAACGCGATGGCGATCCATCCGGGCTGGTTCGACCGGTCGCCTTGCGGCACAGGGACGTCGGCGCGCATGGCCCAGCTCCACGCCCGCGGCGAGCTCGCGCTCGACACCGACTTCGTCAATGAGTCCTTCATCGGCACCCGCTTCACGGGCCGTCTGATCGAGGAAGCCGCCGTCGGCCCGTACCAAGCAGTCATCCCGACCGTGACGGGTCGAGCCTGGATCACCGGCACCGCCAACTACCTGCTGGACCCGGATGACCCGTTCCCGACCGGCTTCGTCCTCTAGACCGTCGGCCAGATCGAAGCGAGCTCGACGACGGTGAGCTCCTCGACCGAGCAGTCGGCTCCGGAGGCGGTCAGCGTCAGCTCGTAGTGACCGGGCTGCACGCACGCCGTCAGCGAGGCCTCTCCGCCATTGGCGAACACCTCAACGGAGGTCGTGTCCACGACGATGTCGAGCTTGCTGACCGAGGTGATCGTGGGCTGCTCGGCCGCGAGTATGGCGATGCTGTCTGATGTCACGTTGATGCGGGTGCCGCAGATGTCGAGGGTCAGCTTGGCGTCCGGGGCGACGGTGACGTCGCAGGTGATGCGGAGCAAGGGCCAGGCCGTGCCGATCTGCCACGGGCTGCCCGGCGACAGCACTCGGGCGGGCCAGCTGTTCCGGGTCCGTTCCAGGCTCTGCAGTTCGGGCACGGGCGTGCGACGCATCCGCAGGCCGTCGGCGGTGCGGTGCAGCGACAGGT
Organism: Kribbella sp. NPDC051586; assembly: GCF_044453965.1. Lineage (NCBI taxonomy): Bacteria > Bacillati > Actinomycetota > Actinomycetes > Propionibacteriales > Kribbellaceae > Kribbella > Kribbella sp. NPDC051586. The sequence continues at coordinate 727,097 of NZ_JBITDF010000001.1, read as the reverse complement.
CGCAGGGGAGGCTCACTTGTTGGTTGAACGGCATGTTCGGGTAGCGGCCGCCGCGCATCCAGGCGACCTGGACCCGGCGGAGACCGGGACCGGCCGCCCAGCTCTGGGTTGCGTAGAAGTGCGGCCCGCCGTCGACCTGCATCTGTGAGGTCTCCTCGACGAAAGTCCGACCGTCGAAGCTGCCGATCGAGTACCGGCCGTCGCCGCGCACCAGCACCCATCGCGACTCGTCCGTATCGGCCACTGCGAGCTCGAAGAAGTCCGGACACTCGAAGCTGTCCGAGATCGAGCTGTCCAGCGACTCCCAGTGCAGCAGGTCGTCCGAGCGCAGCAACTGGTACCGGTCGTCGCCGTACAGCACCATCACCCACTGCGAACGCCGGTGATCGCGGAACACCATCGGGTCGCGCTCGGGCAGATCCACGATCGGGTTGCCGGCATAGTGCGTCCAGGTCCGGCCGCGATCCAGGCTGTAGGAGACGCACTGCGACCGGTTGTCGTTACGCGACCAGAACGCGACCATCGGCGGGCCGCCGCCGGATTCGCCGAGGCCGGAGGTGTTGTCGACGTCGATGACGCAGCTGCCTGACTGCACGCCGGTGCCGAGAGACTCCTCGAAGAACGCCGGGGCAAGCTCGGTCCAGTGGATCAGATCGTTGCTGACGGCATGGATCCAGCACTTGTTCCAGCGCTGGGCGAACAGGTGGTACTCGCCGTCATGGAAGACCAGTCCGTTGAGGTCGTTGAGCCAGCCCTCCTCGCGCTCGACCGGGTTCAGCCGGTGCATAGCCCATTGCCGGGCGGTGAAGTGGAGCTGCGGGCGCAGAGCTTCCCGATACAGCGGGGGTTTCGCCGTCACGACAGTTGGCGACGAGCTCAGGACGATGTCACTCATCCGGACGTAGCCCCACTCGCCGTCGGCTTCGTCGACGATCTCCAGGCGCGCCTCCTGGCCGAGCCAGTCGGTCAGGTCGAAGGACGCCGCATGTGGGAGCTCCGTCGCCCGGCCTGTCTCGCTACGGACCACTTGGCCGTTCACGACGACGTTCAAGCAGGTCTTGTACTCGTAGTCGCCGCCGCTGATCCGGAAGTTCAGGTACGGCCGGGAGATGACGAACGGCACGGTGAAGTCGCCGACGACGACATCGGCTGACGAATCAGTCACGGTTCTCGCTCAGCGGTGGAGCTTGGACTGCCAGTCCGTGGGGACGTTGCCGCCGGGAACCGATTGGGCTTCCGGGCGGGAGATCGGCGGGGTCAGGTCGGGGCCGTTGTAGTACTCGGACTCGCCGTAGTGCCAGAACCAGTCCTCGCCCGGCTCGAAGCTGCGGACGATGGGATGGCCGGTGTCGGCCGCGTGGTGGGAGGCGTGCTGAGCGGGGGAGGAGTCGCAGCAGCCGATGTGACCGCACTGGGCGCACCGGCGGAGGTGGAACCACCAGCCGTCGGCCTGCAGGCACTCGACGCAGCCGGTGCCGCTCGGAGGGACAGTACTGTCGATGCCCGGGATTCCAGAACTCTCCGTCATACCGCACATCCTCGCCGCTCCCCGTCCCCCTCACAAGCAACGTCCTACTCGGGCCAGGGGGAGTTCTTGATGACGTCGACGAAGTCGGTGTGGTGGAAGCCGGGCAGGAAGTGTTCGAGGACGTCGGACTTGACGTTGCCGAACGTCGTCGCCGGCCGGTCCTGGATTCCCTCGGTGAAGGCCTCGAGGATCCGGCTCTTGAAGTCCGGACGTGGGTGCGCAGAAGTAACGGCGGCACGCTGCGAGTCGGTGATGGTGTCGTACCCGATGCCGAGGACATCGAGTTCGACGCCGCGGGTCACGAGCGCGATCTCGGCCGCCAGATGGAGCGGGATCTCCGGCGTGGTGTGCAGCGCGATCGCGGTCCAGACCCGGTCGGCGCTCTCGCCTGTGACGCCGTGCTGGTGGAGGAACCGCCTGGCCTCGTCGGCGCCGTCGATCTCGAAGCGCTGGTCGACACGGCGGTAGCGCTCGGTCAGGCCGAGGTCGTGGAACATCGCCCCGACGTACAGCAGTTCGGCGTCGAACTCGAGGTCCTGGCCGCGGAGGGCGCCGAACAGGAACACCCGGCGGGAGTGGTCGAACAGCAACGGCGACGCTACGTCGCGGACCAGTTCGGTGGCCTCGCGGGCGAGCGTGCTGTCGGGGATCCGGACCCCGGCGATCTCTTCGGTCATGTGTCCTGCCTTTCTGGGCTAGGACTCCAGGTTCGCGGTAGCGGCTACGCTGTTGCCATGTCCCTATCGACAGATGAACCACAGATTCGGACACGCCGGGTCGCCTTCGTGGTGTACGACGGGGTGACGCTCCTCGACGTGAGTGGGCCGCTCGAAGTGCTGCATCAAGCCAACCGTGACGCCCGGCGCTACGAGACGGTCCTGGTCTCGGCCTCAGGTGGTCAGGTGACGACGGCGTCGGGCGTGGTGCTGGCAGGGGTCCTCACCGCGGCGGAGGCCGGCTCGGTGGACACGGTTGTGGTGGCGGGAGCCGATCAGCTTGTCGACGGTGTTCCGGATGAGCTCCTGCAGGTGACGGAGGCGGTCGCGGCGCAGGCCGGCCGCGTGGCGTCGGTGTGCAGCGGGGCGTTCGTGCTCGCGGCTCTCGGGTTCCTGGACGGACGGCAGGCGACGACGCACTGGCGGCACGCGGCCGCGATGGCGCGGAAGTACCCCAAGGTGAACGTCGAGCCCGACGCGCTGCACATCACCGACGGCCGCTACCTGACTTCAGCAGGCATCAGCGCCGGCATCGACCTTGCGCTGGCGCTCGTCGAGTTCGACTACGGCGCCGAGCTGGCGCGGACAACTGCCCGCGAGCTGGTGGTCTTCCTGCAACGGCCCGGCGGGCAGTCCCAGTTCTCGACTGCGTTGGACACGCCGCCGGCGCGCAGCGATCCGCTGCGCGTGGTGACGGAGGCCGTCGTCGCGGATCCGGCCGGCGACCACGCCCTGCCGAACCTGGCGGCATCCGCGGCCGTCAGCCCGCGGCACCTGACCCGCTTGTTCCGCAGCGAGTTCCACACCACACCAGGCCGTTGGGTCGAGCGAGTGCGACTCGACCGGGCTCAGCAGTTACTGCTCGACGGCCACAGCATCACGAAAGCGGCCCGCCTCAGCGGACTCGGCAGCGACGAGACCCTGCGCCGCGCCTTCGCCAAGCACCTCAGCACCACGCCGACGGAGTACCTCCGTCGCTTCCGGACGACCTGAACAAGACCGTCAGTGTGAGACGAGTCGGACGGGCTGCCCGGGTCTCACCTGCGCGCAGGCGTCCAGGTCCGCGTCGGCGACGTAGGCGATGACGGGGTAGCCGCCGGTGACGGGGTGGTCGGCCAGGAAGATGACCGGGGTGCCGGACGGTGGGATCTGGATCGCGCCGCGGGCCATGCCTTCGCTGGACAGTTCGTCGGTGCGGGCGCGCTCCAGGGGTGAGCCGTCGAGGCGTACGCCGACGCGGTTGCTGTTGCTGCTGACGTGGTACGTCTGCGACCTCAACGCGGACCAGCCGGCGTCGGTGAACCAGTCCCGCCGGGGGCCGGGGGTCACCCGAAGCACGACCTCACCGCCGGCCGGATGTGCCACGGGAGCCAGGTCGACGCCGGGCATCGGTTCGACGGAGCGTCCGACGGGCAGCGTCTGGTTGGCGGTCAAAGGAGCAGGCCCTAGGCCGGACAGCAGGTCGGTCGAGCGCGAGCCGAGGACCGGCGGTACGTCGATCCCGCCGCGGACGGCGACGTACGTGCGCAGACCGGTAGACGGCGTACCGAGGCGAAGCAGCTCACCGGATCGGACGGCGGCGGGCGCGTTCAAAGGCACGCCGGTGCACGGGGCGCCGGTGATCGCGACCACCAGGTCGGCGTCGGCGTGCAGCGCCAGACCGCCGAAGGTCACCTCGAGCGCGGCCGCGCCGGGGAGATTGCCGACCAAGCGGTTGGCCAGCTCGTAGGCGGTCCGGTCGCAGGCCCCCGACGCCGGTACGCCGAGTGCCGCCTGGCCCGCTCGACCCCGGTCCTGGATTGTTGCCAACGGCCCCGGTTCGAGAATGGTCAGGCTGGTCATCCACGATCCGCGTCGACGAACCGGACCCGACGGCCCGGATGGAACAGCGCGGCAGGGTCGCGCTCCTGGTCGAAGATCTTCGCGGTCGTCCGGCCGATCAACTGCCAGCCGCCGGGGGACTCGCGCGGGTAGACGCCGCTGAATTCGCCGGCCACCGCGACCGCGCCCGTCGGGACCTTCGTCCGCGGTGATGACCGGCGAGGGATGTTCCAGTCGCCGGTGGAGGTCAGGTAGCCGAATCCAGGGGCGAAGCCGCAGAAGGCGACCGTCCACTCGTCGGCGGTGTGCCGGGCGATCACGTCGTCCTCACTGCAGCCGAGAAGATCGGCGACGTCGCCCAGGTCGGACCCGTCGTAGATGACCGGGATCTCGATGAGGTCGCCGGTTGTCCGGCGGTCCTGGGTGGGCGTCAGCTCGTGCAGGGTCCGCGACAAGGTGGCGAGGTCGCCGGTTGTGGTGACCAGCACGGTCCGCGCGGCCGGGACGATGTCGACGACGTCGGCAGGGGGATCCGCGGTCAGCGCCGCGTAGTACCCGAGCACCTGGTCGAGGTCGTCGAGCTCGACCAGCAGCGCTCGGTCGCCCGCCGGGAGAAGTCGCATCAGCCGGTGAACGGGCGCAGGGTGACGCCCGCTCCCTCCAACGCGCCACGCACGCGCCGAGCGATGTCGACGGCACCAGGGGTGTCACCGTGAACGCAGATAGACGTCGGGTCGACCACCAGCGAGCCACCAGAGCTGTCCTGGATGGGCTGCCCGGTCGCCATCGCCGTGCACCGGGCCGCGATCTCGTCCGCGTCATGCAGCACGGACCCAGCCTCGCGCCGGGAAACCAGCGTCCCCTCAGGGGTGTACGCGCGGTCCGCAAAGGCCTCGTGTACTGCGGTCAGACCGGCCTCGGCGGCGAGCCGCAACCACGCCGAGCCCGGAAGGCCGAGCACGGGAAGAGTCTTGTCGTACTCCGCGACCGCCTCGACCACCGCGGTCGCCTGCTCCACGTGGTGGCCGATCGTGTTGTACAGCGCGCCGTGCGGCTTCACGTACCGCACCCGGTCGCCCGCGATCCGGGCGAACGCGCCCAGCGCACCGAGCTGGTACACCACCTCGTCGCGCAGCGCGGCCGGCTCGATGTCGAGGAACCTCCGCCCGAAGCCGGGCTTGTCGGCGTACCCGACATGGGCCCCGATCGCGACGCCACGCTCGACCGCCTCGGCGGTCACCCGACGCATGATCGACGGATCGCCGGCGTGGAAGCCGCAGGCCACGTTCGCGCTCGTCACCACCTCGAGCAAGGCCGAGTCGTCACCCATCGACCAGGAACCGAAACCTTCGCCCATGTCCGCGTTGAGGTCCATGCGCCACCTCCCGCGACCGAGCCTAGAGATTGTTCAACAATCCTGCAAGAGGCTTGTTCTACTTTTCCTCGTCCTTGCTGTGCGGGATGATGCGGAGATGAACACGGGTGGGGCCGGGACCGAACGTCAGGCGTGGCTGCGGACCGTCGCCGCGGACGTCGCGCGACTGGATCGGAGCAGCTCCGCGGAGCGCGCCGCCGACATCCTTCGCCGCAGTATCACCGAAGGTGCGTTGCCGCCCGGCGCCCAACTCTCCGAGATCGAGCTGACCGAGGTCCTGGAGGTCAGCCGGAACACGCTGCGCGAGGCCTTCCGGCTGCTGACCCACGAAGGGCTGCTGGTCTACAAGCTGCATCGTGGGGTGTTCGTCCCCGAGTTGGACGAGCAGGACGTGATCGACCTCTACCGTCTCCGGCGGGTCCTCGAGGTGGACGTCGTCCGCGGACTCGCGGACCGCGACCCGGAGCTGCCGGCGAGCCGCCTCGAGCCGTTGCAGGACGACGTCGAGGCAGCCGAGGCCGCTGCCCGCGCGGATCGCTGGCCGGTCGTCGGTACGGCGAACATGCGCTTCCACGAGCACCTGATCGGTCTGGCCGACAGCTCCCGGATGGACGCGATGACCGGCCGTCTGCTCGCGGAGCTGCGGCTCCTTTTCCATGTGATCGCGACCCCGCAAGAGCTGCACGAGCCGTACATCGAGCGGAACCGCAGGCTGTTCGAGCTGCTCGAGGCCCGCAAGTACGACGAGGCAGCCGCCGACCTGCACGAGTACCTGCTGCACTCCGAGCAGGCCATCCTCGCCGCATTCCGGTCCCGCTAGCCGATACGGGCTTGCGCGCGCCCGTCAGTACCTGAGTTGATGGGAGGGCGTGTGGGTGGTCCAGCGCACACGCCCCTGACACCGTCAGCTGCAAAGGGGAGCTCACTCATGTCCGATGACGCCCGGACCGAAGAAACGCCGAAGTCGTACCGCCCCATCGACGCCAAGGGCTTCCGGGACTTCATCTCGCGTGGCTGGGGGCCGGTGGACCGCTCGGTGTCGGTGCCGGAAGGGCTCGCCGAGGCGGCCGCCGAGCACCGGCGGAAGCTCGCGGCGGCGCTGCCGGGACGGCGGATCGCGCTCGCGGCCGGCCGGGCGCCGGTCCGGTCGAACGACACCGACTACCAGTTCCGCGCCGACAGCGACTTCGTCTGGCTGACCGGTTGCCAGGCCGAGGGTGCCGTACTGGTGATCTCCGGCGACGGCGACGCGACGCTGTACCTGCGCGAGACGGCAGGCCCGGACGAGGCGGACTTCTTCGCGAACGCCCGCGACGGTGAGCTGTGGATCGGCCCGGTGCCGGGCCTGAAGGACTGGTCGGACGCGCTGCAGATCGCCTGCCGCCCGCTCGAGGAGCTGCCCGCGGCGGTGCGTGGCGCGGTCCCGTTCATGCTGTCGGTGCCCGGCGTCGAGCCGATGCTGGACGCTTTGGTACGGACCTCGCCGACCGACGGCAACGCGCTGCGACAGACCCTCGCCGAGCTGCGCCGGATCAAGGACGACTGGGAGCTCGACCAGCTGCGGGACGCGGTCGCGGCCAGCGTGCTCGCGTTCGGCGACGTGGCCAGTGAGCTGCCGGAGGCGATCCGCGGCGGCGGTGAGCGCTGGCTGCAGGGCACCTTCGACCGGCGCGCGCGGACCGCGGGCAACGGCGTCGGATACGCGTCGATCGTTGCTGCTGGCAAGCATGCGCCGGTGCTGCACTGGGTCCGCAACGACGGCCCGGTGAACGAGGGCGACGTGATCCTGCTGGACGCGGGCGTCGAGACGCGCACGCTGTACACCGCTGACGTGACGCGGACGTTCCCGGCCACCGGTGAGTACACCGCGGCGCAGCGGCAGGTGCACGACCTGGTGCACAAGGCGCAGCTCGCGTCGCTCGAGGCGGTCAAGGTCGGAGCGCCGTACCGCGCCTTCCAGTACGAGGCGCTGCGGGTGCTGGCAGAGGGGCTGCGGGACTGGGGCCTGCTCGAGGCGTCGATCGACGAGCTGCTCGGCCCGGACGGTCAGCAGCACCGCCGGTACATCGTCTGCGGGACCGGGCACTACATCGGCCTCGACGTACACGACTGCGACGCGTCCCGGCCGGAGGCGTACTTCGCCGGCACCATCGAGGCCGGTATGGCGCTCGCGGTCGAGCCGGGCCTGTACTTCCACCCGAACGACGAGACGGTACCGCCGGAGCTGCGCGGTATCGGCATCCGGATCGAGGACAACGTCGTCGTCCACTCCGACCGGCTGGAGATCCTCACCGAGGACCTCCCGATCACCACCGACGGCCTGGAGCAGTGGACCCGCTCACACCTGAAGTAATCAAGCGATCGCTCAAAATTAAGCGTCACCACCAGTAACACCGGACCGCTCAGCACGATGTACAGAGCGGGGGAGGGTCGAACTCGGCCGGGCGCGTGGCTAGTGGGGGGCCGCGTTCCACGTGCCCGGCCGAGGCGGCCCCGACTGGGGCCAGGGGGGACCCAGCATCCCCGGGTACGGGGAGTAGTCATCATGAATCTACGGGTGCGAGTAGTCCACTACGGCATTCGGCACTGGTACGCCGACATCGACGACGCCGACGATCCGCAGCCCGACGACCCGTTCTGGTTCGTCGACAACTGCCGGACCCAGGCGCAGGCGCTGGAGACCGCCTGCACCGAGCTCCGGTTGATGGCGGGCCGGCTGGTCCGAGGGGACCAGCTCGACCGCGTCCTCGAAGTCACGGGCGTACCGGTCTGAGCTTCACCCGACTGGTGGCACGGCCGCGCAGCTGCTGCCGCGCCTGGGTACGTCGCGCGCGATCAGGTAGTCGTCGATCGTGGTCTGCATGCACGGGCTCGAGTTGTAGCTCCCGTGTCCCCAGCCCTCGTACGTCAGCAGCACGCCGGCTCGGCCGAGCTGACGCTGGACGCTCTGCGCCATGCTGTAGGGCGTAGCAGGGTCATGGATCGCGTTGGCGAGCAGCACCGGCGTCTTGAGCCCACGGACCTTCAGCACGTGCTGCGGGTTGTTCGCGTTCGGTGCACCGAGACAGATCGACACTGCCATCAGCTGACCGGGGTAGCGCATGTCCTGGTTGTTGCGCGCGAGCCGCTGCAGGTGCGCGGCGTACGCGCGGTAGTCCTTCACCGGAAGGTTCCAGTCCTGACAGAACACCGCCAGCGGGTACTGCGCGAGCCCAGTCGGGGCGGCGGCAGCTGACGGGGTCTCCAGGTCCTTCAACGTCTGGGCCAGTGCCCTCCACTGCGGGTCGTAGAGCAGTTTGAACACCTGGAAGCTCAACTTGAACGGATCACTCGACCGCGCCAGCAGTCCGGCCCACAGCGCGCGGATGTCCTGCCCGTGCAGTGCGCAACTCGTCGCGGCGTCGCACCACTTCACGAACTCGTCGAACGAGTCCTGCGCCGCGGCTGCCTGGTCGTCCAGGAAGGTCTTCGTAGTAGGTGAGCCATGGTCGATCACGCTCTCCACCACCATCGCGCGGACCCGGTTCGGGTACGTCTCGGCGTACTGCGCACCGAGCAGCGTCCCGTACGAGCTGCCGTGGAACGAGATCCTGGACTCCCCGAGCGCCCGGCGTATGGCGTCGACGTCGCGCACCGTTTGCCAGGTGTCGATGTGGTCGTAGAGCGGACCGGTGTGCTCGCGGCAGTCCGTGGCGAGCTGCCTGTTGTAGCTGATCGTCGCGGTGAACTCGGTCGTGCTCTTGATGATCGGGGACGGCTGCTTGGCGAGCAGAGCGGCCGAGCACTGCACCGGATTGCTGCGGGCCACGCCGCGCGGGTCGAAGCTGACGATGTCGAAGCGGTCCTGCAGATCTGTGCTGAACCGGCTGATCCCTGTCTTGATGCGGTCGACGCCGGAGTCGCCGGGCCCACCCGGCCCGAACACCAGGACGCCGATCCGGTCGCCCTTCGCGGTCCGGCGGGCGATCGCCAGGTCGAAGGTCGGCCCACTCGGGTTCCGCCAATCGACGGGCAGCTGGAGCGTCGCACACTGCGAGCCCTTCACCACCGCGGGATCGTCGTCACCTTCTGGTTTGCAATCGGCCCAGCGCACCAGGCTGGGACCAGCGGAGGCGGTCGTCGTCAGCCCGGCGGTCGCGACGCCGAGTACTACAGCGCCGGCCAGGGCGCGTCGGATGAACTTCATGCCGACGATCCTTCGGCAATCGCTTGCTGCCGTCATCAGGGACGAACCCCGCGTGACCCCCATCGCGGCATGGGGGCTCACTGGGGTCCGGGCCGGCCGGATTGACGTTGGCGGGCGCACCGCCGTACCGTCCAGACCGTCACTCAATTCAACAGCCGCATGAACCCGTGCGGGAGAGACCCGGGCCTGAACCGGGCGCCGTAGGAGCAACTCTCCCCAAGAATCTCTCAGGCACCTTCACCGCACGGGCGAGGCACCTCTGGAAGGCATCTGCCTGACAGAGCGGGGAGGACACCAACGGTCAACGGCGACCGGAAGGAACCTCCGCACGATGGCGATCAGCGTCTTCGACCTGTTCAGTATCGGGATCGGCCCGTCGAGCTCCCACACCGTGGGACCGATGCGCGCCGCCCGCACCTTCGCACTCGGCCTCGCCGACGACGGCCTGCTCGCCGCGACGACGACCGTCGAGGCCCAGCTCTTCGGTTCGCTCGGGGCGACCGGCCACGGTCACGGCAGCAACAAGGCAGTCCTGCTCGGCCTCGAGGGCGCCGACCCCGAGACGGTCGTCACGCACTCGGTCGACGCCCGGGTCGAGACGATCCGCGAGCGCGGCCGGATCGTGCTGGCCGGCGGCCGCGAGATCGCGTTCGACGAGAACACCGACCTGGTCATGCACCGCCGCAAGGCTCTCCCGTACCACCCGAACGGAATGGTCTTCGTGGCCCGCGACGAGACCGGCGCCGTACTGCGCGAGCGCACCTACTACTCGGTCGGCGGCGGATTCGTCGTCGACGAGAACGCCGCCGCGGGCGACCGGATCGTGCCGGACACGACCCCGCTCAAGTACCCCTTCACCACCGGCGCGGAGCTGCTCGACCGGTGCCGCGAGTCGCAGCTGTCGATCAGCGAGGTGATGCTCGCGAACGAGCTGGCCTGGCGGACCGAGGACGAGATCCGCGATGGCCTGCTGCACATCTGGCAGGTGATGCAGGACTGCGTCCGCGAGGGCTGTGAGACCGAAGGCATCCTCCCGGGCGGCCTCAAGGTGCCGCGCCGGGCGCACGCACTGCACACGAAGCTGACCCAAGATCCGTGGTCGGTGGATCCGCTCAAGGTGATGGACTGGGTCAACCTGTTCGCGCTCGCGGTGAACGAGCAGAACGCCTCCGGCGGCCGGATCGTCACCGCGCCGACGAACGGTGCCGCGGGCATCATTCCCGCCGTGCTCCACTACTACCGCCGCTTCGTGCCCGGTTCGACCGAGGACGGCGCCGTCCGGTTCCTGCTGGCCGCCGGCGCGATCGGCGTGCTCTACAAGGAGAACGCGTCGATCTCCGGCGCCGAGGTCGGCTGCCAGGGCGAGGTCGGGTCCGCCTGCTCGATGGCCGCCGCCGGGCTGTGCGAGGTCCTCGGCGGTACGCCGCAACAGGTCGAGAACGCTGCCGAGATCGCGATGGAGCACAACCTCGGGCTGACCTGCGACCCGGTCGGCGGGCTGGTGCAGATCCCGTGCATCGAGCGGAACGCGATGGCCTCGGTGAAGGCGATCAACGCGGCCCGGATGGCGATGCACGGCGACGGCGTCCACGTCGTCACCCTCGACAAGGTCATCAAGACCATGCGCGAGACCGGTGCCGACATGAAGATCAAGTACAAGGAGACGTCCCGCGGCGGCCTCGCCGTCAACGTCATCGAGTGCTGATCACCAGGCGACGGTGCCGTGCAGGCTCAGGTACTCCGCGGTCGGCCCGGTCTGATCGATCTGCGCCAGCCGCGCGATGATCTCCGCGCCTTCCTCGACGGTCTGGTATCCGCTGTGGCCGTTGAAGTCGGTCGAGGTGTAGCCCGGGTCGACGGTGTTGATCCGCAGGTTCGGCAACTGGTGAGCGTACTGCACCGTCAGCATGTTGAGCGCTGCCTTCGAGGAGCCGTACGCCGGGGCGGGCACCCAGACGGGCACGTTGGTCGCGACGTCCGGATCCACGGCGGTGGCGATCGAGCCGAGGCCGCTGGAGACGTTCACGATCACCGGGTTGTCACTGCGCTCCAGCAACGGCAGGAACCGGCGGATCATCCGCACCGGCCCGTACACGTTCAGGTCGAACACCTCGTGAAAGTCGTCGGCGGTCAGATCCCGGATCTCCTTGTGCGGTCCGGGGATGCCGGCGTTGTTGATCAGCACGTCGAGGGAATCCAGCTGTTCCGCGGCCGCGTCGACCGACTCGTCGCTGGTCACGTCCAACGGCAGGTACTGCGCTCCGAGATCGGCGGCCGCCTGCTTGCCGCGCTGCGGGTCGCGGGCGCCGAGATAGACAGTGTGTCCGGCCGCGATGAGCTGCCGGGCGGTTTCGTAGCCGAGGCCTCTGTTCGCCCCGGTGATGAGTGTCGTGGTCATGAGTCGAGCCTCTCGCCGGCGGTCCGGGCGAGGTAGTACCCACCATGTCCTAAGGAATGGCAGTACCAGGCTGATGTGGAGCGGGCGCGGAATACTGGGGACATGGGTGAGCTCGGCAGGACGCTGCACGCCTGGCGCGACCGGGTGACACCGGAGCAGGCCGGACTGCCGGGCGGCGGCAGGCGGCGGGCGCCGGGGTTGCGGCGCGAGGAACTGGCCCAGCTGGCCGGGTTGTCGGTCGACTACATCGTCCGGCTCGAGCAGGGGCGATCGGACTCGCCGTCCGCGCAGGTGCTGACCGCGCTGGCGCGGGCGCTCCGGCTGTCCGATGCCGAGCGCAACCATCTGTTCGGGCTCGCCGGCGAGGTCGCGCCGTCGCCCGGGCGCATCTCGGCGTACATCCCGCCCGGGGTGCAGCGGATCGTGGATCAGCTGGACGGCGCACCACTGTGCGTGTGCGATGCCGCGTGGACGATGATCACCTGGAACTCGCTGTTCGCTGCCGTGATCGGCGATCCGTCCGAGTGGAGTGGCCGGTGGCGGAACATCGTCTACCGGCATTTCGTGGCGCCGGGCGATCGCGTCGTACAGACAGCGGAACAGCAGCGGGATTTCCGGATCGCGATGGTGACGGATCTGCGGGCGTCGCTCGCGCGGTACCCGCACGACGCCGGCCTGCGGGCGCTGATCGACGAGCTCCGTGCTCGGGACGACGACTTCGCGCAACTGTGGGCCGATCCCGTCGTCGGCTTCCATCGGTCCGAGCGGAAGACCATCCGGCATCCGGAGGTCGGCGAGTTCACCATCGACTGCGACGTCCTCGCGGTCCCGGGCAGCGATCTGCGCATCGTCGTGTACACCGCCGCACCGAACACCGAGGCCGCCGAGAAGCTCCGGCTGCTGTCGGTCATCGGTCTGCAGGCCCTGACCTGAGCAATCAGCTAACGCACTGCATTCCTACGGTCGCGTAGCCGGTCCGGAATTACTGGAATATGAAGTTCTTTCGTGGAATTTCTTCCAAGGGCTGTTTGAATCGACTCTTCGACCGATAATCTGCGGGCCTTGTGAAGCCAATCTCTGCCACGGCATCCCGCCGCCCGCCCTGGCAGAACCCGCGGCATCGTCGGCAGGCCGTTGCCGGCCTCGTCGTCCTGCTGCTCGGCTGCCTTGTGCTCGTCCTGCTCGGGATCTGGGGTCGCGGTCCGGAGCCGGCCAGCCCGGTCGCGGGTCTGCAGCCAGGTCAGCCGACCCAGAACGTACCGGCGATTCCGCGTACGGCGACCCCGACGCCGGGTGCGACGCCCACCGTCCTGCCGACGCAGTTGCCGACAGCAACCACGCCTGGCGGGATCCAGGTCTCGACCGGTCACCCGACGGCGCCGTACTCCACGCTCGCCCCGGCCACGCCGGTCCCGCAGATCGCCGAGACGACCGGGCCGACGACATCGGTGACCCGGCGGCCGCCGACCGTGCCGCCAACCGTGCCGCCGACCGCGCCACCCACCGCACCGACCACCGTGCCGAGCCACCGCCCGACCACCACTCCGAGCGGCCACCCGACAAAGTCCACCCCGACCGAGCCGCCGCCGACCAGCACCACCCCCACCAGCCCGCCCACCACTCCGGACGACCCGGACCACCCGGGTGGCGGCGGATTGGTCGGCCTGCTCGGCTCCCTGCTGGACAAGCTGGGGCTGTAGGTCAGTAGGCCTCGACCTCGGTGGTGTCGGCGTTGCCGCCGGCCGTGGGTCGGAGGTTGACCTGCCAGCCCTGGTTGCGGCCGAAGGTCTGGTCGAACTTCTTGAAGGCGCAGTCCGACCGGAACTTGCGCTGGTCCGGGTCCCAGCTCGAGCCGCTCTTGAAGTAGAGGTGGTAGGCCCCGCCGATCTTGTTCACGGTCGTGGTCCTGGTCGCCTGGATGTAGACCATCACCTGCGGGCTGCTGGGTGGCCGGCCGTCGGTGACGATCGAGACCGCGACGTCCTTCGCCGTGCCGTTGGTGATCTTGAGCTGCCCCGATCCGGTCGGGCCGCGTCGTACCAGGACTTCGCCGCTGTCCGGGCGCACCTGCTCAGGCGCAGGGCCAGGGTTGGGCAGCGTCTTGCCGAACGTCAGCTTGAGGCGCTGCTGCATGACGAGTGCGGGACCGAGGTCGGCGCGCAGTTGACGCTGGACGTTCTGTGAGGTGTACGCGACTCCGCCGCACCGCGCGTCGTCCTCGGTCTCCTCCGCCAGCCCCGACAGTTGCGTTGCCGCCACGCCGATCCGTACCAGCAGCAAATCGTGTACGGCGCTCAGCCGCGGGGTGACCTTGAGCGCGGCCAGTCGCACCGAGATCGTGTTCAGCGATTCCGCCAGCGTGGTCATGGCGTCGCTCAGTCCCTCGGCGGTGCGGACGCGAGCCAGCCGCTGCGCCGGGCCGGCCAGCACCTGGTCGATCCGGGTCAGCTCGGCCTGGTACGCCGCCGTACCCAACGGGCCTGCGACCGGAACCGATGATGCCGGCGCCGGCGCAGCACTACTCGAAGCCGATGCCGTCGCACTCGGCGAACTCTCCGGATTGCCCCCACAACCCGCGAGCAAACACACCCCGGCACATAGCGCAGCCCAGCGCCTCATTCCCCTACCCCCAGGTCGCCCCTCACCCCTCAAGCTGCAAGGGTACCCGTCAGTCCCTAGGTGCGGGCCGGACGAACGGGAATGCCAGGGTGCTGCGGATGTTCTGGCCGGTGAGCATCATCATCACCCGGTCGACGCCGATCCCCAGACCGCCGGTCGGCGGCATCGCGTACTCGAGCGCGGACAGGAAGTCCTCGTCCAGCGACATCGCCTCGGGGTCGCCCGCGGCGGCCTTCAGCGACTGCTCGGTCAGGCGGCGGCGTTGCTCGACCGGGTCGACCAGCTCGGAGTACGCCGTACCGATCTCGGCGCCGAAGGCGACCAGGTCCCAGCGCTCCGCGAGCCGCGGGTCGGCGCGGTGGTTGCGGGTCAGCGGCGAGGTCTCCAGCGGAAAGTCGGTGTAGAACGTCGGGAAGGCGGTGTTCGGCTCGACCAGCTCGTCGTACAGCTCCAGCACCAGCTCGCCGGCCGACATCTCGAACGTCGTGTGCAGGCGGTGCTCCGCGCAGATCTCGCGCAGTCGCTCGACCGGCGTGTTCGAGTCGAGGTCCACGCCGGCCGCCCGGCCGACGGCGTCGTGGACGGTGACGACGGGCCATTCGCCGGAGACGTCGATCTCGCCGTCGGCCCGGCGTACCACCGGCTTGCCGAAGACCGCGGTCGCGGCCTCGACCAGCAGCTCGCGGGTGAGCTCACGCATCACCTGGTAGTCGGCGTACGGCTGGTAGGCCTCGACCGAGGTGAACTCCGGGTTGTGGGTCGCGTCCGCGCCCTCGTTGCGGAAGTTCCGGTTCAGCTCGAAGATCTTGCCCATCCCGCCGACGCTGAGCCGCTTCAGGAACAGCTCCGGCGCGATCCGCAGGAACAGCTCGGTGTCGTAGGCGTTGATGTGGGTGGCGAACGGCCGCGCGTTCGCTCCGCCGTGCACCGCCTGCAGCATCGGCGTCTCCACCTCGATGAAGCCGCGCGCCTCGAAACCGTTGCGCAGGGCCCGTACGGCGGCGCTGCGCTGCTGCATCATCCGCAGCGAGTCCGGGTTCATCACCATGTCGATGTGCCGCTGCCGTACCCGCGCCTCGGGGTCGGTGAACCCCTTCCGCTTGTCCGGCAACGGATGCAGGCACTTCGCCGCCATCACCCACGACGTCGCCGCGATCGACAGCTCACCACGCCGGCTCGTCACCACCTCGCCGGTCACGCTGACGTGATCACCGATGTCGACCAGTCGCCGCCACTGCTCCAGCGGAACGTCGCCGCACGCCTCGGCCGTGAACATCACCTGCAGCTCGATCGCCCCGTCCTGCAGTTGCGCGAACGCGAGGCCGCCGTGGTCGCGCATCCGCATCACCCGGCCGGTCACGGACACCAGGTGGTCGGTGTGATGATCCGGCGGCAGATTCGGATACAGCTCCCGCACGCGCTCCAGCGTCTCGGTCCGGGGCACACTCACCGGGTACGGATCGATGCCCGCGGCAACGAGCTCGAGCAGCTTGGCCCGCCGGATCTGCTCCTGCTCGGTGAGCTTGCGCTCCGGCAACGCCGGCCGCAGCAGCTCGTTCTCCTGCTCGCGTACGGCGGTCGCGAACGCGCGTCCGTCCGCCGCCATGATCGCGTGCCGCTCGGCCGCCTCGACACTGTCGACCCGGGTCCACGGCCGCGGCGCGGGCAGGAAGCCCTCCGCGGTACCGGCAGCGAGCACGACCTGGGCGAGCGAGGCGCCCCGCGAATAGCACATCAGCCGCGGCGACCAGCGGGGCAGGTACTTCTCGTTCGACTGGTAGAGGCTCTCCAGTTGCCAGAAGCGCGAGGCGCCGGTGAGCAGCGCGTTCGTCAGGCGCAGTACCGGGCCGGCGCCGACCCGCTCGGCGTCGCTGAAGATCTCCCGGAACATCGCGAAGTTCAGCGAGATCCGGTGGATGCCGAGGTCGCGGGACGCCTCGATCAGCGAGGTCACCATGAACTCCATCAACCCGTTCGCGGACTCCGGGTCGCGCCGCATCAGGTCCAGCGACACACCTCGGACGCCCCACGGGACGAACGACAGCAGCCCGCGTACGACGCCTTCGGTGTCCCGCGCGATGACCATCACGCACCGCGCGTCGGCCGGATCGCCGAGCCGCCCGAGGGCCATCGAGAACCCGCGCTCGGTCCGCGCGCCCCGCCACCTCTCGGCCAGGTGCACGTACTGCGCCAAGGTCTCCGGCGACAGGTCCCCGGCCCGCACGACTTCCGCGTGGTACCCGGCCCGCTGGACGCGCGTCACCGCCTGCCGGACCGGGCGCATCGTCCGGCCCTCGAGCGTGAAGTCCGCGACGTCGATGATCGCCTCGTCGCCCATCGACAACGCGCGAAGGCCCGCGTCGACATACGCCTGCGCGGCCTCCTCGCTCGCCGACAGGACAGCGGGGGACCAGCCGTACCTCCGCGCTTCGGCGAGCCAGCGATGGATCGCGGCCGGCCAGGCGAGCGGATCGCCGAGCGGATCACCGCTGGCCAGACTGACGCCGTTCACCACCCGGTACGCGATCGCGGCCTCGTTGTCCGGCGAGAACACGACCGCCTTGTCGCGGCGGGTGGCGAAGTACCCGAGGGAGTCCCGCTCGCCGTGCAGCAGCAGGAGCCGCCGTACGCCGAGCTCCTCGGCCTGGGTCAGGTACCGGACGCGTTGGACCGAGCGGAGGAAGATCCAGAACGCGATCACCAGTGACGCCGCCGAGATCGCGCCGACCGCCAGGCCGATCCAGCCGTGTCCTTCGTGGCCGCCGAGCTTGCTGCGGGACTGGCCGAGGGCGGCGATGATCGCCCAGCCGATCTTCTGTCGCTGACCGCTCAGCGTCCGCGGGAAGATCTGAGTGAGGGTGACGCTGACCGCGATCGAGATCAGCATGCCGAACACCAGCGCGCCGACCGCGAGCCGGCGGGTGCCAGGAGCGAGGCGGGCCGGGAAGGCGCCGCGGATCTTCCACAACAGCACGATCAGGGCGGCGACGACGACCCACTGGATGATGGCCCATTCGAGATCTTGCACGGTGGTCCGGTCGAGGTCGGACAGCCACTCCGTGCCGCCCGGACTGCTCAGCCGGACCGTGCTGAACGCGATGTACGCGGTCAGGCCGAGGAGCCACAGCGCTTCGAAGACCCACAGCACCCAGAGGAGCGCGGCGCGCTTGCCGCGGAGTAACGCGCTGCCAACCACTGCGAGGTAGACGGCGGAGAAGAACGTGTGACCCGCCGGGATGCCGACGAAATCGAACGCCATGTCGACGTGCTTGACGAAGATCGGGGCCCCGATGTGCAGCGGGATGGCAAGGAACGACCACACCGAGGCGAGCACAACGACGCGGCCGACCCAGACCGCGGAACGGTGCTGCCACACCGGTGTCACTGCTGATTGTTCCGACCGCACCAGCCGATCATCCCATTAGTTCCGTGAGACTTCGGTCGACCTAGCACTACCCCGACCGTACCCCTGACGCCACAGCCAATACTTTGGTTGTCATGCCACGCTGACGAGGATGGTCGCCGTCCCGTACCGCCTGGTGCGCAACCTGTTGGTTGCCGCCGCCGCGCTCTACTGCAGCCTGCTGCTCGAGGCAGCCGCCGGGTTCCCACTGGACGTCCGCACCTCGTTCCTGAGCGAGCTCGGTGCGCGGGACCAGTCGACCAGCCTGTATGCGCGGGCGATGGACCTGTCGAGCAGTGCATTGACGCTGCTGGCCGTCCTGCTCGCCCGGCACGCCCGAGAGTTTTCGGGGTTGCTGGTCAGCGCCGCGGTCTTCGCCTTCGGGACGATGTTCGACTCGTTCTCGCCGATGGACGTCGTACCGGTCCTGCACGAGGCGACTTCGACGGTCGCAGGCGTCGGCTCTATCGGTATGGCTGTCTGCACGCTCATCGTGCTGCGTCGTTGCGGCTGGACCAGCAAGTTCCTCGCGGCTCTCGCCGGTGGAGTGCTGATCACGCAGGTCTGGCTCGGATGCGTCGTCGCGTACGAGACGCTGAGTGGTGCGGAGGTGGCGGCGCCCGGCATCCTCCAGCGGGCGTCCACGCTCTTGTTCTGCTTATTGCTGGGGACTTTGCTACCTGGTCTGAGGCAAGCTTTGTCTCGATGACAGTGATCTGGATCGTGGTCCCCGGCCTGGCCGAGACTCCGGAGGAGTTCGCCCGGGTCGTCGAGCTGTTGCCGGACGAGGACGTCCGTGTCATCGATCCGTGGCGTACGCCGATCACGTCGGACGTCGACGCGCTCCGCGCGGCTGCCGACGTACCGCCGGACGCGGAGATCGGACTGATCGGGCACTCGATCGGCGGACTCGCCGTACTGCGCTGGGCGCTGACCCGGCCGCTCGAGGTGACCCGGCTGGTGCTCGTGGACACGAGTCTGACCTCGGAGACCGGTTGGCGCCCGTTCTACCCAGGAAGGCGTGGCGATCGGGCGGTCCGGACGCTGGCGCGGTCCCTCGGGCGAGTCGGCCTGCCGAGTGTCATCGGTACGGCGCTGCGGCGATTGAGCGTCCGCGTCGGCAGCAGGTCGAACCACGACCTGTTGTCGAAGGCAACCGCGAGGTCCAGGTACGGCGCGGACACGTCGTGGCTGCTGTTCTGGGACGAACTCGCGGGCAGCTGGGAGCTGGCCGCCGAAGTGTCCAAGCTGATCGCCGGGCCGGTCGGCGCGCTCGCTCCGACCGTGTTGCTGGTCGCGACCGGCGGCAGCTCCCGCTTCACCGCGACCCGCTGGCTCGCGGGTCAGCGCCGGCTGGCCGACGTACTCGGCGGGACGGTCGAGGTGCTGCCGGACTCCGCGCACCTCGTCCATCTGGATCGCCCGGACGCGATCGCCGCCGCCGTCCTGCGGTAAATCCCTTCCGCGGCGCGGGGTGGGTGCCTTACGCTCATTCTACTGAAACAGTCGTGGCAGTGATGATCCGTAGTGGATGTGCACAATGAGCGATCAGATGCGGGTGAGCCGAAGTCTGCGGTGGCGCTGGTTCCTGGATGACGTGCAGGAACACGGGCGCTTGATCTGGCGGCTGTACGCCGACCGCATGTACACGTGGGGCCGGCGATGATCGTCATCACCTGCTCGGTGTGTGACCGGCGCATGCTGCTGCCGATGACGATGGTGAACGGCCTGGACCGCCGGATCGACCTGGCGGGTCAGGTGCTGTACGAGCTCACCTACACGTGCTGGTGCGGTGCACCCGGAGCGAAAGTGGTGAAGGGACCTAGGTAGTGCTGGTCATGGCCGGCGTGGGGAGCTTGCGCTGCCACACCTCGTCCAGCGCCATCCGCATCGCACCGGTCACCACCGCGTCCTCAGCCAGCGCGGACAGCTCCAGCTTCGGGTGGTTGAGCGTCAGCAGTCGGAGCTGGTCGGAAATCGCGTCCAGCAGCACCGCGCCGGCGCGGGCGACACCGCCGCCGATGACCACAGCCGTCGGGTCGAGGACGAGGATGGACGGAGCCAGGGCGCGGGCGAACGCGCGGGCGACCTGCTGCACGACTGCTTGAGCTACTGGATCCCGCTCGGCCGCAGCGGCGAACACGTCCGCGGTGTCCAGCTGGTCGCCGCCCAGCTCGGCCAGGCGCGACTCCGGGTGGTCCAGCGCAGCCTGACGGCCCAGTGCGGCGATCGCCTCCGAGCCGACTGCGCGCTCCAGCGGTCCACGGCTGTCCTCCGGGTTGATCACGTCATCGGGACCAGTGGCGATGAAGCCGATCTCACCGGCCGCTCCGGTGCCGCGGTGCAACCGACCGTCGATGACGATGCCCGCGCCCAGTCGCTCGCCCCACTGGACCGCCAGGAGTGTGCCGGTACCTCCGCGGGCCGCGGCGATCGCCAGTGCGGCGAGGTTGGCGTCGTTGTCCAGCATGACCGGGCAGTCGAGCAGACCGCGGACGTGCTTGATCAGGTCGATCGCCGACCAGCCCGGCACGCTGGGGACCAGCTGGACCCGGCCGGTGTGCTCGTCGACGATGCCGGGGCTCGCTGCGACAGCGGCGGCGACGTCCTCGGCCGGCACCTCGGCCTCCGCGAGCGCCTCCACGATCACCTCACCGATCACGCCGAGCAGCTCTTGAGCGGTCCAGCCGGGGCCGGAGCGGCGTACCAGGGACAGCTTGCGGCCGGCCAGGTCCGAGACGCCGACCGTGACGCGGTGCGGGCCGACATCCAGGCCGAGGACCGGCGCGGCGCGGCCGCGGAGCGACACGCGGATCGCCGGGCGGCCGAGTGACCGATCCGCGGAGTCGGGGCCGTGCTGCTGCAGCCAGCCGGCGTCGAGCAGCTCGTCGACGGCCTGCGCGACGGTCGGTCTGGCCAGACCGGTGCGTTCGACCAGCTCAGCGACGCGCAACGGTGCCGGCGCGGATCGTCGGACCGCATCCAGGACCGAGGCGACATTGATCCGCCGCAGCATCGTCGTACCGCCGCCGCCGACCGTTCCCTTGCTCATGTCCGACCCCTTGCCTGCCACTCGCACAGTATAGAGAGCGAGCGTTCGTAAATACTGTCCAATTGCCGCGCCGGATGGCGGATGCCGATGCGTGAGTCGACAACTATCACCCAACTGGTGTCAGATGTTCCAGCACACGCATCGCTGCCCGGAATCGGGTCAGCATCCGGCCTCAGCCCTGCAGCGCGGTCCGGGCGAAACTGCTCAGTGCCTCCCGGTCCGGTTGCTGGGTCTTGCTCATCAGACTCGCCACGTGCTTCTCCACCGTTCGTGGCGAGATGTGCAACCGGGACGCGATCGACTTGTTCCCGATCCGGTCCACCAGCAGCTGGCAGACCTCGTACTCACGGGTGGTGATCCCGAGTTGTCGCAGATGCGCCGGCACCTGGTCCGACCCGTTCCGGCGCTGTGACACGGTTGCGCCGAGCTGCCGCATCAGACCGCGACAAGCACTCGCCACGGCCGGGATGCCCGCGGTGTGGAAGTAGTCCTCGGCCAGCCGCAGCCACGCGACCGGATCACCCCAGCCGTCTGCGTAGGCAGGCTCGGCAACCAGGCGCAGACCGAGGTGCCGCGCCAGCGGGAACAGCAACGCGGTCTCCGTCGCCTCCTGCACCTTGGCGTTGGCCGCTTCGGCCTGACCGTCCCGGCCGAGCAGTACGGCCTCTGCGAGCTGGACGAACTGCTTGTTCCATCGCATGCCGCTCGCAGCGGTCGCGGTGACCGCCTCGAAGTGGGCCCAGCCGTTGCGTCCGGACAGGACGCCGAGCAGCAGGCCCAGCCCGTTCTTGCCGGTCAGGTGCAGGGTGGTCGGGTTCTGCGCGTCGTACGCGAGCGCCTGCGCCAGGTCGGAGTCGGCCAGCTCGCGGTTCTCCTCCAGCAGCGCGCAGAACGCCCTGGCCAGTCCGTACGAGTACGGCAATTCGTACGACGCTCGCTCGCCGCCCCAGTTCGCGACCTCGGCCAGCGTTGCCTCCATCGCGGCCCGGCGCCCCTGGTGCGCCTCCAGGATCGCCTTGATCGCCAGGAAGTAGGTCGCGGCCCGCCCCATCCGCAGCCGCCGGGTGACCTCCAGACACTCGGCGATGATCTCGGCTGCCCGGGCGTATTCGGACCGCAGGATCGCCTGCTGGCCGAGGATGCCGTCCACCTCGTACATCAACGGGATGGCGCCGATCCGCAGCGCCTGCTGCCGGGCCCGCTCCAGCTCGAGGATGCTGCCGTTCGCGAGGCAGATGGTGCCCGCCTGGAAGAAGTGCGAGCCGACCCGCTGGTAGGTCATCCCGTGGTCCTCGGCGATCTGCCGGGCCCGATGGAAGTAGTCGATCGACCGGTCGAGGTCGTGCTCGCGGGCCAGGATCCCCAGCAGTTGCAGGGCTTCGCAGGCCACCTCGGGCAGCTCGGCGCGTTCGGCCGCCGCGGCCGCGCGGGTGGCCAGCTCGGTCGCGTTCTTGAGCCGGCCGGGGCTCGTGCGGGCCAGCTCGAGGTTGGCCGCGATCGCGTCGACCGGGGCGAGGTCGGCGTCCCCGGCGTCGCTGCCGAGCAGGGACCGGGCGGTCGTGACGTGGGCCAGCCCGGCCGACCAGCGACCGGCCATCATCTCGGTGTTCGCGAGCTGGACGTGCAGCGCGGCCACCTTGCGGCTGTCGAGGTTGCGGTCGGCCAGCTCGTCGACGGTCGCGGCGTGCGCGGCGATGTGCTCGAAGCGGCCGGTCGCGCTCAGCGCGAGCAGCAGCGAGCCGAGGACGTCGGCCCGGTGGCCGATATCGGGATCGGCGACGAGCAGGGTGTTCGCGCGCTCGAGCAGATTGGCCGCCGACCCCGTCGAGCCGTCGTCGAACGACCGCCGCCCGGCGAGCGCGAACAGCCGCCCCGCACGGATGCTGTCGCCGCCGGTGTCGGCGAGCTCCGCGACCATCGGGCACCACTCGCCCGGCAGACCCGGATGCAGCTCCTCGACCGCGTCGGCGCAGCGACTGGCCAGCGCCGAGCGTTCGGTCGGCGTCAGGCCGGCGAGCAGCGATTCGGCGGTCAGCGGATGCCGGAACGCGTACCAGTCCGGCGCCGGCTCGTCCGGACCGACGAGCTGGGCGGCCACACCGGCCCGGAGTGTGGCCAGCAGCAACCGTTCGTCCGTCCCGGTCGCCTTGCGTACGACGCTCAGCGGGAACCGGTGCCCGATCACCGCCGCCAGCACGAGGATGTCCCGCGACTGCGGCCCGAGCTGCGCGGTCCGGCTGCTGATACTGCGCACCACTGCGGGCGGGACGTTCGTGTGCAGGTCGTCGACCACCTGCACGCTGCCGTCCGGCCCGGACACCAGTTGTCCGCTGCGGTTCGCCTCCTGCAGCAGTTCCTCGACGATGAAAGGAACTCCGGCGCTGTCGTTCCACAGCTGGTCGGACAGCTGTTCGGGCACGCCGTCGACCGGAACCTCCAGGCAACCCGCGGCGAGCTCGGCGACCTCACTCCGCCGTAGCGGTTGCAGCTCGATCAGTTCGGCGGTACCTCGTTGCGCCGACAACCGGGCCAGTTCGTACGCCTCGCACATCTCGGACCGCATCGTCGCCACGAGCGCGATCGGCTGGTTGTCCAGGTTGTCGAGCAGGTACTCGATCACGGCCAGCGTCTCCGGGTCGGAGCCGTGCAGGTCCTCGAGGACGAGTAGGCAGCCGCGGTCCCGGCCGACCAGCGTCAGCAGTCGCAGCACTGCCTCCCCGAGTACGACCGGTGACGCAGCGGTGTCGTGGGCGGTGCCGTCGTCCCAGTCCGGAACGAGCCGGCCGAGCACCTGCTGGTACGGCCCGAGGCCTTCGGTCGTGGGCATCTCGCCGCGCCGGATCAACGACAGCAGCGCCTCGGTGAACGGGCGGAAGGCAACCATCGTGCCGATCGCCCCGACCCGTCCGCGTAGCGTCGTCATGCCTGCGTCGAGGGCTTGGGCGGTGGCGGTCGCGGCCAGCCGGCTCTTTCCGATGCCGGGCTCGCCGACCAGGAAGATCGCACCCCCATGACCGCCGTGACCGCCGTGGGCGCCGGCCAGCAGGCGGTGAAGGCTTTCGATCTCCCGGGCTCTGCCGACCACGGTAGGCGAACGGGTCTGCATGATTGCCAACTGTAACGACGAATTGCTGTTGCCGCAGACAGGTCGACCGAGGGCCGGTTGGACCCGGCCCTCGGTCAAACGTTCGCTGCTGTCCGCGGGCAGCTCGTCGGACCTAGATCGTCCCGAACGGGAGGCCGTCGGGGACCATGACGGCGGCCGCTGCCGCGCTCAGGCCGACGACCCCGACGAGGGCCATCGCCCGGGCGCCGACCTTGTGCCGCATGGGCAACGTGATCGGACCGAGCGGATCGGTGTGTTCCGGGACAGTTGACTGGGCGTCGGCCGTGGTCTTGGGCTGAACATCGTGGTGCTGGGCGGTCATGCTGTTTCCCCTTGTCACTGTGTGGGCTCTGGTGCTGTGCCACACCTCGACCCGGTGGTTGGTTCGAGCAACAGCACGGACGGAACCCGTTCGGGGAACGCAAGGCGGAGCACTCCGTACCCGATCCCTGCCAGACCGGTCAGCAGGCCTGGAGACGGTACGGCTCGTGGTGTCCCACACTGCGGTCCGTACTGCTGTACTGCCGCGAGCACCAGCCCCGCACGACGTCGTCGCGCGGCCTCTGCAGCTGGGTACTCGCGTCCGGCGAGCCACATCAGTGACTCCACCGCGCCGAGCTCGCCGTGGCACAGACTCAGGTCGGCGAGCACCGGGCGTTCTGTTGCGGACCTCAGGTAGCTGTCGAGGTCCGCGGGTACTCCGGCCGCCGCCCGGGCCAGCGCGGTCCCGGCGTCGCCCGAGCACCAGCCGTGGCCGACAGGCGTGTTCCGCCGGTCGAGGTCGGCTGCTGTCCGGGCGGCATCCAGGTACCTGTCGCCAGGTACGCCGTACTGTCCGAGCGACCATGCGATTCCCTGGTAGCCGCGAGCGAAGCCGTGATCCGCTGCTACTCGGCCACGGAGTCCGCTCTCGACTCTGGCCACCAGGTGATTCGCGTATCGGTCGGCCAGCCGGTCGGCGGCCGGAAGTCCTGTTATTGCTTGCATCGCGGCCAGTCCGCCGGCCGCGCCTTCGACGTACGACGGGAACTCGGTGGGGTCCGGCACGAGCTGCTCGGTGAGGTCGAGCGAGGCTGCCAGCCAGCTGGTCAGCTCGGCGTCGCCGAGGAGGGTGCGCAGCCGGTCCAGGCCGTAGCTGATGCCGCCGAGCCCGTGGAAGCCCGGTCCGACGAGTTGAGCCGACTCGAGGTCACCGGCCAGCGCTTCGAGCAGCTGCGGGATCGGACGGATCGCGTCGCGGGCCAGCTCGTAGTACTTGCCGGCTCCGGTGAGTGCGCCGACCTGTGCGAGGAACAGTGCCGTACCGGTGTAGCCGTTGGACAGGCCGGCGCCCATGGAACGCACAGCCCAGTGGTGGTCGTCGAGCAGTTCGAGACCGAGCCAGTTGGCCGCGCCGCCGGTTTCGCCGATCACCTGCGCGACGATCTCGTCGGCGATGTCGGTGGCCGCCGCGAGGAGCTGATCGGGATCTGCTTCGGTCGGACCCAGATGTTGCCTGGTCCTCGTACTGACGTGCTTGATCGGCTCCGGACGGGTGGCGAGGGACGCGGAGATCAGCCAGGTCTGCCGATGTTCGTCCACGTCACCGAGGCTTGCGATCTTCGCCTCTACCGCCGCAAGGCCCGTCAGTGCGAGAACATCGGCGATCCGGGTGCCGTCCGACGCCCACACGTCCCGGCTGTCCGGGCGAGCGGTGAACAGCGGTACGTCACCTGCCCACAGATCGGCGAGCTCGTGCGGGACGATCGCGTGCAACGACTCGTCCGCATCCCACAGCAGGTCGAGCAGCTGACTCCGGCCGGCCGCGTCGCGCAGTGCGTCCGGGTGGGTCGACTCGTCGAGCAGACTCTTGTACAGAGCCGTGCTGCGCGGCACGAACCGGAGCTCGTCGGAGTCGCACCGCGCCAGCAACCCGTCCGGTCCGAGGAACTCTTCGCGGTGCCGGGCAATCGCCTCATACGCGGCCCGGAACCCTGTGAGCAGAGCGATCTCGTGCTCGCGTGGCTCGATCATCGCCCCGTCCAGCATCGGGCGGTTCGCGGCGCTCGTCGTCTGTCCGGGACGACGGACCAGATGCATCGAGTCCAGCCCCGCGTCGGCCCAGTCGACCACGCTCATCGGAGCATTCGACTCGTCGTCACCGCCAAGGCCGGACACGTCCGCGACGCCGTACTCACCCGACACGAGCAGCGGAAGCAGCGCGGTGCGGTAGACCGAGCCGAGCAGCGAGCTGTACGCCGGATCGTGGCTCAACGCGGTCACCGGCAGATGACTCGGGTGGAACAGCGTCTCGACGTCCACCAGCACCGGCTGGTCGCCGGCGGCGATCAGGTTCTCGAAGTGCATGTCGGTGCCGTCGAGCACGTACAGGAGGGCGAGCAGAGCGCCTTGCCGGTGGTAGAACCGCCGTACGCCGCCGAAGTCGTCGCACGGCTCGTGGACGACGTACTCCAGCCAGCCGTAGCCGTCGCGGGTGAGCAGGCGGACCGTGCGGATGGCCAGTGCGGTCTTGTCGTTGAGCCAGTCCACGAAGGCGTTGAAGTGCCGGTGGAGCTCCAGCGGACGCGGCTTGTAGACCAGCCGGCGTCCGTCGGCGAAGGTGAGGATCGCGGTGCACCGACCGCCCCGGTGCGGATCGCCGCCGGGGTCGATCGCGGTCAGCGAACCGGGATCACGTCCGCCCAGCAACCCGGCGACGAGTGACTCACGGTCCTCGGCGAGTCGTGCCAGCAGCTCGAGGTGACCCTCGACGCCCTGACGGCACGACTCGCCCAGGACCCGGGCCAGCACCGGGTACGTGGCCAGGAACTCCGCCAGCTCGCTCCCTCCCACGAGCCGGTGGGTGAAGTCCAGGAACCTCGCGGCAGGGGTGTCGCCGGCCAGTTCGCCGCGGTCGCGGGCCCGCGCGAGCTCCAGGACCAGCGTGCGGGCGGCCAGCTTCACCAGGCGGAGTCCCAGCCGCTGCAGGAACTGCTCGGCGAGCACGCCGCTGTGCCCGGCCGCGGCCAGGTCCCGGCGGGCCGAGTCGAGCAGAGGGTGCAGGCAACACATGAGCGCCTGCCGCCAGTCCGTGCCGGACCCATCCGCCGTCGTGGCCGCTCCACCTGACGTGTAGCCGCCAATGACACCGGTCCCTGCAGGGTCTCGACCGGCGGCAGGCGCGCTCGGGGGGAGAGACGTACTGCGCTCCACGTACTCGGCCCAGGCCGGCGCGGAGTGTGTCAACTCGTGCGGCTGCACGCCGGCCGACCACCAGGTGTCACGCTGGCTGATCCGGGCCTTTCCGGCGGTCGCTGAGTTGAGCACGGGCTCAGGCTGCCATCGGGGACAGTGCCCGGGCATGGGTACTCAGCCCCCATATTCTTGGCCGTTCCGCGGCTCGGTAGCTGAGTGTCGACCGGTGTCTGCCGCGGGGTAACGACTGGGGGTTGACGACCCCGCGGCAGCGGACCGGGCCGGCCGGCCCTTGGTGGAAGGCCGGCGGCACGGCGGGAACGATGCCTGTGCCGGACCAGGCTCGGCAAGAGCTCCGAACCCCCATTTTCGGGTCGCGTCCGGGCCGCCGAGGATGGGGGCACACTGGCCGGAACTTGGGTGCGGAATCCCCATGCGTGAACCCGGCCCGCACTGTCACCGTGGGCGCGTGCTCACTGTCGCTCCCGGACTACCTGTCTCAGCTCACTCTGTGCTGGACGTCGTACCGCAGCTGCCCGGTCAGTCGGCTGCGGCCGCGCTCCGGGAAACGGCAGAGGTGGCACTGGCTGCCGACGACCTCGGATACCGCCGCTTCTGGCTGGGAGAGCAGCATGGTGTCCGAGGCGTCGGCGGGGCAGCACCGGCCGTACTCGCGGCGGTGCTCGCCGCGCGGACCGACCGGATCCGCTTGGGCGCCGGCGGGGTTCTGCTGACCAACCATCAGCCGCTGGTCGTGGCGGAGCAGTTCGCCGCACTGGCAGCGGCGTACCCGAGTCGTATCGACCTGGGCGTGGAGGAGCAACGCAGCGTTGCACCCAGTACTGCGGCTGCTCTCGCCGGTGGTGCACGCGCCTCGTTCCCGCAGCGACTGGACGAGCTGTGCGGGTTCTTGCGCGATGGAACGCCCGGCCGGGTGCCGGTAGGCGACGTACGCCTGTCACTGGCCGGACTGCCGCCACCTGTCTTCGTAGTAGCTGATCACCCGGGTACTGCGGTGACTGCCGCCGTACGTGGACTACCTCTCTTTGTGGCGCACCACTGCGCGGCTGCGGTGACATCTGCTGCGGTGGACGCATACCGCAAGCACTTCGAGCCGACCGGACCGAAGGTAGGGCCGTACCTGGCTGTCACGGTCGGAGTGGTGGCAGCTGACTCCGAGGAACAGGCAGTGGTCCGGTTCGCGGAGTACGTGCGCGTGAAGACCCGGCTGGCCTCAGCGGGACCGCGTGTCACGTCCGCCGAGCTGATGGCGCTGCTGGACCCGCCGTTGACCGGACGCGAGCGTGGGCGCGCTGAGCGGCTGATGGACGACCAGGGGTACATCGTCGGCTCCCGGGCGACGGTTGCTGCCGAGCTGGGCGCACTGGTCGCGAGTACGACGGCCGACGAGGTCATGCTCGTCCCACTGGCCTTCGACGGACTGATCCGCTCGGCCATCCTCCGCACCGTCGCCGCCGGCCTGACCCGCATCGTCCGGACGGTCCCCAGCCGCACCCCACCCCTCATAGCCACGGCCTAGTCTGGGTACGGCGAACCCAGACGAGAGGCGGGCTCATGTCAACGGAGCGGGAAGTCGTCGAGGCGTGTCCGACCGAGCTGTTCGTCGGAGGCAAGTGGGTGGCGGCCGAGGGCGGCAAGACCCTCCCCGTCGAGGACCCGGCCACCGGTACGACGCTCTGCGAGGTGGCGGATGCCAGCCCGGCCGACGGCAAGACAGCGCTTGACGCAGCGGTCGCCGCGCAGGCGGAGTGGGCCGCTACGCCGCCACGTGAGCGTGGCGAGATCCTGCGCCGTACCTATGAGCTGATGACCGAGCGGGCCGACGACCTCGCGCTGCTGATGACGCTCGAGATGGGCAAGCCGGTCGCCGAGTCCAAGGGCGAGATCGCCTACGCGGCCGAGTTCTTCCGCTGGTTCGCCGAGGAGGCGGTCCGGATCGAGGGCGGGTACCAGATCGCCCCGAACGGTTCGGGCCGGTTCCTGCTGATGCGTCAGCCGGTCGGGCCGTGCCTGCTGATCACGCCGTGGAACTTCCCGGCAGCGATGGGTGCCCGCAAGATCGGCCCCGCGGTCGCCGCCGGCTGCACGATGGTGATCAAGCCGGCCTCGCAGACACCGCTGTCGATGCTCAAGCTGGCCGAGCTGATGACCGAGGCCGGTCTCCCGGCCGGCGTGCTGAACGTGATCACCACCCACGACTCGGGCGGCGTGATGGAGCCGCTGATCCGCGACGGCCGGGCGCGGAAGCTGTCGTTCACCGGCTCGACCCCGGTCGGCCGCAAGCTGATCGAGCAGGCCGCGGACCAGGTGCTGCGGACGAGCATGGAGCTCGGCGGGAACGCGCCGCTGCTGGTGTTCGAGGACGCCGACCTGGACAAGGCGGTCGAGGGCGCGATGCTCGCGAAGATGCGCAACGGCGGCGAGGCCTGCACGTCGGCCAACCGGATCTACGTGCACTCGTCGGTGATGGAAGAGTTCGCGACTCGCCTGACCGAGCGGATGGCGGCGCTGAAGGTCGGCCGGGGGACCGAGGACGGCGTCAACGTCGGTCCGCTGATCGACGCCAAGCAGCGCGACAAGGTCCGCGACCTGGTCGCGGACGCGATCGCCCAGGGCGCCCGGCCGCTGACCGGCGGCGAAGTTGCTGAGGGCAACGGATACTTCTTCCAGCCGACGGTGCTGGCCGACGTACCGGCGACGGCCCGGCTGCAGAAGGAGGAGATCTTCGGGCCGGTCGCGCCGCTGACCGCGTTCGAGACCGAGGACGAGGCCGTGCGGATGGCGAACGACACGGAGTTCGGCCTGGTCTCCTACCTGTTCACCAAGGACCTCGGCCGGGCGCTGCGGGTCTCCGAGCGCCTCGAGGCCGGGATGATCGGCCTCAACCAGGGCATCGTCTCCAACCCGGCGGCCCCCTTCGGCGGCGTCAAACAGTCCGGCCTCGGCCGCGAAGGCGGCACCGTAGGCATCGACGAGTACCTGGAACTCAAGTACGTCGCCGTCAACATCGACTAGACAGAAGGATCGAGGGCCGGCTTCTAGCTGACCAGCTGGGTCACCGTGACCAGGTGGTAGCCGCGGGCGCGGAGCTCTCGCACGATCGGACCTACGGCCTGGGCGGTGTACGGCGCGTTGTCGCCGCCGTGCATGTGGAGGACAACGATTGAACCGTTCTGCACGTGGTCGAGGACCTGCCTGATGACGGGCTGGGGTGACTTGGCGAAGCCGTCCGCGCCCGGTACGTCCAGTCCGACGGCGGTGACACCGGCCGG
This sequence comes from Kribbella sp. NPDC051586, assembly GCF_044453965.1. NCBI lineage: Bacteria > Bacillati > Actinomycetota > Actinomycetes > Propionibacteriales > Kribbellaceae > Kribbella > Kribbella sp. NPDC051586. The sequence goes on along the minus strand of NZ_JBITDF010000001.1, from coordinate 696,426 downwards.
CGCCAGCTCGCGCAAGGCGGTGGTGTCGTAGCACCCACCTGGGAACCGGAACCACCTGGTGGCGTGCGGATCCAGCTGGTCGAGCTGCGTGATCGCATGCCGTACGTCGTTCAACATGTCCTGCTTGGGGACAGTGCCCAGCGTGTAGCAATGCTTGGTGAAACCCCGGTGGTCGTAGGTGTGCGTCCCCAGCTCGAACAACGGATCCTTCGCGAGCTGCCGGGTGATGTCGGGGTACTGCTCCATCCACATCCCGGTGAGGAACATGGTCGCCGGCACGTGCATCGCCCGCAGTTCGTCGATCAGCGCCTTGTTGTAGTACGACTTGACCTTCCCGGAGACCAGCCGCTTGCGCATCAACGCAGTCAGGTCCGCGTCGAACGTCAAGGCGATCTGCTTCTTGTCCCGCGGCCCGTGGTCGAGCACCGGCATCAGGGTCGCCCGGGTGGACGCACCTGGCCTGGCCTGGACCGGCGCCATGGTCGGCCGGATCGCCTTCGCAGTACGCACGGGTGCTGACGGAGCCCGGGTCTGGGGCGCTCCGATCGGCTTGGTGTTGCTACAAGCAACAAGAGTCAACAGCAGGACACCGACCGCAGCGTGCTTCCCCCAGTTCACGATGGTCCAGTATGCCTACCGCCAGGGTCGCTGGTCCCAGTCGGTGCGAGTCATTGCCCAGACCTGTACGTCGTGTACTCCGTGGTGCACGAACGCCTGGCGCAGCGTCCCCTCATGGAGCATGCCCAGCCGCTTCGCGGTTGCGATGCTCCGGGCGTTGTCCGCAGTGCAGCGCCACTCCACCCGGTTCAGCCCGCGTACGCCGATGGCCCAGTCGATCATCCGCTGAGCGGCTCGCGTGACCAGTCCGCGGCCCTCGGCCTCCGGTGCGACCCAGGCGCCCAGCTCGGTGATCCCCAGGTCGGTGTCGAAGCCGCGGAACTGCATCCCGCCGACCAGCTCACCGTCCAGCCAGATCCCGTACATCCGGCCCTCGTCGGCCGCCTGCAGGTGCGCATACCTGGCCAGATAGTTCCGTGCCCGCTCCAGGTCGGTGACGACCTCGACCCACGGCGCGTACGGCGCGAGCGCGTCGCGGGCCTTGTCCACGTGAGCAAGGAACTCCGCCGCCTGCCAAGGTTCGAGCGACCGCAACTCACCAGACTCGGTCAGCCGGACAGCAAAGCGCATCCGCTCACTCTACGGTCAGCGTCAGCCTCTGGATCCCCCAGTTGTCGGCGTCTGAGCCAGGCGGGAACCACACGTCGACGATGTCGTCCTTGATCCAGCTGCCGATGTCGGCCGCGTAGCAGTGGCCGTAGCCGGGGACGTAGAGCCGCGTGCCCCACGGGATGATGCGGGCGTCCACGGCGCAGATCCCGGTGCCGGCGTTGTAGCCGAGCGCCGTCTGGGCCACGTCGTTGTACGCCGAGACTCGGTAGTTCAGCGTGGTCCCGGCCGGCATCCGGTACGCCTCCAGCCGGTTGGACGAGTTGAGCCGGTACGACGTACTGATCTGGCCGATCGACGACCCCGACGTGTCCTCGGCCGACATCGCGTACACCTGGTAGTGCGCGCCGTCGCACGGGCTCGCGTCCGTGACCTGCAGTGTCGGCTGACCCCAGTCGCTGATCCACTGCAGCGCCTGCCCGTTCCGGAACGCGCGGTAGGCCTTCGCGCCGGCCACCCGGTTGAAGGTGAATGTGACCCGCCCGTCCACCCCGAGACCACCGTCGATCCCGCTCGGCGCCGGCAGCCGAGTGCTGACGTCGTACGGCGGTGCGGTGGTCCCGTTGCCGTGACCGCCGGAGACCGGACGATCCGGAATCGGTCCGGTGTAGAAGTGCTGACAGACCGGCAATGCGGCCGATGCGGTGGCCGGAGCCACCAGCAGGGACGTAAGGCTCAGCAGGACAACGGCGAAAGAGCGCATAGCAACAAGACCTCCGAGGTGGGGCGGGACCAGGGGGTTTCACCCTCAAGTAGCGGTCCCGCCACACCTTTAGTCAAGGTCTCGACGTAAGTCAGTTCAGCAGGTCGTTCGCCGATCGCAGCACCGGTACGCCGACCCACTCGGGCGCCTTCGCGCCGGTGACGTGGAACGTGTGGCTCTCGCCCGCCGACAGCGTCACCAGACCCGAGTCCACCCGCGCCGCCGGGTCCAGCCGGTCCGGGAAGAAGGCCAGGTCCTTGGCCAGCGCGGTCGCCGTGACGGTGATGTCGTACCCGTCGGGGTTCGAGGTCACCTCGGTGGTGAAGGCGTCGGCGGCCAGCTGCAGCGAGGTGTCCTCGACGAAGTACCAGTACGCCGTGGTGTCGCCGCGGACCTCGAGGTACTCCGCCGCCGGGGTGGACGCGACGGCAACCGACTCGGGCAGGCCGTTGAGCACCGCCGACCGCGCCGGCACCTCGAGCGAGAACGTCTCGCGCGCCAGCACCTCACCTTCGCGTGCGGTGGACCGCCGGGTCACCGTCACCTCGGTGGTCCAGGTCTCGTCGGTGTCGTTGTGTGCGGCAACGACCAGCCCGTCCTCGCGCGGCTGCACGGTCAGCAGCCGGTCGGCGTACACCCGCTTCAGCGCGTACCACAGCGGCTTGCGGATCCCGTGGCCGTCGACGGCCGCCCAGGAGACCACCGGCCAGTTGTCGTTCAGCTGCCACACGACCGCACCGGTGTTCAACGGGAACAGCGACCGGAAGTGTTCGATGCCATAGGCAACGGCCCGCGCCTGGTTCAGCTGCGTGGTCCAGTGCCAGTCGTCGATGTCCTTCCAGGCCGGCAGGTGTTCGCCCAGCCCGCGCTCGAGCTTGAGGTTTCCCTCGAACGCCTTCTGATGCACCAGCATCTGCGAACCGTAGGGATCCAGCGGCGCGTCGTGCACCACCGACGTCAGCGTCGACCAGGCCGGCGGTCCCTGGAAGCCGAACTCCGACACGAACCGCGGCTTGTACTCGCGGTACGTCGTGTAGTCCACTTGGTTCCACACGTCCCAGATGTGCATGGTCCCGTGCCGCTCGTCGTTCGGGTGGATGAACTGGTCGAACGAGTACGGGCTACCGGCGGAGTACGGCGTCCGCGGGTCGAGCTCGGCGACGATCTTGGGCAGCAGTTCGAGGTAGTACCCGGCGCCCCACGGCCGTCCGGCCAGCGGGACCCGCCAGCTCCACTCGACGTACCCCCAGATGTTCTCGTTGTTGCCGTTCCACACGGCGAGGCTGGCGTGCTTGCTCAGCCGGGTGACGGCCTCGCGGGCCTCGGCCTCGACCTCGCTCCGGAGCGGCTCGTCCTCGGAGTACGCCGCACACGCGAACAGGAAGTCCTGCCAGACCAGGATCCCCAGCTCGTCGCAGACGTCGTAGAAGTCCTCGCTCTCGTAGATCCCGCCGCCCCACACCCGCAGCAGGTTCATGCCGGCGTCGACCGAGTCCTGGATGCTGGTCCGGTACGTGTCCGCGTTCAGCCGGGTGACGAACGCGTCGTCCGGGATCCAGTTCGCGCCGCGGATGTAGATCGGCTTGCCGTTGACGGAGATGACGAACGGCGTGCCGTCGTTGTCCGGGGCAACGTTCACGGTGATGTCGCGGAAACCGACCCGCCCGGTCCAGGTGTCGTCGGCCAGCGTCACGACCACGTCGTACAACGGCTGCTCGCCGTGCCCGCGCGGCCACCAAAGGTCCACCGCGGCGACCCTGTTGGTGAGGACGACGGTGTCGGTGCCGGGCTTGACGCTCGCGGACTGCGTCGTACCGCCGACCTCCGCGGTGACCGTGGCGTACTCGGCGGCCGTGTCGGTCCAGACCAGCGAGACATAAGTGTTCAGAACACCGTCGGCGCCCGCGAGCGGTCGGACCGAGTCGATCCGTACGCCGGACCAGGACTCGATCCGGATCGGCCGCCAGATGCCCGCGGTCGCGACGTCGGGTCCCCAGTCCCAGCCGAAGTTCGAGGCCATCTTGCGCAGCTCGTTGTACGGGTGCAGGTTGGTGTGCGGCCAGCTGCCGACCTTCGCCCGCTCCGCCTCGGCCGCCGTCACCGGGCCCTCGAAGTCGATCACCAGCTCGTTGTCGCCGGCAACCAGTACGCCGGTGATGTCGAACCGGTACGAGCGGTGCTGGTTCGCGGTGCGGCCCAGCTCCTGGCCGTTCAGCGTGACGGTCGCGACGGTGTCGAGGCCCGCGGCCACCAGCTCCTGCCGGTCGTTGCCATCGGCAACCCAGCTGAACGTGGTCCGGTAGCTCCAGCTGGTCCGGCCGATCCAGTGCAGCTTCGACTCGTTGTCGCCGTCGAACGGGTCCGGGATCTCGCCGGCCGCGAGCAGGTCGGTGTGCACCTCACCCGGCACCGTCGCGGCGATCGCGCGGCCGGTCAGGCCATCCGGCGCGGGACCTTCGACGGCGTGAACGGTCCAGGCGGCACCGCCGTCGGTGGTGAGATCAAGGGTCTTCAGCGATGTCACAGTCGGGCTCCAGAAAGGTGAACCGGTTTAGTGAAGCCGCTCCTCACCACAGTGCGAGGAGCGGCGGATGTCAGTCGTCCAAGACGTAGCGTCGCCACAGCTCGGCGAGCGCGCGATGTCCGGCCGGGCTCGGGTGCACGCCGTCACCGGCGAGCGTCGCCGGGCCTACGGACGCGGCTTGCTTGGCCAGCTCGATGTCGGTCGGCACCAGAATCGCGCCGTACTCGACGGCCAGCTTCCGGACCACCTCGAGTTTCGGATCCAGGTCCTCCCGCCATTCGTCCTGCCCTTCCTTGACGGGCAGCAGGAACGGCTCCATCAGGACCACGGGACAGTTCAGCGGGTCGAGCAGCGACCGGTACGACGCCTCGAAAGACTCGGCCGTCGTCGGATCGTCCTCGTCGTACCGACGCCAGGTGTCGTTGATCCCGATCAGGATCGAGACCAGCGACGGGTCGTGGGCCAGCACATCGGTGGCCCACCGGCCGGCCAGGTCGGCCGCCCGGTTGCCACTGATGCCGGCGTTGACGATCTTCGGCCGGCGTTCGCCGAGGTCGTCGTACAGGTTGCGGACGTAGCCGCCGCCCAACCCGTCGGGGTCGGTACGGCGGCCGCAGTCGGTGACCGAGTCCCCGGCGAACACGACGGTCCGCCGGGGATCGAGAAAGATGCTGGTCATAGCGTTGCTGAGGTCACGTCCCAGTCGTCGGGCAGGATCGGCGCGACCTCGACCGTGCTGTTCACGTCGACGAACGCGCCGGTGTCGATCGAGTCGGTGATGGAGGCCATCACGTCGACGATGTGGAACGCCAGCGCCCCGGTCGCCCGGTGCGGCCGGTCGGCCCGGATCGCCCGCGCCATCTCCAGCACGCCGGTGCCCCGCTGGGCGACCGCCTTGGTGTCGGCGACGGTCTCCCAGTCGTCGGCGCCACGGCGACGGATCTTGATCTCCCCGTCGAACCCGTTCGGGTCCGGTACGGCGAGGGTCGCGTCCGAGCCGGTGATCTCGACGAACCCGGCCCGCGACAGCGGCGAGTCGAAGCTGAAGATGCTCTGCGACGACTGACCCGACTCGAACTTCGCGATCGCGCTGACGTGCGTCGGCACGGTCACCTCGAAGTCGGTCCCCGCCAGCGGACCGGAGCCGATCGTGCGCTTCTCCTTCGACTTCGACCCGATCCCCGCGACCGCGGCGACCGGACCGAACAGCTGGACCAGCGTGGTGAGGTAGTACGGGCCGATGTCCCACAGCGGGCCCGCACCTTCCTGGAACAGGAACGCCGGGTTCGGGTGCCAGGACTCCGGACCGGGGGACTGCATCAGGGTGAGCGCGGTCAACGGCGTACCGATGTCACCGCGCTCGATGATGCGACGGGACTCCTGCAGACCCGGACCCAGGATGGTGTCGGGTGCGCAGCCCAGCCGCACGCCCGCGTCCTGCGCCGTGGCCAGCAGTTTGAGCCCGCTGTCCTGGTCCAGCGAGAACGGCTTCTCGCTCCAGACATGCTTGCCTGCGGCAACCGCTGCCAGCGCCACCTCGACATGCGCGATCGGGATGGTCAGGTTGACCACGATCTCGACGTCCGGGTGCCCCAGCACAGCCTCGGGGCCACCGTGCGCCTCGATGCCGTACTCCTCGGCCTTCGCCTTCGCCGCCTCCGGCCGGAGGTCGCCGATGGCGAGCACCTTCAGATCCGGGAAGCTCTGCATGCTCTTGATGTAGGCGTCGGAGATGACCCCGGCGCCGATCACACCTACTCCGACAGCTGTCATGCAGGCGCACCCTCTCCGGTGAGGAACGTGTAGCTGCCCTCGACCGCGTCGAAGATCTCGCCGGTGAAGTCGTCCAGCTCGACCACGCGGAGCGCGTTCGGAGCGGCGGCCAGGATGTCCCGGACCGCGATGACGCCGTCGCCGACCGCGACCTGGGCCTTGTTGTCGAGCGTCCCGTCACCGTCCTTGACGTGGATCGCCTTCACCCGGTCGCCGAACTTGCCGAGCAGCGCCGGTACGTCGGCACCGCCGACGGCGGCCCAGTACGTGTCCACCTCGAGGATCACGGCGTCGGACAGGTTGTCGACCAGGATCTCCAGCCCGTGCACACCGCCGATCTTCGACTCGAGCTCGAACTGGTGGTTGTGGTAGCCGACCGTGATGCCGTGGTCGGCGGCCTCGATCGCGGCCTTGTTCAGCCCGTCCGCGATGACCTTGATGTCGTCGGCGTTCTGCCAGCGAGCCGGGTCGGTGTGCGGGTCGATGACCGTGCTGATGCCGAGCCGCTTCGCCGCGGCGTAGATCGGGCCGGCCTCGTCACGCAGCAGGCCGGCGTGGGTGGTGGGGGCCGATAGTCCGTGCTTGGGCAGCGCGTCGGCCAGACGGTCCGCGAAGGCGGTCACACCGAAGGGCTCGACCTTGGTGTAGCCGATCTCCGCGATGCGTGCCAGGGTGCCGTCGAAGTCCTCTTCGAGCTTGCCCCGCACGGTGTACAACTGGAGGGACAGGTGGTCCACTGCGACCATGGTTTCTCCTTGTCGGCGGCGCGTCACCCGCTGCCCTGGGTTTACGCCGACTGATAAGCCGAACCGGTTAAGTAACGACGGCAACCGTATCCCACCGGGCCCCGGCGGCACCACCCTCCGCCCAACGACTGGGCGGTCACGAGCGCTCCGCGTCGGCGGCGCCGAGATTTCTCTCGGATTCCCGAGTTTGATCAAACGGTCACTTTGTGTGCTCAAGTGATGACAGGGCGTGGAACCAGGCGCACACTGAAGGATTCCGGACCGACCGTCAGCGGTCCGGCCGCCCGTGAGGAGTGAATCGTTGTGTCCCGTGTGACCATCAAGGAGATCGCCCGGCGCTGTGGCGTCTCCCAAGGCGCCGTGTCGTATGCCCTGAACAACCAGCCCGGGGTGTCGGAGGCCACCCGGGCGCGGGTGCTGCAGGTCGCCGCGGAACTGGAGTGGGTGCCCAACCGGGCCGCCCGGCAGTTGTCCGCCGCGCGCAGCGAGACGTTCGGGCTCGTCCTCGCGAGGACGGCGCAGACCCTGATCGAGGAGCCGTACTTCATGGGCTTCGTCGGCGGGATCGAGTCGGTCCTCGCGGAGAAGTCGTACGCGTTGGCGCTGCAGGTCGTGGGCGATCTGGACGAGGAGCTGGCGACGTACCGGAAATGGGCCGCCGAGCGCCGGGTCGACGGGGTCATCGTGGTCGACCTCCGGGTCGCCGATCCCCGCCTCCCGGTACTGCGGAAGCTCGGTCTGCCGGCCGTTCTGGTCGGAGACCCGGCGCTCGCGGACGGCATGCCGTGCGTCTGGACGGACGGTGCGGCGGCGATGAACGCGGCCCTCGATCACGTCGCCTCGCTCGGCCATCGGGTCATCGCTCGGGTCGCCGGACCGCCGGAGTACGGCGACGTCTGGATCCGCGACCAGGCGTTCGAGCTGGCCGCGCGCCGGCTGTCGGTCGAGACCCGTCTGCACCACACCGACTACTCCGCGACCGAGGGCGCCGCGGCAACCCGTGAGCTCCTCACGCAGGCCTCGCGTCCCACCGCGATCATCTATGACAACGACCTGATGGCGGTCGCAGGACTAGCTGCCATCCAGGGCCTCGGCCTCCGCGTTCCGCACGACCTCACACTCGTGGCCTGGGACGACTCGGCCTTGTGCCGGATCACCCACCCCACGCTCACGGCGCTCAGCCACAACATCGTCGGCTACGGCGCGGAAGTGACGCAGCGCCTGCTGGCGTTGCTGTCCGGCGCCCAACCCCAGGCCCACCTGTACTCCACGCCGTTGCTGATCATCCGGGAGAGCTCGGCGCCGCCGCCCCACCACACCGCCATTTGAGTGGTTAACCCTCCGAAGTGCCCGTTCGCCGCCCGCATGCGGTGGACTAACGGTCCATTTGAGAGGTTCACCATTCAAATGGACGCGGTGACGGTGACGGGCACCCCGTTGACGGCTGAGGTACCGGCCACGGCGTCGGTCAGTCCGGCGTCGGTCACGTCGTTCGCGCTGGGCCCCTGCACCTGGTTGGCGATGGTCAGGCGGGCACCCGGGCGGTTGTGGCCGAAGCCGTGCGGGAGGCTGACCACGCCGGGCATGATGTCGTTGCTGGAGGCAACTTCCACCGAGATGGACCCGGCCGCGGAGGTGACGGTGACGAGCTGGCCGTCGGTGAGCGCCCGCTCGGCCAGGTCGCCGGGATTCATCAGGAGCTGGTGGCGGGGCCTGCCCTTCACCAACCGCGCCGAGTTGTGCATCCAGGAGTTGTTGTTGCGCAGGTGGCGCCGGCCGATCAGGAGCAGCCGGCCGTCGAGGTCGTTCAGCGAGTCGAGGCGGGGCAGGTCGTCCAGGATCATCCGCTGGGCCAGATCGATCCGTTTCGACTTGTGATGCAGAGCGCCTGGCAGCGCGGGCTGCAGCGGCCCGAGATCGACGCCGCCCGACGACTTCCGGAGCTTCGCCACCGACAGCCGGTACGGCCCGATCCGCAGACCGGTATCTACGATCCGCCGGGGTGACAGTCGTAGTCGTGCAGTCACCTGGACCCGTCGACGGCTCCACGGAGTACGCCGTACCAGGGCCAATCCCAGGTCGCGGAAGATCTCCCAGTCGTGCCGGGCATCGGCCGGCTTGGGCAGTACTGCGTCGTTCCAGCGGGCCGTGTTGCGGACGGCGAGCTGGTGGAAGATCACGTCGTAGTGATCCCGCTCGAGCGGCGGTGCCGGCGGCAGGATCACATCCGCGTGGCGAGTGGTCTCGTTGATGTACGGATCGACCGCGACCATGAACTCCAGCGACCCGAGCGCCTCGTCCAGCTTGCGGCCGTTCGGCGTCGAGAGCACCGGGTTGCCGGCCACGGTCACCATCGCCCGGATCTGTCCGTCGCCCGGCGTCAGGATCTCCTCGGCCATCGTCGACACCGGCAGCTCGCCACCGAACTCCGGCAGGCCGCGCACGCGGCTCTTCCACACGCCGATATGCCCGCGGCCCAGCCCGAGCAACGCGTTCACGGCCGGCCGGGGGAACATCGTGCCGCCCGGCCGATCGAGGTTCCCGGTGATGATGTTCAGCACCTGGATCGCCCACTGGCAGACCGCGCCGAACTGCTGCGTCGACACCCCGACCCGCCCGTAACAGGCTGCCCGGTCGGCCTCGGCGAACTCGCGGGCGACCCGCCTGATCACGTCAGCCGGGATGCCGGTGATTCCCGCCGCCCGCTCCGGCGTCCACGCCTCCACCAGGGCCTCGACCGTCGTCAGCCCGTCGACGTACTCCGCCGGGCGCGCCGCACCCTGGGCGATCACCTCGTGGATCAACGCGAGCAGGAACGCGGCGTCCGTCCCGGGCCGCACGAAGTGGTGCTCGTCGGCGACCGCGGCCGTCTCGGTCCGCCGCGGATCGATGACGACGACCTTCCCGCCGCGCTTGCGCACGTCCTTCAGCCGCCGCCCGAACCCGGGCGCCGTCATCATGCTGCCGTTCGACGCCAGCGGGTTCGCGCCGAGCATCAACAGGTACGACGTGCGGTCGATGTCGGGCACCGCGACCATCAGCTGGTGCCCGTAGAGCAGGTACGACGCGAGCATGTGCGGCAGCTGATCGATCGACGTCGCGCTGAACTTGTTCCGGGTCCGCAGCTGCCGGACCATCGTCGGCATGTGCGTGAGCGCACCCAGGCTGTGCACATTCGGGTTGCCGAGGTACAGGCCGACGGCGTTGCGCCCGTGCTGCTTCTGGATCCCGGTCAGCTTGTCGACGACGAGCTCGTACGCCGCATCCCAGCCGATCTCCTGCCAGCCGTCGGGTGTCCGTCGGACCGGCGTGGTCAACCGGTCCGGGTCCTCCTGGAGATCGCGGAGCGCGACCGCCTTCGGGCAGATGTGACCGCGGGACAGCGGGTCCGATTCGTCGCCGCGGATGTCGGTGACGCGGCCGTCCTCGACGGTCACGAGCACGCCGCAGATCGCTTCACACAGGTTGCACGAGGTCCGCCGTACGGTCATCCACTCAAACTACCCTCGGGTAGGAAGACCCGCCATCAGTCGAAGCCGGCCTCGTCGAGCCGTCCGAGAATCGCGTCGACCGTCTCGCCGACCGACAGGTCGGAGTTGTCCAGCCACAGCCCCCGCCGCGGACTGAACGCGTGCAGCTCGTAGTCGAGCTCGTCGACCAGATGATGCGCCCCGCCGAGCCGGCCGGAGATGACCTCGGGCCGAGGTGTCAGCACGACCAGGTACCGCGGGCGGGTCCGGATACCGTCCAGGAACTCGCGCAGCAACTCGCCGATCACGACGTCCTGGAGAACGACGGTGAAACCCGCTTTCGCGTACTCGTCGGCGGCCAGGCAGGCGAGCCGGTAGCGGAGCTGGAGCTGGCGCTGCGCCTCGAGCACGTCGTCGGCCATCGAGGCCTGTCCGCTGACGATCATCCGGCGAAAAACGTCCCCCCGAAGATGCACGCCGTACTGGAATCTCTCGGCCAGCATCTGGGACACCGACGACTTCCCCGCCGCCATGATTCCACTGACGACGATCACCCCCTCGGACTCCATGCGGTGATCGTGCCACGTGGCGCAAGGTTTTGAACCGGTCGCGGCGATTCTTCTCCGAAAACCCCAGTTTTGTCAGGGGTTCTCGGCCATCAGCGACTCGATTTGGTGGCGCATCAGCTGCCGCAGCCGGGCCGGCGTGGTGCGTTCGGGCTGGATCGCCGCGTGCAGTGCGAGGCCGTCGAGCAGAGCATGGAGTATCTCGACCTCGCGGCGCAGATCGAGACCGTCCTTGAGTACGCCGGCGTCGGCGAGCGAGCGCAGCAGCGTCTCGCACAGTTGGCGCAGTTCGTTGTGCACCTTGTCGAGGAGCTCCTGCAGTGCGCCGGCGCCGGATTCGGCCCGGGCCTGCGCCATGAACGCGAGCCAGACGTCGAACTCGGCACGGCGCTCCGCGTCGATCGGGAGCACCTCGTCGAGATACCGCAGCACGATGGTCTGGGCGTTCCCTTTGGGCTCGATCGCTCCGACCCGGTCGGTCACCCGGCGGGACACCAGGTCCATCGCGAAGCTGAGCAGACCGTCCTGGTCCGGGAAGTAGTAGCGGACCGCGCCGGCGGACCAGCCCGCCTCGGCGGCGATGGTGCGGACCGAGGCGGCCCGGATCCCGTCCCGGCGGACCACCCGCCACAGCGCCTCGGCGATCTCCTCGCGGCGGGCGGTGTGGTCGACGATCTTCGGCATAGGGTCCTTTTTAGCACAGGTGTGTTAGTGTCGTTTTACAACACAGTCGTGCTGAAAAATCTCGGGAGGGTGAACGACGTGCTGGTCGCTGTGATCGCCGCGTGTGAGATCGGGTTCTGGGTGCTGCTGGCCGCAGGCCTGGTCACGCGGTACCTGCTCAAGCTGCCGAAGGCCGGGATGGTCCTGCTGGCCGGCGTACCGCTCGTCGATGTCGTGATGCTGGCCGCGAGCGTGATCGACATCCATCGCGGTGCCGAGCCGGCGTTCAAGCACTCGCTGGCCGCGATCTTCATCGGCGTCAGCGTCGGCTTCGGTCATCAGACGCTGCGGTGGGCGGACAAGTGGGCCGCGCACTACCTCGGCGGTGCGCCGCGTCCGGTGAAGCCGCCGAAGCGTGGTCCCGAGCGGGCTCGCCGCGAGCGGGCCGGCTGGTTCCGGCACCTGCTCGCGTACGTCGTCGGTGTCGGCATCATGATCGGGCTCGGTCTGCTGTCCGGTCGCGGGTACGACGCGGTGCTCGCGCCGGCCGGGACGTGGACGCTCGTGCTGGTGATCGACGCGATCGTGTCGTTCAGCTACTCGTTCGACCGCGAGCGCGAGAAGCAGTCGGTCTGACGTCCCCGGTCCGGTCGGTTACTCGTCGTACATTTCGTCCATGACGACGGTTGGGCGGGTCTGGGCTGCGGTCACTGCGGCGGTGGTGGTGTGCGGGATCGTCATCCAGCTCTTCGTGACGGCGAGTGGCAGCGAGGGTTTCTTCCCGGACAACCCGGAGCGGGTGTTCAACGTGTTCGCGTACTTCACCATTCAGTCGAACCTGCTGCTCGGCGGGACGGCGCTGGTGCTGGCGCTCCAACCGGACCGGTCGGGCGGCGCGCTGTTCAAGACCCTGCGACTGAACGGCGTGCTGTGCATCGCCGTGACCGGGATTGTCTACCACGCTGTGCTCGCAGGGTCGGACGAGCCGCACGGCTGGGCGTGGGTGGCGAACTTCCTCCTGCACACCATGGCGCCGCTGATCGGCGTACTCGGATGGTTCGGGTTCGGGCCGCGCGGGCTCACCGACTGGCGGATCACCGGCTGGTCGATCGTCTACCCGCTGCTGTGGCTGGTGTTCACGCTGATCCGGGGCGCGTTCGTCGGGTTCTACCCGTACCCGTTCGTGGACGTCGACGAGCACGGATACGGGCGCGTTTTGCTGAACTGTCTGCTGGTGGCGGTACTGTTCCTGGCTCTGGCGGCGGGGGCGACCACCCTCGATCGCCGCTTGCACCGGAAGACAACCGTCGAAAGGTAGACCCGTGCTGGTGACCTCGCGCTCGTATGCCGAGTACGAAGCGATGTTCGACCTGAAGGAACTCCCGGACTCCATCCTCGACTGCTGCGCCGGCGGCGCGAGCTTCACCGCCGAGGCCGCCGAGCGCGGCGTCGACGCGATCGCCGCCGACCCGGCGTACGAGCTGGAGACGCCCGAGCTCGTCGACAGCGTCCGGCGGAGCCTGCCGGCGACGTCGGGAATCGTGGACGAGCACCAGGGGAGCTTCGTCTGGCATTGGTACGGATCGCCGGAGCGGAAGGATCAGTACCGGATCGAGGCGGCCGACCGCTTCCTGCAGGACGTGATGGCCGCACCGGAGCGGTACGTGGCCGCCGGTCTGCCGGACCTGCCCTTCGGCGACCGCCGGTTCGAGCTGGTGCTCTGCTCGCACCTGCTGTTCACCTGGTCGGACAAGTACGACCGGGACTGGCACGAGGCGGCGCTGCGCGAGCTGATCCGGGTCAGCAACTCCGAGGTCCGGATCTTTCCTTTGGTGCAGCAGGGTGCCGGTGATCCGATCCCGTGGCTGCCTGAGCTGCTCGACTCGCTCGAGGGCGTGACCACCCAGATCCGCAAGGTCCCCTACGAGTTCCAGGTCGGGGCCGACCAGATGCTGGTCATCACTCGCAACTGATACTCACAACTCACACTGGCAACTGAGACTGGCGCCGCGGATCTGGTGCTTCCCGCTCATCGCGATCACGGATGAGTTTGCGCCTACCCGCCACGATGAGCGGGAAGCGGTCCAGGGGTGCCGTGCAGGTGGCGGGAGGACGGTCTGCCACCGACCTGCCCGGCTGCCGGAATCAGCGGAGGTACTTGCCGCAGACGGGCCACGGGGAGGCGCCGCGCTGCGCGTAGAGCTTCTTCGCGCGCATCAGCTGCTCGGCCGCGGAGGCCTTCGCCGGGTTGCCGGAGCCACCTACGCTGCGCCAGGTCTGCAGGTCGAACTGGAACAGTCCGTAGTAGCCGGCCGCGTTGACGGCGCGGGGGTTGCCGCTGGACTCGCAGTTCGCGACCTTGGCCCAGGCGCCGCTCAGGTTCGCCTTGCCGCTGGACGCCTTCGGGCGGTCCTCGGACCGGCTCGAGCGGACGTCGCGGTCGGACTTCTTGGTCGTGGACTTCTTGGTCTCGGACTTCTTCACGACCCGCGGCGCCGGGGCGGACTTCTTCGCGCCGTCCAGGGTCAGGGTCTGCCCGATCAGGATGAGGTTCGGGTCCTTCAGGTTGTTGATCCGGGCCAGTTCGTGCCAGTCGGCGCCGTTGGCCTGGGCGATCTCGGAGAGGGTGTCGCCGGCTTTGACCTGGTAGTCGGTCGCGAACGCCGCGCCGGCGCCGGCGGCGGTGATGCCGGCTCCCAGACCGGCGATGGAGAGGGTTCGAGCCACCCGGCGAGTACTTCGCCGGGCGCGCGCATGTCGGGCCTTGGACATCAGGAAGCGCTCCTTGTGAGCTCGGGCATGGTGGGGCACACCAGGCCCTCGTGCAGGGGGAGGGGCAATCGGACACATCCCACAGCAGGTCACAGGACAGCGTCCGAATGGTCACGCCACGGTAACGACGCGACCTGAGTCATCCTGAGCGAGGTTCGGCCGAAACGCAAGTGCAGATGGCGATCTGCCCCGAACTTTTTCCAGGTCCTGACGTACCGAAACCCCAACAACAGAACGGTTTCCGTGCCGACACGCCGATCGGCGGGAACGCGGAACCGATCGGTTTATCACCGCCTGAAATACCGCTCCGGGACCAGTTCCACGGTCAGTTTCCGGACCGTTTCCCGGATGTCGTCCGGCCACGCATCCCAAACCTCACGGGCCCACTTGAGCAGGGCCGACTCAACGTCGTCCACCCCGCCGGCGGTGAGCACGTCGTACGCCGTGAGCTCGCCGACCCGGTCCGGCGGGACAAGCCGCGGCCAGTCGTCGTACGAGTTCGCCATGATGCCGTGGGCTGTCCGCACGTCGATGGTGCCGGAGCCGCGCTCCAAGTACATGTAGAGGCCGTTGAGCGCGAATACCGGGCCGATCCGCGGGGCGTCCGGGTTGACGTGCTGGGCGCCGTACGCGTCGATCCGGAGTTGGTGGAGATACCCGAGGCGGACCGCGTTCTCGACCTCGAAGCCGAGCAGTTCGCCGGCGGCCTCCGCGCACTCGGCCGTGGCGTTGTACTTCGGGGTGGCGGGCCACTCCGACCGCGGAAGTACGGCGCGGCAACCGGGACAAACCGTTGATTCATGCGTGCCATCGGACGAGTTCACTCGTTGATGGAAGCACGGGCACCGCCGTCCGGCAGCTCGCCGCTCGAAATGGCACAGCCGGCGGGGCGCGGTGGCCGGCGGATGAGGCGACGGATGTGATGGGGGCAGTAGGGGTGATCCGAGTGGCTCT
The DNA here is from genome assembly GCF_044453965.1 of Kribbella sp. NPDC051586. Lineage (NCBI taxonomy): Bacteria > Bacillati > Actinomycetota > Actinomycetes > Propionibacteriales > Kribbellaceae > Kribbella > Kribbella sp. NPDC051586. The sequence continues at coordinate 681,028 of NZ_JBITDF010000001.1, read as the reverse complement.
CGGCCATCGCGGCACGTTGGTGCGTGGTGCACTGGCCGCGGTGCTGGCAAGGGAGAACGACCTGGACGTGGTGGCCGAGCTCGACCGCTCGGAGGACGTTCTCCAGGTGGCCGGGCGGCGCCCGGACGTCTTCCTGCTCGATCCACAGCTGCCCGGCCGGATCCGGATCGAGGAGCTCTGCCGCAAGCTCGCCGGTCGCGGCGTGCTGGTGCTGATCGACCACGACGCGATCGCGGCCACCAGCCTGGCGCTGGTCAAGCAGGCGCCTCGCATCGGGCTGATCGCGACCGACGCGACGACCGACCAGTTGGTGCAAGCGGTGCGTGATGTTGCGAAGGGTCTGCCGGTCGTCGACGTACGGCTCGCTGTCGCCGCGCTGAAGGCGGGCGACAATCCGCTCACCGATCGCGAGTGCGAAGTGCTGCGCCAAGTCACCACCGGAGCGACCGCGCAGGAGGTCGCACGCACCCTCAGCCTGAGCGCCGGCACGGTGCGGAACTATCTGTCCCGGATCCTCGCCAAGACCGGCTCCCGCAGCCGGATCGAGGCGATCCGCAAAGCTCAGGACGCGGGCTGGATCTGAGACGCCTTCTGATTGGCTGGCGTCCAGCTGCCGTGCAGGTCGCGGTAGAGGCGGGACGTGCGCATCAGGCCGGCGTGGGTGCCGACCGCGGCCTTGTTGCCGTCGAGGACGAGGATGCGGCGGGCGCGGAGGGCGGAGCTGATTCGGTGGGCGATGACGATCAGCGTCCCGTTGCGCTTGGCAAACGCCTCTTCGGCCTGCCGCTCGGCCTCCGGGTCGAGGAAACAGGTCGCCTCGTCGAGGACGACGAGCGGAGCCGGTGACAGGTACGCACGGACCAGCGCGATCAGCTGCTTCTCGCCGGCGGACAGCTCACCGGGTTTCACTTCATCCAGGCGCTCGATCAGTTGCGTGGCGCCGATTGCCTTCACCGCCTGGGCGACCTGCTCGCTGGTTGCATCAGGCAACAAGTAGGTGAGGTTGTCGTGCACGGTCCCGCTGAAGACGTACGCCTCCTGTGGGATCAGCACCCTGGTCTGCGCCAGCCGCTCAGTCGTCACGTCTGTCGGTGGCACGCCGCCGAGCAGCAGGCGGCCGCTCGTCGGGGTGAGCATGCCGCAGACCAGCCCGGCCAGCGTGGACTTGCCGATGCCGCTCGGTCCGACCACGGCGAGGTGCTCGCCTTCGGGGATGGTCAGCTCGAGCTTGTCGAGGACCGGTTCGGCGTTCGGCCCGTACGCGAAGGTCAGCCCGCGCAGCCGGATCTGGTACCCCGACAGTTCGTCGACCGGTCGCGGCTGCGGCGCCGGAGTCGACGTGTCGAGGATCCGGCCGAGCGTGATCACGTACCGCAGGCCGCTGTCGCCGAGCGCGTTCATCACCGTGTTCAGAGCGGGCTGCAATCCGATCAGCACGTACGTGAGCCCACCCAGCAACGTGCCTGTGCTGACGCCGCGCCCGACCAGCCAGGGCCCGGTCGCGAGCAGGATCAACAGCGGCAGCCATCCGCCGACCGCGAAACACAGCGTCCGCAGGGCCGCCACCTTCGCGAGCGCTCGCTCGGCCGCTGCGTGTGCCTCGATCGGTTGGCCGACCAGCCACTCGGCGTACTCCTCGGTCCCGGCGGCGGTGACGTCGCGCACCCCGCCGAACACCATGCCCGCCGAGGCTGCGAGCTCCTCGTCAGCTGTCAACGATGCGCGGACCCGATCCGCTGCCATCCCCAGCACCGCAAGCGACAGCGCGAATCCCACCAGGAACGGCGGTACGACGAACGCTGCGACGAGCGGTGCCAGCGACAGCAGCCCGGTCAGTACGCCGAACAGCGTGACCGCGAAACTTCGCAGTACCAGGACCAGGCCGGCGAACGTGTCGCGGACGATCTCCACCTGCCTGTTCAGTCGCGCGACCGCGCCGTCGTCCCCCGAGCGGAGTGCGCCGCCGACTACACGGCGTACCAGATCGTCGCGGAGCGGCTCGACCAGCTCACCGAGCCGCCCGTACACCTGCCGCGCCCCGGCCGCACCGAGACCGGCCGTCACGACCAGTCCACCCAGCCAGGCGAGTCCCTGCCACGCGTGCCCGGCCAGGAAGCTGTCCGTCGCGCGCGCCACCGCGATCCCGTACACCGCAGTCGGCAGAATCTCCGGAACCGACCAAGCGATCAACTTGCCCGTGGCCCGCTTCCGCAGCGCAGCAGCGCCGTACGACAGCTCTCGCTTCATCCGAACACGGCTCGGTACGACGTGTTGTGCCAGAGGTCGGCGTGTGGGGCGATGGCTCGGATCTGGCCGTGGTCGAGCCAGATGACCAGGTCGGCGCGGGCGGCGGTGGCGGGGCGATGGGTGACGATCAGGCGGGTGCGGTGGTGCCGGTCCTCGGTCAGGGTGCGGGTGATCTGGCGCTCGGTGGCCGTGTCGAGGCTCGATGTGGCGTCGTCGAGCACCAGCAGGCGACGGGCGGACCAGGCGCGGGCCAGGCCGAGGCGCTGGCGTTCACCGCCGGACATAGGTGCCTTACGCAACGAAGTGAGGTAGCCGTCGGGCAGTCGGCTGACGAAGTCGTGGGCGTGGGTGGCGCGGGCCGCGGCCAGCGCGCGGACCGGGCTGACCGCATGCGGATCGATCGCCTCGCCGACGGTCCGTCCGACCAGTTGCGGGCGCTCGAAGGCGCACCCGACCGCGCTGCGAAGCTCGTGCCGGCTGATGGCCTGCAGCGGTACGCCGTCCAGCGACACCTGCCCGGTCGACGGGTCCCGCAGCCGCGCCGCAACCGCCGCGAGGACGGACTTGCCTGCGCCGCTCGGGCCGACGACCGCGACCGTGAGGCCGCCCGGGAGGTCGAGATTCACGTTGTCCAGCAGGACATTCCCGTCGGCGATCACACTGACACCGTCGAAGCTGAGCTGCCCCGGTCCGGGCGGGACAGTCAGCGTGCCGTGGGCGACGGTGTCGATCGCGATCACCTCCGCGGACCGGCGGACGCCGGCCTTCGCGCGGGCGAGCTCACCGAGGACACCGGTCAGGTTGCCTAGGCCGGCGCCGAGGACGGCGTACTGCGACGCGGCGAACAGCTCGCCGGCGGTGATGTTGCCGGAGACGAGTTGCAGGCCGCCGACCGCGAGTACGGCGACGAGGACGAGCGGGCCGACGACCGCGGCCTGGGCGCCGGAGCGGGCCAGGATCCGCCAGGTCACCACGCCGTTGCGGTGGAGCTCGGGAAGGAGGCCGAGGATGCGGCGCTCCTCGCGCTCCATCGAACCGGCGGCGGTGATCGTGCGGATGCCGGTGAGCGACTCGGACAGCAGAGCGGCGATGCGTCCCTGGGTCTCCTGGTAGTTGAGGCTGACGTCGGCGGTCCGCTTGGCGAACGTCCACAGGACCAGGATCACGAGCAGGACGCCGCCGAAGAAGGCGGCGGCGAGCCACGGGTCGATCATCGCTAGGAGCACGAGACTGCCTAGTGGGGGCGCGATCGCGGCGATGGCCGTGACCGCGGCCGGACCAGCCTGGGCGGCGTCGGTCGCGTTCGCCGAGACCCGGGTGACGAGGTCACCGGTCTCGAAATCGCGCGTCCCGGCAGGGCCGCCGCGGACGACGTGCCGGACCAGGCGATGGCGCAGCCACGCGGTGGTCTCGGCGACACAGGCCGCGCCGGCGAACGCGTCGACGATGCTCGCCGCGATCCCCAGCGCGATCAGCGCGGCCGCGGCGACCAGCCAGCGGGTGCAGCCGGTGCCGGCCACGATCGCGTCGACCGAACGGCCGAGGACGGTCGGCAGCGCGAGCGTCACCCCGCTGCCGATCAACGCGTTCAGCCCGATCAGCGGCAACCAGCCGCGACCACGTTGCGCCACCTCCTTGAAGGTGATCATTGGTCGAGGCCTGTCTCGGTGGCGAGGAACGCGAGCATGTCGGCGGCCAGGTTGATGCCGCCGGTGGTGTGGCCCGCGTCCGGCTCGAATCTCAGCAGGACGGGGCGTTGGCTTGCGGTCGCGTGCTGGAGCGCCGCGCACATCTTCCTAGCGTGCAGGGGATCGACGCGGGTGTCGTTCCCGAAGGCGGTCAGCAAGACGGCCGGGTACTTCACGCCGTCGGCGACGCGGTGGTACGGCGAGTAGCTCAGCAAGTTCCCGAAGTCGGCGGGGTCCTTGGCGGTGCCGTATTCCGCGGTCCAGCGGTCGCCGAGACCTGAGAGCTCGTAGCGGGTCATGTCGGTCAGCGGCGCGGACGAGACCGCGGCGGTGAAGAGCTCGGGCCGTTGGGTGAGCGCGGCCGCGACCAGGAGACCGCCGTTGGACTCACCGCAGATGGCGAGTTGGTCGGCCGTGGTCCAGCCTTCGGCGATCAGGTGCTCGGCCGCGGCGATGAAGTCGTCGATGGTCTGCTGCTTCGTTGCGTCGCGGTGTGCGGCGTCGCCGCGGATGGTCGCGGTCACGAAGGCGCCGCCGGCTTCGACCCAGGCGAGCGCGAAGGCGGAGTAGGTCGGGGTGAGCGATTGCCCGAAGCCGCCGTATCCGTAGAGGATCGTCGGTCCACCCGGCCTGCCGATCACGTGCAGCTCGAGCTCGGTGCCGTCGGGCGCCGGGTAGCTCAGCCGCTGCGTTTCTGCTGCCCGCCTGGTGCTCGCACCCGTTGTTTTGCCGGTGTCTGCGTCGTAGCAGTACACCGTCGGCGGGGTGACGCTGTCCGTGTAGGTGAACCAGGCCCGGTTCTGGTGGGCGCTCAGGGAGCCGACCGATCCGAAGCCTGGCAGGTCGATCGCGCCTTGTCGGTCGCCGGTCTCACGGTCGTGGATGCTGATCTGGTCGGCCGTGCTGACCAGGACGACGTCGTCGAGGATCGCGAGCCCGGTGAGGGTTCCGTCCGGCCGGAGGTAATCGCGCCAGACCGTCGGCTCATCGGGGTCGCCGATGCAGATCCGGCCGGCGGTGACGACGTACAAGCGGTTGTCAGGGCCGACCGACATGATCGTGGTGGTGTCCTGCGGGATGTGCGCGGGAGACTCGTCCGTCGACAGGTCGGCGAACCACAGGTCGTCCGATGTACAGATGGTCAGCCAGCGGCCGTCGGCGCTGAGCTCCAGCCCGTACGACGCCTCGCGGTCGAGGATCGTGATGTCGTCAGGGTCGCCCAGGTGATGGCGTCGCACCTGACGCAAGCGCACGTAGTAGAACGCGTCACCGTCCGGGAGCCAGGCGACGGGGGAGTAGCGGCAGCCGTCGAGCGGGCCGTCGATCAGCTCGCCCGTGGACACGTCGAGGACGCTGAGAGTCGAGCGCTCGTCGCCGCCGCGGGAGACCTGGAACGCGAGCTTGGTGCCGTCCGGTGACGGCTGCCAGGCGTCGAGCGTGGTCAGTCCGGTCGGGTCGAGCCGCTTCGGGTCGATCAGCGGAGTCTCGTCGACGAACAGTACGGCGTGCTGACCGGCTTCGCGCCGCAGCGTGAAACAGCGGCCACCGCGCCAGACCGGGGTGGAGACGCTGCTGACCTCGGACAGCTGTCGCACTCGGTTCTTCCAGCGGAACCGGCTTGTCAGCGTGCCGGCGTACGTCAGCCATAGGTCGTCCTGATCCTGTGACCATTGTCTGGTCGCCGCAGCCGAGGAGTCCTCGAGCCAGCGGTACGGATCCGCGACGGTACGACCGTGCACCTGCTCCACGAGCGACAGGCGCTCGGCGCATGGATAAGACTGCACGGAATCGATCACCTCACTCTCTTCTTCCGTCCCCCACCAACACAACGAGCGCTCGGTCGCTGAGCTACAAGAAGCCGTCCGGCGACCGAGGCGAGTCGGTCACCGGCCGTCGGAGCCGTGCCCTGATGAGGCCCTGGAATGCAGGTCGGCCCTGGGTGGGATTGCCGCCCACCCAGGGCCTCACTACCTGGCAATACAGGTGCCGTATCAGTGGCAGAGCAGCAGGCTCAGGTTGCTCGGGGTCTGCGAAGCGCAGCCCAGCACGGTCAGCGTGGAGCCGCCGTGGTGGTGGCCGTGGTGGCCGTAACCCGGGGTCTCCAGACCCTGAAGGTCGAGAAGTGCCATGTGTTTACACCTCCTTCGGTGTAGATCGTCGGGACACGGACTCGGACCACTGGGGAGGTCCGAGGAACGGGAGGGCGACCGGCGCATCGTGCAGCGCCGCACCCAGGGCCAGCAGTACGCCGGCCGATCCGGTCGCCAGGTCCATCGAGAGACGGAGCAGCTGGTTGCCCGGGTATGCGAGGCCGCCTTCGAACGGCATCGCGTGCCAGCCGAGACCGTGCACCAGGTCGTCGATCGTCGCCTGCTCCTCGCCGAGTGCCGCGGCGGTGAGAAGCAGGCCGGCGCGACCCATGAACAGGCCGGGCTGGACGTAGTAATCGCAGTGCGTGACTCGCTTCAGCTCCTGGAGCGTCGCAGCGAGCTCTTCGGACGGCCGGTGGCGCAGGTAGCGCTCGAGGACCAGAGCAACGCCGGCCGAGCCCTCTTCGAGGTACGGCAGCGTCCGCCAGCCCTGGTTGACCTGGCGCATCCCGTCGTCGGTGAGGACGGTCCGCTTGAGGTCCTGCCGGATCGCGATCTCGGCGAGGTCGAGCAGACCGGTGTCGCCGAGCTGCTCGAACGCGTTGAGGAACAGCAGCGCGGGGCCGGCGGATCCGTACATGAGCCCGGCGCGTGCGTGCTGGCCGCCGCTGATCTCCGGCACGTCGGTCTGGAGCCGATCGGCGACCAGGTCGAGCACGCGCACAGCCTTCGCGCGGAGCGTCGGCTCGGTGTCGAAGTGCAGGAGGCTCAGACCGATGCCGGCCAGACCGGAGTGCAGTCCGAGCTCGCGGGAGGTCCAGTCGTCGGCGAGCGTACGGTCGACGAGGTCGAGTGCGTCCTGCTGATAGCCGAGGTCGTCGAGCACCTGCGCTACGCCGTGCAGACCGTCGTACAGGCCCGGTCCGGCCGCGGTGTCGACGGCGCGCTGGCGCAGCCATTCGTCGTACTGCGGGAAGCGGGAGCCGGTCTTGCTCAGCGCGTACAGCACGCCGGCCGCACCGGTAGCGAGGTCGATGCCGCCACCGTCGCGGAACTGCGCGATGTCGCCGGGGAACAGCCGGTCGGTGCGTTCGGGCGTCGCGCCGGCGACGATGGACTTGGTGAGTGCGTCGCGAACCTCGGTCCACTCGGCCTCGCCCGGCAGCGCCAGGTCGACCATCTCCGGGTCGTGGGACTTGCCGGGCCCGACGATCGTCCGTACGGCGTCGTCGAGGGTGGCCCTCGGCACCGGGAACGTCTCAGCGATCATGTCGGCGAGCTGGAACGCCTTGCCGGGATGCAGATTGAGCAGGATTGTTGCCTGCGGTGCGTAAACGCCGAGCGCGATGCAGGCGAGCGCGTACCGGTCGACGTCGACGCCTTGCCGGTCCTGCGGAGCGGCGTACCCGGGATGGGCGAGCGTCGAGCGGGCCTGGTCCTCGGCCTTGGTCGCGACCTCGAAGTCGATCAGCGTCAGCTTGCCGTCGGCGTCGAGCAGCAGGTTGTCCGGGTGCAGGTCGCAGAACACGACGCCGCGATCGTGCAGCTGACCGACGGCCTCGCCGACCTTCGCGATCATCGCGGTCGCCCACTCGGCGTACTCCGCGCGGTCGGCCTCGGTTGCATCCGGGTGCGTCAGCGGATACCGCCGCACCAGCTCGCGCTGCAGCGACACCGAGTCGATGTGCTCCTGCACGAGGAAGTGGTGCTCGCCTAGTTGCAGGTAGTCGTGCAGGGTCGGCACGGCATCGAGGCCGTCGAGCTGCTCGAGGATGTCGCGCTCGTGGGCGATCCGCGCGACCGCGTCCCGTCCGGCCATGTCGAGACCGGCGTACGGGCGGCCCTCCTTGAGGACGACGCGGTCACCAGTCTCGTTGTGATGGCCGACGTACACGCCGCCGCCGTTGGAGAACTGGATGACGCCGTCGATCGTGTACGCGAGGTCGTTGGTGGTGACCGCGTTGCGGGCGTCGAGATGCGGCTGCAGGAAGTCCGGCAGACCGATCCACGGCGGCGTCACGAAGGTCGGGCCGCGGTGGTCCGGCACAAGGTTGCCCTGGGCATCTTCGATGGCGAGGACGCGCTCACCGGTCGGGGACAGGCAGTGCCGGCTCACGAAGGCGCCGTACCGGACGAAGAGCGGACCTTCGGCGTAGCGCAGATCGCTCAGGATATAAGGGCCTTCGACGCCGGCCAGAATCTCGTTGAGCTCCTTGAGCACGAGCTCCAGCTGCGCGTCGTCGGTCGGGTAGATCGTCACCAGCTTGCCGCTCGACCCGCGGGGAGCAGCCTTGGAGTTGACCATCACCAGGACGGCTTCGTTGCGCAGGAACTTGAACGCGATGCCGCGCGGGACGCAGTACTCCCACACCGCCTCGAGCGTCCGCTCCACATCCTGCAACCGCGCCGAGACGTGGATCTTCCAGCCCTGCTGGGGCAGGTGGAGCCCGTCGGGTGCGTAGTGCATCCACTGCTCACCCGGAACATGCCGCCACCCGTCCGGCACCGCCCGCCCGGCGATGGCGAAATCCGGATGCTGAGCACCGCGATTGGCCGGCGTCTCGTAGAACCGCCGATCCGCAAGGCAGTAGAACTCGTAACTCTCATGCATGACTGTCCGACCCCCTTTCGCGGCGCCCCGCCATATCTTGGGTGGCTTCGCCAGGGTCGGCGTAGTGCACGATGTCATCACTCTCGTATGAAGAATCCACACACTACAAGTGAGTAACTAAACACTCTTCGTTACCGGACTGCGCACGCTGAGCGCGGATGCGCCCGTAACAACATGTCAATCCGTCCCGAACCCATCACGGCCCGTAACTTCGTTCCGCATGTGTCGTGCCGGATGAACGTGGGTGGATCCCTCACACCGGATAGGTGTGGACCTCGGTGGCCTTCAACGTGGCTTGGAGGGGCTGGCCGGGGGTCAGGTGGAGGTCGGCCACGGCTGCCGGGGTTATGTCGGCCAGGAGGTCGGCGGGACCGGCGGGAGAAGCGTTGAGGCGGACTCTGACTGTGTGGGCGTGTTGTTCTATGCCGGTTACTACTGCTGGCCAGGTGTTGCGGGGGCTGCCGGAGGGTGCGGTGGTGTAGAGGCTGACGGCGGCGGGTGGGAAGGCCACGTGGACGGGCCCGGTGGCCGGCTCGGCGAGGGTGATGGTGCCGCCGTCGGTGAGGGTGACAGTGGTGCCGGTGGCGGTGCCGCGGTAGAGGTTCAGGCCTACCAGCTGGGCTACGTAGTTGGTGCGGGGGCGGTGGGCTACCTCGGTGGGTTTGCCTTCTTGGACTACTTGACCGTTCTCGATGATGACCAGGCGGTCGGCCAGGACCATGGCGTCGAGGGGGTCGTGGGTGACCAGCAGGGTGCGGCCTTCGAAGCGACGGAGGTGTTGGCCTAGTTCGGCTCTGACGTGGAGGGTGGTGCCGGCGTCGAGGGCGGCGAGTGGCTCGTCGAGTAGTAACAGTTGGGGGTCGGTGGCCAGGGCGCGGGCGAGAGCTACGCGTTGGGCTTGGCCGCCGGACAAGGCGCGTGGTCGCGTACGGGCGTACTCCGACAACCCAACTGTGTCGAGCCAACGGGCTGCCTCTGTGCGGGCGGTCTGCTTCTCGACGCCGCGGGCTCGCAGGCCGAACGCTACGTTCTCCAGGCAGCTGAGGTGGTTGAACAGCAGGTAGTCCTGGAACACCACGCCGATCGGCCGCCGATCGGGTGTGCGGAACGTACGTGGCGGCTCGTCCCAGACAGAGGAGTCCAGTGCGATGCGTCCGCCGTTCAGAGCGAGCAGACCGGCGATCGCACGGAGCGCGGTGGTCTTGCCGGCGCCGTTAGGGCCGAGGAGCGCGACGACCTCACCTGGCTGGACGGTCAGGTCAAGGGACAGCTCGAACGAACCACGGCGCACCTGCAGGTCGGCGTACAGAGTCATTGCAGCCCACTGATCCAGCGCTCGCGCAGGGACGCCAGTACGACGACTGAGACGAGCAGCAGCACCAGACTCAGTACGACGGCCACATCCGGGTCAGTCTCCAACGCCAGGTAGACAGCCAGCGGCATAGTCGTCGTACGGCCGGGGAAATTGCCCGCGAACGTGATGGTCGCACCGAACTCGCCCAGTGCGCGCGCCCAGCACAGCACCGTCCCCGCAACGATCCCCGGCGCGATCGAGGGCAGGGTCACTCGCCGGAACGTCGTCCATCGGCCCGCACCGAGTGTTGCGGCTGCCTCCTCGTACCGCGGGTCAGCCGCGCGCAGTGCGCCTTCCACGGAGATCACCAGGAACGGCATGGCCACGAACGCCTCCGCCACGATCACGCCGGCCGTTGTGAACGGCAAAGAGACCCCGAACCACGCATCGAGGTATTGACCGATGAGACCGCGTCGCCCCAGCACCAGCAGCAGCGCAACCCCGCCGACCACAGGCGGCAGCACCAAAGGCACTGTCACGAAGGCACGGATCAAGCTCCGCCCCGGCAGGCCGCCTCGCGCCAGCAACCAGGCCAACGGAACGCCCAGCACCAGACACAACGCGGTAGCGGACGTAGCGCAGACCAGAGACAGCTTCAGCGCCTGCCACACGTCCGCGCTGTGCAGCTTGGCGGGGAGCGTCGACCACGGTGCTTTGGCAAGCAGGCCGATCAGTGGGACGAGCAGGAACGCCAGTCCGATCAGAGCAGGCAGCAGGAGTACAAGGGGCAGTCGCCCGCTCGTACTCCTGCCACGACGACTCACGGTGCGGAGAAGCCGGCCGCGGTCAGGGCTGCCTTGCCCTTGTCTGACAGAACGTAGTCGGCGAACGCCTTCGCGCCGTCCGCGTTCGGAGCTTTGGTGAGCGTGGCGATCGGGTACTCGTTGACCGCCTTGCTCGCCTCAGGGAACTCGATGCCCTCGACCTTGTCCTTGGCGGACAGTACGTCGGTCTTGTAGACCAGCGCGGCGTCGACCTCGCCGAGACCGACCTTGGTCAGCGCGGCCTTCACGTCCTGCTCGAGGCTGTCCGGCTGCGCGGTGATCCCGGTTGCCTTGAACACCTTGTCGGCGGCCGCGCCACACGGCACCTGGACGGCGCAGAGGGCGATCTTCTTGTTCTTGTCCGCGAAGTCCTGCAGCCCGGTGATCTTGCCCGGGTTCCCCTTCGGTACGGCGATCTCGAGCGTGTTGCTGACGAAGTTCGTCGGCGTGCCCTTGTCCTTCACGTCGTCCATGTTCTTCGGCGCCGCCGAGGCGAACACGTCCGCGGGTGCACCCTCGTTGATCTGCTTGGCGAGCGCGGAGCTGCCGGCGAAGTTGAAGGTCACCTTCGTGCCGGGGTGCGCGGCCTCGAAGTCCTTGCCCAGCTGGGTGAACGTCCCGGTGAGCGAGGCGGCCGCGAAGACGGTGATGGTGCCGGACAGGGCCGCTGTGCTGCTGCTCGAGTTGCTCGAGTTGCTCGAAGGCGAGGACGACGCAACCGGGCTGTCGTCGCCGCAGCCGGCCATGGTGAGGGCGGCGACTGTGGCGAGGGCGGCGAGCGCGGTACGGCGGAACATCAGGCCTCCGGGATTTCGACGACGACATGAGTGGATTTGATCGACGCGACGGCTAAAACACCGGGCTCCAGCCCGAGCTCGTCGGCGGCCTCACGACTCATCAGCGACACGACGCGGAACGGCCCGGCCTGCATCTCGACCTGGGCCATCACGCCGTCCTTCAGCACGCGGGTGACGATCCCCCGCATCCGGTTGCGCGCCGAGGCGGCGGTTGTGTGGCCGGGCTCCGGGGAGTCGGCCAGCTCCTGGGCGAACGCGGCGAGCGCTTGCCCGTCGACGGCCATCCGGCCGTTCTCCTGCTTCGACGGCAACCGGCCCTGATCGATCCAGCGCCGAACCGTGTCGTCGCTGACCCCCAGAAGCGCAGCCGCCTCACTCACCCGCAAGTTCGGCACGGCACACAGCATACCGCCGCATCTGCGGATTGATGCCAGGTTTTCCACAGTTACGAACCGATGACGGATCGCGGTTGGCAATCCGCATAAGTTAAGGACATGAGCACATCGGGGATGCAGGAGTACCTGGACGGGCCGCACAAGGCGGCGCGGGACGTTGTGCGGGCCAGGTTGGCTGCGCACGGTGAGATGGCGGATCTGGCGGTGCGGCTGCCGCGGGACGAGTACCGGGACAAGGTGCTCGAGTTGTTGCTGGAGTCGGCTGCGGACGGGCTGCCTGCACGTGGGTATCCGAAGGAGTACGGCGGCGAGGGCGATCTCGGCGGGTTCATCGCGGGGTTCGAGACGCTGGCGTTCGGTGACCTGTCGCTGATGGTGAAGGCGGGTGTGCAGTTCGGGCTGTTCGCCGGCGCGATCCTGCATCTCGGGACGGAGAGGCATCACGAGCGCTACCTGGCGGATGCGGTCAGCGGGCGGTTGCTCGGCTGCTTCGCGATGACAGAGACCGGTCACGGGTCGAATGTGCAGGCGCTCGGCACGACAGCGACGTATGACGAAGCAACGGGAGAGTTCGTCGTCCACACACCGACGAAGGAGGCTCGGAAGGACTACATAGGTAACGCGGCGCGGCATGGGCGGATGGCGGCGGTGTTCGCTCAGCTTGTCGTCGGTGGTGAGAGTCACGGCGTGCACTGCCTGTTGGTGCCGATCCGGGCCGCGGACGGTACGGCGCTGCCGGGCGTGACGCTGTCCGACTGCGGACCCAAGCTCGGGCTGAACGGCGTCGACAACGGGCGGATCGTGTTCGACCAGGTCCGGGTGCCGCGCGACGCGCTGCTGGACCGCTATGCCCAAGTCGATGCTGACGGCAACTACACGAGCGCGATCGAGAACCCGGACCGACGTTTCTTCACCATGCTCGGCACCCTGGTGCAGGGCCGGGTTTCCGTCGGCGGCGCGGCGATCAACGCGAGCAAGGTGGCGCTGACGATCGCGATCAGGTACGGCGCTCAGCGGCGGCAGTTCGGTGCGCCGGGCAGCGCCGAGGAAGCGGTGCTGCTCGACTACCGGATGCACCAGCGGCGATTGCTGCCGCTGCTCGCCCGGACCTATGCGTTGCACTTCGCACAGGCCGAGCTGGTCGACGAGTTCGCGCGGGTGTTCAACGACGACCGCGACGAGCACGACCGGCGGGCGTTGGAGGCGCAGGCGGCCGGGACGAAGGCGCTCGGGACGTGGCATGCGACCGAGACGATCCAGATGTGCCGCGAGGCGTGTGGCGGCGCCGGCTACCTGGCGGAGAACAGGTTGGCCACGTTGAAGGCGGACACCGACGTGTTCACGACGTTCGAGGGCGACAACACCGTCCTGCTGCAGCTGGTGGCGAAGGGTTTGCTGACGGACTACCGGGAGTCGTTCGGCAAGCTCGACCCACTTGGTACGGCGCGGTTCATCGCGGCGCAAGCGGTGGAGATCGCGGTCGAGAAGGCCGCACTGCGAGCCGTGATCGAGCGGCTGCGAGACGTCGTACCCAATCGGAATGACGCAGCGGATCCGGACGCGGGGTTGCGTGACGATGCGTACCACTCGGGCCTGCTGCGGTTCCGGGAGGAGCACATGTTGTCGGGGGTGGCGCGGCGGTTGAAGGCCGGGATCGACGCGGGCGACGAGCCGTTCGAGGTGTTCAACCGGTGCCAGGACCACGTCATCGCGGCCGGGCGGGCGCATGTGGATCGCGTCGTCCTGGAGGCGTTCCAGGCCGCGGTGCAGCAGGCGCCCGAGGAGATCCGGCCGCGGCTGCAGGATCTCTACGACCTGCATGCGCTGGCCACGATCGAGGCGGAGCGCGCGTGGTATCTGGAGCACGGGCGCCTGTCGCCGGGCCGGTCGAAGGCGATCACCGCGCTGGTCAACGAGTTGTGCGCGGTTGTCCGGCCGGTGGCGGTGGAGTTGGTCGACGCGTTCGGAGTACCGGGCTCGGCAGTGGAGGTGCCGATGGTTGTACCGTCACAGCATGAGTGAGTCGATCGAACCCGCGTCGGCTGCCGAAGCCGCCCGCGAACTCGCCCGGGTACTGCTTGAGCAAGCCGACGCTCTGGACCTGCACGACCTGCGGGCCACCGGCGCGATCGAGAACGTCCGGGTCCAGGCCCGGGCGCTCGCGGACGCCGTCCACGAACGAGGCTGGGGCGACATCTTCCTCGGGATCGACTCGTACGACCCCGACGAGCTGGACGACCTGCCGCTGGGGCCGGACGACTTCGACGATCCCGCGGACTACCGGGAGATCGTCGAGGGCGGCGGTCTCGACGACCTGGAGGAGCTCGGCGAGCCGCTGATGCCGGAGAACGGTGTCCGGCTCAGCTACCAGGCGCGGTACGACTACGTGGTGACCGACCCGGAGGCCTTCGTGCAGTACGTGCGGAGCCGCGCGGACGAGGCGCAGAACGACGAAGTGATCGACGACATCGAGGACGCGCAATCGGCGTTCGAGCTGCTCTGCTACCTGGACGGGCTGGGCTCGAAGGAGTACGAGTCGTTCGGGCTGATCCCGGGTGGCGGGGAGGAGTCGCACAAGGTCGTCGAGTTCTCCCTCTGGGACCTCGACCCGACCCGGCGCGACGACACCTACCCGTACTAAGCCCTACAGACAGACCCCGGAAACAGAGCTTCCCCGCTGTACTGGTCCCCAGCAGCACCAGTACGGCGAGGAAGTCTCCACAAAGAAACGCCGACCGTGCCGGACGTTGGTCGCCACCTCACTGGCGACCAACGCCCGACCGGCACGGCCGGCGTCCTGCTGTTGCCCCGAGAGGGCAAGTGGCCCGAAGGAGGGTGGGCCCGAAGCTCATTCCGTGGCCGGCAGGGGAGGTACAGTCCGGTCACGGACGGGAGCTCGTCGGAGGCCACCTGGACCCGTTGCCGGCGACCCGTCCGTCGCCGACAAGAGAACGTTGTCATGGGGCGCCGCTACCGGGAATCATCCGGTTCAAACATTTGCATTGCCTTTGAAGTAGACAACGCTCAGTAAAACTTTCCTCACTTTCCGTACAGCTGTTGCCTTCTGCAACAACTAACCACTCGTCAAGACCCGCACTCGCGCACCTGCGTGAGCAAGGGTCGCCGCAGCCCGTGCGCCGTCGACCTCGACCCGGTGCAGTGATCAGGCAAGTTCGAGCGACGGGCGGGCCGGGACCTCGCCGTACGTCGTGGTGCGCTGCCGGGCCGGGCGCCCGGCAGCGGTCGCCATCGCGGTGAGCTCGGCGATCGACTTGCGACTGCCGTGCTTGGAGCCGGCCATCCGGCTGATGGTCTCCTCCATCAACGTGCCGCCGATGTCGTTGACGCCGCCGTTCAGTACGTCGACGCAGCCGTCGACGCCGAGCTTCACCCACGAGCACTGGATGTTGTCGATCCGCCCGTGCAGCATGATCCGCGCCATCGCGTGCACCGCGCGGTTCTCGTCGTACGTCGGGCCCGGGCGGGCGACCCCGGCCAGGTAGATCGGCGAGTTCTGGTGGATGAACGGCAGCAGGACGAACTCGGTGAACCCGCCGGTCTGGTCCTGCACGGCGGCGATCGTGCGCAGGTGCTGGACCCAGTGGTGTGGCGCGTCGACGTGGCCGTACATCATCGTCGAGCTCGACGGCAGTCCGACCTTGTGTGCGGTACTGATCACCTCGATCCAGCTTGCCGTAGGCAACTTTCCCTTGGTGAGGATCCAGCGGACGTCGTCGTCGAGGATCTCGGCCGCGGTACCGGGGACGCTGTCCAGGCCGGCCTCCTTGACCGAGATCAGGAACTCCTCGATCGACAGGCCGGTGCGGACCGAGCCGTTCACGATCTCCATCGGCGAGTACGCGTGGACGTGCATCTCCGGCACCCGGTCCTTGACCGCGCGGACGAGGTCGGCGTACGCCGTGCCGGGGAGGTCGGGGTGGATACCGCCCTGCATACAGACCTCGGTGGCGCCGATCACCCAGGCTTCCTCGGCGCGCTGACCGACCTCGTCCATCGACAGCGAGTAGGCGTCGGCGTCGGTGCGCCGCTGCGCGAACGCGCAGAACCGGCAGCCGGTGTAGCAGACGTTGGTGAAGTTGATGTTCCGGTTCACGACGTACGTGACATCGTCCCCGACCGTTGCCTTGCGCAACTCATCCGCGATCCGCGCAAGCTGGTCCAGCGCCGGCCCGGTCGCAGTCATCAGGGTCAAAGCCTGGGCATCCGAGAGGCCGGCCGGGTCGCGCTCGGCGGCGGCGAGGGCTTCCTTCACATCTCCTTCGATGCGTTCAGGTGCGGACCTGCCGGCGACCTGCTCGCGCAGTACGTCCCAGTCGCCGTACGCCGCGTCGAAGTCGGAGCGGGTCTCGGTACGACGGCCCTCGGTGTCGATCGCGGTGTGCAGATCGGTCCGGCCGACGCTGTCCCAGCCGCCGTCGGGCTCCTGCCACGGGAGGCCGGCGGGCTTGGCGTCCTCGTTGGCCAGACCGGTCGCCGGATCGACCAGAGCCTCGACGTGCGAGATCAACCTCGGGTCGAGCCACGGCTCGCGCAGGTACTCCGGGTGCGCTGTGAGCCGTTCACGCAGTTCGAACCCCGCGTCCGCCGTCACCTTCGCCAGGTCGTCGATCTGAGGCCACGGGCGCTCCGGGTTCACATGGTCGGGCGTCAGCGGCGACACCCCGCCGAAGTCGTCCACTCCGGCGTCGAGCAGCGCGCGGCACTCGGCGAGGTCGACCAGGTTCGGCGGCGCCTGCACCCGGACCCGCGGCCCGAGCACGACCCGCGTGACCGCGATCGCGGCCAGCCACTCGTCCAGCGGTACGTCGGCGTCGTTGCGCATCGCGGTGTCCGGCTTCACCCGGAACCCCTGGATGATGACCTCCTGGATCCCGTTGTACTGCCGGGCAACCCGGCGCAGCGCGAAGATCGAGTCGGCCCGCTCGGGCAACGTCTCGCCGATCCCGATCAGCAGCCCGGTCGTGAACGGCACGTTCGACCGCCCGGCGTCCTCCAGCACCCGCAGCCGAATCGCGGGGTCCTTGTCCGGCGACCCGAAGTGCGGCTGGCCCTTCTCCTCGAACAGCCGCCGCGAGGTGGTCTCCAGCATCATGCCCATGCTCGGCGCGACCGGCTTCAACCGCTGCAGGTCCTGCCACGACATGACGCCCGGGTTCAGGTGGGGCAGCAGGCCCGTCTCCTCGAGGACGCGGATCGCCATCGCCCGTACGTAGTCGAGCGTGCTGTCGTACCCGGCCTCCTCCAGCCACTGCCGCGCCGCATCCCACCGCTCCTCGGGCGCATCGCCCAGCGTGAACAGCGCCTCCTTGCACCCCAGCGCCGCGCCTTGCCGCGCGATCTCCAGCACCTCGTCCGGCGAGAGGTACGGCGCGTGCACGCGACCCGGCGTGGTGGCGAACGTGCAGTAGTGACAGCGATCCCGGCACAGTCGCGTCAGCGGTATGAAGACCTTCTTCGAGTACGTGATGATGCCCGGGCGGCCGGCGTCGACCAGACCCTGGTCGCGGACGCGGGCGGCGGTCGCCATCAGGGCGGTCAGCGCGTCGCCGCTCGCGGCGAGCAGCACCTCCACCTCCGCCGGGTCGAGGGTCTTGCCGTCGTCCGCGCGCTTGAGCGCGCGCCGCATCGCGGTACTCAGATCGTTGGCCACGACATCCGAGCCTAAATCGGGAAAACCGGTCGATCTCGCGATTCCGGGCACCAAAAACAATCCGTACAGACGTCCTGATAGTTTGCTGTTCGTGCAGGTCAGGAGGGTTGCGGACGGTCGGCGACGGCGCGGTGAGCAGCGGCGGAGCGAGCTGCTGCGGGCAACGCTGGCCGTGATCGAACGCGACGGAGTCGCAGGTGTGAGCCACCGTGCGGTGGCTGCCTCGGCCGATGTCTCGGTCGCCTCGATCACCTACCACTTCCCGACGCTGGACGATCTCCTCGTCGCGGCACTCCGCTCAGCCGCCGAGGACCTGGCCGTCGAGCTACATGGTCGGGGCAGCGAGCTGGGTGCTCGCCCGGCCGATGAACTGGCGCGCTTGATCGAGCACAGCGTCGTACGGCGGCGTGGCCGGACGCTGGCGCTCTACGAGCTGTACTTGTACGCCGCGCGCCGGGCGGATCTCCGTGAGTCGGCCGGGGCGTGGTTGGAGCCGTTGACGGAGATAGCCCGGACGTTCATTGCGGATCCGCAGAAGGCGCGGCTACTCGTCGCAGCTCTGGATGGGTTGCTGATGCAGGCACTGATAGGTGCACGTGAGATCGACCGGCAGGATGTCGCTGCACTGATCGACGTGCTGAGGTAGCGCACGGGCTACCTGTGGCCGGGTGCGCAGGCCAGAGCCCGCCCCGGTCGCAGCAGGTTGGCTGGACGCATGCTGAGGTTGTCTGTCGGGGCGCTGCGCACCAGGTGGCAGTTGTTCGCCGGTGCGGTGGTCGCTGTTGCGCTCGGGGTCGGACTGGTGCAGTCCGGGCTGCAGATGCTGGCTGCGACGGATCATCCCGTGCTGCCGGCAGGACTGTCGGCGTACCAGCGTGCGCAGGTGCGGGAGGGGTACGTCGGTGCCGCGACGCTGCTGGGGATGTCGGTGATGCTGGCCGTGTTCCTGAGTGTGTTCATCGTGAGTACGACGTTCGGATTCATGACGGTGCAGCGGCGTCGGGAGTTCGGCTTGCTGCGCCTGGTGGGGGTGCAGCGGGGGTATCTGTGCCTGATGGTGGTGATTGAGGCCGGACTGCTCGGACTGGTGGGCAGTGTGGTCGGGGTGCCTCTCGGTCTGGTCGCTACCTGGGCGCAGTCATGGCTGCTGGTGCGGCTGGGGATGCTGCCGAGCTGGTTCGAGGCGCCGTGGGATCCGGGCGCGGTGTGGGCGGCGATGGTCGTCGGCGTGGGTACGGCCCTGGCCGGAGTACTAGCTGCGGCCTGGCGGGCTTCGCGGATCAGTGCGCTCGAGGCGGTCGTGGAGGGGTCGGCCGCGCGGCGGGTGATGACGGGCTGGCGGTGGTTCTGGGGACTGTCGGCCGCGTTCGGCACGGTGCTGATGGTGATCGTGGCCCAGGCGGCGCGGGATCTCGTTGCCGGGTTGATGATCGGTTTGGTCGTGATGATCAGCGGGTCCGTCGCGCTGAGCCAGCTGAGCCCGGTCGTCGTACCGCTGGTCGCTCGCGTCCCCGCAGTCGTTGTCCGGGGCAACTTGATCGCCGACCTCGCCCGGGCCGGCGTCTTGCACGCGGTACGCCGGAGTGCGGCGACCGCGGCGCCGTTGATCGTGCTCGTCGGGCTGGTCGTCGGACTGTGGGGGACGTTCGGCTCGTTGGCGAAGGCGGTCGGGGTCGAGCAGGAGCGGCTGATGACCGCGGATGTCGTGGTTGATCACGCCGTCGCGCCGGGTCCGGGGATCGTCGCTGCATCGGCGCAGACCGTCGTACCGATCACTGTCACGCGCGGGAAGAACACGGTGTACTCGGAGGCGATCGGGATCGATCCGGCGGCCTACCAGCAGACGCACAAGCTGCGGCCGCGGAAAGGATCGCTGGATCGGCTGACCGGGCGGACGATCGCGATCGGACCGGGGATGGCGGTGGAGGGCTACCAGCTCGGGTCGGTCCTGAAGGTTGCGCTTGGCAACAGACGGATCGCGGTCACGGTCGTCGCGGTCATGCCGGAGACGCTCGACGTCAGCGAGAACTTCTTCATCCCGCGAAGTCTCCTGCCGGCGGGTGGGCGGACCGAGACGCTGGTCCGGCTCGCGCCTGGTACGACCATGGATGGGCAGACGGTCGAGGAATGGGCTGCGGCGCGTGGTGATGTGCAGCAGCGGAGCAACTCGGGTCTGTTCGCTGCGTTGATGGGGCTCGCGGGCATTTTCACCGCCGTCGCGGTCGTCAACGCGGTGGTGATGTCGACGGCTGATCGGCGGCGCGAGTTCCGGCTCGGGCGAATGGCAGGGTTGACGCGTGGGCAGGTTGTCGCTGTTGCCGTGGTGGAGTCCGCGACGGTTGTCGTGGTCGGCGTACTGCTTGGGGCTCTCGTTGCCGCGGCCGCGCTGGCCGGGATCGCCGCGGGGCCTTACGGCCTCGCGGCGCTGGCGATTCCGTGGCGGCTGCTCGGGCTGCTCTTCGCGTCGGCGCTCGTCGTGGTCGGGACGGCGGCCGCGCTCACCGCTTGGCGTGCGTCGTCTCGCCGGCCCGGCACATGCTGAGCATCAGGACGTGGTGGAACGGGCGGATCAGGTTGTAGTAGAACCGCCCCGCCGGGCGCAGGTACTGCACCAGGGTCACCACTTTGAACGTGGCCGGCCGCTCGTTGTCGGTGAAGAACGCGAGGTAGCCGATGAGGTGGTTGTCGGAGATCTTCAGCAGTAGGTAGTGGTCCTCTTCGCCGCGTACGACGGTGAAGAACGCGTCCTTCTCGCCCGGGGTGAAGCTCACCGTCTCGGGGCGCATCCGGCGCGAATCCGGCACGGTCGCCGTCTCGAGGCGCAGTACGAGCGCGACCGCAATCCGGATCGCGAACAGTCCCTTGATCCACAAGGGACTGTGGCTGAGCGCGCCGGCGACGAACTCCCGCAGTGTCACGTCGCCACGCGCCGTCTTCACGTCGACCTCGTCCATGTCGGGCATCAGGTCGTCGAGCTCATGCAGGGTGATCGGCATCGTTCGCTCCCTCTAATCGATCAGGCGGAGAGTGAGGTTGTAGATCTCGCGCACATCAGTGCGTCCGATCGGCGGCAACACCTGCTCGGCCCCGATCAGGATCAGATACAGCAGTTGCGCGAACCGGTCCGGATCGATGTCCGCGCCCAGCCCGCGACACAGCTCCTTCAGGTACGCCGTCCGCGCCTCGTCCACCCGCTGCTGCGCCGCCCGCACGTCGGGATCCTGCAAGGCCCACGCCCGCACAGCGATCTCCAACGCCGCACTGTCCGGATCAGCCAGCACCAGCCGCAGCAGATGCTCCAGCTTCGCCCGCGGCTTCGCGACCTCCGCGTCGATGGTGTCGATCAACCGGGTCGTGTTCAGCGCCTCGAAGTACTCCATCAGCGCCGTCTTGAACCCGCCGGCACTCCCGAAGTGGTGGTAGTACGACCCCTTCGTCACCCCGAGCTGATCGGTCAACCGCTCGATCGTAATCGCCGGCGCCCCCTCGGTCGCCAGCAACTCAAGCCCCGCCTCCAACCACTCAGTCCGCGTCACCATACCCAAAAACATACCATACGGTTTGGTATGGTCAGCCCATCCACCGCTCCGCCCATCCGCCGCTCCGCCCGTCCCGCTCCGCTCAGCCGCGGCCGCTGCCGGTAGGCGGCGTTCGGCCGGCGAGTCGTGAGTTCTGGTTGCTGGCGGGAGCCGCGATTCACGACTCGGCGGCACAGGTGCGAGCCATCTGCCACGACTCGCTGGCCGGGCGAGCCATGCCAGAGACAGCGTCAGCCCGACCCGACCCGGTCCGCGCGGCTGTCCCGCCGTCCACCGCCCCCACTCCGCCGCTCCCTACTCCGCCGCTTCCGCTCAGCCGTTCCCGCTCGGCTCCGCTCAGCCGCGGCCGCTGCCGGTCCGCGGCGTTCGGCCGGCGAGTCGTGAGTTCTGGCTGCTGGCGGGAGCCGCGATTCACGACTCGGCGGCACAGGTGCGAGCCATCTGCCACGACTCGCTGGCCGGGCGAGTGCGCCAGGAGAGCCGAGGCATGTGCCTGCACTCAGCTGCCAGAGACGGCGTTAACCCGACCCGACCGACCCGGTCCGCGCGGCTGGCGCGAGTGCGGCTCCGCTCCGTCGCTCCCGCTCCGCCGCTGCCGGTCCGCCGCTGCCGGTCCGCGGCGTTCGGCCGGTGAGTCGTGAGTTCTGGTTGCTGGCGGGAGCCGCGATTCACGACTCGGCGGCACAGGCGCGAGCCATCTGCCACGACTCGCTGGCCGGGCGAGTGCGCCAGGAGAGCCGAGGCATCTGCCTGCACTCAGCTGCCAGAGACGGCGTTAGCCCGACCCCGACCCCGACCCCGACCCCGACCCGACCGACCCGACCCGACCGACCCGACCCGACCGACCCGACCCGACCCGATCGACCCGACCCGATCGACCCGACCCGACCGACCCGGTCCGCGCGGCTGGCGCGGGGGCGGGGCCGCGATTGTCGGTGCTGGGTCGGTTGCTGGCTGGTTTGCGAGGGTCTGCGTGGTTGCGGGGTGGCCGAGCTGCTGGTCGTCCGTGCAGGGTTCAGCTGCGGCGGGTTCGCGCGGTTTGTGGGTGGGTGGAGGTGGGGTGTGGTTGTCGGCGGGGGTGCCGGTTGGGTCGGTGCGGGTCTGGGGGTTGGTGTGGGTTGGGGCTGTGGATGTGGTGGCGGGATGGATGCCGGCCGGGCTGGCGAAGGTTCGCGCGGTTGGGGTGGGTGCGAGGGTTGGGGTTGTCGGTGCGGGGTTGGTTGTCTGCTGCGCGTCCGGGCGTCCGGGCGTCCGGGCGTCCGGGCGTCCGGCGGCCGGGCGTCTGCGTGTCTGCGTGGGTGTGAGCCGGCGGGGTCGGTGCCGGGGTCAGGTGTCGGTTGGGCTGACGGGGGTGTGGGTGTGGGGCGGCGGTGGTGGTGGTGTCGGTTGCCGGCTGGGCTTCGTGAGTTGGGGTGGGCGCGAGGGTTCGGTTGCTGGTGGTGCAGGTTTCGCTTGTGTGGTTCGCAGGTCGCGGTTTGGGGTCAGGTGTGGTGGAGCGGGATCTCCTCGTCGTGCAGGTAGAGCGACGTGATGTGGGCGTGGCCTCGGCGGGTGGTGAGGGTGCGGGTGGTGGTGTTGAAGGTGCCGAACGCGTTGCCGGTGGACCAGAAGATCTGATGCGTGTCGGGGAGGCGGGGAGCGAAGCGCATGGTGCCGGTCTGGGCGTTGTAGTCGAAGCCGGTGAGGGCGATGACGGCGCCCCAGCTGGCCATGGCCCGGGCGTAGTGGTGGCCGCATTCGGCTTCGTCGTACGGGTTGCGGCGTTCGCCGTCGTACCGCCGACGGATGTTGGCGATGACCTGTAGACCCTCGTCGACCAGGCCCTCGGTGATCAGGCCGACGGCGAGGATGTGTTCGAAGCCCGTCATCACCTCGGTGAAGTACGGGAACGGTCGCTCGGGCCGGTTGCCCCGTGGATAGCTGCACATCAGTACAGCGGACTCGTCGTCGCCGAGGACGTAACTCCGCATGTGGTTGAAATGCCCCGCGAACCCATCGAGCCCGTTGTGCAGAAGAATGCTGCGCAGCGTCGTGGCCACATGGTCCTCGTCGAGCAGCGTGCCCAGTTGTGTCAGCCGAGCGAGGTGTTGCCCGACCAACTGGTCGACAAGGCACCCGTCGCCCAGCTGCAGCACTGGATCCGTCGGAACCTCGGCACCCATCGTCTCGCGCAGCCCGGCGGCCACCTCGTCGACGGACGCCGGCGGGCGGATCTCGTGCCGGTAGTACTCGCCGTTGAACAGCTGCTCGTCCATCCACGTGCTGCCCTGGGCGAACAGCTTCCGGCACTCAACAGCCAGGTCATCGCCGAGGTACGCCGCCATCTCCTCGCACGCCCGCAGCGCCGCCAGGTACCACGACTGCATCTGCGGATTCGGCCCGTAGTACTCGACGTCCATCGTGTTGTGCTGGCAGCCCTCCATCACCCCGTCGCGGTCGGCGTCCCACCCGCCGGGGATCCAGCAGAACTCGAGCGCCCGCCGCGCAGCAGGCCACAACGAGCGGAGCATCTCGTCGTCACCGCTCAGTCGCCAGTCGCGGTACAGCTTCACCAAACACCCGAGCTGGCCGTCCGCGGCCGCGACTCTCCAGTCACGGGCGCTCGACGACAAGGGCAGACCCACACGGAAACTCATCAACCCGGCATCGTCGGTCGCATGTGCGAACTCGACCTCACGCAACGACCGCGCGATCTCGCCGAAGAGGAACGGTGTCGCCTGCTCGTAGTTCCACACATGCGTGCAGTTCCCGAAACAACTGCCGACATGATCCGAGCAGCCTTCCCAGCCGAAGAACCGCCCGTCCGGCGTACGGAAGACCGTCTGCGTCCGCAGCGTGCTCAAGTTGAACAGCGCTGCTTCTCGGACTTCCAAAGGCAGATCACTCGACACGAAGTCATTGACGAAGGCAACGGTCTCACGCTCCAACGCGTCGAGCTGAGGTGCGAACCGGCACAGGGCGGTCCAGGCATCGTCGTGCAGCGTCGTGTAGTAGTTGCCGACGAGGTCGGGCTTCTCCCAGGCGCGCCGGTTCGGGAAGTGCCAGGCGAGAACGAAGGTGAAGCGTGAAGTGGCGCCGGCGGCGATCGTACGACGGTCCGCCACGGACGCGACCGGGGTCGCGGATTCGCTGACGCGTTCGTCAAGGCGCCCGTCCGCGGTGAAGTCGTCCCAGAAGTCCAGCAGACTGTCGCCCCAGGTCCGATCAGCCCATCCAGTACGGCGAGTCACATCGAACCCGTCCAGTACGGCGAGCGCGATCGACCCGAACTGCTCCGCGGCCGGATCCACCCCACGACTGCGCAACAGCACGCCGCGCGCGGATTCCCCGTCCGCAGCCGTGTTGTAGTTGCCCGCAGCAACATCACTCGTCCCGTCCCGGCCGATGAAGTTCTCCAGTGCACCGGCCAGCGACACCTCCATCGACGAAGAGCTTCGGTTCGTGACGACGAAGCGCAGCACCGCCACCGGCCACGAGCTCGCCTCGACATCGGTAGGAATCAAAGGATTGAAGGCCTCCAGCGCAACATCCACCGGTACGTCGTCGTCGTGGAGCTCGAGTCGCGCAAAC
Organism: Kribbella sp. NPDC051586; assembly: GCF_044453965.1. Lineage (NCBI taxonomy): Bacteria > Bacillati > Actinomycetota > Actinomycetes > Propionibacteriales > Kribbellaceae > Kribbella > Kribbella sp. NPDC051586. The sequence continues at coordinate 656,302 of NZ_JBITDF010000001.1, read as the reverse complement.
GGATAGGTGGTCGCGAAGGTCGCCTCCCGGAACCGAGGCAGACCGTGATTCTGCGCGCCGCTCCCATGCGCCCCCTCGTATTCACTCAAGTCCAGCGGACCCTCGACGGCGCGAGCAGAAACAGCGCCGTCTGGCGACTCGGTGCGAAGAGCGAAGAACGCCGTACCCGGGCGGAAGCCCTTCGCCGGCCGGTTCACGATCTCCCAGTCGCGGAGGTTGCCGCGGCCGCCGAGGCTGACCGTGCCGGTGCCGATGCCGCCGAGCGGCAGGGCGATCCGACGGAGGTTGCGTCCGGTGTACGTGCGCAGGATGGGCCACATACTTACCGACCCTAAACGCGAAGACCCGCCGGAGAAATCGATCTCCGGCGGGTCGGGTAGACCAATCAGGCGTCGGCGACGGTGAGCGCCTCGGCCTCGACCTCGGAATGGTTGGTGGGCACCCGCAGGTGCGACAGCGGCTTCCAGCCGGTGGCGAGAACGCCGACCGCGAGCAGCACGGCGAAGGCGCCGACGTAGAACGGCAGCTGGATGTTGAACTCCTCGCCGAGCTTCCCGGCCAGCCACGGGGCGACGGCACCGCCCGAGAAGCGGACGAAGGAGTACGCCGCGGACGCAGTACCGCGCTCGACCGGGGCGGCCGACATGACAGCCTCGGTGATCAGCGTGTTGTTGATGCCCAGGAAGAGACCGGCCACGACCACGCCGATCGCCAGCACCGCCTTGTGGTGGGCGAAGAGACCCATGACCGCGAGGTCTGCGCTGAAGAGCAGCAGCACAGTCATCGCGACCGGCAGCGTGCCGAACCGGCGCTGCAGCCGCGGCGCCACGAACACCGACGTGAACGCGAGGCACAGGCCCCAGCCGAAGAAAATCAGCCCGATCTGCCGCGCCGACATCGCCAACGGGAACGGGGTGAACGCGAGCAGCGTGAAGAAGCCGAAGTTGTACAGCAGCGCGGTGATCGCCACCGTCGCCAGCGACCGGTGCCGCAGTGCCTTCAGCGGCTCGACGATCGACGTACGGCGGGCTTCCGGCGGCGATGCGGGCAGCAGGAACGCGGTCGCGGCGAGCGCGATCGTCATCAGCACGGCGACGCCGAAGAACGGGCCGCGCCAGGAGATCGTGCCGAGCTCACCGCCGACCAGCGGACCGGCCGCGATGCCGACGCCGAGGGCGGCCTCGTACAGGATGATCGCCTCGGCGACCGAGCCGGCGGCCGAGTTCACGATCGTGGCGAGCGCGGTCGCGATGAACAGCGCGTTGCCGAGGCCCCAACCGGCCCGGAAGGCGACGATCATGCCGATGCTGTTGGACATGCCGGCCAGTGCGCTGAACACGACGATGATGGCCAGGCCGATCAGCAGGGTGCGCTTCGCGCCGATCCGGCTCGAGACGGCGCCGGTGATCAGCATCGCGACGCCGATGACTGCCATATAGCTGGTGAACAGCAGCGAGACCTGGGACGGGCTCGCGTGCAACTGCTCGGCGATCGGCTTGAGGATCGGGTCCACCAGGCCGATGCCCATGAAGGCGATCACGCAGGCGAACGCGACCGCCCAGACGGACTTGGGCTGCTTCAGGAACGATGACTTGCTCACCGGGGCGTGTCCTCCAAAGGCTCGAGGGTGAGGAGTTTGCGAATGATGGTGACCGCGGCCTCGAGGGTGGTGAGGTCGGTCGCGGGGAGCTGGCCCAACTGCGACGCCAGCGCGACGCCGGCCTGGTGGCGGGCGCTGCGCAGCTCGGCGAGGCCCGCGTCGGTGAGGCTGATCAGACTGGCGCGGGAGTCGGCCGGGTCCTGGGCGCGGTTCACCCAGCCCTGCTCCTCCAGCCGCTGCACGAGGTTGGACATCGTCGGCTGCGAGCAGCGATCGGCCTTGGCCAGCTCACTGATCCGGGCCTGGCCGAGCTCGTCGAGCCGCCCGAGCACGCGCATCGCGGCGTGCGGCAGCGTGTTCACGTTCCGGGTGGCGAGCCGGGACAGCCGCGTCGACGCGACCACCATGTCTTCGCCGAGCCGAGTCAGGTCTGTTGCGATCACAGCTCCAAATATACATAGGAATGCTATGTATCTCTACCGAAGTGAACCAGATCACTTGTGCCGGCGGCACTGCAACTTCCTGCAATCCGACGGAAAATCGGTCATGACCGGTAGTGATCGACCGGTGACTTGGCTACCGTCGTGACCCGTTGGCCTTGGACCGAACGAGGGGAGTCGCGATGAACGAGAACGTGAAGGCGGTACACGGGGTTGGTGCCGCCCGCGCGGTGAAGTCCGTCCAGGGAGTTGGTGCCGCCCGGGCCGTGAAGTCCGTCCACGGTGTCGGTGCCGCTCGCGCGGTGAAGTCCGTCCACGGTGTTGGTGCCGCCCGGGCTGTCAGGTAGTCGAATCGGTGGGGCCCGGTGGTCGCGTTCGCGACTGCCGGGCCTGCTGACGACCTATATGGAACGCATTCAGGACAAGCGGGCTCAGCAGACCTTCGATCGTTTCGCGCAGCTGTCGGCCGACGCCGGCATCACGCGGATCGGCGACGTGACCGGCCTTGACATCGTCGGGGTCCCGGTCGCTCTGGGGTTCCGCCCGTCGGCCCGCTCCTTGGTGATCGCGATCGGCAAGGGGACGACGCCGGCCGCGGCCCGCGTCGGCGCGCTGATGGAAAGCCTCGAGTGCTGGTACGCCGAGTACGTCGAGCCCGACCTGCTCGACACGCCGTACACGGAGCTGATCGGAGCCGCCGTCGACCCGGAGGCTCTGCCGCCGGCCGTCGACTGCCCGCAGGGTCTCGACCTTCGTAGTCGTCGTACCAGTTGGCTTCGCGGCTTCGGTGCGCTCAGCGGACAGCCGGTGTGGACGCCGTATGAGGTGACCTCGCTGGACTATCGCTCGAAGAGCCTGACGCCGCCGTGGCTGGCGCGCACGTCGAACGGGCTTGCCTCCGGCGCGACCCGGGCTGCGGCAGCGCTGCACGGACTATGTGAGGTGATCGAGCGCGATGCCGAGTGGCGGTGGCGACACAGTGCGGACAGCCGCCGGATCGATCTCGGCACGGTCGACGACGCCGACTGTGTCTTCCTGCTGGAGGCAGCCGACCGGGCCGGCATCAGAGTGGCTGCATGGGATGTGACGAGCGCCGTTGGGGTTCCCTGCGTCGGCGCTGTGACGATGGCGCACCCCGAAGCGGGTGTGTGGGGAGGCGGCGGAGTACACGACGGCTTCTCCTGCCATCCCAGTCCGCAGCGAGCATTCGCGGCGGCGGTCCTCGAGGCGCTGCAGAAACGGCTGACCTACATCTCAGGTAGCCGGGACGATCTCGGCCGGACCGAGATGGCGCACGCGGCGTCGCCGGACCTCGCCGCTGCTGTCTGGGCAGAGACCGATGCCGAGAACCCGACAGTCGCCTGGCCGTCCAGCGTGTCGGACGATGACCCCGAGCGGCTGTTTCCCCAGCTGTGCGTGACGATTCAGGATCGTCTCGGCCAAGAGCCGGTCGTCGTCCCGCTCGCCGAGGGCGAGTCCGTACCCAGCGTGGTGAAGGTCATTGTGCCGGGACTCCACGGCCCGTTCGGGATGTGTGCGCCGCCGAGACTTCTGGCCGATTTCGATGAGTGAGCCCGACACGACGACAACGCTCGGCAGTCGCCGATCGCGCGACTTCCGGTCTCTGTGGTTCGGCGAGTCGGTCAGCCTGCTCGGCGATCAGGTGGCCACCCTGGCGCTGCCGACCGCGGCCATCATCAGCCTCGGCGCCTCCGCGACCCAGGTCGGCGGCCTGAACGCGGTCGGCACCGTCGCCTACCCCGTGCTCGGTCTGTTCGCCGGGGCGCTGATGGACCGGGTCCGTCGCAAGCCGGTGATGATCGCGGCCAACGCCGTACGGATGACGTGCTTCGTCGTCCTGGTCGTCTGCGCGGCGGCCGGATGGGTGTCGTTGCCCTTGCTGTACGTCGTCGCGGCGGTCGTCGGGACGGCGACGATCTTCTTCGACATCGCCTACCAGACCTACCTGCCGTCGTTGCTCATCGGCGACGATCTCGCCCGTGGCAACGTCCGGCTCGAACTGTCGAACTCGGTCTCCCGGCTGGCCGGACCGTCCGTGGGCGGCCTGCTGCTGCAGTTCGGCGGGATCGCGGCCGCCTTCGGTGCGAACGCCGCGTCCTTCGCAGCCTCGATGGCCGGGATCGCCTCGATCCGTACGCCGGAACCTCAGCCGGAGCGCCCGGAACGGCGTACCCATCTGGTCGCGGACATCGCGGCCGGGATCCGCCTGGTCTGGGGTAACCCGATCCTGCGTTCGCTGACGACATCCGCCGCCCTGCGCAACCTCGGGATCAACGCGAACCGCACAGTACTGATCGTCTTCATGTACCGAAGCCTCGACCTGTCGGCGGGCGCCGTCGGTGTCGTGTTCACCGTCGGCGCGGTCGGTGCGATCACCGGCGCCGCGACCACCACCTGGCTGCTCCGCCGCATCGGCGTCGGCCACACCCTCTTGCTGACCGGCCTGGAGGGCATGATCTGGCTGCTGGCGCCCCTCAGTCTGCTGGGCGGCGCTCCGTTGTGGTTGATGGGTCTGATGTTCGTCTCCTCGATGTGGCTGCCGGTCTGGAACGCGACGGTGATCACGCTGCGGCAGCGGATCACCCCGGCCGCGTTCCTCGGTCGCGTCCAGGCGACGGCGCGCACGATCAATCTCAGCACCATCCCTGTCGGGGCCCTGCTGGGCGGCATCTCGGTCGACGCCTTGGCGCCGCTGGGCGAGCGGCGCGGTCCGATCGTTGCCCTGACCCTCTGCTCTGCTGTCGCGGCGCTGTCCCTGAGCCAGTTGTGCCGGCGCCGGATCCGCACCATTCGCGACTTGCCGGAAGGCCCCTCGGCTGCTCCTGCACAGCATCAGGAGGAGACATGAGAGTTGCTGTGTTTGCCGGGCCCACCATCTCCGCTGCCGACGTCACGGCCGCGGCAGTCGTCGAGCACCGGCCGCCCGCGGCCGCAGGCGATGTCGTCCGGGCAGTGGACGAGGGCTTCGGTGCCCTGCTCATCATCGACGGCTACTTCCACAGCGTTCCGAGCGTGCAGCACAAGGAACTGCTCTACGCCCTCGGCGAGGGCGTCGCGGTGTTCGGCTCGTCGAGCATGGGTGCGCTGCGCGCAGCGGAGCTCCTCGGGACGCCGATGGTCGGTATCGGCGCGATCTACCAGGGCTACCGTGACGGCGTCTTCACCGATGACGACGAGGTCGCCGTCGCGCATGCCGCCGAGGAGCACGGCTTTCGGTCGATCTCCGTTCCGATGGTCACGATCCGGCACGGTCTGCGCGACGCCGTCCGGAACGGCGTCCTCGAATCCGGGCTCGCCGATCGGCTGGTGGCCCTGTCCAAGGCGCGTTTCTATGCCGATCGCCACTGGGCGCACGTTTACCGCGATGTCGAACGCTGCGGCCTCCCGTCGTCCGAAGCCCAGGCGCTACGGACGTACGTCGAGAGCACCGGTCCCGATCCGAAGCGGGCAGACGCCGTCGAGGCGCTGGGCGTCGTCCGGGACTGGATCGCGGCGGCCAGCCCGGCGCCGCCGGCGATCTCGTTCGAACCGACCAACGCTTGGGACAACTTCCGCGCCGAGGAATCCGCCGACCACTGAGGGGGCCCACATGTCCGCCATCGACGTCGCCAAAACGCTCGCAGATCTTGCCGTCCGGCAGGCGGCCGAGTTCGTCCGTGCCGACGCCGGCTACGCAAGCCGCCGGCAGGAGGGCGGGCTGTTGTTCGAGCGCCGACTCGATCCGGTCTCGCTGATGCCGCTGTCGCTGAGCGCGGGCGAGGACGCCGCCGTACGCACTGCGGCGAGGGACGTCCTGGGCGTGCTCGACACCGCTGCCGATCTCTACAGGCAGGACGCCGCGGTGCGCGCGCACTTCCCGGCGTACCGGGCGGCGGAAGCGCTGCTGCTCGCCGATCCCGGTATCCGTCCGACCGCAGGGGTCTTCCGCCTCGACGGCGTGCTGACCGAGGCGGGCGACTTCAAGATGATCGAGGCCAGCACCGGCGGGCCGGGCGGCGTCATCAAGGTCGGCGCAGAGCTCCGGCTCTGGGCCGAGTCGATCGCGTCCCTTCTCGACATGGAGGCGCCGTCGTACGGCGATCAGCCGTTCGGCGCCGACCACCTGATGTTCCTCCGCTTCCTGATCGGCGCGCACCGTGAGCAGTTCGGCACCGCACCGGAGGGCGCGGCCGTCGTCGGCCTGGGTGGGGAGTTCGCCAACGAGGTCGCGTTGATGGTCGACGGGTTCGAGCGGCTCGGCGTACCGGCCAGGGAACTCGACGCGACCCAGTTACGCCGCCGCACCACCGGCCGCGGCATGCTCGCCGGGGACTTCGAGGTCTCAGTGACCTACAACAAGCTCGACCAGGTCAAGCTGATCAACCACCCCCCGGCCCGGCCGTACCTCGATGCCATGGTTCGCGGCGAGATCTGCATGCTGCCGAATCTGCTCGCGCACTGCGTACTCGACGACAAGAGCATGCTGGCCTTCCTCACCGATCCCGCGAACTCCGATCTGTTCGGCACCCGGCAACAGGACACCATTGCCAAGCACATCCCGTGGACCCGGGTCGTCGAGGCGGGGCGTACGACGGATCCGGACGGCCGGGTGATCGACCTGGCCGAGTTCGTCGTCGCGCACCGCGAGCGGCTGGTCCTCAAACCGAACGACCGCACCCGCGGCGAAGGGGTCGTGATCGGCGGCGAGACGTCGCCGCAGGCATGGTCGGCCGCGGTCGCGCAGGCTGCCGGCGGCGGGCACGTCGTCCAGGAGTTCGTACCACTGCCGGAAGTGGATGTACCGGTCGTCGACGGGACCTCGGTCGAGTTCCGCCGGCTCAAGCACGGGCTCGACGCCTTCGTCTTCGGCGGCGAGTTCGCCGGCTACATGTGCCGTGCCTCGGTCGACACCATCATCAACGTGGGCGGGCGCGGCCTGATGCTCCCGGTGGCCGTCGAGGACCAGCAGTGACCGCCCGGGACGACGTCTGGTTCCTCGACCGCTTCTCCCAGAGCTGGGAGAACCTCGCACTGTGCGCCGCGCTGGCCGAGCGCGGTCTGCGTGGGCGCATCGTCGACTGGGACGACCTGGCGATGTCAGGTGGGCTCGCCGGTGCGGTCCGCGACGGACAGCCGGTTGCCGCGCCGCGGGTCGCCGTGGTCAAGTCCCGGGTCATCACCCGCCGCTCGGCGGGTGACCTGGCGCTCATCTACGACGAACTCGAGGCACTCGAGGAGGCCGGGACCCGGATCAGCAACCCGGTGGCCGCGATCCGGCGCTGCCGCAACAAGCTGCGGCAGGCGGCGCTCCTGGCCAGGGCAGGTCTGCCTGTCCCGGAAACACGATCTGTCAGCAGCCAGGACGACATCCAGGCCTGCATGAAGGACTGGGGCGAGGTGGTGCTCAAGCCGATCTGGGGACATGCCTCGCTGGATGTCGTTCGGATGCGCCCGGGCGGGCGTGGGATCGAGGAGGGCACGGTGCTGGGGATCCGCGAGGAGATCGCCTCATGGCATCTCCTCGAACACCACAAGACGTTGTGCGCCCAGCCGTTCGTCCCCAATCCCGCGCGTGATCTGCGGGTCGTGGTGATCGGGTCGACCATCGCCGCCGCCGACTACCACGTCAGCACCTCGCCCGACGGTGCCGTCCGGCATTTCCTGTATCCGTTGAAGGTCGAGCGGGCGCCGATCTCACCGGGGCTCGAGGAGATCGTCCTCGGTGCGGTGGTGGCTCTCGGCCTCGACTCGGCGGTGATCGACCTGGTCGAGTCGCCGTCGGGACCGGTGATCATCGAGGTCAACGAGGGTCTCACGGTCTGGCGTACGGTCGAGGGCACCGAGCACGACCGCACTCCGCACGGCTTCACAGCCCTGGTCACCGATCAGTTGGAGGCACTCGCCGCGACCACTGCCTCGAGCAGTGTCCCGGCACCGAAGCGGATCGGATCCGAGACCGGCAGGCCGGACGCAGTCTCGATGCGGTCGACCTCGTGACGGGCCGATGCAGGGTCGAGCCGGCTCGTGTCCAAAGCGATGCCGACGACCCGCGGTGCGCGCTGGGAGCACCAGGTCGCGGCCTGCTCGTGGATGGCAACCAGGTCCGCCAAGGGCGGAAGGGATGCCCCCGGTACTCCGGCGATCTCGGTGGCCCGGGCCCGGTGACACAGGATGAGTGCGTCCGGGTCGGCGCCGTGCAGCAGAGCCAGGGTGCCGTTCGAGTACAGGGGGTGGGTGAGCGCGCCCTGCCCTTCGACGAACACGAGGTCCGCGGCGTGGGCGGCGCTCGAGGTCTCCTCGCAGGCGACGCTCGGCACGAAGTCCGCGACCAGATGGTCCGCCGGAAAGCCGCGGTCCACCAGAAAGAGGCCGGTCTGTCCGGTGGCGACGACGATCGAGGACAGCCCACGCGCCTTCGCGCTTCGATCGAGCTCCAGCGAGGTCGTCATCTTGCCGACGGACGCATCGGAGCCGACGGTCAGCGTCACCCATCCGGCTCCGTCTCGTCGCCGGGTGGGCACGACCTCGAAGTCGTCCCGTGACGGGCGCCGCAGGTCGCGGACGGACCTACCGTGGAAGGCCGCCGCCTTGGCGATCTCGGCGTCCGCGCCCAGTGCGTAGTGCAGGCCCGAGACGACATCGAGACCGCTGGCCAGAGCCGTGAGGACGTCGCGTCGCAGCTCGTCGGGGACCGAGGTACGCAGGAGCGAGATGCCGATCAGCAAGGTGTCCGGGGCGTGTTCGAGGGCTGCCTCGACGTCGGCGACGACGGGCATGTGTGCCATCCGGTCGTCGCCGGTGACGTCGGCGACCGTCCGGCCCGCGTTGGTGGAATCGATGACCGCGACGACCTCGTCCCCGCGGTAGCGCAGCGCCGCCTGGGCGAGTTTGGGTCCGTGGGCGCTGAAGACCCTTTCGGCGTGAATCGCGATGCGCATGTGATCTGCTCGCCTTCCGTCCGGCCGATTTCCGAGGACACGATCACTTACCGACAGGAGAGGTATCACAATGCCGTTCAGTGTGCATTCGTCCGTCCGGGATCTGCCACTTCCTGCAAAACAAGCGATCGCGGCGCAAACGGGTCTGCTCGAATCCGCGGCGTGGTTCAGCTATTGCGAACAGGCGTCCCACGGAAGTCTGCGGTACATGTGCGTTTCCGGCCCGGCCGGCGAATTCGTGGCGCTGGCGCCCTACCACGTCTTCGACGACTCGCCGGCGTTCGCCTTACGACGACCGGAGCTACTGCTCGGTGACGGTTCGGTCGGGACGGAGTTGTATCCGGCGATCGTCGGTGTGCTCGACGGTGTGCACTTCCCGGTGATCGGGCCCGGCGGTCCATCGGACACAGCGTTCCGGGCAGCGGCCGAAGCGCTACGTGAGATCGCGCGGCAGGACGAGGTCAGGACGCTGTCGATGCCGTTCCTGGACAGTGCGGAGTCGGCGACGATCGCCGCAGGTGTTCTTGGAGCTGATCCCGTTCCGCTGACGACGGCAGGAGTCTGTGTCCTGGATGCGAATTGGTCCGACTTCGACGGATACCTCGCGAGTCTGCACCGTGATCGCCGGTCGGCAGCGCGGGCGGAGATCCGGCGGTTCGAGGGGAGCGGCAGCCGGGTGATCGTGACCCACGGCACGGGTGGGCTGGACGAGGCGACCGCCGAGCTGCAAGCGGGGCTGCAGGCTCGGCACGGCACCCGCAGCGGCGCCGAGGTTCTGCTGCGTGGCTACGACCTGTTGCGAAGTACCGTCGACGACGCGGTGCTCACCTTTCGCGGCGAGCTGGACGGTGCGGTGACGGGGATCGTGGTGTGCCTGCGCGATCGCGAGACTCTGTACGTCCGCGCCGTGGGTGTACCGCAAGGCGACCCGAACTTCACCTACTTCAACCTGTTCTTCTACGCACCGATTCGGTGGGGGATTGCGAACGGTATCAGCCGGTTCGTGTTCGGGACCGGCACTTATCTGGCCAAGCGGATCCGCGGCTGCAGGGTCGAACCGAAGTACGGCGTAGTCGCCTGGCCCGAAAGAGAACCGCATCGAGGATTGGCCCGGCACCGCGCAGTCGAGGTCGAGGAGGAACTCAGAAAGGCAGGATTCGCCGGGGATCGGAGCGAACGAAGCGCGTGAGCTGTGGGGGCGGTGCATACTGGGAGGGGGACAATATGCCGATCGGAAAACCTGAGGGAGCTTTGCGGCTCGATGCCGAGACGGCGATCATCCTGCGCGAGGCCTTCCACAAGATCGAGGCGCTGTACCGCAGCGATCACCACGGGCTGTACGACTATGTCCGTGGCGTTGCGTGCAAGCTCGCTCGCGTCGACACGTTCTACGTCGGATTCCTGCAAGGGTCGAACCGGGTGCGCTATCCGTACGGCTACGACGGCGGCAAGTTCGACGATCCGGCGACGCACACCTACGGACCGAACGGTCAGACGGCCTGGTTGCTCAAGCATCGCCAGACCTACCGCTTCGCCTACGACAACGGCGCCGTGCTCAACGCCGGCGTGCCGTGCGGTGACACCAGCAAGCAGTCGGCCGACGCCGTGACCGTGCCGCTCTTCCGGCACGCCGGCCAGTTGCACGGCATGATCTCGATGCAGAGCTACCAGCCGGACAGCTACGACGACAACGCGGTTCGGGCGTTCGAGTGGCTCGCCGAGATGGTCGCCCGGGTGCTGAACCGCGAGGTCGAGGACCGCGACGCGTTGCGCCTGCTCCCGGCCGGCGCCGACACCCCCGACGCACTCACCTCCGATCACGTCATGGAGTACCTCTCGAACCGGATCGCCTCGTTGCGTACGACGGCGGCCGAGGCGCTCGAAGCCGGCGAGATGGCCGAAGCCGTCAGGGTCCACCTGGAAGGCCTGATCCGGTCGGCCGAGCAGACCCAGTCGGAACTGATCGAGATGATGCTCGACGTCGACGAAGGACCGGAGCGCCGCTTCACCGCCCTCACCCGCGCGCAGCAGGGTGTGGCGTTACTGCTGGTCGAGGGTTACGACAACGATCAGCTCGCCACCGAGCTCGGGATCAGCCTCAACACGGTGAAGTCGCACCTCAGCACGATCCTGCGCAAGTACGAGATGGACAGCCGGGTCCAGGTCGCCGACGACGTACGGCGGTATCTGGCCCGCTAGGCCGCGGTGAGGGTGTGGCCGGGGATCGCGGCGATCAGTTGCTTGGTGTACTCCTCGCGCGGGGACCGGAAGATGGTGTCCGGGTCCCCGGACTCGACGACCTGTCCCGCACTCATCACGTAGACGTGGTGGGACACCAGGCGTACGACGGCCAGGTCATGACTGATGAACAGGTACGAGAGTCCTAGCTCGTCCTGCAGTGAGACCATCAGGTCCAGGATCTGCTCCTGGACAAGAACGTCCAGTGCGCTGACGGCCTCGTCCATGACCACCAGCTCCGGGTTCAACGCGAGAGCGCGGGCGATGGCGACGCGTTGCCGCTGACCGCCCGAGAGTTCGTGTGGGTAGCGGTCGGCGAAGGAGGCCGGCAGGGCGACCTGGTCCAGCAGTCCGGTCACCGCCTTCCGGCGGGCCGCGGCGTCGCCGATCTTGTGGACGCGCAAGGGCTCGGCCACGACCTGTCCGATGGTGTACCGCGGGTCGAGCGAACCGTACGGGTTCTGGAACACCGGCTGGACGGAGCGGCGGAACGCCATCAGCTCTTTGCCTCGCAGAGCCGAGACGTCGGTGCCGCGGTAGCGAACGGTGCCGCCGTCGGCGTCCTCGAGCCGCAGCGCGAGACGCGCGGTCGTGGATTTGCCGGAGCCGGACTCGCCGACGATCGCGACGGTCTGTCCACGCGGGATGACCAGGTCGACGTTGTCGACGGCAAGGAACGGGTCGGTGCGGCCACGGATGCGGTACTTCTTGACGGCGCCCGTCATCTCCAACAGGTTCTCCCGCGCTGCCTCGTCGGCGGCAGGACGTACCGAAGCGACCTTCGCACTGGCCATGCCCGGCGCAGCGGCGAGCAGCCGGCGGGTGTACTCGTGCTGCGGATCGGCGATGAGCTCGGTCGCCGGACCGGTCTCGACGATCTCGCCGCGATACATGACCGCGACCCGATCGGCGCGCTCCGCGGCCAGTGCGAGGTCGTGGGTGATCAGCAGTACGGCGGCGCCGAGCTCGGAAGCGAGCTGTCCCATCTGGTCCAGGACGAGGCGTTGCACGGTCACGTCGAGCGCAGAGGTGGGCTCGTCGGCCAGCAGTACTTCGGGCCGGCACGCGAGCGCCATGGCGATCAGCACCCGCTGCCGCATGCCGCCGGAGAACTCGTGCGGGTACTGGTTGAAGCGCGCCTGCGCATCACTGATGCCCGCCTCACCGAGCAGTCGGACGGCTTCGGTGCGAGCGGCCTGTCCTTTGGCCAAGCCGTGTACCTCGAGCGCCTCGACGATCTGTGCGCCGACCTTCATCACCGGGTTCAGGTTCGTCATCGGGTCCTGTGGGACCAGACCGATGCGGTTGCCCCGAATGCCGGTCATGCGCTTCTCGCTCGCGGCGGTGAGGTCAAGATCGTCGAGCATGATCGTGCCGCTCGAGATCCGGCCGTTGTCGGCCAGCAACCGATTCACACACGCGACCAGGGTGGACTTGCCGGAGCCCGACTCGCCGACGATCGCGAGTGTCTCACCAGCGGCGACGTCGAGGCTGACGTTGCGGACGGCTTCCACCTCGCCGCGCGAGGTGGTGAAGGTGACCGACAGTTCGCGGACCTTCAGGACCAGCTCGCGAGCCGGTGCGGGGGTGGTGGTCATCGTTCCTCACTCGCGGTCGCGGAGTCGTGATCCATCAGCTGAACAGCGCCGTCCAGCAGGCAGGCGCTGATCTCGGCGCCGGAAGCCAGGCGGTCCGTTGGGACGACCGATCCCACCGGGCCGAGGGTGCCGTGCAGACGCATGGCGCCACCGGCGATCACCACCGGACGCTCGAGCCCGACAGCGAAGAAGGTGCCGGTGAACCCGCCGTGGTGGAGCAACGTCAGCGGCCCTTGGCCGGTCATGGTCCGCATCCGCCGGAATCCGATCGCCTGCTCAGGCTGAACGGCCGTCGGTCGTGCGAACCGCTCCAGTACTTCGCGGCCGACCAGCTCGCCACTTCGTAGTGCGGCGCCCAGCAGCAGGAGATCGTCGACCGTACCGAAGAGACCGGCGTGCCCGGCGACGCCGCCAAGCGCATGGGCAGCGTTGCCGTCGTTGACCTCGCCGCGAAGGCTCCGGTGGCGCCAGCCCTCGAAGTCCTCCGTGGTGAATGGAACCGCGTACGGCCGGCCAGTAGCGATCATCTGGAACTCGTAGGCATCGCTGTCCGCACTGGTGACAGCTTGCTCGGCGGGGATCGGACCGTAGGAGGCGTTGAGGGAGAGCGGCTCGGCGATCAACTTCTGGAAGGCGTCGGCCTGGCTCAGCGTCGTGATGCGTTCGATGATGTGGCCGACCAGGATCAGCCCGAGGTCGGAGTACGTCCAGGTGGTGCCCGGCGCAGTGGCGAGAGGAATTGTCTGCGCATGGTGCAGGGCATCGTCGCGGTCGCCAGGTTCGCAGTACAGCGGCCACCAAGGTTGTAGTCCGGCTGTGTGGGTCAGCAATTGTTCGACGGTGGCATCGCCGATGAAGTGCGGCAGATACCGCTTGGCCGGTGCCTCGAGGTCCAGCCGGCCCTCGGCGACCAAGCACATGGCGAGCGTGGTCGTCGAGGCAACCTTTGTGACCGAGGCAAGGTCCAAGGCCAGTTGGCGAGTCATCGGGACACCGGCGGTGCCGGGACCCGGAAGGACCGCCCAGCCTCCGGCTTCAACGTGGCTCTGCGAGCCGATCCGTACTCCGATGATCGCGCCGGCCGGCCGGTGGCGCTCGTCGCCGAGCCCGAGCAGCCGGTCGACGATGTCGCCGAGTGCGGTCATCAACGGCCTCCGGACCTGGGGTCGAGGGCGGCGCGGAGGCTGTCCCCGAGGAGGTTGAGGCCGATGACTGCGACGATCAGTGCGATGCCAGGGAACAGCAGCATCCACGGCGCGACGCTGGACAGCGTCTGCGCGTCGTAGACCATGCCACCCAGCGACGCGGCCGGAGGCGGCGTACCGAAGCCGAGGAAGCTCAGCGATGCCTCGGTCAGGATCGCCCACGACAGCGACAAGGTGACCTGCACGACCAGGATGCCGCGCATGTTGGGCAGCACGTGCTCGAACAGGGTCGAGAACCGGCTGCGACCGATCGCGGTCGAGGCCAGCACGTAGTCGGCGGTGCGCAGCGTCAGCACCGGACCGCGAGCCACGCGCGCGAAGATCGGCAGGTAGACGATGGCGATCGAGATGCTGACCGTCACCCAGCTGCGCTTCAGCGTCGCGGCCAGCGCGAGCGCCAGCAGCAGCGACGGGAAGGCGAACAGCACGTTGGTGACGACACCGACGATGCGGTCGACGATCCCTTGGTAGTAGCCGCCGAGCACACCGAGGACGGTCCCGGAGATCGCCGCCGCGGCCACCGAGACGATTGCTATCCGCAACGAGTTCGCCAGGCCGGATGCGACCCGCGAGAAGATGTCACGACCGAACTGGTCGGTGCCGAACCAATGCGCCGAGCTGGGAGACTTGAGCGAGTCCGCGACGTTCTGGTGCGCGGGGTCGTACGGCGTGAGGCCGAACAGCGAGAGCAGTGCGACGACGAGAACGAGCAGCATCAGGATCACCCCGACGATGCCTGCCGGCGTTCGGAAGGCGGCGAGCCAGCCGCGCCTGCGCCGTGTGGCGTCGATCGGGACGTCAGGAACGTTGTTCAGCTCGGTCGCGGCGCTCACCGGACGCGCGCCTTCGGATCGACGAGGCGGTAGACCAGGTCGGTGAGCAGATTCACCAGGACGAACATCGTGGCGATGATCAGCACGGTGCTCTGCACGACGGCGTACTCCTTCTGGGTGAGGCCGAGCAGAACCTGCCGGCCGATCCCCGGGATGGCGAAGATCTGCTCGGCCACCAGCGCGCCCCCCAGCAGGAAGCCGAACTGCAGGCCGGTCATCGTCACCACCGGAATCAGGGCGTTGCGCAGAATGTGCCTGATCTGCAGTCGTCGTTCGGGCACACCTTTGGCCCGGGCCGTGCGGACGTAGTCCTCCGCGCGGATGGACAGGATCGCTGTGCGCGTGGTCTGCAGGACGGGCGGAGCGAGACTGATTCCGAGCACGAGGACAGGCAGGATCATCTGTTCCAGGTTGAGGCCCGGCGCCTGGACGAGCGTACGGAACCCCTCGCCGTTGGGGTACCAACCGAAGGTGTTCGCCAACCAGCTGGCCAGGACGGTGGCCAGCAGGAACGACGGAACGGACAACGCCAGCAGACTGCCCAGCTGGGTGACGTTGTCCCGTGGCTTGCCGGGACGGCTGGCAGCCACCACCCCCAGCGGCACCCCCAGGAGGAGGCCGACCAGGATCGAGAGGATCGCCAGTTCGAGGGTGTTCGGCAACGCTTGGGCGGTCAGCTGCGCCACGCTCACGTGCGAGGTGGTGGAGACGCCCAGGTTGCCGGTCAGGACCCCGCGCAGCCAGTCGAAGTACTGGACCGGCAGTGACTTGTCGAGGCCGTAGAACGCCTCGAGGGACCGGACCTGCTCGGGTGACAGTTCACCGGCGGCAGTGCCGTACGACGCGGTGATCTGGTTGCCGGGCACAACCCGCAGGAGCACGAAGGTCAGAACGGACACGCCCACCAGCGTCAGTACGGCCTCGCCGACCCGTCGGGTGATGGGATGGCGTGCCAGGGCACGGAGGTGTTTCATCAGGACAGCGAGGCCTTCCAGAGCGTCGAGAGGCTGGCGTCGCTGCGCGCCTCGAAGTTCTGGACCTTGGTGTTGACCGCGATGAATTCCTTCGGCGTGAACAGCCACACCCAGGCCGCGTTGTTCACGAGCTGCTCGGACAGCTGCTTGTAGATCGCCTGCCGCTTGTTCGTGTCGGTGGTCGCGATGCCTTCGGCGAACAACTTGTCGAGGTCGGGCGAGCCGTAGCCGGCGACCTTGTTGTAGCTGCCGGTCGACGTGAAGTACCGGGCGTACATGGTGTTCGGGTCGGCGCTGCCGCCGTTCTGCGCGATGGCGGCCTCGAAGTCGCCCGCGAGCCACTTCTGCACGTAGGTGTTCGAGTCCAGCGTCTGCACGTTGACCTTGATGCCGATCTTGCCGAGCTGCGCCTGGACGTTCTGTGCCTCGTTCACCGCGGTGGAGTACAGGCCCTGCGAGGTCATCAGGTTCAGGGCGAATCCGCCGGGCTTGCCCGCCTTGGCCAGGTAGTCCTTCGCCTTCGCGAGATCCTGCGTCGCGCAGGGCTGGGCGTTGGGGTCGGACTTGAACTCGGGGGAGGTGATCGGGCCGGTGATGTCGCCCGCACCGAGCGCGGCGGAGTCGACCACTTCCTTGCGGGAGATCGCACACTGGATCGCCAGCCGGGCGTTCACGTTGGTCAGTGCCGGGGACGTCGCCCGGAGCTGCAGCACGTGGTACTGCAGCGAGGAGACGGTGTCGACCTTGACCTTGTCCGACGTCGCGGTCTTGGCCGTCACGGGGTTGTCGAAGACCGCCACGTCGACCGATCCGGTCTTCAGCGCGGAGACCATCGACTGGTCGTCGGGGATGATGCGGAACTCCAGCTTGGCCGCGCCCGGCTTGCCACCGAAGAAGTCCGGGTTGCGCTGCAGGCTGATCGACTCGTTCGGCGTCCGCTTGACGAACTCGTACGGGCCGGAGCCGACAGGCTTGGTTTCCAGGTTGCCGACCGCGACGTCCGACGGGACGATGCCCGCGTTCACCCCGGTCAGGCCGACGGGGAACGACGCGTCCGGCTTCTTCAGCTTCACCACGACCGTCTGCGGGTCCGGCGCGGTGACGCTCGCGACCGAGGCGAAGTACGACCTCGAGCTGGCCTTGGAATCGGGGTCCATGATCTTGTCGAAGGTGTACTTCACATCGGTCGAGTCGAGCGCGGAGCCGTTGGTGAACTTCAGGCCCTTCTTCAGGGCGAAGGTGTAGGTCATCCCGTCCGCGGAGATCTTCGGGAGCTCCGCGAGGCCGGCGATCGGATTGTGGTCCGCGTCGGTGTCCAGCAGCGTCGAGTAGATCTGCGAGAGCACCTGGATCGACTGTTCGGAGGTGCTGGTCCACGGGACCATCTGGGTCGGATCCGCGGTGATGCCGAAGACCAGCGCGGCGTCGGTGCCGGCCGAACCGGAGCCCGAGGGGGTGCTGCCTGAGCACCCTGCGACCAGCAGGGTGGCGGTGGCAACCGCGGCGCCGGCACTGAACGCGCGACCGCCGGTGCGGCTGACCTTGAACACGGGGGCCTCCTTGGCATCGGGTGGGGTGCTGTTGCGATCGAACGCCCGGGCGACGGCGCCGTGTCGACCCTAGGTCAAAATATTCCCTAATTGATATCCGGTCGGTAAATATTCTTACCCGACTCGAACTCTACGTGCCGATCACCTCACTACCGGTATACCGGTAGTAGTGCGGAAGCGGCTCAGGGGGATCGGACCGCGGTGGAGGATGTGGGGGATGTCGGCCCAGGGGTAGAGCGGCTCGGTGGCGTTGAGGTTGCGGAGCCGGTGGAGGGCCTGCTCGGACGGGGTGGCGAGCGCGGCGGCGGCCTCGGCGGAGTACGGGATGTAGTCCTCGGGCGGTTGCGGGCGCATTTCGGGGTCGTGCCGCTTGAGCAGGATGCAGGTGACGGCCGGATCGAGGAGCTCGGCGTCGAGGGTCCAGTAGTCGATCACGACCGGGCCGATCCGGCCGGACTCCTGCATGGCCTCGAAGATCGGGGCGGGGTGGACCGGTGACAGGAAGACCACGTCGCCCCAGGTGCAGTCCAGCGGATAGACCGGAGTGTTGATGCGGTCCGGGCGAGCGGCGTACTTCGCGGCATGGCGCTCGTACAGATCGGGGTGGTGCACGCGCAGCTGGTTGAGGGGGAGGATGTCGTCACCACGGGTGTCGCCGGCGGCCTTGTAGAGAAGAATCGTCATACAAGAAAGCCTCCGCACACGAGAACCGTGTCGGAGGCTGCCTTTAGATTATAGGGGATTCCGGTGGTCAAAGCGATCCTTGGAAGTGCGGGCGCGTTCGTCGTACTGCGGGCCTTCGTCCGCTTCGTGCGGGAAGGCCGCGGTACGCCGGCCCCGGTCGCGCCGACCGAGGAGCTCGTGGTCGGCGGCGACTACCGCTTCGTCCGCAACCCGATGTACGTCGGCGTGGTCACCGCGATCCTCGGCCAGGCGCTGGTCTTCCTCGACTGGCGGGTCCTCGTGTACGGCCTGGTCGCGTGGGCCATGATGGCGTCCTTCGTCCACTTCTACGAGGAGCCTGTGCTGCGGGAACGCTACGGGCGTCAGTACGAGGACTACTGTCGCGTCGTACCGCCCTGGCTGCCTCGTCTACGCCGAGCCGCGTGACCTGCAACTTTGCCCAGTTGCGGCGCATCGAGCTGAGCAACAACATCCTCGAAGAGGCGGTAACCATGAATCGTTCGGTCCTCGCAGCCTGTGCCGCCCTGGGGATGGCGGCCGCGGCCGTCGTTCCGGGTCAGGCGGTAGCTTCCGGCCGGTCGGCGAGCGCTGCGTGCGTTGTGAAAGTCGGCTCGGTCACCGCGGGCGGCGACGTACTGCGGAAGTTGGTCTGGGCGACCTCGCCGCTGACCGTGACCAACCAGGACGGCAGCTCGGGGGACCTCAACGTCTTCCCGGATGGTCAGGTCCGGCTCAGCGGTTCGATGGTGGTCAGCCCCGACGCACCTGAGGGGTACGGCGGATCGGTGACCGGCTGGCAGATCATGGGCAGCTCGATGTACAACACGGGCTACGACCTCTTCGGATCCGGTGCGGTGGATCCCACGACGGTCCACCACGCCTTGGTCGGCGGCGGGTGGGGTGACTTCACGGCCTTCGACACGACCCGCGCCTACTCGACGGCCGGCGGCGGGAGCGAGACGCGCCATCAGTACGCCCTCCGGTCCGACGGTGTGCTGTTCCGTTGGGAGGCCGGCCGGGCCGGTGAATGGTCGAACAAGCAGTCGGCGCCCGGGTTCTCCTCGGTGAAGTCGATGGCGTTGATCAGTCAGACCACGACGTACGAAACCTTCCTGGCCAACACCCGCGGCGGCGCGCTCTACACGATCCGGGTGCCGCTCAGTCCGCCGCTGAAGCCGATCGTCAAGAAGGTCCGTGCCTCCACCTGGCAGGCCTTCGACTCGCTCGTCACCGGGCAGTGCGGTCAGTACGGCGTGGTTCTGCTCGGCATCGACAAGGACACCCGTTCGGCCTACCTGTACGCCGTTGGTCACGCCAATGGGACCGCCACGGTGATCCAGGGGCTCGGCAAGGTGCCGGCCACGTTCGCGGACCCGGTGTACTTCCGCAGCTCCCTCATCCCGGGCTCGGAGCCGCAGCCGTTCGGCGAGTAGATATTCTGCAGGTCTGCAAAGTTGCAGGGTTAATAGTTTGCAGTGAGTGCAAGAATCAGCCTAGCCTGTTCTGGTGACGGCTGAGGGTGGGTTGCGGGAGCGCAAGAAGCTGCAGACGCGGGCGGCGTTGGCCGATGCCGCGCTGCGGCTGGCGCTGGAGAAGGGGCCGGATCACGTCACGGTCGAGGAGATCGCCGAGGCGGCCGACGTCTCGGTGCGGACCTTCTTCAACTACTTCCCGCACAAGGAGCACGCGATCCTCGGGCGCAACCCCGAGCACCTCGAGCGGGCGCTGGAGCGGATGCGGACCGCGCCCGCCGAGGAGTCCCCGCTGACCACGATGTGGTACGTCGTCCAGGACGTCCTGCGCGACCTGGAGAGCGACGGCCAGCTGTCCCGCCGGGGCGAGCTGATCATGAGCTCCCCGGCCCTGCTGTACCAGCTGATGCTGTCGAGCATCGACGACGAGCGGCAACTCACCGCCGCCCTGTCGGAGCGGATGGGCGAGCCGGCCGGCTCCACCCGCCCGGCGCTGATCGTCAGCGCCGCCGGCGCCGCCTGCCGGGTGGCGATGGAGCTGCACAAGGCCGCTCCCGGCCGGCCGGTCGGCGAGCTCGTCCGCGAAGGCTTCCAACTACTTGCCCAAGGCATTGATACCGCCTTCGGGCCGATCGACGAGAAAGGTCACTCATGACGACGACGTCTTCATCCACGCCGGAGCCGGCGGCGGGTGAGGCCACCGCCACCGTCGCACTCACCCCGCGACAGACCGTGCAGGCGATGTCCGGTCTGATGATGGGGCTGTTCGTGGCCATCCTGGCCGGCACCATCGTGTCGACGGCGCTGCCGCGGATCATCCACGACCTGGGTGCGAGCCAGTCCTCGTACACCTGGGTCGTGACGCTGGAGTTGCTGACGATGACGGCCACGGTGCCGTTGTGGGGCAAGCTGGCCGACCTCTACAACAACAAGCTGCTCGTCCAGCTGTCGCTGAGCTTCTTCGTGGTCGGCTCGCTGGTCGCCGGCTTCGCGCCGAACATCGAAGTACTGCTCGGCAGCCGGGTCCTGCAGGGGCTCGGCGGCGGTGGTCTGACCGCACTGGTGCAGATCGTGATGGCGGCGATCATCCCGCCGCGTGAGCTCGGCAGGTACTCCGGCATCTTCGGCGCGATCTTCGCGTCGGCGACCGTCGGCGGACCGCTGCTCGGTGGCTTCCTGGTCGACTCGCCGCTCGGCTGGCGGGCCTGCTTCCTGGTCGGCGTGCCGTTCGTGCTGGCGGCGATCGTGCTGCTGCAGCGCACGTTGAAGCTGCCGACCGTACGCCGGGAAGTGAAGATCGACTGGTGGGGCGCGGTGCTGATCATGGGCGGCGTGAGCACGCTGCTGGTCTGGTCCTCGTTCGCCGGCAACAAGTTCGAGTGGGTCTCCGGCTGGAGCTTCGGGCTGGTCGGCACGGCGCTGGTCGTGCTGGTGGCCGCGGTGCTGGTCGAGCGCCGGCACCCCGAGCCGATCATCCCGATGGATCTGTTCCGCAACCGCACCGTGACGCTGTCCATCATCGCCAGCGCGCTGGTCGGTGTGTCGATGTTCGGCGGCTCGGTGTTCCTGGCGCAGTACTTCCAGATCGCGCAGGGCTACTCGCCGACCAAGGCGGGTCTGATGAGCCTGCCGCTGATCATCGGCATGATGGTCGCCTCCACGATCGCCGGCGGGCTGATCACGAAGTACGGCAAGTGGAAGATCTTCCTGGTCGTGGGCAGCGTGCTGCTGCCGATCGGCCTGGCGCTGTTCGGCACGATCGACGCGCAGACGTCGAAGTACATGCTGTGGGCGTTCATGCTCGTGCTCGGTGTCGGCATCGGCCTGGTCATGCAGAACCTGGTCCTCGCCGCGCAGAACGACGTACCGGCCCGGGAGCTGGGCGCCGCCACCTCGGCGGTCAGCTTCTTCCGCAGCATGGGCGGCACCATCGGCGTCAGCGTCCTCGGCGCGATCCTGGCCAACAAGGTCACCGAGACGCTCAACCCCGGCGGCGCCTCGTCCGGCGGCGGCAGCGCGGTCCCGAACATCAAGGACCTCCCCGAGCAGGTCCGCACCGTAGTAGAGAACGCCTACGGCGACGCCACGGCCGACCTCTTCATGATGTCGGTCCCCTTCGCCGTCCTCGCGCTGGTCGCCGTCCTGTTCATCAAGGAGAAGGCGCTACTCACCACATCCGGAGCCGAGCGCCGCGCTGCTGAGGAGCCTGACATCCTGGACGCATGATCGTCGCATTCAGCATCAGCCCGTCGGCCGGTGACGAGACCGGGGGTGTGAGCGAGGCGGTGGCCGAGGCCGTCCGCATCGTCCGCGCCTCCGGTCTTCCCAACGAGACCAACGCCATGTTCACCAACCTCGAGGGCGAGTGGGACGAGGTGATGGCTGTTGTGAAGCAGGCCGTCGACGCGGTCGCCGCCGTCTCGCCCCGCGTGAGTTTGGTGCTGAAGGCTGACATCCGGCCCGGGTACACGGGCCAGCTGACGGCGAAGGTGGAGCGGATCGAGCAGGCTTTGGCGGACTGAGCACGCGACAGCTCTTCTCGGAAGAAATTGAAGGAAAGACCAAAGAAGAGAAAGAGATTCAGAGTGGTGACCGGCTCCGGCTGAGCCGCAGGTCGCCTGCGTCATCCAGAACCCCGCCGGGTCGTGGCGAACGGCTCCGACCCCGTACGCCCAGTCGTGGATCACGGCAGATTTTCCGAACCACATTCCACGACTCGGCGGACGCACTCCGAGCCAGTTGCCACGACTCGGCGAACGGGCGGAGTTCGCTGTCGGGTCTGGGAGGTTGGGGCACCCAGACCGTGCCTACCGATCTGGATGGGACCAACCGATCGGTGAGAGTCGCGGATCTACCGAGCAGTCACACCTCCACCCACCAGATTCCCCCGCCGGGCACGAGCCCGGTCTGACCAGCGTGATCGCCGGTCGCGGAAGCCGGCCACCGCTCCGAAACCTTCGGCGGACCGCCCGAGCGAGCCACCACCCATACATGTTCTTCTTTTGTGGTTTTAGTTCTTGTGGGTGTTGCTTGGCGGGTTCAGGGTGTTGAGGACGTTGGTGTAGCGGTTTTCGCGTTCGGCGTGGCGGAGGAAGCGGACCCGGTCGACCAGGATCTCGTCGGCGTCGGGCTGCTGCTCGAGGATGGTCATCGTCTCGTCCAGGTACTCCTGCAGGGGCATTGCGCGGTCGTCGTCTTCCTGGTTCATCAGGGTGGTCTGGACGGCGGGCGGGACGACCTCGATGACCTGGATGCCGGTGTCGGCGAGCTGGATGCGCAGGCTCTGCGTATAGCTGTGGATCGCGGCCTTCGTCGCGCTGTACGTCGGGGTAACCGTCAGCGGCACCGAGGCGAGACCGGAGGAGACGGTCAGGATCGCCGGATCGTGCTGCGTCAGCAGGTACGGCGTGAACGTGGCGATCGCCCGGATCGTGCCGAGCAGGTTGATCTCGATGGTCTGCTCCGCGGTCGGCAGGTGACCGGGGTCGCGGAGGTCCTCGACCTGCATGATGCCCGCCATCGTGACGAGCACGTTGACGTCGTGGCTGCTGGTGACCTTCTCGAACGCGGCCGTGATCGAGGCCGGGTCGGCGACGTCGAGGTAGATGCCTTCGATCCCGTCCTCGGCGGCGATCGTGTCCAGCAGTTCCTGGCGGCGGCCGCTGATGATCACGGTGTTGCCGAGGTCGCGGAACCGGCGGGCGAGCTCGAGGCCGATACCCGACGTACCGCCGGTCATGAAGATCGTGTTCCCTGTGGTTTTCATGTCTCCAGCCTGCGGCCGGATGCCGTCGGCAACCAGGCTGCACTCAACCACTGCTCGGCAAGCAGTGGATAACGCCGGATGCCGTGGACACTGGAGTCATGGAGTACGCCGACCTGTCCGACTTCCTGCGCAAACGCCGGGAGGCCCTGCAACCCGAAGACGTGGGCATGCCCCGCGGGCGCAGGCGCCGTACCCCCGGTCTGCGCCGCGAGGAGGTCGCCGCGCTGGCGTCGATGTCGACCGACTACTACAGCCGGCTCGAGGGCGGACGCGGCCCGCAGCCGTCGGTCGAGATGCTCGGCGCGATCGCCCGCGCGCTCCGGCTGACGCTCGAGGAGCGCGACCACCTGTTCCTGCTGGCCGGTCACGGTACGCCGCCGCGCACGACGCGGGCGTGCCACGTCGATCCAGGCATGCTGCGGATCCTGGACCGGTTGCACGACACCCCCGCGATGCTGCTGAACTGGTGCGGCGAGGTCCTCGCGCAGACGCCGGCGCACGTCGCCTTCGCCGGAGAGCTGACCAACTTCCAGGGCATGGAGCGCAGCGAGGTCTATCGCTGGTTCGTGCATCCGGAGACCCGGGCGCTGTACGCGGAGCCCGAGCTCACCACCCACAGCAAGCTGCTGGTCTCGATGCTGCGCACGACCGCGACCATCGACGGGCCGAAGTCGTACTCCGCCTCGCTGGTGAAGGCGCTGCAGAAGCTGAGCCCGGAGTTCGCGGCGATCTGGAACGCGCACGAGGTCGTCGTCGCGCACAGCCAGACCAAGCGGTTCCACCATCCGGCGGTCGGCGACCTCGAGCTGTACTGCGAGCTGATCGACAACCGGGACCAGCAGCAGACGCTGATCGTGTTCACCGCGGAGCCGGGCAGTGAGAGCGCGGAGAAGCTGCAGTTGCTGGGCGTTCTGGGAAGTCAGGCGATGAACTCTGGACAGGGCTTTGATCGGGAGTTAATTTAAGTCCTGAAATTTCATAAGGTTCTGACGGAAAGGTCCGCCCCCATGCTTTCCGATCGATTTCGCCTGCCCAGATTCCGGTTGTTCGCAGCCCTGCTCGCCCTGGTGCTGCTGGTCACCGGGCTCACCTCCACCGCGGTCGCCAAAGTCGAAGCGACCTTCAACGTGCTCGCGTTCTACAGCGGCACCTACGACGCCGCCCACATCGACTTCGAGAAGGAAGCCAATCAGCGCTTCCCGCAGTTCGGCGCCCAGAACGGGTTCTCGTACACCGCGACCAACAACTGGGACCAGCTCAACAACCTGAGCGCGTCGCAGTACCAGGTCGTCATGTTCCTCGACGACTCGCCGCACAGCGACGCTCAGCGCAACGGATTCAAGAACTACATGGACCATGGCGGCGCGTTCTTCGGCTTCCACGTGTCGGCGTACAACGACGCGAGCGGCGGCTGGCCGTGGTTCAACAACACGCTGCTCGGCACCGGCCGGTTCGAGTCGAACACCTGGGGACCCAGCGCGGTCACCCTGAGGACCGAGAATCGCTCGCACCCGTCGCTGGTGAACACGGGTGCGACGTTCCGCTCGTCGGTGAGCGAGTGGTACAGCTGGCAGAACGACCTGCGGAACAACCCCGACATCCAGGTTCTCGCCTCGATCGACCCGGCGAGCTTCCCGGTCGGCAACCAGCAGGGCAACATCTGGACCTCGGGCTACTACCCGATCATCTGGACCAACAAGAACTACAAGATGATCTACGCGAACTTCGGCCACAACGCGATGAACTACGAGACCAACACCCGGCTGTCGTCCACGTTCGACAGCCCCGCGCAGAACCAGTTCATGATGGACGCGCTGAAGTGGCTGGGCGGTGGCGGTACGACGCCGCCGGTCGACCAGCCGTCGCCGACCGCGTGGTACCAGCTCGCCAACAAGGCCAACGGAAAGTGCGTCGACGCCCGCGCGGCCGGGGTCGCCAACGGCACGGTGATCCAGCAGTACACCTGCAACGGCACGCAGGCGCAGCAGTTCCAGTTCCAGCCGACGTCCGGGGGCTTCACGCGGGTCAACAACCACAACGACGCCACCAAGGTGATCGACGTGACCGGAGTGTCCGCCGCCGACAACGCCGGCCTGCAGTTGTGGACGTACAGCAACGGAAACAACCAGCAGTGGCAGGCCGTGTCCGAAGGCAGCGGCTACTTCCACTTCGTCAGCCGCTTCAGCAACAAGTGCCTGACGGTCCCCGGCGGCTCCACCGCCGACAGCACCCAACTAGTCCAACTCACCTGCAACTCCAGCACCGCGCAGTCCTTCAAGCTGACATGACCTCTGGTTAGATTGCCGCGCATGAGAATCCTGCGTGTGGCCGCTTTGGCGGCAGGAGGTTTGTTGTTGATGTCGTCCCAGGTAATTCCCGCCCAGGCGCACGGCGGGCCGTCGTACCGTTGGGAGCTGACGCCGACCGGGAGTACGGCGCAGTTCCGCGGGCTTGCGGCGGTCAGCAAGGATGTCGCCTGGGTGGGTGGGACCGCGGGGACGGTACTGCGAACCGTCGACGGCGGCAGGCACTGGCAGAACGTCAGCCCGGAGGGTGCGGAGGCGCTGCAGTTCCGCGACGTCGAGGCGTTCGACGCGAAGCGTGCCGTCGCGTTGTCCATCGGGCCCGGTGAGGAGTCCCGGGTCTACCGCACCGCCGACGGCGGCAAGACCTGGACCGAGACGTTCCGGAACACCGACGTGAACGCGTTCTACGACTGCTTCGCCTTCAACGACGACAAGCACGGGCTGGCGATGAGCGACCCGGTGGACGGGAAGTTCCGGATCGCGGCGACGTCGGACGGCGGCAAGTCGTGGAAGGTGCAGTCGAACGCGGGGATGCCGGCGGCGCTCACCGGCGAGTTCGCGTTCGCGGCGAGCGGGACCTGCCTCGTCGCCGGGCCTGGTCGGAGCGCGTGGTTCGCGACCGGCGGCGGCGACCGGCCGCGGGTGTTCCGGACGAACGACGGCGGTCGGAACTGGAAGGTCTCGGACTCGCCGATGGCCAGTGGTCCGGCGGCCGGGATCTTCAGCCTCGCCTTCCGGAACCCGCTGTTCGGCGTCGCGGTCGGCGGTGACTTCGAGAAGCCGACCGAGGCGGTGAAGGCGGCGTCGGTGACGTACGACGGCGGTCGCACCTGGAAGCTCGTGCCCGCGGACAAGGCGCCGAAGGGGTACCGCAGCGGGTCGCACTTCGTCCCGTGGTCGCCGTTCACGGTCGTCGCGGTCGGACCGTCCGGGAGCGACGTGAGCTTCGACGGCGGACGCAGCTGGAAGCAGTTCTACGACGGCAGCTTCGACAGCGTCGAGTGCGCCGGCCACGGCTCCCACGCCGGCTGCTGGGCCTCTGGGGCGAACGGCGCTGTCGGCCGCCTCGTGCACTGACATTCAGACCGGCGACACTCGCTCGTTGTGCGAATGTCGCCGGTTTCCCGGAAGGATGGGTGCATGCGTAAATTACTAACGGTCTTGGTGGGGTTCCTGATGGTGGTGCCGACCGTTGCCGCCGCGAAGCCTGACACCGGACGGCCCCCGCGGCCGTTGACGGTGATGACGTACAACATCCATCACGGCGCGGGGATCGACGGAGTGCTCGATCTCGAGCGGATCGCCGTACTGATCGAGAAGTCCGGGGCCGATGTGATCGGGCTCCAGGAGGTCGACCGGCACTGGGACGTGCGGAGCAACTGGGTGGACCAGCCGGCCTGGTTCGCCAAGCGGCTCAACATGCACTACGCGTACGCCGCCAACCTCGACCTTCCGCCGGTCAACCCGGGCGAGCCGCGCCGCCAGTACGGGACCGCGATCCTGTCGAAGTACCCGATCAAGGACTTCACCAACACGCTTCTGCCGCTCTACCCGACCGGTGAGCAGCGCGGTCTCGCGGTGGCGAAGATCAAGGTCCGTGGGGCCGACCTACGGTTCGCGAACACGCACCTGACCAGCAACAACAACGCCGAGCGGCTGGAGCAGGCGCAGAAGGTGGTCGAGCTGCTGAGCGGTTCGAGTACGCCGACCCTGCTCGTCGGCGACCTGAACGCGACGCCGGACGCGCCGGAGATCAAGACCCTGACCGCCGTGTACGGCGACACCTGGGCCGAGGTCGGCGACGGACCGGGCTACACCATCGAGGCCGGCAACCCGACCAAGCGGATCGACTTCCAGTTGCACAGTGCGGGGTTGAGCCCGGTCAAGGCCGCTGTGCCGGTGACTCCGGCCTCGGACCACCTCCCGGTGGTCGCCACGTTCGCCCTCCGCTGAACACCTGACGCGTCACCTGAACGCCCTCCGGCTCCGGCCGGAGGGCGTTTTCGCGCGCCCACCTGGGACTTCGCGGAATTACAAGCTTGTAGTTTGTCAAGTCGACACACGGGTGAAACAAAGTTACTTGTGTGAAAGCTGTTCCCATTGGGGCTGTAGGCAACTAGTGTCACGTATGTGGTCCAGGAGGACCAAAAGTTCACGAACCCTGGGGAAGGGGTTCGTGACCGGCGGAAGGAACGATCCCGATGCGGACGCCCCCCAGGGCCACGTCCGGCAGGCGGGTCGGGAGCACTGGGAAGACCGGTCGGGCAGGCAAAGCCCTGCTGTCCGGGGTGCTCGCGATCTGCTTGGCCGGCTCGATGGCGATGCCTACGCTCCCGGCCGAGGCTGCCAAGCCGAAGCCGCCGGTGATCCCGTCCAAGGCCGCGGTCGAGCGGGCCAAGCAGGCCGCCGCCTCGAAGGCCGGCCAGGTCGCCGCCATCGAGCGGCAACTCGCCGCGGCGAACGCGAGGCTCGAGCAGCTCGGCATCCAGTCCGGCATCGCCGACGAGGCCTACAACGGTGCCGTCTACCGGCTGCAGCAGGCCCAGGCCGAGGCGACCGCCGCCGCGGCCCGTGCGAAGGAGGCCGAGCAGACGCTCGCCGTCCAGCGGCAGCAGATCGGCCGCTTCGCCGCCGCGTCGTACCAAGGTGGTGGCGACGTCGCGAAGATCGCGCCGCTGTTCACCGCGAACGGTCCGCAGGATCTGCTCGACTCCGCCGGCGCCGCGCGCTCGGTATCGGCCGCGATGCAGGGCTCGTACCTGCGCTTCTCGGCGACCCAGGTGATGACCAACCTCTTCAAGGTGCAGGCCGATCAGGCGGTCGTGAAGGTGAAGAAGGCGGCCGACGAGGCCGCCAAGGCGAAGAAGGCGGCCGAGGCCGCGGAGGCGGCACAGTCCGCGGCCGTGACCGCGATCGGGGTGCAGCGCACGCAGTCGATCGCCCAGCTCGCCGTACTCCAGAACACTTCGGTGAAGGTTGCCGCCCAGCGGCAGCGGGGACTCGAGGAGCTTGCGCGACAACGGGCCGCCGCTCTCGCCGCGAGGAAGGCCGCCGAGCTGAAGCGCCGGATCGCCGCCCGCGAGGCCGCGGAGCGCCGTGCCGAGGCGGCCGAGCGGGCCCGCGAGGAGAAGGAAGCGCGGGAAGAGGCGAAGAAGAACCACGGCAAGAAGCCGCCGAAGCACAAGCCGTCCTCGCCGGGGCGCAACGACGACAACGACAACGGCGGCGGGCACAGCTCGGGCGGAGACGCGCACGACGCGATCAGCTTCGCGCTGAAGCAGCTCGGCGACATGTACCTGTGGGGCGCCACCGGGCCGTCGCGGTGGGACTGCTCGGGCCTGGTGATGGGCGCCTGGGAGCGGGCCGGGGTCCAGCTGCCGCACTACAGCGCCGCGCAGTACGAGCAGATCCAGCACATCGACGAGGACGACCTGCGGCCCGGCGACCTGATCTTCTGGGCCACCAACCCGAACGACCCGGCGACCATCCACCACGTCGCGATGTACATCGGCAACGGGCAGATGATCCACGCGCCGAGGACCGGGAAGCCGGTGCAGATCGCCAGCGTCTACTACTGGATCCCGCCGAACTTCTTCGGGCGTCCCTGACCTGCTTGTCTAGACCAGCCGGTGTCCGCCGTCGGCGTGTAGAACGGTGCCGGTGATGAATCCATTGCGTAGCAGGGCGATGATGGCGGCCGCGATGTCCTGGGTCCGGCCGATCCGGCCGACCGGGAGGCGCGCCGCCATCGCGGCCAAGGTGGCGGGCGCCGCGTCACCGGCGACGTCCTGCCAGATCGGGGTGTCGACCCAGCCGGGGGACACCACGTTGACCCGGATCGGCGCGAGCTCGACCGCGAGCGCCGCGGCGAGCGACGCCAGCGCGCCGTTGAGTGCCGCGAGCAACGATGCGCGTGGTCCGGGGCGGTACGCCGCGATACCCGAGGTGAACACGATCGAGCCCTCCGGTTCGAGCGCCGACGCGCCGTGCTTGGCGAGCAGCAACGGCCCGAGCAACTTGGAGTCGACCGCGGATCGCGCCGCGTCCACGTCGTACTTGCTGATCGGCTGGTAGGCGCCGCCGACGTCCGCGGCGGTGGTGACGATGTGGTTCACCTTGCCCGTGGTGGCGAAGAGCCGCTCGATGTCCGACTCGATTCCGAGGTCCATGGCAACGGTCTGTACGCCGAGCTCCCGGCGTACCGCTTCGAGCTTGTCGGGTGAGCGACCGGCGATCGTGACTTCGCTGCCTTGGGCAACGAGCTCCGCGGCGAGAGCGTGGCCCATGCCGGAGCTGCCGCCGACGATCACTACGTGTTCCTGCACTGAATCTCCTTCGGTGGTTGATGTTTCGAGCCAACCACCGCCGGTGTCAGTCCACCACGACCTGCTGCCTAACGATCGTTAGGCCGGGACTAACGACCATTGCCCGGAGCACTGGGTTGCGCGAGTCGATGCGCCAGACGGCGGCGTACCGGGCGATCAGCGGACGGCCTTCGATCGGTCGCCAGACGACGTCCGCGGTCGCGGCGCGACGGGATCCCAGACTGATGGCCGACCGGCGGACGAGCAGCGCCGAGCGGACTTGCGAGTGGCTCATGCTGATGTCGCTGAGCCGTACGCCGGGGCCGATGGCCCGGAGCGCGTCGTCGTGGAACTCCGGCGCCGCGGCCCGGGGGATCCAGATCAGCTCGAGGCCGGCCAGGTCGTCCAGCGTGAGCTCGGGCCGCGCGGCGAGCGGGTGGGTGGCGGTCAGCAGTACGCCGAGCTCCTCGTCCGCGAGATGTTCGGAAGTGATTGC
Organism: Kribbella sp. NPDC051586; assembly: GCF_044453965.1. Classification (NCBI taxonomy): domain Bacteria; kingdom Bacillati; phylum Actinomycetota; class Actinomycetes; order Propionibacteriales; family Kribbellaceae; genus Kribbella; species Kribbella sp. NPDC051586. The sequence goes on along the minus strand of NZ_JBITDF010000001.1, from coordinate 625,898 downwards.
CGGAGGCAACGTCAGTGGGGTGCGGACCAGGCCGAGGTCGATCTCGCCGGCAGTGAGCATCCGGAGCTGATCGGTGGTCGTGCCGGCCTCGAGGGTGACGGTGCTGTTCGGGAAGCGTTCGGTGGCGAGCTGTTCGAGCGCGGCGGGGAGCCGGCCGGGGACGCCGTTCAGCAGCCCGAGCCGGAGGACCGGTTCGTCCAGGCCGGCGGCCCGGCGCGTGTCCTTCAGCGCCAGGCCGGCCGCCTGGATCGTCTCCCGTGCGCGAGCCAGGAACACCTGGCCGGCCGGGGTGAGTTCGACGCCGCGGCTGTGGCGGATCAGCAGGGTGGCGCCGACCTCGCGTTCGAGCTGCTTGATCTGCTGGCTCAGGGTCGGGGTGGAGATGTACAGGCGTTCGGCGGCCCTGCCGAAATGCAGTTCCTCCGCGACGCCGACGAAGTACCGCATCTGCCGCAGCTCCACCCGTTGATTCTAGAGCGCTCAGGGGACGGCGATGAGTCTCCCGAGGTTGGCGCGGGCGTCGAGGGTCTCGTGGATGCGGGCGACGTCGGTGAGCGGGTGGGTGGCGTGGACGACCGGGCGGAGCTCACCGGACTGCCAGCGGCGGGTGACCTCGGCGATGTCGGCGCGGGCCTCGTCGGGGCGGGCCTGCTGCCAGCCGTAGAGGGAGACGCCGGTGAGGGTCCGCAGTTGCAGGCCGAGCACCGGTACGGCGGGGACCTCGGTGGTGATGGCGCCGTACGAGACCATCGTGCCGAGGGGTTTCACCAGGTCGAGGCCTTGGGTGAAGACCGTGCCACCGACGGCGTCGAGGACCGTGTCGACGCCGTCCGGGGCGAGGGCACTCACCTTCGCCGGCCACTCGGGGTCGGTCAGGTCGACGGGCTCGGCGCCCAGTTCCCGGATGAAGTCGAGCTTCTCCGGGCTGGACGCCGTACCGATGATCGTCTTGGGGTCGTAGAAGCGGGCGAGCTGGGTCGCGAGGTGTCCGATCGTGCCGGCGGCGGACTGGATCAGGACGGTGCCGCCGGCGGGGATGCGCCCGGACTCGAGCACGCGGAGGGCGAGCGGGGCGGTCAGCGACATCATCGTGGCCTCGCCCGGATCGGCGTCGTCGGGAATCGTGGCGAGGAAGCCGGCGTCTGCGACCGCGTAGTCGGCGAAGGCGTCCACGGTCAATGCCGAGACGCGCTGGCCGACGGCCACGCCGGGCGGGGTGTCAGGACCGAGCTTGACGATGCGGCCGACGACGTCGCCGGTGAGGGTGCCGGGGAGCGGGCGGTCCCAGGGCGAGCCGCCGCGGCGGAGTACGCCGTCGATCGCGTTCGCGCCGATCGCCTCGGCCTGGATCAGGACCTGGCCGGTGGCGGGTTCGGGTACGGCGACCTCCTCGAGCCGGAGGACTTCGGGGCCGCCATGGCGGTGGAAGCGCACTGCGCGCATTGTGGGATCTCCATATCGTGGGTTCAATAAATAATGGGTCATTCCCACGATAACGCCAGGCCCGAGGCTTGCCAATAGAGTTGGGGGGTGAAGAAGGCGCCGACGCATCGGCTGGCCGACCGGGTGCTGTGGGCGCTGGGTCGGGCGAGCCAGCAGTCCCAGCGGCTGGTCCGGCAGCACATGACGCAGGCCGGTGTCCGGACGCAGCACTACCACGTGCTGGCCAGCCTCGCCGACGACGGCGAGGCCGCTCAGGCGACCCTTGCCGACCGCATCGGCTTCGATCGCAGCGACCTGGTGACGCTGCTCGACGAGCTCGAGGAGCTGAAGTTCCTGGCCCGGCGGGTCGACCCCGCCGACCGGCGCCGCAAGATCGTGGCCATCACCCCGGCCGGCGAGAAGCAGCTGGACTCGATGGACCAACTCATCTACGCCGCCGAGGCGGACCTCCTGGAGCCCTTGACGGCAACGGAGCGCAAGACCCTGCTGGCGCTCCTGCGCCGGCTGTCAGCCGATCAGTGACCTTCGGTCTTCAGACGCTCGAAGGAAGCGGTGATCTCGGCCTCGGCGTCGGTGCGGCCGACCCAGGTGGCGCCTTCGACCGACTTGCCGGGCTCGAGGTCCTTGTAGACCTCGAAGAAGTGCTGGATCTCCAGCCGGTCGAACTCCGGCACGTGGTGGATGTCGCGCAGGTGCTCCTGACGCGGGTCACCGGCGGGGACGCAGAGCACCTTGTCGTCCGGGCCCTTCTCGTCGGTCATCCGGAACATGCCGATCGCCCGGGCCTTGATCAGGCAGCCGGGGAAGGTCGGCTCGGTGAGCAGGACGAGCGCGTCCAGCGGGTCGCCGTCCTGACCGAGGGTGTCCTCGATGAACCCGTAGTCGGACGGATACTGGGTGGCCGTGAACAGGGTCCGGTCCAGCCGGAGCCGCCCGGTCTTGTGGTCCAGCTCGTACTTGTTACGGGTGCCCTTGGGGATCTCGATGAAGACGTCGAACTCCATACGGCAGATACTGTCACGGTTCCGACCGACCGAATGACAGGAGCAGCCCGGTGGCACGACCTGCCCGTGCGGCATTCGTCACGCTACTCACCACGGCGCTGTGCACGAGCATGTGCGCCGGCCTGGTGAGCAGCGCACGCGCCGTACCCGGATCCGTCCGGACCACCCAGCAGGCACCGGCCGTCCTGGCTCCGGCGACGACCGAAGGGGTCGCGCCGACGACGGCCGGCGTCGGCAAGGCGCTCGCCGCCATCCTCAAGGACCCGTCGCTCGGCCCGCACCACGGTGTCTACGTGTACGACGCCTCGCGCGGCAAGGCGGTGTTCTCGGTCGGAGCGGCCACGCCGTACACACCGGCCTCGACGCTGAAGCTCCTGACCACCGTTTCGGCGCTGTCGACCCTCGGGCCGGACCACACGTTCGCCACGAAGGTCGTGAGCGCCGGCAAGGGCTCGATCGTCCTGGTCGGTGGTGGTGACCCGCTGCTCGCTGTGAAGCAGGCGCCGGACTACCCGGCTCGTGCGACTCTCCAGACGCTCGCTGCGAGTACTGCGAAGGCCTTGAAGGCGCAGAGCGTCACCCGGGTCACCCTCGGGTACGACGCCTCGCTGTTCACCGGTCCGGCGGTCAACGCGAACTGGGAAGCCAACTACGTCCCCGAGGGGATCGCCGCGCCGACCACGGCACTGTGGGTCAACGAGGGCCGGCTCTCGCCGGGAATGGCGAAGCGGTCGACCTCGCCGGCTCAGGCAGCCGCCACCTCGTTCTCGAAGCTGCTGGGCACCTATGGGATCACTGTGGCCCCGACCGTCAAGGCTGCGACGGCTCAGGCGAAGGTCGCCCCGCTGGCGCAGGTGAAGTCGCCGACGCTCGGGCAGATCGTCGAGTACATCAACCAGCACAGCGACAACGACGGCGCCGAGGTGCTGCTGCGGCAGGTCGGCATCGCGACGGGCAATGGCGGCTCGTACGTCGGCGGCGTCAAGGGCGTGCGCGCCACGCTCACCAAACTGGGCCTGGACGTCAGCAAGGCCCGTATCTACGACGGCAGCGGTCTGACCCGGGCTAACAAGGTCCCGCTCGACCTGCTCGCCGGTGCGGTCCGGGTGGCGATCTCCAAGGACCACCCAGAGCTGCGGCATCTCCTCTCCGGACTTCCGGTCGCCGGCTTCAACGGCAGCCTCCGGGAGCGTTTCACCACCGCGGGGACCAGTCCGGGGACCGGACTGGTCCATGCGAAGACCGGGACGCTCACCGGTGTCCACAGCCTGGCCGGGTACGCCCGCGACCGCTCCGGCACGCTGCTGGTGTTCGCGGTCGCGAGCGACAGCGTCCCGGTCCCGAAGACCCTGGATGCCCGCGCTGCGCTGGACCGGACCACCGCCGCCTTGGCCAACTGCGGCTGCTGACCAAGCGGCTGACCAGCAGCGCATGTTGGGACATAGCACTAGGGTCGTTGTATGAGTACGGCTGAAGGCGGGACCGCGACCGAGATGGTCGACTGGCAGCTGGCTACCGGTGTGGCGCGGAAGTTGCTGCGCCCGGGTCCGGCGGTCAGCCGTGCGGAGGCGGACCAGGTGGTTGCCGAGCTGCGGCAGTTCGCGGCCGAGTCCGAGGGGCACGTGCGCGAGTTCACCGGGCTGCAGGCCACGTCGGCCACGGCGCCGGTGGTGATCGTGGACCGGCCCGGCTGGGTGCAGGCGAACGCGGACGGCTTCCGGACCGTGCTGCAGCCGCTGGCGGACAAGCTGCGCGAGAAGGCGGACCGGACTCCCGGTCTGTCCTCGGCGGTCGGCTCACGGGTGACGGGGATCGAGGCCGGCGCGCTGCTCGCGTTCCTGTCGTCCCGGGTGCTCGGTCAGTTCGACCCGTTCTACCCGGCGCAGCCGGACCCGGACAGGCCCAATCTGACCGGTCGGCTGTTGCTCGTGGCGCCGAACGTGATGCACGTGGAGTCCGAGCTCGGCGTCGTACCGCGTGACTTCCGCCTGTGGGTCTGTCTGCACGAGGAGACGCACCGGGTGCAGTTCACCGCCGTTCCGTGGCTGCGGGATCACCTGCGGTCGGAGATCGCCCTGTTCCTCGACCAGGCCGAGCTGGACGCGTCGGCGTACGCGGCGATGTTCCGCGAGGCCGTGCAGCGGCTGGGTCGGTCTGTGCGTGGTGAGGCCGAGCTGAGCCTGGTGGACCTGATGCAGTCGCCGGAGCAGCGTGCGGTGCTGGACCGGCTGACCGCGGTCATGTCGTTGCTGGAGGGCCACGCGGACTTCGTGATGGACGGGGTCGGGCCGTCGGTCATCCCGACGGTGGAGAACATCCGGTCCAAGTTCACGTCGCGGCGGCAGAGCGGCAACCCGGTGGACCAGCTGCTGAAGCGGCTGCTCGGCCTGGACGCGAAGCTGCGGCAGTACAAGGACGGCGCCGCCTTCGTCCGTCGGGTGGTCGACCAGGTCGGCATGGAGGGCTTCAACCGGGTCTGGACCGGCCCGAACACGCTGCCGACCAAGACCGAGATCGCGAACCCCGATGCCTGGGTCACCCGACTCCACGGCTGAGCCGGCCGGGTCGGCTCAGTCGGCTCAGTCGGCCGAGTCGGCTGTGCAGGAGCTGGTCGAGCGCAGGAAGGGAAAGCTGCATCCGGCCATCGCCCGCGCCCGGGAGGCAGTGCGGGCGACGCTGGCCGAACTACCGCAGGGCACGACCGTCCTGGTCGCCTGCTCAGGCGGCACGGACTCGCTCGCCCTGGCCGCCGCTACCGCCTTCGAGGCGCCCAAGCTCGGTCTGCGCGCCGGAGCGGTCGTCGTCGACCACGGTCTGCAGGCTGATTCGAGTCATGTCGCGGAGACGGCCGCGGAGCAGTGCCGGACGCTCGGGCTCGACCCGGTCCAGGTCCGACCGGTGGAGGTCGGCACGGAGGGCGGTCCGGAGGGCGCGGCTCGCACAGCCCGGTACGACGCTCTGCGTGATGCGGCCGACGAGCTGGGAGCAGACGTAGTGCTGCTGGCCCACACCCGTGACGACCAGGCGGAGACGGTCCTGCTTGGTCTTGGGCGTGGGTCCGGGGGTCGATCGCTGGCTGGGATGGCTCCCGCGGTCGGTCGGCTGCGGAGGCCGTTCTTGGAGGTACCACGAGCTACTACGGCGGCAGCGTGCATCGCGTCTGGGCTCCGGCCGTGGCACGACCCGCACAACGACGACCCGCAGTACACGCGGGTCCGGGTCCGGCATGAGGTGCTGCCGGTCCTCGAGGAGGCGCTGGGACCGGGTGTGGTCGAGGCGCTGGCCCGTACGGCGGGACTGCTCCGGGCGGACGCGGATGCGCTCGACCTGCTCGCTGCGGACGTCGCCGAGAGCGCATTGGGTCGTGCCGAGGGCGAGGTGCGCGCGGAGATCGGCGTACTCACCGACGAGCCCGCCGCGATCCGGACCCGGGTGCTGCGCCAGGCCGCACTGGAGGCCGGCTGCCGGGCCACCGACCTGACGGCCGGACACATTGCGTCCGTCGAGGCATTGGTCACCGACTGGCGCGGCCAGCGGTGGATCGACCTGCCCCAGGGCATTCGCGCGATCCGCAAGGGCGGATTCATCATCCTCGGTCCGGATGTGACAGGCTGAGGGCCGTGGACGCGGCGGACATCGAGAAGGACCTGACCAAGATCCATTACACCGAGGACGAGATCCTCGCGAAGCTGCGGGAGCTGGCAGCGCGGATCGAGGCCGACTACGAGGGCAAGGACCTGCTGCTGGTCGGTGTCCTGCGTGGCGCGGTGATGGTGATGGCCGACCTGGCCAGGTCGTTCAGCCGGCACGTGGAGATGGACTGGATGGCCATCTCGTCGTACGGCTCGGGGACCAAGTCGTCGGGCGTGGTGCGGATCCAGAAGGACCTGGACACCGACATCACCAACCGGCACGTGCTGATCGTCGAGGACATCATCGACACCGGGCTCACGCTGAGCTGGCTGGTCAGCAACCTGGAGTCACGGAAACCCGCCTCGCTGGAGCTGTGCACGGCCTTCGTGAAGCCGGACGCCGCGAAGATGCGGGTCCCGGTCAAGTACGTCGGCCTGGAGCTGCCGGACGAGTTCGTGGTCGGTTACGGCCTGGACTACGCGGAAAAGTACCGGAACCTGCGCTGCGTGGCGACGCTGGCCCCGCACGTCTACTCCTGACCGGCTCCCACAAGGCAGACTTGGTGACGGCCTGTACAACGGGTCGTACTGTCCTTTGGTGACCCTCGTGCTGTGTTGTCTTGTGCGACACGAGACACTTGGACTGGTATTACCGTCACAAGCCCGCCATACCCGGGCCTGCCGAGCTAGGAGGGACGGGGCCTAGGCCCCGATCATGGACGTGAAGCGCATCTTCCGCGGACCCCTGTTCTGGATCGTCGTCGCCTTCCTGGGCGTACTGGTGATCGGGCAGCTCCTGACCGGCTCGACCGGATACAAGACCGAGGCGACCGGCCAGGTCGTGCAGCTGATCCAGCAGGCCAAGTCGTCGAGCGACAAGACGATCAAGTCGGTGACGCTGATCGATCCGGACCAGGAGATCCGGGTCGAGAAGACCGACGGCACCAAGCTCCGGGCACACTGGGTCGACGGCCAGGCCGAGACGCTCGGCACCGACCTGCAGAGCCTGTTCCAGGACGGCAAGATCGAGCGGTACGACGTCGAGAACCCGAAGCCGAGCTTCATCGGCCAGGTGTTCTCCACGCTGATCCCGTTCCTGCTGATCGCGGTGGTGTTCATCTTCCTGATGAACTCGATGCAGGGCGGCGGCTCGCGAGTCATGAGCTTCGCCAAGTCGAAGGCCAAGCTGATCACCAAGGACACCCCGAAGACGACGTTCGCCGATGTGGCCGGCGTCGACGAGGCGGTCGAGGAGCTCGGCGAGATCAAGGAGTTCCTGCAGGAGCCGGGCAAGTTCCAGGCGGTCGGGGCGAAGATCCCGAAGGGCGTCCTGCTCTACGGTCCGCCAGGCACCGGCAAGACCCTGCTGGCCCGTGCGGTCGCCGGTGAGGCCGGTGTGCCGTTCTACTCGATCTCCGGCTCGGACTTCGTCGAGATGTTCGTCGGTGTCGGCGCCTCCCGGGTCCGGGACCTGTTCGAGCAGGCCAAGACCAACTCCCCGGCGATCGTGTTCATCGACGAGATCGACGCCGTCGGCCGGCACCGTGGTGCTGGCCTCGGCGGTGGCCACGACGAGCGCGAGCAGACGCTGAACCAGCTCCTGGTCGAGATGGACGGCTTCGACATCCGCGGTGGTGTGATCCTGATCGCGGCCACCAACCGGCCCGATGTGCTCGACCCGGCACTGTTGCGGCCCGGCCGCTTCGACCGGCAGATCGCCGTCGACGCGCCCGACCTGCCCGGCCGGGAGAAGATTCTGAAGGTGCACTCGCGCGGCAAGCCGATGGCGCAGGACGTGGACCTGACCGCGGTGGCCCGCCGGACGCCGGGTATGACCGGCGCCGACCTGGCCAACGTGCTGAACGAGGCGGCCCTGCTGACCGCCCGGTCGAACGCGCAGCTGATCGACAACCGGGGGCTGGACGAGGCCATCGACCGGGTCATCGCCGGCCCGCAGCGCCGCAGCCGGCTGATGTCGGACAAGGAGAAGGTGCTCACCGCGTACCACGAGGGTGGACACGCGCTGGTCGCCGCGGCGCTGCCGCACTCCGACCCGGTGCAGAAGGTGACGATCCTGCCGCGTGGCCGCGCGCTCGGCTACACGATGGTGATGCCGGACGAGGACAAGTACTCGACCACCCGGTCGGAGATGCTCGACAAGCTGGCCTACATGCTCGGTGGCCGCGCCGCCGAGGAGATGGTCTTCCACGACCCGACCACCGGCGCGAGCAACGACATCGAGAAGGCGTCGGCGCTGGCCCGGGCGATGGTCACGCAGTACGGCATGACCGAGCGGCTCGGCGCGATCAAGTTCGGCCAGGACGGCAGCGAGCCGTTCCTGGGCCGCGACTTCGGCAGCCAGCGGAACTACTCCGAGGAGATCGCGGCCGCGGTCGACGAAGAGGTCGGCAAGCTGATCCTGAACGCGCACCAGGAAGCCTTCGACATCCTGGTCGACAACCGCGCGGTCCTGGACCATCTGGTCGAGGAGCTGCTCGAGAAGGAGACGCTGGACAAGCACCAGATCGCCCGGATCTTCGAGCCGGTGATCATGCGGGAGCGTCGGCCGGCCTGGACCGGCTCGTCCACCCGGGTGCCGTCGGACCAGCCGCCGGTGATGCCGACCGGCAGCAACGGCTCGACCCGCGCCGAGCAGAACGGCTCGCTGCACGACGTGCTGCCGGGCGGCTCGGTCGGTCCGGACGAGGCGATCCGGCCGACGGACTACGGCAGCGGACCCACCCCGCCGAACAAGCAGTAACCAGCACGACGCCGCCACCCATCGGGTGGCGGCGTCGCTGTTTGCGGCGCCGAAATTACAGTGGCCGGATGACCTCACCGAAATTCGACCACGCGCGGGCCGAACGGGCCGTGCGCGAGCTGCTGTTCGCGATCGGGGAGGACCCGGACCGCGAGGGGCTGCGGGACACACCGGCCCGGGTGGCCCGCTCGTACGCCGAGATCGCGGCCGGGCTCGGTCAGAACGCCGAGGACGTGCTGACGACCACGTTCGCGCTCGAGCACGACGAGATGGTGCTGGTGAAGGACATCGAGGTCTGGAGCCTGTGTGAGCACCACCTGGTCCCGTTCACCGGCGTCGCGCACGTCGGGTACATCCCGAGCCGCGACGGCCGGATCACCGGCCTGTCGAAGCTGGCCCGACTGGTCGACGTGTACGCGAAAAGGCCGCAGATCCAGGAACGGCTGACCACCCAGATCGCCGAATCGCTGGTCGAGATCCTCGAGCCGCGCGGCGTGATCGTGGTGATCGAGTGCGAACACCTGTGCATGACCATGCGCGGTGTCCGGAAACCGGGCGCGAAGACCATCACTTCCGCGGTGCGCGGCCAACTGCGCAATCCCGTCACCCGCGCGGAGGCGATGAGCCTGATCGTCGGCTGAGCCGTAGCCCCGTGCGCCCTGCCTTCGTTGAAGTTTGAGAGTCCGGCACTATGGACATTCTGTCGCTGAGCGTTTACTTTCCGTAGTGGCACTCGGCCAACGGGGATCAGGTGCCGGTGTGAGGAGGACAGGATGTCGGGGCGTTTTCGGGTCGGCGCCGCATTGGCCGGAGTCGTCGTCCTGACGACCGCCGGGCTGGTTGCGGCGAACTGGGCCACCGCCGACACGCGGAGCAGGACCGGGCAGCCCACCTCGCCCGCCAAGAAGTCCGCCGGGAAGACCACCGAGGATCCGCTCGTCGCGGAGACCCTGGACTCGCAGCTCGGGTCCGACTCGGGCGTGGTCGGCAGCTACTACGACGACACCGGCAAGCTCATCGTGGCCGTGTCCGACCTCGCGACGGCGCAGCTGGTCCGTCAGATCGGCGCGATCCCGCGCCTGGTCCGGTTCACCGCCCACCAGCTCAACGCCGTACAGGGCGAGCTGAACAAGCTGGCCGTCACGTCGAGCGCCGGCAAGGTCCGGTCCTGGTACGTCGATCCCGTCTCGGGCACCGTCGTCGTATCGGTGCCGAAGGGCGCGCACGACTCGATCACCAACCGGTTCCTGTCCCGCGCCGTCGCGAACGGCGAGCGGGTGACGGTCCGCCAGGTGACGGGGACGATCCGGACGACCGCGGACGACTTCAGCCTGCGCGGCGGCGTGCAGGTGGACAAGAACACCGGGTACGTCTGCTCGCTCGGCTTCAACGCCCGGACCCGCAAGGGCACGCGGATCTTCCTGACCGCGGGGCACTGCACGGCGGGCAAGCCGTCGTTCAGCCGGAACGGGTACATCCTCGGCAACACCTACACCTCGAGCTTCCCGGGGAACGACTTCGGCTCGGTCGGCGTGATCGAGGGCTGGGACCAGCAGGGGTACGTCGAGGGCTGGGGTGCCGGCAACGTCGCGGTCAAGGGGCTCGCGGACGCCACGGTCGGATCGACGCTGTGCAAGTCGGGCAAGAGCACCGGGTGGACCTGCGGACGGATCGTCGCGCGCAACGTCACGGTCAACTACGGCAGCAACCGCATCGTCCGTGGGCTGTTCCAGCACACCGCCTGCGTCGAGGCAGGTGACTCCGGCGGCGCGAACATGACCGGGAACTACGCCCAGGGGATCACCAGCGGCGCGGCCCTGATCAACGGCCAGTGCCTGGAGAAGTCCGGCCGGACCAACGAGTCCTACGCCCAGCCGATCGCCGAGGCGCTCCAGTCGACGCAGTCCCGCCTGATCCTCGCCAACTGAGGATCGAGCACCGCCGCTCCACTCCCGCCGCCGGCGAAATGTGCGGCTGGTTGCTGGAGTGGGGGATAGGCCTACTACGGTGTGTGGGTGGGAAACGGATCGCGGGTTCACGTGGACGGGCTGCCGGTGGTGGACCGGTGTCTCGTCATGGGTGTGGTGAACGTGACGCCGGACTCGTTCTCGGACGGCGGTGAGTGGTTCGAGCCGTCCGCGGCGATCAAGCACGGGCGCGAGCTGCTCGCCGAAGGCGCCGATCTGCTCGACGTCGGCGGGGAGTCGACCCGGCCGGGCGCAGTACGGCCGTCGCCCGAAGAGGAGATCCGCCGGGTCCTGCCGGTGATCGAGACCCTCGCGGCCGAGGGCGCGATCATCTCCGTCGACACGATGCGGGCCGGGGTCGCGGAGCTGATGCTCGATGCCGGCGCCACGATGATCAACGACGTGTCCGGCGGCCAGGCCGATCCGGACATGCTCCCGCTGGTCGCGGAGCGCCGGACGCCGTACCTGTGCATGCATTGGCGCGGGCATTCGATCGACATGCAGAACCGGGCCGCGTACGACGACGTGGTGGCCGAGGTCATCGCCGAACTGGGCGAACGGCTCGAGGTGCTGCGCCAGGCCGGTATCGATCTGCACCGGGTCGCGCTCGACCCCGGGCTCGGTTTCGCGAAGAACGCGAACCACAACTGGGAGATCCTGCGCCGGTTGCGGGAATTCGCCGTACTGGAAAGACCGTTGCTGATCGGTGCGTCCCGGAAGACGTTCCTCGGTAGGCTGCTCGCCGACGAGCAGACCGGCGAACCCAGACCGGCCGTACGACGAGACGACGCGAGCGTGGCTGTTACCGCCCTGGCCGCCGCAGCGGGAGCCTGGTGTGTCCGGGCGCACGCGGTGGCGCCGAACGCGGACGCGGTCCGGGTGGCGAAGAGATGGGGAACGGTATGACGGACGGACCGCGGCAGGGCACCGGCGGCGACGGTGCACGCGGTGCGACTGTCGAGGACGTCGTACTGAACGCCAACACGGCGTTCTACAACGCGTTCGAGGCCGGCGACCTGGATCTGATGGCGGCCGTCTGGCTGCCGGAGCCGGATCCGGTCTGCATCCACCCCGGCAACGCGGCGATCTCCGGGTACGCCGAGATGATGCGCGCCTGGGCGATGATCTTCGCGAACACGCCGTACATCCAGTTCTTCCTCACCGACGTGCAGGTGCGGGTGGATGAAGACGTGGCCTACGTCACGTGTACGGAGAATGTCCTGTCGTCGGGCGAGGGTGCCCCCGAGGACGGCTTCGCGGGTGGCAAAGCACTCGCCACGAACGTTTTCCGCCGAACTTCTTCCGGCTGGCGGTTGTGGATCCACCATGCCTCCCCGGTACTGTCGTCGTCTGGGGGCCGACAGGAGGAGGCGGAATGAGCGGTCCCGTGACGATTCCGCCTGATGTGATCGAGATCCGGGGCATCCGCGGTTTCGGGCGCCACGGGGTGTTCGACCACGAGCGGGCCGACGGACAGGAGTTCGTCGTGGACGTCCGGCTGGAGCTGGACACCCGGACCGCCGCGGCCTCCGACGACCTGGCCGACACCGTGAACTACGGGGCGGTGGCCGAGCAGGTGCACCGGGCCATCGAGACCGACCCCGTGGATCTGATCGAGACCCTCGCCCAGCGCATCGCCGATCTCTGTCTCGCCGACAAGCGGGTGACAGCGACGGCGGTCACCATCCACAAACCCTCGGCGCCGATCTCGGTGCCGTTCGACGACGTTGTCCTGACCGTGCAGCGCAGAGCCGGAGAATCCTCGTGACTGAGACCCCTAGTCCACACGTCATCGACGCGGACACCCTGAGCGGTGGCCTCAAGCCGATCCGCCAGGTGATCCTGTCGCTCGGCAGCAATCTCGGCGACCGTGAGGCGAATCTGCAGGGCGCGGTCGACGCACTGCGGGACACCCCGGACGTCGTCGTTGTCGACGTCTCGCCGGTCTACGAGACCCAGCCGATCGGCGGCCCGGACGAGTCCGGCCCGTACCTGAACATCGTCCTGCTCGCGGACTCGACACTGGCCGTCGATCTGCTGCTGGAGCGCGCGCAGGCGATCGAGCAGGCCTTCGGCCGGGAGCGCAGCGTGCCGGGCGCGCCGCGGACCCTCGACGTCGACCTGATCACCTACGGGACGAAGACGATCGAGACCGAGGAGCTGACGCTGCCGCACCCGCGGGCGCACGAGCGCGCGTTCGTGCTGGCGCCTTGGCTCGACATCGAGCGGGACGCGGTCCTGCCGGGCCGCGGCCCGGTCTCGGAGCTGCTGGCCAAGGTCGGGACCGATGGCGTGACCAAGCTCGACATCGAGCTGCAGTAGTGGTGTCCGGCGGTACCGAGCCGGGCCAGGCGCCCGGGGGCGACAAGCCGGAGCCGCCGCGCCCGGGCTCGGTGCGGCCGACATCACGACGGCTGCTGATCGCGATCGCCGTACTCGGGGTCGCGATCGGCGTCACGATGGTGAAGGCGATCGAGTCCGGCGGCGGGGTCGCGCCGGCGGTGTCGTGGCTGACGCTGATCGCCTGGGGGTTCCTGGCCGCGCTGCTGTTCGCCGCCGCCCGCAACACCAACCAGCGCATCCAGGTACGCCGCGAGCGGATGGAACCGTCCCGCGCTGTGTTCCTGTTGATGATCGGGAAGGCGAGCGCGTTCGTCGGCGCGTTGTGCGCCGGTGTTTACGCAGGGTTCGCGTTAAGCTTCCTGCAGGCGATGGGCTCTTCCGGCCCTCGTAACCGTGTGATCATGGCCGGTGCGGCGGCGGTGGTCTCTGTGCTGGTCGTCACGGCCGGATTGTTGCTCGAACGCGCGTGTCGCATTCCCGAGGACCCCGACGAGACCCCCTAACATGTCGGTCCATGGGGTCAAGGGGTAGCCGCCGTCGAACCAGGACCACAGTTCTCACCGTTGCCAACGCATCTCTGATCGTTGTCTGCCTGGGCGTGAGTGTCGCGCTGTTCTCGCAGAATGCCTGGATCCTCCGGGCTGCAGCAGCCGGTGCCGCACTGGTCGCGATCGCCGGCGCTGTCCTGTTCCGTCATCAGTTGCTGGTCGAGCGGCTGGCCCATTCCGACGAGCGCGCTCAGGTCGCGCAGGAGTACTCGCGGATCACCAGCGCGCGGGTGGTCGAGAACGCGGAGTTCGTCGACCTGATGCAGCGCCGGCTGGACAAGATCGACCAGCGCCTCGACAAGATCGACGAGGAGGTCGCCACGGTCGTTGCCGCCGGCGACAAGCACTCCCAGGCCGACGCGCCGACCGTCGTAGACCTGAAGCTGCGAGGCCTGGCCGCGTCCTGAGCCGAGGCCCATACTTCGGTAATGGGGCTGGATGCGAACTACCCGGCTGTGACGATGAACGATCCGAACGGACACGTCACGGTCTACAACGAGGACCATCTGCCGATCGGGCAACTGGGTCCGACGCCGTACGAGTCGCCGTCGGTCAACGTGACGTGCCGGCGGAAGGCGTGGGAGGACCTGTACTGGTACCGCCTGCTGAATCCCGAGGGCTTCCCGTTCCCGGCCGAGGAGGCGTACGTGTCCGCGGAGGAGACGCATGAGCTGAACCCGGGTCAGCCATACCCCATCCCCGACTGCGCCTCCGGCTGCCCGATCAAGCTCGGCCAAGCCGCCGCGGTCGGCGCGCTGGCCATCGGCGGAGCCGCAGCAGCCGCCGCCTGGCGCCGCCGTAGGGCGCTGGGGACCGCCTGACGGACCCGCGGGGCCATTGGAGGGCGGTTCGACGTAGGTTCTGCGTGTGGATCTTGCGGAGTTGGTGAAGGTTGCTGAGGCTGCGGTTGAGCGTGGGCGGGTGGTGACGCAGTCGCGGGCGCCCGGGGAGTTGACGTCCAAGGGCGATCGGGACATGGCCTCCGAGGTGGACTTCGCCGTGGAGCGGGAGGTGCGGGCGTTCCTCGAGCGCGAGACCCCGGAGATCGGGGTGCTCGGCGAGGAGGAGGGCGGCGCGACCGACGGGACGCGCTGGGTGCTCGACCCCGTCGACGGGACGGTGAACTTCATCCACGGCGTACCGCTGTGGGCGATCTCGCTCGGCCTCATCCACGAAGGACGGGCCGTCGCCGGCGTGATCGACCACCCGGCTCTGGGTACGACGTACGTCGCCGCGGAGGGCCTCGGCGCCACCTGCAACGGGAAGGCGATCCGCGGCAGTGAGTGCACCGACCTCACCGAGGCGTTGGTTGCCGTGGGCGACTATGCCGTCGGGCCGAACGCCGACGCGGTGAACGCCGACCGCCTGGCCCTGACCCAGCGGCTGTACCCGCGCGTGCAGCGCCTGCGGATGATCGGTACGGCGGCGACCGCGCTCACCTGGACGGCGAACGGGTACTTCGACGCGCTGATCATGTTCTCCAACAAGCCCTGGGACACGATGGCCGGCGTGGCGATCTGCCGCGAGGCCGGTGTCACCGTCCTGGACCTGGACGGCACCGATCACGCCCCCGAGTCCCGCGGCGTCTTCGCCGTCGCGGACGGCATCCGCGAACCCCTGCAGGAACTGCTCGCAGCGAGAGGTTGACGGCATCCATGGCGACACTCGGAGTCATCGGCAGCGGGAACATCGGGTCCGTGGTGGCGTGGCTCGCCGTCGAGGCGGGCATCGAAGTGGTGATGGCGAACTCCCGCGGCCCGGAGAGCCTGGCGGACAAGGTCCGCGACCTCCGCGTCCGGGCAGGGACCGTCGACGAGGCCGCGCGAGCGGGCGACTGCGTCCTCGTCACCATTCCGCTCGGCCGGTACGCCGAACTCCCGGTGGAGCCGTTCGCGGGCAAGGTCGTGCTGGACACGATGAACTACTACCCGCACCGCGACGGCCGGATCGATCGGCTCGACCGCGAGGACGCGACGACCGCACAGCTGCTGCAGGAACACTTGCCCGAAGCCCACACCGTGAAGGCGTTCAACAACATCAGCGCCCGCAACATCGTCACCCTGGCGAGGCCCGCCGACGCCCCGGATCGCAGCGCGCTGCCGATCGCCGGTGACGACGCGGACGCGAAGGCCGCGGCGACCGTCCTGATCCAGACACTGGGGTTCGACGTGGTCGACGTCGGTCCGCTGAGCGAGAGCTGGCGGTTCGAGCCGGAGACGGCGGCCTACGTGACGCCGTACCTGTCGAAGGCGACCACAGCGAAGGAGCGGGCCGCCGGGCATGCCGATCCGGGCAAGCCGCTGCCGGTGGCCGCGCTCGTCCAGCTGATCGCGGGCGCGCACCGCCCGCCGGTGGCCGGGCGCGAGTTCTGACGCGCTACTTGTCGATGTCGCCGACGACGAAGAACATGCTGCCGAGGATCGCGATCATGTCCGGGATCATCGTGCCGGGCAGCAACGCGGGGAGCGCGGAGATGTTGTTGAAGCTGGCCGAGCGGAGCTTGAGCCGCCACGGCGTCTTGTCGCCGCGGGAGACCAGGTAGTAGCCGTTGATGCCCAGCGGGCTCTCGGTCCAGGCGTACGTCTGGCCCTCGGGCACCTTGAGGATCTTCGGCAGCCGGACGTTCACCGGGCCGGCCGGCAGTGCGGACAACTTGTCGAGGCACGCGTCGACCAGGTCGAGTGAGACCTTCACCTGCTCGAGCAGCACCGAGAAGCGGGCGAAGCAGTCACCCTCGGGGCGGGTGACGACGCGGAGTACGTCCTGCAGGTCGCCGTACGCCAGGTAGGGCTCGTCGCGGCGCAGGTCCGCGTCGACCCCGGAGGCGCGGGCGATCGGGCCGGAGACGCCGTACTGCACGACGAGCTCGGGAGCGAGCTTGCCGACGCCGACCGTCCGGGCCCGGAAGATCTCGTTGCCGAGGATGATCTCCTCGATGTCGGGCAGCCGCTTGCGGACCGCGGCGGAGGCGGCGGACGCGCGGCCGAGCCAGCCGTACGGCAGGTCCTCCTTGAGACCGCCGACCCGGTTGAACATGTAGTGCATCCGGCCGCCGGACAGCTCCTCCATCACCGCCTGGATCGTCTCTCGCTCGCGGAAGGCGTAGAACACCGGCGTGATCGCGCCGAGCTCCAGCGGGTACGAGCCGAGGAACATCAGGTGGTTCAGCACCCGGTTCAGCTCGGCGAGCAGGGTCCGCAGCCAGACCGCTCGGTCCGGCACCTCGAGTCCCATCATCCGCTCGACCGCGATGACGACGCCGAGCTCGTTCGCGAACGCCGACAGCCAGTCGTGCCGGTTCGCCAGCACGATGATCTGCCGGTAGTCGCGGACCTCGAACAGCTTCTCCGCGCCGCGGTGCATGTAGCCGATGATCGGCTCGCAGCTCACGATCCGCTCGCCGTCGAGCGTGAGCCGCAGCCGCAGTACACCGTGGGTCGCCGGGTGCTGCGGACCGATGTTGAGCACCATGTCGGTGGTCGGCAGGTCCGATCCGGCCCCACCACGCTCATAGGCAGGGTCGAATCCCGCAGCTCCGGCCCCGACTCCGACGACTCTTTCGGTGCTCATGCCCTCTATCGTGACAGGCTGGGGCTGTGGATGATCTCTTCGCACCCTCGGATGTCAGTTGGACGCCGGTCTCGCCCAAGCTGGCCACGCTGCGCCGGCTGAACGCGTCGATCGTGGCGGGACTGGTCGCGATCGCGGCGTTGCTGGCGCTCGGACTGACGCTGGGCTGGCTGTACGGCGTGCTCGCGGTGGTCGTGATCGCGCTGGCGCTGGCGTGGGCCTGGGTCCTGATCGGCCGGAACCAGCGGTCCTGGAAGTACGCCGAGCGCGAGGACGAGCTGCTGGTCACCCACGGGATCATGTTCCGCGAGCTGGTCGTCGTACCGTACGGCCGGATGCAGTTCGTCGACGTGACCGCCGGGCCGCTGGAGCGCGCGTACGGGATGGCCACCGTCGAGCTGCACACGGCCACGCCGGCCACCGACGCCAAGATCCCGGGGCTGCACCCCGACGAGGCCGGGCGGCTGCGTGACCGGCTGTCCGCCCTCGGCCAGGCGCAGGCGTGGGGCCTGTGACCGGACAGACTCAGGACACCGCCGAGGTCATCGGGCAGCGGCTCCACCCGCTGACCCCGTTCGTCAAGGGCTGGGGGTACTTCGTCGTCGCGGCCGTCGCACTGGTCAACAACGAGGGCCTGCGGCAGAACCTGACGTTCGCCGGCATCGGTCTGGCCGCGGTCCTCGTCGGAGGCATCCTGCTCGGCACACTGTCCTGGTGGTTCACCAAATGGCAGCTGACCGGCGACGCGATCCGCGTGGACAGCGGGTTCCTGTTCCGGCGGACCCGGATCATCCGGTTCGACCGGATCCAGGCGATCGACGTCGCGCAGCCGTTCGTGGCGCGCCTGTTCGGCATGGCCGAGCTGCGGATGGACGTCGCCGGCGGCGGCAAGAGCGACGGCAAGCTGAGCTACTTCAGGTACGACGAGGCGCAAGAGCTCCGTACGACGCTGCTGGTGCGCGCCAAGGGCCAGCAGGCCGCCGAGCAGCAGGAGAGCGAGCAGCAGGCCGAGGCGGAGGCTCCGCCGCTGCTGACGGTCCCGACCACCCGTCTGCTCGGTGCGACTCTGCTGTCGTCGACCGTCGTCGGTAGTGCCGGCGCACTGATCTGGTTGATCGTCGCGACCATGGTGCTGAACTTCCACATCGGTCTGTTCGCCGGTCTGCCGCTGCTGCTCGGTGTGGTGCAGCCGATCTGGAAGCAGGTCGTCGGCAACCACGGATTCACCCTGTCCGACACCAACCACGGCCTGCGGACCAAGCGCGGGCTGTTCGACGTACAGCGGCAGACGATCCCGCCGGGCCGCGTGCAGGGCCTGCTGATCACCGAGCCGCTGATCTGGCGGCTGATCGGCTGGTCCCGGGTCGAGCTGGACATCGCGGGCGTGGCCGGTCAGAAGGAGGACGGCGACAACGATCACGAGGGTGCACAGCTGCTACCGGTCGGAGAGCGGACCGAGGTGGCCTACGTGCTCTCCCGCGTGCTGCCCGGGTTCGACCTGGCCGGCATCCAGATGCATGTCGCGCCGGAGCAGGCGAAGTGGCTCCGTCCGATCGGCTGGCGCTACCTGACGTACGGCGTCGACGACCAGGTCATGGTCACGACGCGGGGCTGGGTGAGCCGCCGTACGTCGATCGTGCTGCACCACAAGACGCAGTCGGTGCGGATGGAGCAGGGCCCGCTGCAGCGCCGCCTGGGACTGGCCGACGTGCATGTGGACACACCACTCGGGCCGACCGACGCCATCGCGCTGCACCGCGACCAGGTCGAGGCTGCGGCGCTGGTGCAGGCTCAGTCGGACAGGGCGCGCGAAGCACGCCGTACGGTGTCCGCGCCGATCGCTGTCCAGACCCAGCCGAACCCACCGAGCCCGGACGGGTCCAGCAGCTCCGCGGCCTCACCTGCCGAGGACAGCTCGGACAGGTAGCGCATCGGCTCGGTCTGAGCCAGCTCGAGCGGCGGGCGGGTCGCGCTGAGGCCCAGGGCTCGCAGTGCGTCGCGTTGGCTCACGACTGTGCCGCCGAGCGAGTCCAGGGCGACGTGGGCAGTGATGTCGCAGGTGCCGTCGGGTGTGGGCTCGCACTCGCGGCCGGACCGGAAGCCCGTGAGGGTTCCGTACGGCGGCCTGGTCGACGTGGTGTGTCCGTAGTCGATGGCGATCGCGAGACTCCCGCCGGTCAGTCGATCCACGACGGTGGCCCAGGACTGATCACGCGGAGTGCCGATCTCAGCCCGATCTCCTGGGGCGCCGGGCCACCAGCGTTCGAGCCACGCCAGGTCGTTGCCTTTGACAATCGATCCTGGAGTCAGGTCGGCGAGCAGGTAATGCGGAATGCCTCCCTCGTCCCACTCGACCACTTCGCACGGGACGTTGTCGAGCCACTCGTTGGCGATCACCAAACCGCTCAGCCGCTCGGGGAGCTCGTCGTCCAGTTCGATGTCCAGGACGGTCAGACCCTCGGCCCGCAGTACCTTGCCCAGCTCGCCCGAGCCGGCGCCGATGTCGACGACCTGGTCCAGTTCGAGCAGGTGAGCGAGGCGGGCGACGGCCTGTCCGAAGCGGGGCGATGCGTGCACCGACGTACGGAAATGCGCGGACGGGCGCTCCCGCCGGTAGAAGCCGTCGGGGCCGTAGAGCGCTGTCTCCCACGCCTCCCGGAAGGTGGTCATGCTCCCAGCGCGACAGTCGCGAACCGACGCCATACGCCGTCGTCGAGTCCCTCGCGCCACAACCCGAGCTCGGTCAGCTGCACCGTCGGGGCGGGTGTCGCGGCCAGAGCCGCGTTTGCCTCGGCGACGACGGCCGGACCGCCCTGGGTGGACGACGAGATGGTCAGGTGCGGGTGTGCGTCGGGGAACTCACCGCCATACGGCGGGCACTCGGGGAAGGCCGCGAAGACGCGGTGGAGCAGTGACCGGACGGTGTCGAACGGCTCCGGCTTCAGCCAGGCAGTGCCGTTCGGGAACTGACCAGCCGTCGGGAAGCTGAGCTCGAAAGGTTCGATGGACGAGACAGCAGTCCGTAGGCGAGCGATGTCGGCGTCGCTGGGTTCGGCGACCCAGGGGACCAGCACAGTCACGTGCGGTGGGATCAGCTCTGTCAGTGGAACCTGTGGCCGAGCCGTCGACCGTGACACCGAACGCCAACGATCGGTGTACGCCGCCAGCTCGGGCACTGTGATCAGAATCGCGGTCAATCCGCTCCGTGCTGCCCACGCATCGCTCACCCGCACATGGTCTCATCACCTACTCTGGCAAGTAGATCGTCTGGTACCCCGCGCGGGACTGGAACGAGAAGAGAGTGAGTGATGGAACGGATCGGCTTGATCGGAGCCGGCCGGGCCGGGACCGCCGTGGGAGCAGCCTTGGCGGCAGCCGGGCATCGGTTGGTCGGAGTCACTGCGCGTTCGGACGCGTCCAGGGACCGCGCTGCGCGCCTTCTGCCCGCCGTGCCGGTGCTGACCGCCGACGAGGTCACCGCCGGCGCCGACGTCGTACTGGTCGCCGTACCGGACGACCTGATCCAGGACGTCGCGCAGACGCTGCCGTTGACCAGCGCGCAGTACGTCGTGCATCTGTCCGGAGCGCACGGACTGGCCCCGCTGTCCGGGCTGGCCGCGACACCTGTCGCGCTGCATCCCTCGATGACCTTTCCCGGCGGTCTGGTGCCGCTGGACAACGTCATGTTCACGGCGACCGCTCCCGACGCGGCCAGGCCCGTCGTAGAGCGGCTGGTGAAGTCGCTGGGGGCGCAGGTCCAGTGGGTGGCCGACGAGCAGCGAGCGCGGTACCACGCGGGTCTCGCGCACGGTGCCAACCACCTGACCACGTTGATCTCCCAGGCGGTCGGCGTACTGCGGGAGGCCGGCGTGGCGGATCCGGTGGCGACGCTGCAGCCGTTGCTGGCCGCAACCCTCGACAACACGCTGCGATCCGGTCATCATGCGCTCACCGGGCCGATCGCCCGCGGCGATGTCGACACGGTGGCAGCACATCTGACAGCACTACGGGTACTGCGGGACCGCACGGCGACGACGTACGCCGAGCTGGCCCGCGCGACGGTGGAGATGGCGGTGGCGGACGGGCGGCTGGACGCGGAGACAGCAGGTCGCTTCGCCGAAGTGCTGGACGGGCACCGGGCAGGGGTCCCAGGGCAGGATCGGACAGGGGAGACACCGGGATGAGACTCACCCAGACCAAGGCCGAACTGCGAGCGGCGGCCGCGATCCGGCCCCGGGCGGTCGTGATGACGATGGGCGCCCTGCACGAAGGGCATGCCGCGCTGCTGGCCGAGGCCCGCGAGCGGGTCGGACCGGACGGCAGCGTGGTGCTGACGATCTTCGTGAACCCGTTGCAGTTCGGGCCGTCGGAGGACTTCGACCGGTACCCGCGGACGCTGGCCAGCGACCTGGCGATCGCGAAGAACGAGGGCGTCGACCTGGTCTTCAACCCGTCGCGCGACGAGCTGTACCCGAACGAGCCGTCGATCACCGTCCACCCTGGCCCGTTGGCGGACGAGCTCGAGGGGGTGTTCCGCCCGGGCCACTTCTCCGGCGTACTGACCGTGGTGTCGAAGCTGCTGCACCTGACCGCACCGGATCTCGCGCTGTTCGGCGAGAAGGACTACCAGCAGCTGACGCTGATCCGCGAGATGGTGTGCGACCTGGACATGGACGTCGACATCGTGCCGGTGGCGACCGTGCGGGAGCCGGACGGTCTGGCGATGTCCTCACGCAACCGGTACCTGAGCGAGACCGAGCGTGACGAGGCGCTGGTGCTGTACCGCGCGCTGAGCGCCGGTGCGAAGGCGGGGATGAACGGGCCGGACGCGGTGATGACCGCGGCGCAGGCCGAGCTGGAGGCGGTTCCGTCGGTGAAGATCGACTACCTGGCTCTCCGCGCGCCTGATCTGGGTCCGGTGATCGGCCCCGGCGAGGCCCGCATGCTGATCGCGGCCAGGGTCGGCCTGACCCGTCTCATTGACAACATTTCCATCACCCTGCGATGAGATCGGTTGATAC
This sequence comes from Kribbella sp. NPDC051586, assembly GCF_044453965.1. Taxonomy (NCBI): domain Bacteria; kingdom Bacillati; phylum Actinomycetota; class Actinomycetes; order Propionibacteriales; family Kribbellaceae; genus Kribbella; species Kribbella sp. NPDC051586. The sequence goes on along the minus strand of NZ_JBITDF010000001.1, from coordinate 603,609 downwards.
GGTCGCCGAATGACAGTGCTGATGCCGCGACTCCGTCGCGGCGGGTCATGGGGCTGTGACTCCCGGCCTTCCCTCGTCGCTCCGGTCGCTTCGCTCCCTGCGCTCCTCAGTCCAGGCCGGGAGGCCCCATGACCGCACCCGCAGTCCCGCAACGTTTGGCCGCCGCCGAGCCTGGCTGGACCGACTCCGTCGACGTGGTGGTGATCGGCTCGGGCGTTGCCGGGCTGTCCGCTGCGTTGAAGGCGCGTGAGCTGGGCTCCGTGCTCGTGGTGACCAAGGACGTTGTCGCGTCCGGCTCCACGCAGTGGGCGCAGGGCGGGATTGCCGCCGCGCTCGACCCGGAGGACTCGCCCGAGGAACACCTGCACGACACGCTGGTCGCGGGCGCCGGTCTCAGCGATCCGGAAGCTGTGCGAGTGCTGGTCACCGAGGGACCGGACGCCGTTCGCGACCTGATGGAGCTGGGTGCGCGGTTCGACACGCTGGCCGACGGGGAGATCTCGCTCGGCCGCGAGGGCGGGCACCACCGCAACCGCATCGCCCACGCCGGCGGCGACGCGACCGGCGCGGAGATCGAGCGGGCGCTGGTCGCCGCGGTCAAGCAGGCCAAGGACATCCGGCTCATCGAGCACGCTCTGGTCCTCGACCTGCTCACGGCCGAGGAGGGCGGGATCGCGGGCGTCACCCTGCACGTCATGGGTGAGGGACAGCTCGACGGTGTCGGCGCGATTCGCACCCGGGCCGTCGTCCTCGCCTCCGGCGGTCTCGGACAGTTGTACGCGGCAACCACCAACCCGAGCGTGTCGACCGGCGACGGCATGGCGCTGGCGTTGCGGGCCGGGGCGAAGGTGCGCGACCTGGAGTTCATCCAGTTCCACCCCACGGTGCTCTGGCTGGGCAAGAGCGCGAAGGGCCAGCAACCGTTGGTGTCCGAGGCGGTCCGCGGCGAGGGCGCGTTCCTGGTCGACCACACCGGCAAGCGGTTCATGCAGGGCCGGCACGAGCTCGCCGATCTCGCACCGCGCGACATCGTGGCGAAGGCGATCATGCGCCAGATGCTTGCCGCTGGCAAGGACCACGTCTACCTGGACGCCCGGCACTTCGGCGACGAGAAGTGGCGGGTCCGGTTCCCGACCATCCTGGCGTCCTGCCGCTCGCACGGTATCGACCCGGTACGCGAGCTGATCCCGGTCGCGCCGGCCTGCCACTACTCGTCCGGCGGCGTGTGGACCGACCTCGACGGTCAGACCTCGGTGCCCGGCCTGTACGCGTGCGGTGAGGTCGCCTGCACCGGCGTACACGGCGCCAACCGCCTCGCGTCGAACTCGTTGCTGGAGGGCCTCGTGTTCGCCCGCCGGATCGCCGCGCACCTCGCGCGCGGCCTGCCCGAGCAGCGCGAGCCGGTCGTCGACCCCCGTACGCCGGGCCTCGTCGACGCGGACGTCGTACCGGAGCTGCAGCAGGCGATGACCGTCGGCGCCGGGGTGATCCGGAGCGCGGCCGGTCTGTCCGAGGCGGGCGCGGCGATCGGCAAGCTGATCGAGCAGCCGGCCGGCGAGCCGGGTACGCCGGGATGGGAGGCGACCAACCTGGTCACGGTGGCGTCCGCGCTGCTGGCCGCCGCGACCGCCCGCGAAGAAAGCCGTGGCGCGCACTGGCGCGAGGACCACCCGGATCGCGATGATCTGCACTGGTCCGGCAGTCTGGACCTGACGCTGCCTGCTTTGGCCGAGCGCGCTGTGCCGCAGGCCACGTTCGTTCCCCACGTTTCCGAGGAGAATCATCGGCATGGATGAGACAGTCGACCGGCAGTGGGTCGTTGACCTCGTGCGGGCCACCATCGAGGAGGACCTGGCCGGGGGAGTCGACGTGACCACCACGTCCACAGTCGACCCGGACCAGATCTCGGTCGCCGAGCTGATCGCGCGGACCGACGGCGTGGTGGCCGGGCTGGAGATCGCGGAGCTGGTGCTGCGGCTGGTTGCCGCCCCGGACGAGCTCGAGATCGAGCACTCCGTTCGCGACGGCGCGTCCGTGCAGGCCGGCGCCGTACTGATGACCGTCCGCGGCAAGACCCGGCAACTGCTCACCGCGGAGCGCACCACGCTCAATCTGCTGTGCCATCTGAGTGGTGTCGCCACCCTGACCCGGCGCTGGGTGGACGCGGTCGCGGGCACCGGCGCGGTCATCCGCGACACCCGCAAGACGATGCCGCTGCTGCGCTCCCTGGAGAAGTACGCCGTCCGCTGCGGCGGCGGCAAGAACCACCGGATGGCGCTGTCCGATGCCGCCCTGATCAAGGACAACCACGTCATCGCGGCCGGCGGGGTCGCGGAGGCGTTCAGGTTGGTGCGCAAGGCGTACCCGGAGATCTCGATCGAGGTGGAGGTCGATTCGGTCGACGACGCGCTGATAGCGGTGGAGGCCGGCGCGGACCTGATCCTGCTGGACAACATGGACGTCCCGCTGCTGCGGGAAGCGGTCGAGAAGGTCGGCGGCCGGGCGCGGCTCGAGGCCTCGGGCGGACTGACGCTCGACAAGGCGCGGGCGGTTGCCGAGACCGGGGTCGACTTCCTCGCGGTCGGCGCGTTGACGCACTCGGCGCCGGTCCTCGATATCGCCCTGGATCTCAGGGAGTCCTGATGTTGCTGGCCGTCGCCGTCGAGAACACCAGGACGCTGGTCGGCCTGGTGTTCGAGGGCACGGTCAAGCGGCATTGGTGGGTGGGCACCGACCCACGGCGTACGGCGGACGAGTGGGCCGTGCTGCTGCAGGGCCTGCTCGCCGGTGAGTCGCCGGTGTCCGGGATCGCGGTCTGCTCCGCCGAGCCGCATGTGCTGCACGAGCTGCGGGACGTCGTCTCGCGCTACTACCAGGACGTGCCGAGCGTCGTGGTCGAGCCGGGCGTGAAGACCGGCCTGCCGGTGCTGGTCGACAACCCGCGTGAGGTCGGCACCGACCGGATCGCGAACGCGCTCGCCGCCGTGCACAGGTACGGCGCGCCCTGCCTGGTCGTCGATGTCGGTACGGCGATCACGATCGACGTGGTCAACCCGGCCGGCGCCTTCATCGGCGGAGTGATTGCCCCAGGCATCGAAACCGCGACCGACGCGCTCGGGTACGCCGCCGCGCAGCTGCGCCGGGTCGAGCTGGTCCGGCCGCGGTCGGTGGTCGCGAAGAACACCGTTGAGGCCCTGCAGTCCGGTGCGATCCACGGCTTCGCCGCGCTGGTCGACGGTCTGGTCGCCCGGATCCGGACCGAGCAGTCTCTGAACGCGGAGAGTCCCGTCGTCCTCACCGGCGCGCTGGCGCCGGTCCTGATCGGCCAGCTGACGACGCCGGTTCGCGACGAACCGTTGCTGACACTGCACGGTCTGTACCAGGCGTACGCCCGGAATCACAGCTGAGACTATTGACCTCTTGTGCCCTTGAGGTGATCTGGATCACGATGAATCCAGCTACTTTGGGGGGAAACCATGAGAGCTGTCTATCGGGTACTCGCAGGTCTGATCGCCATCGGCGTCGTGGTCCAGGCCATGGCCATCGCGGTCGGCTGGTTCACCGCGCTGAAGGACATGGACGACGGTCTGGTCATCGACAAGAACTACGACGGCAACTGGGGCCACAATCTCCACAGCATCGTCGGATCAACGGCCATCCCGTTGCTCGCCTTGCTGTTGCTGATCGTCTCGTTCTTCGCCCACGTCGAGCGTGGCGTGAGGTGGGCCTTGTACGTGTTCGGCCTCGTCGTGCTGCAGATCGCCTTCGCCTTCGCGGCGTTCATCGCGCCGGTGGTCGGCGCGCTGCACGGTGCGAACGCGTTGGCGCTGCTGGCGGTGGCCGGAATTGCCGCCCGTCGCGCCGCCGGTGCTCCCGCGGCGGCTGCCGCACCGGAGTCCACCGAGGCGCCGGCTTAGATGCCTTTGGCAACTGACAGGCGGCGGCCGTGACCCTGCGGCTGCCGCCTCGCCGGGTCCTGATCGGGCTGCTGGCGACGATCGTCGTGCTGACGCCGATCGTCTTCCTCTGGGCGCGCAGCCTGGTTCCGAACGACCTGTCGCCGATGTCGATGGGGTACGCCGACTACGGCGGCGGCCCGGTGCCGGAACATCTCCACCACGGCGAGGATGTCAGCCAGCTGATCGGCCCGCCGACGCAGAAGCCCGACGTGGTGGTGGATCTCGTCGCCCGTAAGGAGCGCTTCGACATCCCCGGCCGCGGCTCGATGGACGGCTTCACGCTGAACCACACCTCGCCCGGCCCGCGGATCGTCGCAAAACAAGGCGATCTGATCCAGGTCACGCTGCACAACGACAACGTGGCGGACGGGATCACGCTGCACTGGCACGGTGTCGACGTACCGAACGGCGAGGACGGTGTCGCGGGCGTCACCCAGGACGCGATCAAGCCCGGGCAGTCGTTCGTGTACCGCTTCATGGCGAAGGACGCCGGCACCTACTGGTACCACTCGCACCAGGTCTCGCACGAGCAGGTGCAGAAGGGGCTGTACGGCGTACTGATCGTCCGGCCGACGCCTGGCGACGTGATCGCCGCCGTGCACACCTACGACAAGGTCCGCACGGTCAACGGCGAGTACGGCGAACGCCGCGTGAAAGCACCGGGTCCGACGGCCCGCGTGCGGTTGATCAACACCGACAACGGACCGATGGCGGCCTGGGTCGACGGAGCGCCGTACAAGGTGGTCGCGGTCGACGGGACCGACGTGAACGCGCCGACCGAGGTGACTGGGAAGAGCGTGCTCGTCACGGCCGGCGGGCGGATCGACCTCGAGGTGCGCACGGACAAACCGGTGCGGATCGGGCTCGGCGGCGGCCCGACCACGCTGGTGATCGGCGACGGCGACGCGCCGACCGGGGCCCAGCCGACGGACCGGGTCGACCTGCTGACGTACGGCGCACCGAAGGCGATCGGGTTCGATCCGGCGAAGGCGACCCGGGTGTTCCAGTACGACATCGGCCGGCGGATCGGGTTCTTCGACGGGAAGCCCGGCCTGCGCTGGTGGACGATCAACGGTCATCAGTACCCGGACGTGCCGATGTTCGTGGTGAGCGAGGGCGACATCGTCCGGATGACGATCAAGAACACCTCGGGTCAGGTCCACCCGATGCACCTGCACGGCCACCACCTCGTCGTACTCAGCCGGAACGGGGTCAAGGCGACCGGGAGCCCGTGGTGGACGGACTCGCTCAACGTCGAGGACGAGGAGACCTACGAGGTGGCCTTCGTCGCGAACAACCCGGGCATCTGGATGGACCACTGCCACAACCTGCCGCACGCGGCGCAGGGCCTGGTCACCCACCTGATGTACACCGGCGTCAGCACGAAGTTCCACCTCGGCGGCGGACCGGACAATCAGCCCGAGTAGATCGGTCGGCCGACGGTGAGCGCCTTGCGGAGCCCGTCCGGCAGGCCGTTGAAGGCCGAGTCGGGCTGGGTGCCGGTGGCGTCCAGGGTCTTGGAGAAGAAGGCCCGCGCCGCGGCGGCCAGGGCGACGTCGAGTACGTCGTCGTCCGTCAGGCCGACCGCCTTCAGGGCGTCGACGTCGGCCTGCGTGACGGTGTCGGCCGCGAGCGCGACCTTTCGGGCGAAGGCCATCACAGCCTGGTCGACCGGGTCGTTCGGCGGCTCGTCGACCAGGGCCACCACCTCTTCGGAGGTGTAGAACTTGTCGGCGAGCACCTGGCCGTGGGCGAGGCAGCAGTAGCTCGACTTCAGCGCGGTCGCGGCGGCCAGCGTGGCCAGCTCGTAGCGGCGCAGGTCCATGGACTCCTTGATCGCGCCGTTCAGCTGCTTCCAGGCGTCGTACACGGCCTGGCGCGCGGCGAAGGTCTTGACGAAGTTGGGCACGTGTCCGGCCGGCGCCCGGTTCGCCTCGAAGAACTCCGGGTCCTTGGGTGTGTCGATGAACGCCATCGTGGTTCCCCCCTTTGTGGCTCCTCTCACGGTAGGAGCGTGATACCGATCCGGCAACGGCGCTGGGAATCGAGCACTCCGGACTGGGTATGGTTCACGGGTTCGGTCGTGACACCTGCGCTGTGAGGCAGCTGAGACGAGGTGGTTCGAGTGCGGCGCGTGCTTGCCGTGGCGCTGGCGGTGGTCGTGGGTGCGACCTCGCTGACCGCGTGTGCCTCGGACCCGGCGCCGACCGATGTCGCGGTCGCCTGGGCGCCCAAGGGCCGGGCGGCGGTGCTGGTGACCTGGAAGGACACGAGCCGGCCGAACCGGATCACCATCGAGGGTGTGCTCAGCGAGAGCCCGTCGTACGTGAAGTACATCCCGGCGGGTGACGCGAACCGCTGGGAGATCCCGACGTCGGCGTTCCCGCCGGACGGGAACTACAAGGTCGCGGTCGCGACCGGGACGTCCCAGGGCGGCGTGACCAGCAAGCTCGCCAAGTCGCCGGTGTTCGACACCGACGGGCCGGTGCAGCCGAGCGCGGCCGCGGTGGCTCCGCAGGGGCGCGGCGTGCTGATCCGGTGGTCGGTGCCGGTGGCGCCGCAGGACTTCACCCCGAACGACCCGCTCGACGTGAAGGGCAAGAAGACCCAGCGGTACGTGCCGATGATCGGGCGGACCGGCCAGATGCTGAAGGCGATCGGCCCGGCGACGACCTCGAACCGGCAGGTGATCAAGAGCATCAAGCCGCCGTACGTCTTCGAGCTCCGCACGCAGAACGAGTGGAGCACGCGGATCGGCGGGCAGGTGCTCGGTCTGACCAGCTCGATCAACGCCGCGGTCCCGCCGCTGGCGCAGTTCAGCGTGCCGATCCGGGTCCGCGGGCGGGTCGTCCTGCACCAGGTCGGGTGCGACCTCGAGACGCCGTGCACGAGTCAGCGAGCGACCCCGGCGGGTGTGCCGGTCGTGGTGCTGACACAGGTCACCCCGGGCGCCCGGTGGACTCCGGCGGCGCGCGGTGCGACGACGGCGGGTGGGTACTACGACGTCGGCGTACCGACCGGCGGGAGCAGGCCGTACAAGATCACCGTGCCGGTGTACTCGAAGGGCGGCATGATCACCGGGACGTCGACCAGCAAACCGGCGTACACGAAGAGTGTCGTCCGGGTCGCTTCGGCCGGGTTCGCGGGCGGGGACACGGCGAAGAAGGCCGGCTCGACGGTGACGATCTCGGCGACGGTCAAGCCGGCGATGAACACGATCGTGATGCTGCAGGCCTGGAACCGGCAGACCCGCACCTGGGCGAACCTCAAGGCGATGGCCATGCGCCAGGGGCAGACCGCGCTGGCGTTCAAGGCCGGGCAGCCGGGCGACTTCGTCTACCGGTTCGTCATCCCCGGCGCGATGATGTTCGGCCGCCCGATGCAGGGCATCACCACGGCCGGCTTGCAGCTACACGTCCGCTGACTCGGCGGGCTTCGGCGTCGACTCGGGCTCCGGTACCTCGTGCTGCTTCGACCGCTTGCGGACCTTGTGGACGACGTACAGCGCGAGCACGACGGCCGCGATCGCGACCAGCGCCCACAGCGACACCCGGCCGAAGATCTTGTCCGCGTTGTCGCCGACCTTGTAGGCGACGATGCCGATGGTGGCCGACCAGGCGATACCGCCGGCGGCGTTGGCGGCCAGGAAGCGCGGGTAGGGCATCCGCAGCATGCCGGCCATCGGGCCCGCGAAGATCCGCAGGAGTGCGACGAAGCGACCGAAGAACACCGTCCAGACGCCGTACTTGTGGAAGTACTTCTCGGCGCGGACGATCCGGTCCTCGGAGAAGTGGTGGAACCGCCGGCCGAGTCGCTCGAACAGCCGGCGACCCGCCTTGCGGCCGATGAAGTACCCGATCGAGTCGCCGATGATCGCGCCGGCGGCCGCCGCCAGGATCACGAACTCGATCCGCAGATGGTGCTGCGAGGCGAGCAACGCGGCCGCCACCAGGGTGGTCTCACCCGGCAGCGGCACGCCCATGCTCTCGACGCCGATGACGAGCCCGACCACCAGGTACGCGAGTACGGCCACTCCGGTCGGAATGGCGATCGCCTGCGCGAGCAACAGAGGTTCCCCCATGCCACCCATAGTGACATCGCCCGCCAACCGATTTGGTGACGGGGCAACTATCCCCGGGAGATTTCAGGGTTGTGACCGTTCTCCGACGGGATCGGCGGCGGAGTGGGGGCTGTTTCACCGGTGAACGCCTTGGTGACGTTCTGCAGTGCGCTGGTGACCTCGGACGGGATGACCCAGAACGTGTTGCCGGGGCCCTTGGCGAGCTCGGGCAGCATCTGCAGGTACTGGTAGGCCAGCAGCTTCGGGTCCGGGTCGTTGCGGTGGATCGCCTCGAACACGGTGTCGATCGCCTTCGCCTGGCCCTCGGCCCGCAGGATCGCGGCCTGCCGGTCGCCCTCGGCGGTCAGGATCCGCGACTGGCGCTGGCCCTCGGCGTTCAGGATCGCGGCCCGCTTCTCCCGCTCGGCCCGCATCTGCTTCTCCATCGACTCCTTGATCGAGGACGGCGGCTCGATCGCCTTCAGCTCGACGCGATTCACCCGGATGCCCCACTTGCCCGAGGCCTCGTCGAGCACTCCGCGCAGGATCGAGTTGATGTGCTCGCGCGAGGTCAGCGTCTTCTCCAGGTCCAGGCTGCCGATGACGTTGCGCAGGGTGGTGACGGTCAGCTGCTCGATCGCCTGGATGTAGTTGAAGATCTCGTACGCCGCCGCGCGCGGATCGGTGACCTGGAAGTACAGCACCGTGTCGATGTGGACGACCAGGTTGTCCTCGGTGATCACCGAGTTCGGCTGGAACGAGACCACCTGCTCGCGCAGGTCGATCAGCGGCCGGGGCCGGTCGACGAACGGGATCACGACGTTCAGGCCGGGCTCCAGCGTGCGCAGGTACCGGCCGAGGCGCTCGACGTTGCTCGCCCGGGCCTGCGGGACGATGCGGACGGTCCGCAGAACCAGCACGACCGCGAGCAGTGCGACGACGATTCCGATGATCAGTTCGGCCATGGCTCCTCCTGGGGATGGACGAGGGCGGTGGCCCCCTCGATGGCGAAGACGTCGACCCGGGTGCCCGCGGGGATGTGCAGGTGGGGGTCGTACGAACGGGCGCTCCACTCCTCGCCGCCGATCCGGACCCGGCCGGCGTCCCGGTCACACGGAGCGAGCACGACGGCCTCCCGTCCGATCAGGGCGGCCACCCCGGTGCGCAGGTGCGGGTGTCCGGTCAGGTGCCGTCGCGCCACCGGCCGGACCAGGACGGCGAGGCTGCCGGCGGTGACGGCGAAGGCGAGCACCTGGAAGCCGATGCCGAGTCCGAGCCCGGCGATCGCGCCCGCGGCGAGCGCGGCCAGGGCGAGCAGGAGCAGGTCGAAGGTCGCTGCCATCAACTCAGCCGTGCCGAGGACGGCGGCGACGATCACCCATAGGACCCAGGACTGCATGACAAGTACCTCTACTTCGAAGGTACTCCTGGATACGTCGTTGTGTAGCTAACGGTTCAGCTGTCTTCCGGCGCCTTCCCGATCGGGACGACGGCGTACAGCGAACTGATCTGGCGGGCCCCGGCCGGGTGGTCGCTCTGGGTGCGCTTCTTCTTGAACCGGTCGACCAGGTCGTTCAGCTCCTTGCCGAACAGGATCGCCTCTTCGTGGGTGAGCCACAGCCGGGACCGGCTGAGCGTGCTGACGTCGTCCCACAGGTCGTCGTCGGGCAGCTCCTGGAACTGCTCGAGCACGCCGGTCATCGCGGTCCGCATGATCGCGTGGCCGGCCAGTCGCCCGGCTCCGCCGGTGTCGGAGTCGATCCGCAGGCTCGCGGCCCGCGCCCGCCACGGCCGCTCCCGGCCGTCCGTGGACTCCTCGGCGCGCTCGATGATGCCCCACTTCTCCAGCGCCCGGAGGTGGTAGCTCATCGCCGACGGCGTCAGGCCGGCGAGCTCCGCACACTCGGTCGCGGTCAGCACCCTGCCGTTGTAGAGCTCGTCGATGACCCGCTGCCGGGCCGGGTGGGCCAGGGCGCGGATCGCCTGCGGATCGGTGATCACCACGGCGGGCTTCTGCTTGGCCACGACGTCAGCGTAGCGAAACCCTTGACGGATCGGAATATGAAGCAGTAACTTCACATCTATGAAGCAAACCCTTCAGACTTCGATCTGGTCGCACCGCGACATCCGGCTGGTTCTGCCGGCCCGTGCGCTGTCCTACGCGGGCGACTCGATCGCCCTGATCGCGTTGATGCTGCGGGTTTCCGACGGTCACGGCCCGGCCGCGGTCACCGCCCTCTTGCTCGCGTTCGCCGTACCGACGGTCGCGATGATCCCGTTCGCCGGGCGGATCGTGGACGGGTTCGACTCCCGCGCCGTCCTGGTCTGGTCGGGTTTGCTGCAGGTCGCCGCCGGTGTCGGCCTGGCCTTCGTGCACGACCTGGTCAACACGCTGGCCCTGGTCTGCGTACTGCAGGTCGGACAGGCCGTCGCCGGACCTGCGTGGGGAGCGCTGATCCCGCGGATCGTCGGCGAGAGCCTGGTCGGCCGGACCACCGGGACCAGCCAGGCGCTGATCGGGGTCGCGACGCTGGCCGGATCGGCGGCCGGTGGCGTCCTGGTCGGGGCGGCCGGCACCCGCGGTGCGCTGCTGGTCGACGCCGCGACGTTCCTGGTCCTGGTGCTGGTGGCGCGGCTGGTTCGGACCCGTCGTCGGCCGGAGGCGGCGAGCGGCGGTGAGCAGGGTGGCGTGATGGCCGGACTGCGGGCGATCTTCGGCGACGACATCCTGCGGATCCTGGTGCCGGCGCTGTGGCTGTTCGTGGTGGTCGGCGAGGCGGTCAACGTCGTCGAGGTCTTCCTGATCACCGGCGAACTCGGCCTCGGGCCGTCCCTGTACGGCGCGGCCGGCGCGGCCACCGGCCTCGGCGCGATCGCCGGCGCCTCGTACTGCGGCCGCCTGCGGGCCGACCTCGGCCGGACCTGGGCCGTTGTCGGCGGGATGGCCGCGATCGGCGGTTCCTGCGTCCTGATGGGCCTGGCCGGGAACTTCGTGACGCTGATGATCGGGGCGACCACGATCGGCGTGGGCAGCGGGATGCTGAACGCGGCGACCAGCGCGCTGGTGGTGACGAGGTCGGCCGAGCACCTCCGGGGCCGGGTGATCGCGGCCCTGAACGGAACGATCCGGTCGTTCAGCATTCTCGCCCTGCTGCTGGGCGGCGCGGCCGGTGCGTTGCTCGGCCCGCGCGGGACGTTCGTGACCTGCGGGATCGCCTGTGCGGTGGCCGCGGCGGCGGCCGGTGCGCTGGTGCTGCGGGTAAAGGATTCGGAGCTGGAGGCGGTCAGTCACTAGCCTTTAGCCATGACTGATACACACGTGGACCCGGTGAACCCCGACAACGGGCAGGACGACCTGCCCGAGCAGATGCGGGTTCGCCGGGAGAAGCGTGACCGCCTGCTGGCGGAAGGCGTCGCGCCGTACCCGATCTCGGTGCCGCGCACGCACCTGCTGAGGGACCTGCGGGCGAAGTACGACAGCCAGGACCTGGAGCCCGACACCCGGACCGGTGAGCAGGTCTCGGTGGTCGGCCGGGTGATCTTCCTGCGCAACACCGGCAAGCTGTGTTTCGTCCGGCTCCGGGAGGGCGACGGGACCGAGCTGCAGGTGATGCTCTCGCTGGCCGACCTGGGCGAGGAGGAGCTGGCCCGGTTCAAGCAACTCGTCGACATCGGCGACCTGCTGGCGGTGCAGGGCGAGGTGATCACCAGCCGCCGTGGTGAGCTGTCCGTGCAGGTGACCGGGTGGCAGATGGCGGCCAAGACGCTGCGCCCGCTGCCGAACGAGCACAAGCCGCTCAGCGAAGAGGCCAGGGTCCGGATGCGGTACGTCGACCTGATCGTCCGGCCGGAGGCCCGCGAGATGGTCCGCGCGAAGGCGGCTGTCCTGAAGGCGCTGCGCGCGACGTACGACGGGCACGGCTTCGTCGAGGTCGAGACGCCGGTGCTGCAGCTGACCAACGGCGGCGCCGCGGCGCGTCCGTTCAGCACGCACCTGAACGCGTTCGACCAGGAGATGAAGCTGCGGATCGCGCTCGAGCTCGATCTCAAGCGGGCCATGATCGGCGGCGTCGACCGGGTCTACGAGATCGGCCGAACGTTCCGCAACGAGGGGCTGGACTCCACCCACTCGGCGGAATTCTCGATGATCGAGGCCTATGAGGCCTACGGCGATTACGACTCGATGGCCGAACTCATCCAGGAGCTGATCCGGAACGCGGGCCGCGCGATCGGCCGTACGACGATCACTGCGCGCGACGGTTCGACCATCGACGTCGAGCAGCCGTTCCGGCACGCGACGCTTTTCGGGCTGCTGTCCGAAGCGGTCGGCGAGAGCGTCGACGTGACCACCGACCTGGCCACTCTGACCAAGTTGGCCGAGCAGCACGACGTCGAGCTGCAGCCGGGCCGGAATGTCGGAGAGATCGCCGTCGACTTGTTCGAGAAGCTGTGCGAGCACACCCTGATCCAGCCCACCTTTGTCCGCGACTATCCGGAGTCGGCGCGGCCGTTGGCGAAGCCGCACCGCGAAATTCCGGGGCTGGTCGAGGCCTGGGACCTGTTCGTGAACGGCGTCGAGCTCGGGGTCGCGTACTCGGAGCTGAACGACCCGGTGATCCAGCGGGATCGCTTGGTGACACAGTCGATGCAGGCCGCCGCCGGTGATCCGGAAGCGATGGAGCTGGACGAGGACTTCCTCCGCGCGATGGAATTCGGGATGCCGCCGGCCGGCGGGATGGGGATGGGCCTGGACCGGTTGGTGATGTTGCTCACCGGGACCGGTATCCGGGAGACGATTCTGTTCCCGTTGCTCCGGCCGGAGTGATTCCCGAATCCCTCGGCAGATCGTTGCATAGCACAACGGACTGCTTCCGCAAATCCGGGGTCGAATTTATTCCGGTCCAGCCGGTTACGGACCGGATGAATACTCAAAGTTACGATGGCTGCGCGGCGTCGATGAATGACATGACCCCGGTTTGTGGGGTACAAATCAGATGCAAACAATTCGGCAGGGGGATTGTGCCCGATGGCGGGCGCGGAAAGGTTGTCATCGATGGCGCAAAGGGTTCAGGTGGTTCTCGAGGACGATCTCGACGGCGGTAAGGCCGACGAGACCGTCACCTTCGGGCTGGACGGAACGACGTACGAGATCGACCTGTCCAAGAAGAACGCCGCAAAACTGCGCGATGCGCTGGCCGCATATGTCGGCTCCGGCCGCCGGGTCTCCGGCCGCCGTGGCGGCGTGGGCCGGGCGCGTGGCCGCGGCCGGTCGGCATCGGACTCCGCCGACATCCGGGCCTGGGCCAAGGAGAACGGCTACGAGGTCAGCGAGCGCGGCCGGATCTCCGCCGAGGTGCGCGCGGCGTACAACGAAGCCAAGTAATTCGCAGTTTGTCGCCGGTCCCGGCCCCCTATGGGTGCCGGGACCGTCCGCATTCCGGTTGTTTCACAGAGTGGGACACGGCGTGTCGGATCCGATGACTGACCTGACAGGTAGTCGGGGAAATTCGCTGGTGGCGAACACGCTGTCTGATCGGGTGCACACGGGAACACGCTGGAGATCCGAGCGGTTGTCCCCTTGTGATGCCGCCCGGGCAGCCGATGCAAGCGTGATCGGCTGTTCGCCGAGAGCGAGCCTGTCGGCGCCGGGGACTAGCATGCATGTACGGGGGTCGGCCAACACGGCACGTCCGACTCCTCTGAGGCAAGGAGCGCTTTGGCGATGTTTGAACGATTTACGGACCGCGCCCGTCGGGTAGTCGTCCTGGCTCAGGAAGAGGCCAGGATGCTCAGCCACAACTACATCGGGACCGAGCACATCCTGCTCGGCCTGATCCACGAGGGTGAAGGGGTCGCCGCCAAGGCTCTCGAGAGCCTGGGTATCTCGCTCGAGGCCGTTCGCTCCCAGGTCGAGGAGATCATCGGCCAGGGACAGCAGGCCCCGAGCGGGCACATCCCGTTCACCCCCCGCGCCAAGAAGGTGCTGGAGCTCTCCCTGCGCGAGGCCCTGCAGTTGGGCCACAACTACATCGGCACCGAGCACATCCTGCTCGGCCTCATCCGCGAGGGTGAGGGTGTCGCCGCGCAGGTCCTGGTCAAGCTCGGCGCGGACCTGAACAAGGTCCGTCAGCAGGTCATCCAGCTGCTGAGCGGTTACCAGGGCAAGGAGACGACCTCTGCCGGCGCGCCCACCGAGGGCGCCCCCAGCAGCTCCCTGGTGCTCGACCAGTTCGGCCGGAACTACACCCAGTCCGCTCGTGAGGCGAAGCTCGACCCGGTGATCGGGCGCGAGACCGAGATCGAGCGGGTCATGCAGGTGCTGTCCCGGCGGACCAAGAACAACCCTGTCCTGATCGGTGAGCCGGGCGTCGGCAAGACCGCCATCGTGGAAGGTCTGGCCCAACAGATCGTCCGTGGTGACGTCCCGGAGACGCTGAAGGACAAGCAGATCTACTCCCTCGACCTGGGCGCCCTGGTAGCCGGTTCGCGCTACCGCGGCGACTTCGAGGAACGCCTGAAGAAGGTGCTCAAGGAGATCCGCACCCGCGGCGACATCGTGCTGTTCATCGACGAGATCCACACCCTCGTCGGGGCCGGCGCGGCCGAGGGCGCGATCGACGCCGCGAGCATCCTGAAGCCGATGCTGGCCCGTGGTGAGCTGCAGACCATCGGCGCGACGACCCTCGACGAGTACCGCAAGTACGTCGAGAAGGACGCCGCGCTGGAGCGCCGGTTCCAGCCGATCCAGGTGGCCGAGCCCTCGATCGCGCACACGATCGAGATCCTCAAGGGCCTCCGCGACCGGTACGAGGCGCACCACCGGGTGACGATCACCGACGCCGCGCTGGTGAACGCCGCCCAGATGGCCGACCGCTACATCTCGGACCGGTTCCTGCCGGACAAGGCGATCGACCTGATCGACGAGGCCGGCGCCCGGTTGCGGATCCGCCGGATGACGGCTCCGCCGGACCTGCGCGAGTTCGACGAGAAGATCGCGACCGTTCGCCGGGAGAAGGAGTCGGCGATCGACGCGCAGGACTTCGAGCGCGCCGCGCGGCTGCGCGACGACGAGAAGAAGCTGATCAACGCGAAGGCCGAGCGGGAGAAGCAGTGGAAGGCCGGCGACATGGACGTGGTCGCCGAGGTCGACGAGGAGCTGATCGCCGAGGTGCTGAGCACCGCGACGGGCATCCCCGTGTTCAAGCTGACCGAGGAAGAGTCGTCCCGGCTGCTCGACATGGAGAAGGAGCTCCACAAGCGCTACATCGGCCAGGAGGACGCGGTCAAGGCGCTGTCCCGTTCGATCCGGCGTACCCGCGCCGGGCTGAAGGACCCGCGTCGCCCGAGTGGCTCGTTCATCTTCGCCGGCCCGTCCGGCGTCGGTAAGACCGAGCTGTCGAAGGCGCTGACCGAGTTCCTGTTCGGCGACGAGAACGCGCTGATCAGTCTCGACATGTCGGAGTACTCGGAGAAGCACACGGCCTCCCGGCTGTTCGGTTCGCCTCCCGGTTACGTCGGCTACGAAGAGGGTGGCCAGCTGACCGAGAAGGTCCGGCGCAAGCCGTTCTCCGTGGTGCTGTTCGACGAGGTGGAGAAGGCCCACCCGGACATCTTCAACTCGCTGCTGCAGATCCTGGACGAAGGTCGCCTGACCGACGCCCAGGGCCGCGTGGTCGACTTCAAGAACACCGTCATCATCATGACCACGAACCTGGGCACCAAGGACATCGCCAAGTCGGTGAGCCTCGGCTTCTCCCAGGCGAACGACGTGGGCGGCTCGTACGAGAAGATGAAGGCGAAGGTCACCGAGGAGCTCAAGCAGCACTTCCGGCCGGAGTTCCTGAACCGGGTCGACGAGATCGTGGTCTTCCACCAGCACACGATGGACGACATCGTCCGGATCGTGGACCTGATGGTGGCCCAGATCGAGCAGCGGCTGAAGGACAAGGACATGGGGATCGAGCTCACCCCGGCGGCGAAGAAGCTGGCCGCCGAGCGTGGCTTCGACCCGGTTCTGGGTGCCCGTCCGTTGCGCCGCGCGCTGCAGCGTGACATCGAGGACGTGCTGGCCGAGAAGATCCTGTTCGGGGAGCTGCGTCCCGGCCAGATCGTCCTGGTCGACGCGATCCCGGAGGGCAAGGTCAACGACGACGGCGTGACCGAGTTCTTCGCCTTCACCGGCGCCGAGAAGTCCTCGGCGTCCGACCTGGAGCTGACCGACCTGACCACCGGCGGCGGCACCGCTCCGGGTTCCGGAGTGCAGGACTCGTAACCCTCAACTGAACACGCACATCCGAGACGCTCGGCGGGCCCGCCCCGCCGAGCGTCTCGCACGTCTCGGCGCCTCGAGGCGCTTCGCCCCCGCCGTCGAGTCGTGAGTACTGGTCCCTCGCGCCCGCCGTCGAGTCGTGAGTACTGGTCCCTCGCGCCCGCCGTCGAGTCGTGAGTACTGGTCCTTCGCGGCAGCCGATTCTCACGACTCGGCGAGGGTGAGGCGCGCCGATCGCCACGATTCGGCGAGGGGCGGTTTGGTCTGTGCCGGAATTGGGGGGAGTTGGGGGAGTACTGCGGGGCGGTGGGGAGTACTGGGGGGACACGCCTGATTTGCGCGAATGCTACTGATTGGTCGTATCGTCCTGCGGAGCGTGACCACTTCGATACGGGAGCCGGTCGCGCCCGCCAACGGATCGATGGGAAGATCGCGCAACTGCTGATGAAGCAGTTACCTACCGCCTGTCTGTCGCGTTGTAACCCTGTGACCACGCTGTTCGGACCCGGACTGTCGGAAAGGGGGCCGGGGATGGAATCATCTCGTCGCATGGACGCTCCGCGTCTGCCCCTGACCCAGGAACCGGTCGCTGACACCGGTTCCTTTGGCGTGCGGCAGGCAGGCGGAGTGCTCGAGCGGGCCCAGCGGATCGCGGACACGCTGCGCGAGCAGGCCGAGCACGAGAACGACGTGGCCCGTGACGAGGCCGACCGGATCCGCGCCGAGAACGAGCGCCTGAAGGCCGAGGCCGAGGCCGCCGCCCGGAAGCTCCGCACCGACGCGATGACGGCCGCCCAGCGGGTCCTGAGCGACGCGGAGCGGGCCGCCGAGCACCTCCGTACCGACTCCGAGGCCGAGGCCGAGCGGGTCCGCTCAGAGGCCGAGGAGGCCGCCGACCGGCTGCGCGCCGAGTCCACCGCCGAAGCCGACCGGGTACGCCGCGAGGCTGCCGCCGCGGCCGACAAGCTGACCTCCGAGGCGACCGCTGAAGCCGACCGGGTCCGGTCGCAGGCGGCCGCCATCGCGGAGCGGCTGAAGACCGAGTCGGAGTCGGCCGCCGAGGAGCTCCGGGCCACCGTCGCCGAAGAGGTCGCGAAGCGCCGGTCGGACTCCGAGGCAGCGGCCGAGCAGTTGCAGATCGAGAGCCAGGCGACCGCCGACCAGCTGCGGGCCGAGTCGCAGGCCGCGGCGCAGCGCCGGATCGCGGCCGCCGAGAGCGAAGCCGCCCGGCTGAAGGAAGAGGCCGACGAGCTGCTCGACGATGCCAGGATGGCTCGCGAGTCGGCGCAGGCCACCGTCGAGCGGGCCGGCAAGGAAGCGCAGCAGCTGGTCTCCGATGCGGGTGAGCAGGCCGCGCTGGTGTCGCAGGCCGCCGTACGCAACGAAGCCGATCTGATCGCCCGGTCCGAGGCCGAGGCGAGCGACCTGCGGGCCGCGGTCGAGCGCGAGGTCGAGGCGGCCCGGGAGAAGTCCCGCCGCGAGATCGGCGAGGCGCACGCCGAGATCGAGCGCCTCCGCGGCGAGAACCGGACCGAGCTGGAGCGCCGGACCGCGGAGCTCGAGGAGACCGAGCGGGCCAAGCTGGCCGCGATCTCGCTGGAGATCGACAAGCTGCGGGCCGAGGCCGTCGCCGAGATCGCCGAGCGCAAGGCCGAGGCCGAAGCCGGCAACGAGCGGCTGATGGCCGACGCGAGGGCGCAGGCCAAGCTGGTCGTGGACTCGATCGAGGCCGACCGCCGGACCGCGTCGGCCGAGGCGCAGCGGATCGTCGAGGACGCCAACAGGGCCGCCGAGGCGGCGCTGGCCGAGGCCGAGAAGCAGACGCTGTGGAGCAAGAAGACCGTCGACGACCTGGTCGGCGCCGCGGAGTCCGAGGCGCAGTCGATCCGCGACCAGGCCGCCGTCGACGCGGCCGAGCTGCTCCGGCAGAAGCGGGCGCACCTGCGCCGCGTGGTCGGCCGCTCGACCAGTCGCCTCAAGCAGACCCAGGACGCGATCGCCAAGGAGAACGCCGAGCTGACCACGCTCGCGGAGACCACGCTGTACGCCGCCGGCGAGCAGGCGGAGGCGACACTGGCAGCCGCCAAGCAGGAGGCCGAGAAGGTCACCGCCCAGGCCCAGGCCCGCGCCGACCGGTTGAAGGGCACGGCCGCGAACGACGCCCGCGAGATCATCGAGCGGGCCAACCGGCGCGAGGCCGAGGCCGAGTCGGCGACCCAGCACCTGCGCGAGCGCGCGGCCAACGATCTGGCCGAGGCGCAACGCCAGTCGCACGAGCTGATCCGCAAGTCCCGCGCCGAAGCCCAGCAGATCGAGGCCCAGGCCCGCGACCATGCCGATACCCTGCGGGCACAGGCACGAAAACTTCTCGCCGACGCCGAGGCGAGGGTCGCGGCATTGAACCAGCGCCGTGATGAGATCACCAAGGAGCTCACCCAGCTTTCGGGTGTGATCGAGGCACTCGCTGTACCGGGGTTCCGCCCAGGTGGTGGAATGTCCTCCAGTGAGGGTTCCACGGGGGAATCAGGATGAGGACGTGACAGTCAGATCCTTGTCAGTGACAATGTGTGATCCACCCACCCATCGAAGTGAGCATCGGAAAACATGAGCAGTGAAAGCCCAACCCCGTTCCGTACCGTTCTGCGAGGCTACGAGCCTGCCCAGGTGGACCAGCACATCCGTGAGCTGACCACCTCGCTGACCGCGCTGCAGCAGCAGTCCGAGCAGCTGCAGCGTCATGTGCAGGAGCTGCAGTCCCGCACGGACGCGGCGGAAGCGGCCGTCATCTCCGCCCAGGAGGACTCCAAGGACCGCACGCCCACCTTCACCGAGTTCGGTGAGCGCGTCGCGAAGATCCTGTCGCTGGCCGACGACGAGGCCCGTGACCTGGTGACCCGCGCCCGCACCGACGCGGAGGCGATCGTCGCCGACGGTGAGGCGCACGCGAAGAAGGTCCGCAAGGAGGCCGAGCAGTACTCCCTGGACTGGAAGAGCGAGGTCGACGCCGAGGCCGCCCGGATCCTCGAGGAGGCCCGGACCCAGGCCGACGACATGCGTGACGAGGCCGAGCGCGACGCCACCGCGCGCCGCAGCGAGGCCCAGGCGCTGTACGAGCAGGAGCGCGCCAAGTCCGCCCAGGCCGCGGCCGCCTTCGAGACCACCCTGGCCGAGCGCCGGGGCAAGGTCGAGCAGGAGTTCGCCGCCCGGACCGCGCTGGCCGAGCAGCAGCTGGCCGCCGTCACCGACCGCGCCGCCCAGGTGCAGCGCGAGGCCGACCGGTCGCGTTCCGAGGCCGAGCGGTTGTCGCAGCAGCAGCTGGCCGACGCCAACCGGCAGGCCCAGGAGATCGTCGCCGCCGCGAAGGACAAGTCCGAGCGGATCCGCGCCGAGTCCGAGCGTGAGCTCGCGGCCGCGACCCAGCGTCGCGACAGCATCAACGCGCAGCTGACCAACGTCCGCCAGATGCTGGCGACGCTGTCCGGCAGCCCGGCGATGCCGCTCGACCTGCTGGCCGACGACGAAGAAGAAGCCGCAGGCAGCAAGAAGAACTGAAGCAGCACCTAAGAGGCCGGCTCGAGTCGTCGAGTCGGCCTCTTGCTATTCGGGTAGCTGGTAGCGAGCGCGGGCCAGCGGCTCAACGAGGCCGTCGGCAACTAATCCGTCCAGCGCGCGCTCGCGTTGCACGGCGTCCGGCCAGGAGGCGTCCAGCTTTGCCTTGGACACCGGCGCCGACGCGGCACGCAGTACGGCGAGGAGGCGGCCGCGGGCCTGGCGGTCGGTGCCCTCGTACGTCTGGCCGCGGCGGGGCGGGCCGTCGTACGGCGGACTGCCGGCGCGGACCCAGGCGCACTCCGAGCGGATCGGGCAGTCGGCGCATCGCGGCGTACGGGCGGTGCAGATGAGGGCGCCGAGCTCCATCGAGGCGACGGCCCAGCGGGCGGCGGTCCGCTCGTCGTGAGGTAGTGCGCTGCCGGCCAGGCGTTGGTCTGCAGCCGTGGGGGAGATGCTCGGCTGGGCGACACCGCTCAGGGCCCGCGCGAGGACGCGGCGGACGTTGGTGTCGACGACGGCATGACGTTGACCGAAGGCGAACGACGCGATCGCGGCGGCCGTGTACGTGCCCACGCCGGGCAGTGCGAGCAGTGCGGCGTGGTCGTCCGGCACCTCGCCGCCGTGGCGCTCCACAATCGCCTGAGCCGCCGCGTGCAGCCGGAGGGCGCGCCTGGGGTACCCGAGCCGGTCCCAGGCCCTTACAGCCTCACCAGGAGCCGCTGCGGCCAGGTCCACCGGCTTCGGCCACCGCTCCAACCAGCTCTGGTACGCCGGCAGCACCCGGTTCACCGGCGTCTGCTGCAGCATGAACTCGCTGACCATCACCGCCCAGGCCCCGGCATCCGGCTCCCGCCACGGAAGCGACCGCGCGTTGGCGTCGTACCAACGCAGCACAGGCTCATGGAGAGCGGCAGCCAACGGCGAGCCTGAGTGGTCCTGCATAGGGCCGATATTAGAGTGCGCTTCATGAGCAGCCTGCTCCGTCCGGTCGGGCACCTGCCCGCCAGCGTGTACTGGTTCCGCCGGGGACTGGTGCTCGCGGTCGTAGTTGTGCTGGTCTTCCTGGTCTCCCGGCTCTTCTCCGGCGACGGCGACGCACAGAACGCCGCCGCGACAGACCCGCAGCCGAACCCGTCCGGCGCCCCACCGGCCTCTGCCCCGAGTACCGGATCGAGCACCGGGCCGAGCTCGACGCCGACGAGAACGCCGACTCCGGAGCCGTCCAAGACCACGCCGCCCGCGGATCTGACCTGCAAGGGCTCCGACGTCCGCATCGATGCGCTGCCGGGCAACCGGAAGATCGTCTCCGGCTCGATGCTGAACTTCGTGGTCCAGCTGACCCCGGCCGGCGACCAGTGCAAGGCCACGATCAGCAACGACAAGCTGACCGTGACCGTCACGTCGGGCCAGGACCTGATCTGGAGCACCACCCAATGCAGCAAGGTGATCCAGACCGCCACGCTGGTCGTTGCCAAGGACAAGCAGGCCGCCGTCACGGTGCCCTGGAACGGGCACCGCTCCGGGCCTGGCTGCCTTCCGGGTCAACCGGTCGCCAAGCCCGGAACGTACGTCGTCAAAGCCGAGTACGACGGCCACCTGTCAAGCGCACAAGCCTTCCAGGTGGTGTAGGGATCAGCCGGCCTCGACCGGCTGCGTCGCGGTGTCCGGCTTCTTCTGCAGGTGGGACGGCGCCACGAACAACAGTGCGGCGACCAATCCGATCAGCAGTACCGCGGCCGGCAGGATCAGCGCCTGCGCCATCGAGTCACTGAACCCTTGCCGCACAGCCTCCGGCAGCTTGCCGGTGAACCCTTCGCCGGCCGACGCGCCACCCGGCATGGCCGGCAGGTTGTGCGCGAGCCGCGACTCCATCAGTACGGCGATGCTCGCACTGCCCAGCACCGCGCCGACCTGACGAGTCGTGTTGTAGACGCCCGCACCGGCACCGGCCTGGTGCATCGGCAGGTTCCGCGTCGCGGTCGTGCCGAGCGGCGCCCACATGAAGCCGTTGGCCACGCCAAGCAGTGCGATCGGCAGCAGCAGCTTCCAGATCGCGACGTCAGGCTCGATCACCTGGCTCATCCAGAACATCGACACCGAGCAGCACAGCAGCCCGAACCCGGCGATGAACCGCGGCGGCGTACGGTCGACCAGCCGGCCGACGAACGGCGCCAGCGCACCGGAGATGACCGCCATCGGCACCAGCAGCAGCGCGGCCCTGGTCGGCGAGAGCCCGCGGACCGCCTGTGCGTACAGCATCAGCGGGAACGCCATCGCGGTGATCGCGAACCCGACCGTGGTGATCGAAACGTTCGCCAGCGAGAAGTTGCGGTCCTTGAACAGGCTTAGCGGCAGCAACGGCTCGCCACGGTTGCGGGACTGCCAGAAGACGAAGATCGCCAGCACGACCAGGCCGGAGATGATCAGCGACCAGACCGAGATCGGGCCCTTGATCTGACCCCAGTCGTACTTCTGCCCCTCCTGGATGCCGAACACCAGCAGGAACAAGCCGACCGCGCTCAACACGACGCCGATCAGGTCGAACTTGTGCTTGTGCGTCGGCAGATCCGGCACGAGGCGCATCGCCAGCACGAAGCCGACCACGCCGACCGGCGCGTTGATGAAGAAGATCCACTGCCAGCCCAGGCCGTCGACGAGCACGCCGCCGAGGATCGGGCCGACCAGCGTCGCCACGCCGGCGGTCGCGCCCCACAGGCTCATCGCCCGCCCGCGCTGGTCCGGCGGGAAGATCCGGGTGATGACGGCCATCGTCTGCGGCGTCATCATCGAGGCGCCGAGGCCCTGGAACACCCGGGCCACGATCAGCAGCTCGATCGTGTTCGTGAGCCCGCACCAGACCGACGCGAGCGTGAACAACGCCAGCCCGGTCAGGTAGATCTTCTTCGGGCCGATCCGGTCGCCGAGGCGGCCGGTGATCAGCAGCGGTACGGCGTACGCGAGCAGGTAGGCGCTCGTCACCCAGACCACGGTGCCGACGTCCGACCCGAGGTCCTCGAGGATCGCGGGCGTCGCGACCGAGACGATGGTCGAGTCGACCAGGATCATGAAGAAGCCGAGCACCAACGCCCACAGTGCGGGCCATGGCCGCACCTCGGGCCTCACTGCGTCTTGTCCGGTTGCCATTCCAGGTCCTTGCTCTCGATACGTTCGATGATGGTGGTGAGCCAGTCGCGTTCGGCCGCGACCTGGGCTCGGACGTAGGTCCCGGCCAGCCAATACGGCTCCGGTACGTCCCGGGCCTTGGCGCTGGCCATCGCCTTGTCCACGTCGGCCAGCCAGAAGTCCATTTCCTCGATCCGGCGGCGGAACCGCAGTACGGCGTCCTCGGCGTCGAGGTTGTGCGCCTCGGCCAGGAACACCGGGAAGACCGGGTACTCGTAGACGAAGGTCTCGATACCGCTCTCGACCCGCCGGACCATCGCCTCGCGGCCGGCCGGGGTCAGTTCGTAGGTCGTCCGCTCCGGCCGGTTGCCGGCCCGTTCGGTGCCGATCGCCCGGACGTACTCCTGGCCGGCCAGCCGCTCGACGGTGTGGTAGAGCGAGCCGGGCCGGACCTTGACGATCCGGTGGTTGTGGCGGCTGACGAGCAGTTGGTACATCTCGTAGGCGTGCATCGGCTTCTCCTCGAGCAACGCCAGCACCGAGATCGCCAGCGGGGTGAGGTCGGCCATGATCCTCCAGATGGATTGTTCCGCGCCAAATGTTCCATGTGGAGTATTAGCCGATCCGCGGCCGAATGCAAGACGCCTCCGGTTCTTTCACGAACCGGAGGCGCCGAGTGACGGTCAGTCGTCAGACGTAGCGTTCCAGGATGCTGGACTCGGCCAGCCGGGACAGGCCCTCGCGGACCGTGCGGGCGCGGTTCTCGCCGACGCCCTCGACCGTCTGCAGGTCGTCGATGCTTGCCGCGAGCAACTTCTGGAGGTGGCCGAAGTGCTCGATCAGCCGGTCGATGACGGCGCCCGGCAGGCGCGGCACCTTGGCCAGCAGCCGGTAGCCGCGCGGCGTGACCGCGGCATCGAGCTGCTCGGCGCCACCGAGCTGCAGGGCGCGGGCGACCTGGCCGATGTCGAGCAGGTCCGTCGGGCTGACCGCGTCCAGCTCGAGCAGTACGTCGTCCGCCGTCTTGGGCCGGCGGCCCGTGGCCGGCGGGAGGTAGTCGCGGACGACCAGCTCGCGTTCGCCGGCGACGCCGGCGACGAGCTCGTTGAGCTGGAGGGTGAGCAGCCGGCCGTCGGTGCCGAGCTCCACGACGTACCCGTCGATCTCGGTGGCGATCCGGCGGACCATCTCCAGCCGCTGTGCGACGGCGGCGACGTCCCGGACCGTGACGAGGTCCTCGATCTCGAGCGCGGACAGCGTGCCGGAGACCTCGTCGAGGCGCAGCTTGTACCGCTCGAGGGTGGCCAGGGCCTGGTTCGCGCGGGACAGGATCGCGCCGGAGTCCTCGAGCACGTACCGCTGGTCGTCGACGTACAGCGCGATGATGTGCATCGACTGCGACACCGAGATCACCGGGAACCCGGTCTGGCGCGCGACCCGGTCGGCGGTCCGGTGCCGGGTGCCGGTCTCCTGGGTGACGATCGCCGGGTCCGGCATCAGGTGTACGGCGGCCTGGATCAGCCGGGTCGCTTCGCGGTCGAGGACGATCGCGCCGTCCATCTTGCTCAGCTCCCGCAACCCGGTCGCGGTGAACTCGACGCCGATCTCGAAGCCGCCGGTGGAGATCGCGTCGACCGCCTTGTCGTGACCGAGCACGATCAGTGCGCCGGTCCGTCCACGCAGGATCCGCTCCAGGCCTTCGCGTAGTTCGGTGCCGGGCGCGACCGCCGCGAGCGTCGCGCGCAGGCGGGCGCCGGTGCTGTTCTTGTCCGAGTTCGGTGCCACGGAACCTGAGTCTATGCGGTTACGCGGACGCAGTTGTCCCGATATCTGCCGCCGGCCCGGACGCACCCGGCGTGACACCGCCCGCAGGTGCGGTTGCGCGTGCACCCGCCCGTGCATCCGGACCGTGCAATGCCGGATTCCTGCGTACTTACGCGCAACCGGGGTACGACGCCTGTCGCGTCAGGGGCAGCGGATGACCTGACCGGCGTACGACAGACCGCCGCCGAATCCGAACAGCAGCACCGGCGCGCCGGACGGAATCTCGCGCTTCTCGACCAGCTTCGACAGGGCGATCGGGATGCTCGCGGCCGAGGTGTTGCCGGACTCCACGACGTCCTTGGCGACCACCGCGTTGACCGCGCCGAGCCGCTTCGCGAGCGGCTCGATGATGCGCAGGTTGGCCTGGTGCAGGACGACGCCGCCGAGGTCCTCCGGCTTCAGTCCGGCCTTCTCGCAGACCCGCTGGGCGATCTCGGGCAGTTGCGTGGTGGCCCAGCGGAAGACGCTCAGGCCGGCCT
This sequence comes from Kribbella sp. NPDC051586, assembly GCF_044453965.1. Lineage (NCBI taxonomy): Bacteria > Bacillati > Actinomycetota > Actinomycetes > Propionibacteriales > Kribbellaceae > Kribbella > Kribbella sp. NPDC051586. The sequence goes on along the minus strand of NZ_JBITDF010000001.1, from coordinate 578,343 downwards.
GCTCGAACGGGCCTTCGCGGCCCTCGATCCGGACCGCGTCCGACATCTCCGGCACCGAGCCCCACACCACCGGGCTGATCTCGGGCTCCTCGCTGGCGACCAGCACCGCGGCCCCGGCTCCGTCGCCGATCAGCACGCAGGTGGTGCGGTCGGTCCAGTCCGTCCAGTCGCTGAGCTTCTCCACACCGATCACCAGTGCCTTGCTCGCGGCGCCGGCGCGGATCGCCTGGTCCGCGGTCGCCATCGCGTAGGCGAAGCCCGAGCAGGCGGTGTTCAGGTCGATGGCCGCCGGGTTGCCGAGGCCGAGGCGGGCGGCCACCCGGGCCGCGATGTTCGGCGAGCGGTCGATGGCGGTGCAGGTCGCGACCACCACGTAGTCGATCTCGGACGAGTCGATGCCGGCGTTCGCGACGGCCTTGTCGGCGGCCCGCCAGGCCATCTCGTCGACGGATTCGTCGGGGGCCGCGATCCGGCGCTCCCGGATACCGACCCGGCTCTGGATCCACTCGTCGTTGGTCTCGACCATGGTGGCGAGCTCGTCGTTGGTGAGCACCCGTTCCGGCTGGTAGTGGCCGAGCGCGACAACTCTGGATCCGGTCATCAGGTGCTCCTGCGGTCATCCGGCGGTGCGCCGGGCGGGGGCCCGGGTGCATCGCTGAACCCGGCGGGGGCGCTCCCAGGGTACGTTCCCGACGTACCCGCTGTGCATCCCCGTCCCACTCAGCGCCACGCTTGTGGCCTGCGCCACACGGGGTCAGGCGAGGCCTGCCGCCATCAGTGCCGAGGGGAGGTCCGGGGCGGCGAAGGTACGCAAGCCGTACTTCTTCTGGATGTCCATCGGCTTGAGGTCCTTGCTCCGGTTGGGGATGTCGGCCGGGACGATCGCCTTGGTGAACCCGAGCCGGGCCGCCTCCGCGAGCCGCTTCTCCAGGCCGCCGACCCGCCGGACCTCGCCGGCCAGCCCGACCTCGCCGATCGCGATCAGCCCGGGGTGGATCGGTTTGTCCATCACCGAGGACGCGACCGCGATGGCGACGGACAGGTCCGCGACCGGCTCGGTGATCTTCACCCCGCCGACGGTCGCGACGTACACCTCCTGGTCGGTCAGCTTCAGCCCGGCCCGGTTCCCGAGCACGGCGAGAACCATCGCGACCCGCGACGACTCCAGCCCGGAGGTGGTCCGGCGCGGTTGCGGCGCCGCGGACGGGCCGACCAGCGCCTGCACCTCGGCCAGCAACGGGCGACGCCCCTCCATCATCACCGTCACGCACGTCCCGGCGACCGGCTCGGCGTGCTCGGAGACGAACAGGCCGGTCGGGTCGGTCACCTCGACGATGCCGGTGTCGACCATGTCGAAGCAGCCGACCTCGTCCGACGGGCCGAACCGGTTCTTCGTCGCGCGCACCATCCGGAACCCGGAATGCCGGTCGCCGTCGAACGCGAGCACGACGTCGACCAGATGCTCGAGCATCCGCGGACCTGCGATCGCGCCGTCCTTGGTCACGTGGCCGACGAGCACGACCGCGATGTGCCGCTCCTTCGCGAGCCGGACCAGCGCGCCGGTCACCTCGCGGACCTGGGTCACGCCGCCGGGTGCGCCGTCGACCTCCGGGTGCGCCATCGTCTGGACCGAGTCGATCACCAGGAACGACGGCTCGACCGCGTCGACCTGACCGACCACCGCGGACAGGTCGGTCTCCGCCGCGAGATACAGCTCGTCGACCAGTGCGTCGGTCCGTCCGGCCCGGAGCCGCACCTGGGCGGCCGACTCCTCACCCGACACGTAAAGGGTCCGCTGGCCGCCGCGGGCCGATTGCGCCGCGACCTCCAGCAGCAGCGTGGATTTGCCGACGCCGGGCTCACCCGCGAGCAGGATGACCGCGCCCGGCACGACGCCACCGCCGAGCACGCGGTCGAGCTCGCCGATGCCGGTCGGACGTGACTCGGCCTCGATCGCGGACACCTTGGCGATCGGCATCGCCGGCGATGTCACCGGGCCGGCGCTGATCCGCGCGGCCTTCGGCGCACCGACCTCGGCGACCGTCCCCCAGGCCTGGCACTCGCCGCACCGCCCGATCCAGCGCGCCGAGGTCCACCCGCACTCCGAGCACGCGTACGCGGGCTTGCCCTTCGCCTGAGTCGCCGCCTTAGCCATGGCACCAACCTATAGAGCACCTCCGACAAATCTCCGCAGCGACCGGAGGAGCCGCTTCAGCCGACCGACCGTGGGGGGTCGATCATCGGCAACGACCGGGAGTTGCGCGGGTTGCCGGGCGACTTCGAGGTACATCGTGAGGATCTGGCTCTCCGACGTACGGAGCATCGCGCTCTGCTCGAGCAGTTCGAGTCCGGCGCTCAGGTGACCGGCGACGACCTCCGCGGAGCCGAGGTGCTGCAGGCAGCGCGCGTGGCCTTCGCGTTCGTCGATCTCGGCGTAGAGGTGGCCGGCGTGCTCCCATCGGCCGACGGCCTCGTGCTGATTGTCCTGCATCCACGCAGCCACGCCCATCAGCTCGAGTGCATGTGCCTGACCGCTGAGATCGTGGGCGGCGATTGCGCGGGCGACGGCGGGTCGCAGTTGGTCCAGCGCGCCTTCGGCGTCCTGCTGGTACAGGTGTACGACGGCGAGGTTGACGGCGATCGCCACATCGGCCGCGAGGTCCGGGCCAGGTCGTTTGAGCCGCGCGTCATCCAGCCTGTCGCGTGCGTTCAGTACTGCCTCGTCGCGGTCGTTCCCGGCCGGTGAGCGGTCTGCGCGGGCCAGAGATAGCAACGCTCGCTCGACCTGCCGTCGGGTCGTCAGCGCGGCCGCAGTACGGCTGTGGGTCGCGATGTTGTCGGAGATGCCTAGCCGGGTGCTGGCCGTGTCCAGGTCGCCCAGCATCCGGTACGCCGTTGCCGCGCGCGCCGCAGCGAGCTCCGCGAGATCACGCCGGGCGCACACCTCGGCCGCAGCGCTCAGCAGGTCACTGAGCTGCAGTAGAGCATCCGGATCGGCACGGCGTACGTACCAGGGCTCGAGGGCGTCGCAGATGCGGGCGAAGTCGTCGATCGTGTCGACATGTGGCTTCTCAGCCATCAGCAGTTCGCGGAGCCACTCCTCGTTCATGGCGTACCACTCGGCGGCTGCCATCCCGCCGGCGTGGGAGCCGAGCGCGATCATCCACTGCTCAGCCTCCTCGGCGGTCGCGTGCAGTTCAGGAGCGCTGTCGCCGCTGTGCTGCCACGATCGCCGGATGGCCGGGCCGTACTGGATGACAGTGATCGCTCCGAGCAGCACCGTCACACCGAGGCCGATCCACTGCACCCAGCCGCCGCTGTCGAGGCTCTGGTTCAGCATCTCCGACGCGAGACCGGTGAGGAGCGCGGACGCCACGGTGCCGATGACGAAACGGAAGCCGCGCGTCTGGTACGGCGACTCCTCCTTGTCCGGCGGCTTCTCTTCCGCTTCGCTCATGGCCGGCTTCCCGTCGTCAGTCCGCGTACCACGGTCCGCCAGAACGACAGCATGAGGACGACTGGTACGACGGACGCGACGACAGCCGCAGCGGCAACCGGTCCGCTCGAGGCGGAGAACTGTCGCGCTTCACCCCACAGCACCAGCGACAACGGCGTCGTACCCGGGCCGCTGATCAGGAACCCGACGATGAAGTCGTTCCACACCAGTGCGAACTCCAGCACGGCAACAGCGATCAGTGCGGGACGGTACGTCCGCTGCACAGTCGCAAGTACTGCGCTCTGCCGCACTGGCCCCTGCAAGGCCTCGGACACCAACGCAGGTGGGGCAGACGCGAAGGCGGATCGCAACAGCAGCACAGCAAACGGGAGACCAGCAGCCGCATGCACCAGCGCCAGCGCGATCCGGGACCCGGCCAGTCCGGCAGCGTCGATCGCGTCCCGCAGCGGCGCGGCGTACATCTGCACGGGCGTCACCGCCAGAACTACGAACACAGCCATCACGGCTCGCCCGACGCGTACCGGTAGACCACCCCACGCGACCAGATAGGCAGTCGGTACTGCGATCACGAGCAGCACAGCCGTAGCGGCGCTGGCGATGATCAGTGTGGACAACAACGCTCGGAACAGCCCGACATTCGCCGCCGCGGCGAACGAGGAGAACCCGAGCCCCGACGCGGACCACCAACCGTGGACGCCGGCCTGCTCCGGCGAGTGCAGCGCGGTGATGACGAGGACCACCGCCGGGAAGATCCACACCAGCGTCACAGCGAACCCGATCAGCCAGCCGTACCGCCGCACCACTCTGCTCGGCTTCGGGCGTCCTAGCGACGGGTCCGGCCGCACTACGGTCACCGGCATCGCCCACCGACGGCGGCGAAGTCCGCGTACGCCGATGAGCCCTACGGCTGCAACGATCGCGAACAGTACGACGCCGAGCGCCGCCGTACGTCCGGTGTCGTCACCAGTGGTGGTCGCCCGCCACCAGTTCAGCCCGAGTACGTCGGCGGACTGCTGCATGGACCCTGGTACGACGATCAGCACCAGGTCGAAGACCCGCACTGCCGCGATCACCACTGTCAGCGTGACCACACCGGTGATCGGCCGCAGTAACGGGATCTCCAACGCACGCAGGCGCCGCCAGCCCCGCACGCCTTCGGCTGTGAGCGTCCTGGTCACGTCGTCCGGTATCGCGTCCAGTCCGGCGCGGAAGAGCGACACGACGTAGCCGAGCCAGGTCCAGCCGAACGCAGAGACCAGCACCAACCAGAACAGACCAGGACCGAGCCACACCGGACTCGACCCGAACAGCTTCGTCCAGACCGCCGTAACCGTCCCGCGCTCTGGCGTGGGGTCGAAGAGCAGCCGGAACGTCGCACCGGACACCAGCACCGACACCGCGAACGGAATCACCAGCGCCGGCTGCAGGAACGTCGTCACCGCGGGCAGCCGATAACTCAACAGCGCAAGGAAGAACCCGACCACCACGATCCCGAAGGCGACCAGCACCCACAGCAGACTGTTGCCCACAGCACGCAATGCGCCCGGGTCGGTCATCACCCCGAAGTTGGCGAACCCGAACCCGCCCGGCGTCCGGAACGCCGCCACCACGGTCACTCCGATCGGCACCAGCAGCAGACAGCTGAGCAGCAGGGCCGGCAAGCCCAGCAGGTACGGTCCGGCCGGCCGGCGTGGTTTGCCGGGGACGGGACGGCCGGTGATCTCGCGGCCGACGACCTCGAGGGACAAGCCGTTGGTCTGCAGCCCCATCAGCTCTCCTCCACCTTGCGCATCTCGTCCATCGCCTCGTCCACTGCCTGCGGTACGGCGGCAGCGCCGCGGCTGCCCACAGCGATCAGGAAGTCGGTCAGCACCCGCCACAGCCCGTTGATGTCGCCGAGCCGACCGAGCTGGTCGGACAGGTCGAAGTGCAACTGCTCACCCCGTTTCGTCAACTGCAGGGCAAGCCGGGTGAGCTCGGGGGTGTACCCGTTGACCCGTCCGTCGACCAGGAACCCGCCTTCCTTGATCCATGGGTCCGGAGCGGTCGGTGCGGACAACCGGCGTACCAGGTCGCGTGCGTCGTCGCCGCTGGGCTTCGGCAACACCATCACGTCGCCACCCACGACCACTGGTGCTGCAGCACCCGGAGCCATCGGCGGGAACGTGAACAGCCCGATGTCGTTGGGATCCGCGGCAAACGAACGGACGACCGGCTCGGCGAAGTCGGATGCCAGCACCATGGCTGCTCTGCGATGCCCGAACACCTCTATCAACGCATCCGGGAACTGCTGGACGAGTGACTCCTTCACTCCGCCCGCCAGCACTCCGGGCGCCGACCACATGGTCCCCAGCAACCGCAGCGCGGCACCGAATTCCGGCTGCTGCGACGGACGCGGATCGCTCGCTGTCGCCAGAGCGCTGTAGACATCGGGTGCTATGCCCAGCAGGACATTCTCCAGGAAGTCGGTGAGCACCCAGCCATCACCCGCGGCCAACGACAGCGGAGTGATGCCTGCCTGCGTCAGCGTCTGGTTCAGCGTCAGCCACTCCGACCACAGCCGGGGCGGTTGTACGCCGTCCTGCTCGAACACCGACGGCCGGTACCAGACCGCGGACTTGTGGGCAGTCTTGAAGGGCACGCCGTACGTCGTTGTGTCATGGGTCAGAAGCTCGTTCCAGAGCCGTACTCGTCCCAGTGGGGCGACGTCGTCGGGGATCGGGTCCAGGTCGTCGAGATGACGTGGGACCAGACCCGGCTGCGGCAGCATGACGATGTCGGGCCGCCGAGTGGAGCGTGCACCGAAGGCGGTGGAGATGTCGTCGCCGAGCGGCACGACCTCAACCGGATAGTCCAGCGTGCCCAGGCCGTCGAGGACCTTGTGGAACGCGCGCAACTCCTGCCCGCTCCAGCTGACGGCCACGCGGACCGCACGCCGAAGTCCCAGCACGTCACTCGAGCAGCCGGCAAGCAGGAGCGTTCCGGCGGCGCCGAGGAACGCTCTGCGGCTACTCGGCATCGTCAAATCCAGTGGTACGCGTCGTGCTGGTCGTGATGAGCAGCAACGCGACCGAGGCGAGATCGGGGTTGGGACGGATCGACAGGAGTGAACCCCACGTCGGCAGGCCGGCTGCGTCCTCCAGCACGATCGCCCGTGGATAGGCACCGAGTGCACGGGCCACACCGGCCAGCCGACGTCGACCCGGTGTGATCTCGTGTGGGTAGCGGTTCTGCACGTCTTCGAGCCCACAGCCGATCACCTTGACCAGGCTCTCGTCCCGGGCTGCCTGTTTGGTGACCGGATGCGTTGTGCGGTGCCCGTGCATCACATTGCCGAGGACGGTCAGGTGGGGGAGCAGTCCGCCTTCAGCCGGCACCAGCCGGACCGGTCCGCCCGCCAGCACGAGCGCGCCGGACGGCGGATCCTCCAGCCCGGTCAGGACGTCTGCCAGCCGACGGCGGTCCGCGGCCTGCGGTGCGACGACCGCACGCTGCTCACCTACGTCGATCCGGAGCCGCTCCGGCAGCCCCGGTACGCGTTCGAGCAGCAGACCGTCCATCCGTGGCTGGCGCCTCCCCAGAAAGCCCGTCGAGTGGTCCGTCAACCCTATGAGTACGGAGGTCACTCTGTAGACCACGGAGTGTCGCTAGAAGGTCTTGCTCCAGAGGTTGATCGCGTAGTCGACCTCGGACCCGACGTGCGAGGCGATGATCCGCTCGGCGTCCTGTGGCGTGAACTCGATCTTCACCACCGCCTCGAGGTCCGCTCGGCTCTCGAACCGCCAGCCCATCTCCAGCGGCGTCCGGCGCCAGCCGCGGTCGGTCCAGAACCGCTCCACCTCGGCCGGCTTGATCATCGGGTACGACTCGGTGAACCAGCGCCCGAACGTCGAGCGACTGCCGTCGTTGTCGATGACGAACGCGGTCCCGCCGTGGCGCATCACCCGGTCCAGCTCGGCCAGCCCAGGTTCACAGCCAGGTCCGAAGAAGTACGCCCAGCGCGCGTGCATCACGTCGATCGACGAGTCCGCCACCGGCAGGCGCTGCGCCGTACCTTGGCGTACTTCGACGTTGGGCAACGCGTGTGTGCGACGCCGAGCGGCGTCGGCCAGCGCGCCGTGCGGCTCCACGCCGATCACCCGGGTAGCTGTCGCGGCGAACGTCGGCAGATGGAATCCGGTGCCGCAGCCGATGTCGAGCACCGTGGCGCCGGTCCAGTCCCGGATCGCCCGCATGGCCGGCTCGATCACGCCGTCCGGGTCCACCGCCCGGTTCTCGATCTCGTACACCTTCGGGTGGTGCCAGATGTTGGGACTCGGGATCCCGCCCTCCGCGATGCTCACGACGCTCGAGCCTAATGCAGTTGAGCCGCCCTCCTGGCCCTGCGAAGCTGCGCTCCGTGCAGATGACCGCGTACGCCGGCCGCGACGGCCTCAGTGACATGCAGGAACTCGTCCAGCGAACCTGGAGCCCGGCGTCGCGTTTGCACCTCGGGGATGTCGCCTGGGAGCGCAGCGTGAACGCCCGCCGGTCGGCCGGCAATTGGCGTACGGCGGTCTGGCGCGACACCGACCGCGTCGTGGCCTGGGGATGGCTCGAGCAGCCCGGTCACCTTCTGATGACTGTCGACCCGGACCGCCCCGAGTTGGCCGCCACGGTCGTCGAGTGGTTCCGCTCGACCGCGGACGGGCCGAAGCTGGCCGCCGGCGTACTGGAGACCGAGAAGCACCTGCTGACCGCCCTGGAGTCGGCCGGCTTCCAGCATGACGTCGACGCGCCGTACTTCACCCACCACTGGATCTCGTTGGACGCGCTGGCCGAACCCGTCGTGCCAGAAGGGCTGACGCTGCGGCACGTGCGGCAGGACGAGGTGTCGAAGCGGGGTGCTGCGCACCGGGCGGCGTGGTCCGACTTGGGACCGTCAAAGGTGAGCGACGACGACATGGCCGAGGTGATGTCGACCTGGCCCTACCGACCCGAGCTGGACTGGGTGGTGGAGAACGAGGCCGGGGAGTTCGTCGCGTCGGCGCTGATCTGGCTGGACGAGCAGCACCAGGTCGGGTTGGTGGAGCCCGTCGGATGCGCCCCGGCGTACCGGCGGCGTGGACTCGGGGCGGCGGTCAACTTGGCCGCACTTCACGCCTTGCGGGAATCAGGTGGGACCAAGGCCGTGGTCTGTCCGCGTGGTGACGACGGGTACCCGCAGGCGCGGGCGCTCTACCAGAGCATCGGGTTCCGGCCGGGGTCACGCACGCTGCATCTCCTGCTTGGTTAGTGCGGCAAGCAGAGCGGCCGGGATGAGAAGAAGGCCGCAGAAGATCGCCAGCCAGTGGAAGCCGAGATAGGCGAGCACCGGGCCGGCAGCTGTGCCCGAAAGGGAAGCCAGGATGCCCATCGTGAGGTCGGACAGACCCTGCGCGGAGGTTCGGATGCCTTCTGGGACAGACCGGGACAGCAGGGTCGAGCCGGCGACCAGGCAGGCCGACCAACCGAGGCCCAGCGTGAACAGGGCGAGCCCGGTCAACGCATGCGCGTCGTCAGGTGCCACAGCTGCCAGTGTCATCGCCACCGCGAGGATGCCGAGGCCGATGCCGATCGTGGGGATGCGGCCGAGCCGGTCGGCCAGCCAGCCGGTCACCGGGGACAGGGCGTACATGCCGGCGACATGTCCGCTGATGACGAAGCCGACGATGGTCAGGGACGCGCCGTGGTGCCGCAGGTGTACTGACGTCATCGACATGACCCCGACCATCACCGCGTGCGCAGTGGCGATGGCCAGCAACCCCACCCGGGCATTCGGGATGGCGATCACCTGCCGGAACGTCACGGCCAGAGGCTGGCGCTCCACCCTCGTGGGTCTCGCTTGGCTTCGCATACCGACCCAGACAGTGGCCGCACTCAGTCCGAATGCCACGACCGAGAAGACGTACGGCCCGGCCAGGGCGAGGATGCCGAGTGACGATCCGATCGATCCGCCGACGCCGGTCAGGTTCGGGCCGACGATCACGCCGATCGTGGTGGCCCAGACAACCAGTCCGAGTGAACGGGCGATGCGGCTGGGCTCGGCCGCGTCGGTGGCGGCGTACCTCGACTGCAGGTTGGATGCGGAGCCGCTGCCGAAGAGGCAGCCGGCGGCCAGGAGCAGGGCCAGCGACCCGATCTGCGCAGCGAGGATCGTGAGCAGGGCGCCGACGAATGCGATCAGATAGCCGAGGCTCAGCGAGACCCGTCGGCCATGGGAGCGAGCCAGACCTGCCAGAGGTACGGCGAGGGCGGCGGCGCCCAGCGTGGTGGAGGTGGCTACCAGGCCGGCCAGCGACGTCGAGCCGGAGACGTTTTCCGCGAGCAGAGCAGCGACCGCGAACCCACTGGCCGTCGCTACTCCACCCAGTGCGTTGCTGGCGACCAGCACGCGCAATGTCGTCCGCTGTCGCTCGCTGGTCACGAGCAAACCCTCTCATGAACCTGACATAGAAGCTGCTTATAGGATCGTCCTGACATAAATCGACGCGCGCCTCCTTGGAGTCCGGATGTCCGACATCGCGATCGTCCCTGCCCCGCGAGAACTCACCGTCGACGAGGGCCGGTGGATCACCGCCGATCCGGTCGGCGACGCCGACCGGGACGTGGTCGGCAACCTCGACGCGAACGAGTACCGCATCGACATCAGCGCCGACGGGGCCCGGCTGACCGCCGGTTCCGAGGATGCGCTCCGGCACGCGGAGACGACGTACGGCCAGCTGGTCGAGGCCGCCGAGCCGGCCGAGGACGGCCAGGTCGCCGTACCGCTGGCCCGGATCGCCGACGCGCCGCGGTTCGCCTGGCGCGGGATGATGCTCGACGTCGCCCGGCACTTCATGCCGAAGGAGTTCGTCCTCAAGATCATCGACGTCCTCGCCCTGCACCGGCTGAACGTGCTGCACTTCCACCTCACCGACGACCAGGGCTGGCGGGTCGAGATCGAGGCGTACCCGAAGCTCACCGAGATCGGCGCCTGGCGGGCCGAGACGATGGTCGGCAAGATGTCGCGCGGCCAGCAGGAGTTCGAGTACGACGGGACGCGGCACGGCGGGTTCTACACCAAGGGCGACCTGCGCGAGATCGTCGCGTACGCCGCCGAGCGCGGGATCACCGTGGTGCCGGAGATCGACCTGCCCGGGCACATGCAGGCCGCGATCACGGCGTACCCGGAGCTGGGGAACCACCCGGACCAGCAGCTGACGGTCCGGCAGTACTGGGGCATCAGCGAGGACGTGCTGAACGTCAACGACGCGACGGTCGAGTTCGTGAGGACCGTGCTGCGGGAGGTGCTGGACATCTTCCCGAGCCCGTACATCCACCTCGGTGGCGACGAGTGCCCCTCGGTGCAGTGGGCCGAGTCGGAGGTGGCGCAGAAGCGGCAGGCCGAGCTGGGGCTGGACGAGCCCGGGCAGTTGCAGGGCTGGTTCACCGCGCAGGTCGCCGAGGTCCTCGCCGAGGAGGGGCGGCGGCTGGTCGGCTGGGACGAGATGGTCGAGACCGACTGCCCGAAGGACGCGGTCATCATGGCGTGGCGGAGCGCGCAGCGCGGCGAGGTCGCGGCGAAGGCCGGCCACGAGGTCGTGATGGCGCCGTGCGAGTCGGTGTACTTCGACTACTACCAGGGCGACCCGGCGACCGAGCCGCTGGCCATCGGCAACTTCATCCCGCTGGAGAAGGTGTACGACTTCGAGGTCGTGCCGCAGGCCTTGACCGACGAGGAGAAGGCGCTGATCGTCGGCACCCAGTGCCAGGTCTGGACCGAGTACATGCCCGATCCGCAGCAGGTCGGTTACATGCTGCTGCCGCGGCTGTCCGCGTTCGCCGAGCGCGCGTGGGGTTCGCCGAAGGTCTCGTACGACGAGTTCCTCGGCCGGCTCCGCCCGCACCTGACCCGGATCGAGAAGATCGGCGTGAACTACCGCCCACTCGACAGCTGAGCGGATAACAAAATCTCCGTTATCCCTGTGAGCAGGGGTAGACGACCCGCCTCCCTCTGACGAACGATGAACCGTCAGAGGGGTCGGGTCGGGAGCGGAGGGACCATGACCGTGGTAGGCCCGCTGGATGCGATGTTCCTTGGCGGCGAGACCCGGGAGCAGCCGATGCATGTCGGTGGGCTGATGTTGTTCGAGCTTCCGGAGGGCGCCGGCCGGGACAACGTGTTCCCGGAGAGTTCCCGCGACTTCGTCTCCCGGCTGTACCAGGAGATGGTCGCCGCGCCGTCGGTCAATCCCTTGTTCGAACGGCGGGTGCGGAACCGCGCGCAGGACATCGGCTACTGGTCCTGGGAGCGAGAGCCGGACATCGACCTCGAGTACCACGTCCGGCTGTCCGCGCTGCCGCGTCCCGGCCGGTACCGCGAACTGTTCGAGCTCACCAGCCGCCTGCACGGAACGCTGCTGGACCGGCACCGCCCGCTGTGGGAGATGCACCTGATCGAAGGCGTCGAGGGCCGTCGCTTCGCGCTCTACAGCAAGATCCACCACTCGATGATCGACGGCGTCACCGCGCTGCGCTGGATGCAGGACACCCTCACCACCGACGCCACTCGCACCGGCATGCCGCCCACCTACGCGCTGCCGCAGTCCCACGAGCCGGCGGAGTCGGGCGCCGGCTGGCTGCCGACCGTTGCGCGGATGCCGGTCGGCGCGGTGAGGACGTTCGCCGACCTGGCCGGTCTTCCGCTCGCCGGGCTGAAGGGGCTGGTGCGGTCGACGATGCCGTTCCAGGCGCCGAAGACGATCTTCAACCAGCCGGTGACCGGGGCCCGGCGGTTCGCGGCGCAGTCGTGGCCGATCGAGCGGCTGGACAAGGTCCGGGCGATCACCGGTGCGACGCTGAACGACGTACTGCTGGCGATGTGTTCAGGGGCCTTGCGCAACTATTTGCTCGAGCTGGACGCCCTGCCGGACAGGGCGTTGACGGCCATGGTCCCGGTTTCCCTGCGGGATCGCGATGGCGCGCCCGGCGGTGGCAACTCGCTCGCCACCTTGATCGCCGACCTTGCCACCGACCTGCCCGATCCCGAGCGCCGGATCCGCCGGATCATGTCCTCGACCACCCACGGCAAGGGGGTCCTGTCCGAGCTCAGCCCGTTGCAGAACCTGATCGTCGGCGCGCTCGGCTTCGGCGTCGCCGGCCCGGCCGCGGTCCTTCCCGGCGTGGCAGGCCGTACGACGCCGCCGTACAACGTGGTCATCTCGAACGTCCCGGGCCCGAGCGAGAGCCCGCTGTACTGGAACCGCTCGCGGCTGCTCGGGATGTACCCGGCGAGCATCGTGCTCAACGGCCAGGCGCTGAACATCAGCGTCACCAGCTACGACCACCAGCTCCACTTCGGCCTGATCGGCGACCGCCGGACCGTCCCGCACCTGCAGCGCATGCTCGGACACCTCGAGACCTCACTCGCCGACCTCGAGAACATCCACTAGCTGCCTGGACATCACAACTAGCCGGCGAGCAGGGCGTCGATCTGCGACATGGCCTGCTGCATGCCCACGTCCATCTGGATGCCGAGCAGCTGATCCATCTGTTCGCGGGTGTCGAACGAGGCGCGCAACTCCATCCGCGTGCCACCGCCGTGCTCCGTCAGCTCCAGATGCGCGGTGTACGGCGGGAGCGCGTCGTCGATGTCCCCGTCGGAATTCGCGAACGAGTCGACGAACTCGAGCGACTTCGGCGGATCCACAGCGATGAACTGCCACAGCCCGTGGAACTTCTCGCCGTCCGGGCCGGTCATGTAGTAGAACACCCGGCCGCCCGGCGTCAGGTCGTGATCGACCATCCTCGCCGGATGCGTCGGCGGCCCCCACCACTGCTCGAGCCTGCGCGGGTCCGCCCACAGCTCCCAGACCCGGTCGGTGGACGCCTCGAAGTCCGCCACCAGGGTCAGGGTCAACGCCTCGAAATCCTTGTCAACTCTGGTCACGCCCATGTCTTCCATCTCCTTCGTCTTCGGCCAGTAGGTCGGACATGCGCTCGATCCGTCCGCGCCAGGTCGCCTCGAGCTGGTCCAGCGCCTCCCGGGCCTGCCGTACGGCGTCGATCTCACTACGCACGAGCTGCTCCCTTCCGCGTCGTTCCTTGCTCACCAGGCCGGCCCGCTCCAGGACGGCGACGTGCTTCTGCACCGCGGCGAAGCTCATCGGATACACGTCGGCCAACCGGGACACCGACGCCGCCTCGCCCAGGCACCGCCGCACGATGTCGCGCCGCGTCGAATCCGCCAACGCGTGCAGCAACCGATCTGCCAGAACCTCATCTACAACCATTTGGTTGTACATTAGGCCGAAGAAAACCCCCGGTCAAGAGCAACCGGGGGCGAAGAGCTAAAGGCGGACGACGCCGCTCGGAGTGTCGAACACGGCCGCGTTGAGACCGGGCTGACCGTTCGGCCCGACCCAGGCGACGTCGAGGTCGTTCAGCAGGTGGTCGGCCGGGTGACCGATCCAGTCGGTGACGCGAACCGGGTCGCCGGCGATCTCGAGCGCGGTCAGCTTGATGCCCTTGCCGCCGACCGAGGGGTGCTCGTCCAGATCGTCCCAGTGGATGAAGAACGGCAGCTGCGGATCCGCGATCAGGCCCTTCACGCCGATCTGCCGCCAGGTCAGGTTCACCCCGTCGGGCCGGTGCCTGTTGCCGGGCACCGCCTGCCGGCCGAGGCGCTTCTCCATCCGCTCCATGTCGCGGACGGCCACCACCCAGCCCAGCCAGCCGCCGCCCAGCTCCTTGCGGGCGCGCACCGCCTGACCGAACGGGGCCTTGTCGGAGGCCGGGTGGTCGAGCACGTCGACCACCTCGATGTAGCGGTCGTTCTCCAACGGGAGGATGTGGTTCACCGTGCCGAAGCGCGGGTGCACACCACCGTCGACGAACTCGGCTCCGAGCAGCGTGGACAACCGCTCGACGGTCGCGCGGCACCCCTCGGGCCCGCACGCGTACGACAGATGATCCAGACGCATGCCAGACATTCTGTCCTCACCCACCGACAGTTGCGGCTCCGGGTGTGTCGTTAGGCTCTACAGCATGCATACGGTCGTCATCGGAGGCACCGGTCATATCGGCACCTACCTGGTCCCGGCGCTCGTCCGCCTGGGCCATCAGGTCACGGTGCTCAGTCGCGGCGAACGTACGCCGTACCAGTCGGACGGAGCCTGGCGGCGGGTCGAGCTGATCCAGGTGGACCGCGCGGCGGACGACGCTGCCGGGACGTTCGGGCAGCGGGTCGCCGAGCTGAGTCCGGACGTGGTGATCGACCTCATCTGCTTCACCGAGGACAGCGCGCGGCAGCTCGCCGACGCGGTGCAGGGGCGGATCCAGCACCTCCTGCACTGCGGCACGATCTGGGTCCACGGCCCGAGCGTGATCGTCCCGACCCGCGAGGACGCCCCGCGCAGGCCGTTCGGCGACTACGGCGTACAGAAGGCGGCGATCGAGGCCTACCTGCTCGGGAAGGCGCGCCGCGACGGACTTCCGGTCACGATCGTCCACCCCGGTCATATCTGCGGCCCCGGGTGGACGCCGGTCAATCCGGCCGGCAACTTCGATCTCGGCGTCTTCGACAAGCTTGCCCAAGGCTCCGATGTGCTGCTGCCGAACTTCGGCCTGGAGACGCTCAACCCGGTCCACGCCGCCGACGTGGCGGGCGTCTTCCTGGCCGCGATCGCGAACCGCTCCACCGCGCTCGGCGAGAGCTTCCACGCGGTCGCAAGCGACGCGGTGACTCTACGCGGGTACGCCGAGACCGTGGCCGGCTGGTTCGGTCAGGAGGCGCGGCTGACGTTCGCGTCCTGGGACGAGTGGCGCCGGACCGTCTCCGACCAGGACGCCGGGGCCACGCGAGACCACATCGAGCACAGCCCGAACTGCTCGATGGACAAGGCGGCGCGCCTGCTCGGCTTCCGGCCGCGCTACTCCGCGGTCGAGGCCGCCCTGGACGCGATCGGATGGCTCGTCGACAACGGCAAGATCACTACTTAGAGGCTGGGTGCGGCAGCAACGGCCGCGCCGCCTCCAGGTGCTGGCGGCACATGCCGGCGAGTACGTCGTACGCCTTGTGGCCCATCAGTGTCTGCAGCTCGACCTTGCTCGACTCGAAGACCGCCTCGACGCCGATGTGCGCCTCGGTGTTGCCGGTGCAGTACCAGTCGAGGTCGTGGCCGCCAGGGCCCCAGCCGCGACGGTCGTACTCGCCGATGCCGACCTCGGTGTACGTCGTGCCGTCGGGGCGCTCGACCTCGCGGAAGGTCCGCCGGATCGGCAGCTGCCAGCAGACGTCCGGCTTGGTCTCGACGAAATGGATGTCACGCTTCAGCGCCAGCCCGTGCAGCGCACAGCCCGCGCCGCCGGGGAAGCCCGGACGGTTCAGGAAGATGCATGCGCCGTCCCAGACCCGGGTCTTGCGCTCGCCCTCGTCGTCGGTCTCGACCCACCCGTTGGCCCGGCCTTCCTTACGGAACTGCCAGTCCTCCTTGCCGAGCTCCTTGACGTACCTCTTCACCCGCTTCTCGTCGTCGGCGTCGGAGAAGTGCGCGCCCAGGGTGCAGCAGCCGTCGTTGGGACGGCCCTTGTAGATCCCCTGGCAGCCACCGCCGAAGATGCAGGACCAGTTGGACGTCAGCCAGGTCAGGTCGCAACGGAAGACCTGGTCGGGGTCGTCGGGGTCGATGAACTCGACCCAGGCACGGGGGAAATCGAGAGAAACCTCAGGCACTCAGAAAGCGTACGCGCCTTCACGTCCCAAGCGTGAACCCCGACTCCCGACCCGCCGTTACTCCAGTAGTCCAGTAGCGTGGGGGGATGCGGCTCGGCGTACTCGACGTGGGATCAAACACCGTCCACCTGCTCGTGGTGGACGCACATCGCGGTGCCGCCCCGCTGCCGGCGTACTCGCACAAGACCGAGCTGCGGCTGGCCGAGCACCTCGACAAGGACGGGAAGATCGACCAGTCCGGGGCCGACGGGTTGATCGCTTTCACCAAGGAAGCCGTCGAGCTGGCCGAGGACAAGGGCTGCGAGTCGGTGCTCGCGTTCGCCACGTCCGCGCTGCGCGAGGCGCCGAACGGCGAGAAGGTGCTGGACCGGGTCCGCTCGGAGACCGGCGTGGACCTCGACGTGCTCAGCGGCGAGGACGAGGCCCGGCTGACGTTCCTCGCCGTACGGCGATGGTTCGGCTGGTCGTCCGGCCGCCTGGCGGTGTTCGACATCGGCGGCGGATCGCTGGAGATCGCGGCCGGGTCCGACGAGCAGCCGACCGTGGCGGTCTCGGTGCAGCTCGGCGCCGGCCGGTTGACCCGCGAGGACCTGATCGCGGACCCGCCGGACAAGGACCAGGTCCGCGCGCTGCGGCGGCGGATCCGGCTGGAGATGGCGGCGGTCGCAGGTCCGGTCCTGCGGGCCGGTAAGCCGCAGCGCTCCGTGGCCACCAGCAAGACGTTCCGGTCGCTGGCCCGGATCTCCGGAGCGGCCCCGTCGGCCGACGGACCGTACGTCCCGCGCACACTGAACCGCGACGACCTGAACGACTGGATCCCGAAGCTGACCAAGATGACGGCCGCCGAGCGGGCGGAGCTGCCCGGCGTATCGGCCGGACGGTCCTCGCAGTTGGTCGCCGGCGCGCTGGTCGCTGACGCCGTGATGGACCTGTTCGACCTGCCCGCGCTCGAGGTCTGCCCGTGGGCACTCCGCGAGGGCGTCATCTTGTCCCGGCTCGACCAGCTGCAACCCCGGTGAACCGATGAATTCCCGCACAACCGCGAAGATCGGTCTGTCCACCGCCTCGGTCTACCCCGAGTCGACCGCGAGCGGCTTCGAGCTCGCCGCCCGGCTCGGGTACGACGGCGTCGAGGTGATGATCGGGATCGATCCGCTGAGCACGCAGATCGACGCGATCCAGCGACTCGTCGACTACCACCAGCTCCCCGTGCTCGCACTGCACGCGCCGACGCTGCTGATCATGCAGCGGGTCTGGGGGACCGACCCGTGGAGCAAGCTCGAGCGCAGCGCCGAGGCCGCGAAGGAGCTCGGTGCGGACGTGGTCGTCGTACACCCTCCGTTCCGCTGGCAGCGGGACTACGCGCGCGGGTTCGTCGAGGGGATCGCGCGGCTCGAGGCCGAGACGGGCGTGACGCTCGCGGTCGAGAACATGTACCCGTGGCGCGCGCCCGGCAGGGACCTGCAGGCGTACGCGCCGAGCTGGGACCCGACCGAGCAGGAGTACGCGCACACCACCCTCGACCTGTCGCACGCCTCGACGGCCGAGCAGGACTGCGTCGAGCTCGCCGCGACGATGGGCAACAGCCTCACCCACGTCCACCTGACCGACGGGACGGGCTCGGCCAAGGACGAGCACCTGGTGCCGGGCCGCGGGACACAGCGCGCCGCC
Organism: Kribbella sp. NPDC051586; assembly: GCF_044453965.1. Taxonomy (NCBI): domain Bacteria; kingdom Bacillati; phylum Actinomycetota; class Actinomycetes; order Propionibacteriales; family Kribbellaceae; genus Kribbella; species Kribbella sp. NPDC051586. The sequence continues at coordinate 560,482 of NZ_JBITDF010000001.1, read as the reverse complement.
GACCTGCTGGGCGCCCTGGCGAACCAGGACTTCCGCGGCCACATCATCATCGAGATCAACACCCGCCGCGCGACCAGTCGCTCCGAGCGCGAGGTCGACCTCGTCGAGTCGCTGGACTTCACCCGCAAGCACTTCGTCCGGTCCACGTCCCGCCGTACATCGTTCGCGGTCACCCCGGAAGGTGAGATCTCGGAGCTGACTCCGTGACAGCTTCCCGACGTACGCCGGGACGCCGCCCCGGCGGACCGGACACCCGGGGAGAGATCCTGCAGGCGGCCCGGGAATCCTTTGCGGACAAGGGATTCGCGGCCACCTCGCTCCGTGCCGTCGCCCGGCAGGCCGGCGTCGACGCGGCGCTCGTGCACCACTACTTCGACAGCAAGGAAGAGCTGTTCATCGAGACGATGGCGATCCCGGTCGACCCTCGCCAGATCGCCGCGACCATCATCGGTGGTCCGCGCGCGGAGATCGGCCGGCGGATCGCGACGGCGTTCCTCGGGGTCTGGGAGTCGCCGGAGGGCCAGCAGCGGATGAAGGCGCTGTTCCGCAGCGTGGTCAGCAGCGACGAGGTGGCCCGGATGATGCGGGAAGGCATCAGCCAGATGATCATCCAGCCGGTATCGCAGATGCTCGACGTGCCGGACGCGCAGCTGCGGGTCGGCATGGTCGCCACCCAGCTGGTCGGGGTCGCGATCGTCCGCTACCTGGTCGGGCTCGAGCCGGTCGCGTCCATCGACGTCGAGACGCTGATCGATCGGGTGGCGCCCGTCCTCCAGCTGCACCTGACCGGCTGATGCAGATCCCCACGGACGGGGAGATCCGCGCGCTGCATCGGGCGTACGCACCGACCCGGGAGGCGTTCGAGATCGTCTTCGAGCACTGCCGGCTGGTCTGTTCGCTCACCGAGCAGTTCTTCGCCGGGCTCGATGTGGACACCGACCTGGTGCGGGCAGGTGCGCTACTGCACGACATCGGCGTCTATCGGCTCGAGTCGTCCGCGTACGTGCGGCACGGTGTGCTCGGGCACGAGTTGCTGGCGTCTATCGGTTTCCCGGTGGAGATCTGCCGGTTCGCCTCCTGCCACACCGGGGTCGGAATCACCCGGGACGACGTGCTGCGCCAGGCGTTGCCGATCCCGGTCTACGACTACCTGCCGCGGACGGCGGAGGAGGAGCTGGTCCTGTACGCGGACAAGTTCCACAGCAAGCGCACGCCGCCGGTGTTCCTGACCGGGGACACGTACGCCGCGGAGGTCGCGCGGTTCGGTCCGGACAAGGTGCTGAGGTTCGGCGCGCTGCGGGAGCGGTACGGCGATCCGCGGCTTGGCCCGTTGAGCGCCGCCACCGGGTACGCCGTCATCTGACTACTGGTGCAACGTGAGACCCGCACCGGTAACCGGAGACCTGCTATTGCAGGTCCCCGGTCGCCACAGCGGGTCTCCACAGACCACAACCCCGCGCTGGTAGCCGCACCCGGCGTACGGCGGGCACCGCACGATCAAGCCGCCCACACACGAGTCACAAGAGCCGGCTGTTGCCACGGATCGGCGTGCGCGCTAAATTCATCATATGATGAAAAACGCGGTGAGCTGCCGTGACGTTGTCGTCGTCCGCGGCGACCGGGAGGTGCTGCACGGGGTCGGGTTCGACCTGCGGGCCGGCACGGTGACCGGACTGCTCGGGCCGTCCGGCTGTGGCAAGACGACGCTGATCCGCGCGATCGTCGGTCTGCAGGCGCGGGTCACCGGTGACGTGTCCGTGCTCGGGCTGCCGGCTGGCGCGCCGAAGCTGCGCGGCCGGATCGGGTATGTGACCCAGGAGCCCAGTGTGTACGGCGATCTGACCGTCACGGAGAACCTCCGCTTCTTCGCCGCGGTCCTCGGGGTATCGTCCTCCGACGTGGAGCGGGTGGTCGAAGCCGTCGACCTGACGAGCCACGCCGATGCCCGCGTCGACCGGCTCTCCGGCGGCCAGCGGTCCCGCGCCTCCTTGGCGGCCGCGCTCCTCGGCAGCCCCGAGCTGCTGGTGCTGGACGAGCCGACGGTCGGCCTCGATCCCGTGCTGCGCCGCGACCTCTGGGAGCTGTTCCACAAGCTCGCCGACGACGGCGCGACGCTGCTGGTCTCGAGTCACGTGATGGACGAGGCCTCGCGCTGCGACCGGCTCCTGCTGATGCGCGACGGCGAGCTGCTGGCCGACGACACCCCCGACGACCTGCTCGCCGCTGCCGGTACGGCGGACATCGAGCAGGCGTTCCTCACCCTGATCGACCGGAAGGCTGGTGCGCGATGACTCCGCGGGTGACGTTCGCGGTTGCGGCCCGGGTGGTGGCCCAGCTGCGGCGGGACCACCGGACGGTGGCGATGCTGATCGTGCTGCCGGCCTTGCTGGTCAGCTTGATGTGGTGGATGTTCCACGACTCGCCCGGGACGTTCGACCGGATCGGGGGACCGTTGCTGGCGGTCTTCCCGGCGATCATCATGTTCGTCGTCACGTCGGTCGCGACGCTGCGGGAGCGGTCGAGCGGCACGCTCTCACGGCTGTTCACGATGCCGATGGCCAAGCTCGACTTCCTGCTCGGGTACGCGCTCGCGTTCGCGCTGATCGCCGTCGTACAAGCGCTCGTCGTGGTCTCGATCGCCTTGTATCTCCTGGATCTGAACATCCAGGGCGACGCCTGGCAGCTCGGCGTGGTCGCGGTCCTTGACGGCGTCCTCGGTGCGGCGCTGGGCCTGTTCGCGAGTGCCTTCGCGTCGACCGAGTTCCAGGCCGTCCAGATGATGCCGGCCGTGATGATCCCGCAGATCCTGTTGTGCGGACTGCTCGTCCCGCGCGAGGAGTTGCCCACGGTGCTGCGCGCGGTCAGCGACGTACTACCGTTGTCCTACGCGGTCGATGCCGTCATCGGCGTTGCTAAAGGCAACGGTCTCGCCAGTGGCGCCGGTGGCGACGCGCTGGTCGTGGTCGCGTTCGTCCTCGCGGCCCTCGGCCTCGGCGCCGCCACCCTCAAGCGCCGTACCGCCTGAAGTGAACGGAAGGAATGACCGAGCCGTGCCTGATCGTCCTGAGATTGTGTGCATCTGCGGCTCTGCCCGGTTCAGGGACGAGATGCTCGCGGCGAACCGCGACCTGACCGTCGCGGGTGCCATCGTCGTCGCGCCAGGCGTCTTCAGCCGCCCCGGGGATCGCGAGAAGATCACCGACGAGCAGAAGATCGCGCTCGGCACACTCCACCTGCGAAAGATCGACCTGGCCGACCGGGTTCTGGTCGTCAACCCCGGCGGGTATATCGGCGAGTCCACGACCCGGGAGATCGCGTACGCCCATGCCACCGGCAAGCCGGTCTCCTTCACCGATCCTGTCTGACCCCGCGAGCGCTTCGCGGCACGTCCCAGGTCACTCGCCGAACAGCCAGTCCGACTTCACCGGTGGGGCGAAGCGGAAGTAGGCCGGGTCGGCGAAGGTTCCGGTCACCTTGCCGTGGCCGGTGATCGACGTCTTCGCGCCGTTCGCGTGGCCGAAGGTGTAGACGTACGCCGACTTGGTGTCCTTGTCGATGCCGGCGACAACGGTTCCGTAGTTGCCGCACTGGCCGGCGACGAGCGTCTCGAAACCCTGCCAGGTCGCGGCGCGCACCTTGGTGACGACCGGCTTCATCGCGGTGTTCACCGGGATGTGGATGGTGTACAACGCGCCGCCGCGGGTGTTCGCGAGGAACGTGTCGTACGCCGCGGCCTTGCTGATCAGCGTCATCGACTTGACCGACGCGAAGCCCGGTGCCGAGCCGTACGCCTTCCAGGCGCCGGTGTCGCCGACGACCCACCGGAACAGCGTGCCGTCCGACCGCAGCGCGTACTCGTAGGTCCGTGGGTGGGTCGGGTCGTCATTGAACGTCGACGTCTCGTGGTCGACGAACGTGCTCCACCCGCCGCCGATCCGGGCCAGCTGCGACGACGTCACCTTGCCGGCCTTGTCGAGCTCGATCCAGTGCTGGTACATCGCATCCCCGAGTACGACGCGCCCGTACCGGGAGCTGCCGGTCGCGGTCGGTTCGTTGACGAACGACGCGCTCATCCGGACCGCGCCGTCGGCGTACAGATTCGGTACGACGCTCTTCACGCCGGCCGCCGGCGTCGTCGTCAGCCGCTGGAACGTCTGGTCGCCAGCGGCCGTCACCGACCCGAGGTTCAGCCCGCAGGCCGCGGTTGTCGTGGACGTCGCGGCCGGGCTCGCGGTCGCCGTCGTGGCGCCGGCGGCGACCATCCCGGCCGCCGCCGCCACCATCGTCAGGATCGTGTGCAGTCTCCTCATATCTCCCCCTCGGCAGTTCATCGTTGTGCGAAGGGTGAGACCGCGCCCGGATCCCTTTGGTTGATCACGATTCGAAGACTTTGACGACCTTTCCGTTCTTGTCGTACGCCGCGACCTTCGGGTGGTCGTTGATCTTGAACTTCGAGTTCGTGAACCAGGTGTAGGTGAACCAGCCGCCGTGACCGACCGGGACCTCGTACGCCGGGGCGGACCCGATCCGGAGCTTGACCGTGGTCGCGGCCGTCGACTTGACCCGGCCCCAGCCGGTCATTCCGTACGTCGAGCAGATCCCCTTGTCGCAACCCCCGCCGCCACCGCCCCCGGCATACATGTCCGCACGGACGGACCTGTCGGACGGATCCAGCACCGGGTCGCTGCCGCTGAGATTGGTCAGGGTGGTGAACGTCGCGCTCCGCTCCATCTCGGTCAGCGGTCCCTTGGCCGAGGAGAGTTCGCAGTCGACCACCTTGTGTCCGGACGGGGAGACCGCCACCAAGGCTGCCTTCCGGAGCGCCTTCGACTGATCCGATGCGACGACCCGCCAGTCGGTCACGTCGATCCACGCGATCACCGAGCAGTTCCGGAGCTTGTCCGCCATGCTCGCCGGCACCGGATCCTTCGCCGCGGCCGCAACCAGCGCAGCCGAGGGTCTGTCCCCGCCGGGCACTGTGCACTGCGCGTACTTCTCGCCGGTCTTGACCTGGTACATCATCAGGTGACCGGACCGGGCCTTCCCGTCCGTGGCGCCATCCAGCGGTCGCTTCTCGCCCGGGTTCTGCAGGCTGCAGCGGCGGGTGGCCTCGGCCTTGGTGATCCGCTGGTCGGCTCCTGCCTCGCCGCTCGGTACACCGGGCACCGGGCTGAACCCTGCGTTCTGCGTGTGCTCGTTCGCCACCGGCGGTTTGTCGTTCGCCGAGGTCAGGCCGGGCAGCACGGTCGCCGCGACCGCGATCGCGACCACACCGGCGACCGCCCCGCCCACGCCGAGGAGCTTGCGGCGACGACGCCCGCGCTGTCCACGTCGCAGTACCTGGGTGGTGTCGAAGGGATCCAGCGACTCCGACTCAGCGAGTCGGTGGAGTTCGGCGCTGACCTCTTGTACGTCTTCCATCTCGTCCTCCTTCACAGCGCCCGGCTTGTCCGCCGCCGGTCGATGGCTCGTCGGAGAGTGTCGAGACCACGTGCCGCTTGGCTTTTCACAGTGCCGGTCGAACAACCGAGGATCTCCGCGGTCTGCTCGACGGACAGGTCCTCGTAGTACCTCAGCACCACGCAGGCACGCTGCCGCGGCCCGAGCGATCGCAGAGCCTCGAGTACTTCGTCCCGGTCGGCATGGCCGGCCGCGAAGTCGTCGTGCCCGGCCCGATCCGGCACCTGGGCGATCGCCACTTCCCGCCGCCACGGCCGCCGCCCGCCGTCATGCGCGGCGTTGACCACCATCCGGCGGGCGTAAGCGAGCGGATTCCCCACCCGCCGCACCTTCGGCCAGGCAAGGTACAGCTTGTAGAGCGCGTCCTGAACGACGTCATCAGCCCGATGCCGATCCCCCACCACCAGAAACGCCGTCCGCCGCAAGGAAGCACCCGCCCCCTCCACGAACTCGACAAACTCCCGATCCCGCTCCGCCATCCGCCCTCCACTCTCCATCTCCCCCTCAAGACGGAACCCCAGAGCCTCCAGGTTGCACCCTTACCCGGTCCACCCCGAACACCGCCGCCGTGACAGGCACTGGCGAGAGGGGTACTGACAGGGTCTGGCAGGCGCCGAATGGCGACGTAGCGTGAAGCTATGGCCGCTAAGCACGACAAGGAAGACTGAATATGGAGTTCCGACCGCTGGGCCGTACCGGCGTCCAGGTGAGCCCACTATGCCTCGGCGCGATGATGTTCGGCCCCTGGGGCAACGACGATCGCGCCGACTCGACCCGCATCATCCACCGCGCGCTCGACGCCGGCATCAATTTCGTCGACACCGCCGATGTGTACTCCGCCGGCGCGTCCGAGGAAATCGTCGGCAAGGCACTCGACGGCCGGCGCGACGGGGTGTTCCTCGCCACCAAGTTCTTCATGCCGATGAGCCAGGACGACCCCAACATGCGCGGCGGTTCGCGCCGCTGGATCATCCAGGCGGTCGAGAACTCGCTGAGGCGGCTCGGCACCGACTACATCGACCTCTACCAGGTCCACCGCCCAAGCCCCGGCACCGACGTCGAGGAGACCCTCGGCGCCCTGTCCGATCTGGTACGCCAGGGCAAGGTTCGCTACATCGGCTCCTCCTCGTACTCCGGCTCCCAGATCGTCGGCGCGCAGTGGGCAGCCCGGGAGCGGAACCTGCAGCGATTCGTCACCGAGCAGCCGCCGTACTCGCTGCTCGTGCGCGGCATCGAGGAGGACGTTCTTCCGACCGTGCTCCGGTACGGCATGGGCACCCTCACCTACAGCCCTCTTGCGGGCGGCTGGCTCTCCGGCCGCTGGCGCAAAGACTCCGCCGGGGCTCCGACCTCGTCCGCACGCCCGCCGGCCCGGTTCGACATGTCCGCCCCGGCCAACCAGCGCAAGCTCGAGGTCGTCGAGGAGCTGGCGCTGCTCGCCGAGCAATCAGGTCTGACCCTCATCGAGCTGGCGGTCGCGTTCGTCATCAACCACCCCGGCGTCACCTCGGCCATCATCGGCCCGCGCACGATGGAGCAGCTCGAAGCGTTCCTTCCCGCCGCCGACGTCGTACTGACCCAGGACGTGCTCGACCGCATCGACGAGATCGTCGCGCCCGGCGTGACCGTCAACCCCGCGGACAACAGCTACGGCGACCACGAACTCCAGCCCGGCCAACGCCGCCGCTGACCGGCCTCACCAAGCGCTGCGGACCGGGACCCGAAAGCGTGACCCTGGCAAAGTTCGGAAGACCGATTCCCGAAGCCTGACGTTCCTAGTTGAAGGAGCACGAGCCGATGAGTACTTGGACTGCTGAGGAGTTGCAGGGTCTGGAGCGGATCAGCGAGATCCGTGTTGCCGGGCGGCGTCAGGACGGATCGCTGCGTACGCTCACCATCGTGTGGCATGTCGTCGTCGACGGAAGCCTCTACGTGCGCTCGGTGCGCGGTGCCGACGGCAGTTGGTACAAGGGCGTCATCCGTCACCACGAAGGCGCGATCTCCTGGGACGGCAAGACCCGCGAAGTCACCTACATCCCCGACGCGACCGTCGACGATCAGCTCGACGCGGCGTACTACACGAAGTACGGCAACGGCTCAGCCACCCGCGCGATCGTCAATGCCACAGCCCGACCCACCACCCTCCGCGTCGAACCCAGGTGATACGGGCCGACCACAGCTACCCGGACAGGTGCGAGACGTTGTGCCAGGCTGGGTCGGGTTCTGTGGTGAGGGTTACTTTGCCGTGGGGCCAGCCGGTGGTGGCGGCTTGGAGTTGGGCGTCGGCGGGGGTGGTGCCGTCGGTGTAGTAGTGCAGGATGCGGACGCCCGCGGACGTCTCGTGGGCGAGCAGGTTGCCCGAGCCGCCCAGCCGGTCGGTGAGGTGGTCCTCGAAGGCTCGCAGTTCGTCCAGCATCTCCGACTCGGGCAGGCCGTCTTCACGGACGACCGGGTAGTGGATCGACACGGCGACATGCGTATCCAGATGCGGCCGGCGGATCGAGCGCAGTGGGTACTCGGCGGTCGCGATCACCCGCTGCCCGTCGCGCGTGCCCTCGAGCATCTTCCAAGCCGGGCTGCCGTCCTCCAAGGTGTGCTCCGCGGCAAAGCCGGCCACCGCGGGCAGCAGCGAATCGATCGGTACGGCGTCCTCGGGCGGCGCCGGCAGCGTGTCGATCGCGCCGACCCACGTCTCCACCATCTCCTCGCCGAGCACCAGGTCGAGGATCAGGAACGTCACCCGCCGCTGCGCATCCACCGACAAGGAAGCGAAGACCGGATGATGTACGCCGACGTGCACCGACGCGGTGTCCGGCTCGATCGACACCACCGACTCGTCCGTCGCGACCGGAGGCAGGCCGTCGAACTGGATCGTCACCGCCGGCCCCGGCCGGCGCAGGTCGGCGTACTCCCAGGTCTGGTCGGACGGCGGGGCGGCGCGGAGCCACCGCCGGGCGACGGCGCGCTGGGCCGGGTTCCCGGCGGCGGTGACGATCAGGACGTGCGCCGCGTGCAGTCCGGGGCCCAGCTCCCACTCCAGGTCAGGGCTGATCCGGGCGATGCGCTCGTTCAGCTCCTCGTTCACGTCGGTCGGCTGCCGGCGGGCGACCGCGTCCGCGACGGCCGTGGCGCCGGAGGCGGACCACCAGGACCAGAACGCGCCGATCGGGTCGGCCTCCACGGCGTTGCGGCGGCGACGCTTGAAGATGGGCATGAGCGCATCCTCTAACAACCAGGGGTGCGACCATCGCGGCAGGGAGCGAACCAGTGGGCCCGGTGGTGTGGCCCCGGCCACACGATTCCGCAAAGCCTGGTTCAGGCGCGTAACCTGCTGACACCACTGGCAAATGGGTGGGTTGATGAGGAGGAACACGTAGTGCTTCGGCGAGTCCTGCTGGGCATGTCCCGCAGCCCCCAGATCAAGAAGGCCGTGTCGTCGCTGCCGGTGTCCAGCGGCATCGTGGCGCGGTTCGTCGCCGGTGAGACCGCTCCGGAGGCCGTGCTGGCCACCGAGAAGCTGGTCAGCAACGGGCTCAACGTCACCCTCGACCACCTCGGCGAGGACGTCACCGACCTGGCCGCCGCGCAGGCCACCGCCGACGCGTACCTCGACCTGCTGAAGAAGCTGGCCGCCGCCGGCCTGACCAAGAACGCCGAGGTCTCGGTCAAACTGTCCGCGGTCGGCCAGGCGCTGCCCGGTGACGGCGAGAAGATCGCCTTGGAGAACGCCCGGACCATCTGCCTCGCGGCGCGCAACGCCGGTACGACGGTGACGCTGGACATGGAGGACCACACCACCACCGACTCCACGCTCGGCATCCTGCGCGAGCTGCGCCAGGACTTCCCCGAGACCGGCGCGGTCCTGCAGGCGTATCTGCGCCGGACCGAGGCCGACTGCCGCGACCTCGCGCACGCGGGATCCCGCGTCCGCCTCTGCAAGGGCGCGTACAAGGAGCCGGAGTCGGTCGCGTTCCAGGAGAAGCGCCAGGTCGACAAGGCGTACGTCCGCGCGATGAAGGTCCTGATGAACGGCGCCGGCTACCCGATGATCGCCTCGCACGACCCGCGGCTGATCTCGATCGCCGGCGCCCTCGCGGACCGCGCGAACCGTCAGCCGGGCAGCTACGAGTACCAGATGCTCTTCGGCATCCGCCCCGAGGAGCAGCTCCGCCTGGCCGGCCTCGGCCACACCATGCGCATCTACATCCCGTACGGCGAGGACTGGTACGGCTACCTGGTCCGCCGCCTCGCCGAGCGCCCCGCCAACCTGCAGTTCTTCGCCCGCTCCTTGATCAGCAAGAAATAGGGCGGCCCGCTCAGCAGTAACCTGTGCGCATGAGTGCAAAGGTGGCCGTTCTCGGGGCCGGTGTGATGGGAGAGACGTTGCTGTCCGGGCTGATTCGGGCCGGGCGGCGACCGGAGGACCTCCTGATCACCGAGCGCCGGGAGGAGCGCGCCGCCGAGCTTCGGGAGCGGTACGGCGTGGATGTCGTCTCCAATCTCGACGCGGCGAAGCAGGCAGAGACGCTGGTCCTGGTGGTGAAGCCGCAGGACATGCCCGATCTGCTCGCGGAGATCGCCCCGGCGGTCCAGCCGACCCAGACGGTGGTTTCGCTGGCCGCCGGCATCACGACCAAGTTCGTCGAGTCCCGCCTGCCCGAAGGCGTCGCCGTCGTACGCGTCATGCCGAACACGCCCGCCCTGGTCGACGAGGGCATGGCCGCGATCTCCCGCGGCGCGCACTGCGACGAGAGCCATCTCGAGCTGGCCGAGAGTCTGCTGGCCGCGACCGGTCGTGTGGTCCGGGTGCCGGAGAAGCAGCAGGACGCGGTCACCGCGATCTCCGGCTCGGGTCCGGCGTACATCTTCTTCGTGGTCGAGTCGATGATCGAGGCCGGCGTCCACATGGGGCTCCCGCGCGGTACGGCGACCGACCTCGTCGTGCAGACCGTGGTCGGCTCGGCGAAGCTGCTCCGCGAGACCGGCGAGCACCCGACGGTACTGCGGGAGCGCGTGACGTCCCCGGGCGGTACGACGGCTGCCGCGGTACGCGAGCTGGAGGACCACAAGGTCCGTGCGGCGTTCCTGTCCGCGATCGAGGCCGCACGCAACCGTTCCCGCGACCTCGCCGCAGAATAGGCCGCAGAACAGCCGCCGAATAACACCTCTCGCTCTGCTGGCGTTATGGTTGTGCGCCGCAGTTCCTTCCTTGTTCAAGGGTTGAGTCGCTATGGTCCCGCCCATGGGTAATGGTTCGGTCGAGCCGGACACCGCGCCCCCTCAGCAGCAGCACGAGGTCGCGCCGCAAGCTGACGTGCCCCAGTTGCCGTGGCGCATGCCGCTGGATCCGGCGCCGTGGTGGGCCTGGGCGCTGTTCGTGCTGCCGTTCGTCGCCGTCCCGGCCTTGAACTCCTGGCTGTGGATGGGCGCCCGCGACATGCTCGCGGTCGCTCTGCTGACGATCATCGGCGCGTCCGTCGTCCGCGTCGCCGGCGGCGTGGTCCTCTACCGGGTCGAGCTGACCGGGACGGCGCTGAAGGCCCGCACCAGCATGCTGATCCGCAGCCTGGCCTGGCAGGACGTCGACGCGATCGAGATCGGCGACGACAACGTCGTGCTCACCCGCGGCCAGGACGAGAACGAGATCAACGGCATCCCCAAGGACCGCACCGCCGAGGTCGGCGCAGTCATGGAAGCGATCCGTCAGCAGGCGGCCGACACCCCGGTACGCCGCCACCGCCCGCGGCCCGGCATCGGCGCCCTGCTCGTCCTGCTGTACCTCGTGCTGTCGATCGGCGCCTTCCTGCTCCGTTGGCACATCGTCATCTGACGGTCCACGGCCCCTCGCCGGCGATCCGCTCGACGGTGATCCGGACCACCACGCCGGTGTCCCAGATCCCTTCGCCGAACGGGAACTCCGGCAGGCCGAGGTACCGCTGGGTCTCCCGGTCCATCAGCGCCTTGTAATCCTCGGGGACGCCGGGCCCGTGGATCTTCGCGGTGCCTCGCACAACCAGGTACTGCGTGATCCCGCGCGCGCTGACCTGGTCGTCCTGGATCAGCAGCGTCACCCGCGGATCCCGGAACAGGTTGCGGGTCTTGCGGTGCGGCGCCTGGAGACCGACGAGGATGTCGTCGCCGTCGCGCTCGGCCCACACGAGCGAGGCCTGTGGCGACCCGTCGGGGTCGATGGTGATGATCGTGACGTCCTTCGGCTGCTCGAAGAGCCGGTGTGCGCTGGCCGGGAGAATGCTCATGACACAGAACGCTAGGCAGCCCCGTGGGAACCTGTGGGTACCCTGATCGCTGTGTACGGTGTGGAACCCGGCGACGTCTTCCTGGCCGACTGCCCCGCGCGGTTGGCCGTCGAGGTGATCGCGGACAAGTGGGCCGTCGTCGTCCTGTGGGGACTGAACGACCATCCGCGACGGCACTCCGAGCTGGTCGACCTGATCGGCGGCATCTCGAAGAAGGTGCTGACCCAGACCCTGCGCCGCCTGCAGACGAACGGCCTGGTCACCCGCACCGACCACGGCGGCGTCCCGCCTCGTGTCGAGTACGACCTGACCGACCTCGGCCGCACGCTGATGGGCCCGATCCGCCTGCTCACAGAGTGGGCGGAAGAGAACGGCGAAGCAGTCCTCGAGGCCCAGGAAGCCTCGCCCGCCTCCTAGAGACCGCATCACCTAGAGGCAGGATGGCCGCATGGACTTCTCTTTGTGGCCCGCAGCCTCCCGGCGCTGGCAGGACGTGCTCGAAGGAGCGGAGTACGCCGAGCGCACCGGTTGGCACGGGGTCTGGATAGCTGATCACTTCATGCAGAACGGCGACGACCTGACTGTTCCGGTCAACGAGTGTCTCGCCCTGATCGCCGGCATCGTCGCCCGCACCTCGCGGGTGCGGGTCGGCTCGATGGTGCTCGGCAATACGTACCGGCACCCGGCGGTGGTCGCGAACGCGGCCGCGACGATCGACCAGATGGCGAACGGGCGGTTCGTGCTCGGCATCGGCGCCGGGTGGCAGGTCAACGAGCACGACGTGTACGGGATCGAGCTGCCGGCGATCGGCCCGCGCCTCAAGCGGTTCGAGGAAGCCTGTCAGGTGATCAAGGGGCTGCTGACGCAGGACCGGACGACGTTCGACGGCACGTACTACCAGCTGCACGACGCACCCTGCGAACCGAAGCCGGCCAACCTGCCGATCCTGATCGGCGCCTCGGGGGAGAAGGTTGCCCTTGGCATCGTTGCCAGGTACGCGGACGAGTGGAACCACTGGGGCCGGCCGGAGCTGGCGGCGCAGAAGGGCGCGGTGTTCGCCCGGCACTGTGAGCGGGCGCAGCGGGACCCCGAGACGGTGCGGCGGTCCGCGCAGACGTTCCTCGAGGTCGTGCAGCCGGGAGATTCTGCGGCCGCGGAGCGGAAGACGCGGCTGGAAAGCAACAGCGCGCACGTGATCATGGGATCGGCGCAGGAGGTGCTCGACGTGGTCGCGCAGTACCCCGAGGCGGGCATCGACGAGCTGCTGGTGCCGGATGCGTTCCTCGGCGACGGCAACCGGCGCTTCGACGCCCTGGAGCGACTCCGCGAAGAGGTGCTAGCGAAGGTCTAGTGTCGCGACCACGGGCCAGTGGTCGCTGGGAACGCGGCCGTCCGGGAGGTAGTGCGAGACGGCCGCGTCGGTCACCGTCCACGTCGATGTGACGAGGATGTGGTCGATGCGGTCGTCGTCCACGGCGCCGGTGAAGTTGTGCCAGCTGCCGCCCGCCTCGAGCGGTACGGCGAGGGACAGGCCGGCGTCGACGAGGGACTTGACCGGCGGCGAGTCGGGGGTGGCATTGAGGTCACCCATCACGATCCACGGCAGCGATCCGCTGATCCAGCGGGCGATCAGCCGCGACGACTGCAGTTGCGCGACCTCGCCGGCGTGGTCGTAGTGCGTGTTGACGACGCCGACCGTCGTGCCGTTGCGGTGCCGCAGCCAGACCAGTGTCGCGATCCGGGTCAGGTCGGCGTCCCAGCCGATCGATCCCGGCGTGCCCGGGTCGTCGGACAGCCAGCGGGTCTCGTACCGCTCGATCCGCCAGTCGCCGGGCCGGACCAGGACGACGGAGTGCTCGCCCGCACTCATCCCGTCGTCCCGGCCGGCGCCGACGATCTCGTACTTCGGGAACCGCCAGCGCAGGTACTCGAGCTGGTCGGGCAGCACTTCCTGCAGCCCGACCACGTCCGCGTCCAGGTGCTCGATCGCCGCCACGGCCGCTTTCCGCCGTACCGGCCAGGCGTTGTCGCCGTCCGGTGCGGAGGAGTTGCGGATGTTGAACGTGGCGACGCGAATCCCTGGGCGGATCTTCATGGGGTCGATCCTGCCAAACCCATCGCCCGGGTCGCCGCTCGGAGTCGGGGAGAGCTCGCTTCGAGCGCGCGATCCCGGCCTTGCGCGAGCAGCTGATCGATCGCGACGGGGTCGGTCGTCAGCCGCGCGTACTCCTTCTGCAGCGGGTCGAGCACCGCGAGGACGGCGTCCGCGACGTCCTGCTTGAGCGCGCCGTACGACGCGTACGACTTCGCCAGTTCGACCGGGTCGCCGTCGGTGCACGCGGCCAGGATGTCGAGCAGGTTGGTCACCCCCGGCTTGTTCGCCTCGTCGTGCCGGACCTCGTTCTCGGAGTCCGTCACGGCGCGCATGATCTGCCGGCGGATCACGTCCGGCGGGTCGAGCAGCCGGATCGTGCCGATCGCGTCGTCGGCGGCGGACTTGCTCATCTTCGCGGCCGGGTTGGCCAGGTCCTTGACCCGGGTCGCCAGCGCCGCCTTGTTCAGCTGCGGTACGACGAACGTCTCGCCGTACTCGCGGTTGAACCGGATCGCGATGTCCCGCGCCAGCTCGACGTGCTGGTCCTGGTCGCCGCCGACCGGGACCCGCTCCGCGCCGTACAGCAGGATGTCCGCGGCCATCAGGCACGGGTACGTGAACAGCGACGCCCGCGTCATCGGGCGATTGCCCTTCTCCTTGTACTGGATCATCCGGGACAGCTCCCCGACGTACGACGTGCACTCGAGCAGGTACGCGAGCTGGGCGTGCGTGGGTACGTCGGACTGGATGAAGACGGTGCCTTCGGGGACGCCGGCCGCGAGCATCAGCGTCGCGAACTCGCGGGTCAGCGCGGCGAGTCTTCGAGGGTCGTGCTTGGTCGTCATCGCGTGCAGGTTTGCGACGAAGTAGAAGCCGTCCGGGTCGGTGAACCGGCGCAGCGCGCCGAGGTGGTTGCCGAGCGTCAGCCGGCCGGACGGGGTGATGCCGGAAAGCGAGGTCATGATCGTGCCCTTTCGGTGAATGGGCCCCACCGAGGGCAACGAAAAAGGCCGCCTCGGAGAGGCGGCCTTGGTGGCTGCGTGCGAACACGCCGGGTGGACCGCCCTAGGCGGCCCACCACAGCTGCAAGTTTGTGTTCACGGTCAGAGCGTACCTCATCGGGCCGTCAGCGACTGAACGATCAGTTCGTTCCGGGCGTCCTGGCCCAGGGGCACCGACGGATGTACGCCGTCGCGCAGGTAGTTCAGCAGCCGGTACGGCTTGACCCAGAGCCACTCGGCCCAGCGGATGATCCGCAGGTTCGTGTACTTCTCCTGGGCGTCGTACATCTGCATGTTGAGCCAGGAGCTGTTGCGCTGGTCGGCGAGCTGCATCGTCGCGTCGACGCTCTTGCGCACGGCCTGGATGTTGACCCAGTACACCGTCCGGTTCCGGCCGGCGATGCTCATCGCGCGGTCGAGCTGGGCGGCGAACTTCGGCGGGTCGAAGATGTCGTTGGATCCGCTCGCCATCAGGATCCGCCGCGGCAGGCCGTACGCCGTCGCCCACTGCTGCAGCGCGTCGACGGCACCGGAGGTCGGCCGGCTGGACCAGTTGTTCACGGCCATCTGGCTGCCGTCGCGCCCCAGCAGCCGGGTCGCGAGCGACTTCCCGTCCTGGACCGAGATGCTGTCGCCGAACATGTAGACGCCGTCGGTCTCGAGAACGCGATGGATCTGCGTCGTGGTGGAGATGGCCCGGGTGCCGTTGGCCCAGGAGCCGAGGACGCCGGACCCGTACGGACCGGTCGTCGTGGCAGCCGTGGCAGATGTGGACGCCGTCGTGGCGGATGCGGTCTGGGTGGAGACGACCACGGTGGCGGCAGCAGCCGCTCCGACCGTGAAGATCTGCCGCCGATTGGGTTTCAGTTGCCTCACGGAAAGTACTGTGCGGGTTCGACGGTCACCCCCGCAAGTCTGAATCTCACTGTCTGCAGTCAATTCTGCAGGAAGTTGCAAAATCCTGTAACGCTTTGCAGTCCGGAGCCGATGAATCGACTGTTGGACCACCGACGGGACGGCGCGACCTGGGAGGGGTGTTGCGCCGCCCCGTCGCTCTTGTTCACGCGCCCGTGGCCAGTTCCTCGATCAGCGGGCCGGCCACCGCCATCAGTTCCTCCGGCGACGCGTCCAATCCGTCCAGCCGGACCAGGTGGCGACCGATCACCAGGCCCAACGTCAGCGCTCCGATCACTCCGGACCGCAGTACTGCGTCGTCCCCGGGCAACTGCGCCGCCACCTGTCGCTGCTGCGAGGTCATCGCCGCGCGCACCTCCTCGGCGGCTTCCGGATGGCTGAACATCGCCCGCAGCGCGGCGAGCGCGGCCGCCGGCTCGTCGGTCAGCTTCTCGGCCAGGGCGGCGGTGAGTTGCCCGGCGATCTGCTCCGGAGAGCCTTCGATCGGGCCGTCCGCGGGGATCGCGGCTGCCTGCGCGAACAGCTTCTCCTTGGAACCGAAGTACCGCATCACCAGCCCGGGATCGCTGCCTGCCGCCGTGGCGATCGCCCGGATCGTCGTCCGGTCGAAGCCGTGCTCGCCGAACAGCTGCCGCGCGGCGGTCAGGATCCGCGTCTCGGTCCGCTGCCGCTGTTCCACCCTGGTCGCCATGGAATTCAGTCTACGCATGTTGACTCAGTGCCGTGATCGGATCTACCTTTCAGTCAACACATGTAGACCGAATCGAGGACGTTGCGATGATCCAGGCGATCGTGCTGGCCTTCCTGGCCGGGCTGATGGGCTTCAACGGCATTCCGCACTTCGTGCAAGGCATCACCGGGCGTGAGTTCCCGAACCTGACCGGCAACTCGGCCACCAACAACGCGGTCGGCGGCCTGTCCGCGTTCGCGATCGCCGGCGCACTGCTCGCCCTGGCGCACGTGGCCGATCATGTCTGGGCCGCGCTGGTCGCCGGGGCTGCCGGTGCCGTGGTGATGACCGTCTTCCACGCCCGGCGGGGCGCTTACTGGATGAGTGCAAGGTTCGGGAAGCCACTTCCGAACGCGTGACGGTTAAGGTCGAGGGCATGAGCGGTGAGGCGTTGCTGGTCTTCGACGACGGATTGACGGCGTACGACTTCGGCCGTGGGCACCCGATGAGTCCGATCCGGGTGGAGTTGACGATCAAGCTCGCGCGGGCGCTCGGCGTACTGGACGAGCTCAAGGTCGTGCCCGCGCCGACAGCGGACGATGCGCTGCTCGAGACCGTGCACACCCAGGAGTACGTCGCCGCGGTGAAGCGCGCGGGGGAGCATCCCGACGACGTGGATCCGGTGCACGGCCTCGGCACCTCGGACACGTACTGCTTCCCGCGGATGCACGAGGTCTCGGCGCGGATCGTCGGCGCCTCGGTCGAGGCCGCCCGCGCGGTCTGGGCGGGCGACGTACTGCACGCCGCGAACATCGCCGGCGGTCTGCATCACGCAATGCCCAATCAGGCCAGCGGTTTCTGCGTGTACAACGACCCGGCGATCGCGATCCAGTGGCTGCTCGACCACGGCGCCGAGCGGGTCGCGTACGTCGACGTGGACGTGCACCACGGGGACGGCGTGCAGACCGTGTTCTACGACGATCCGCGGGTCCTCACCGTCAGTCTGCACGAGTCGCCGACCACTCTGTTCCCGGGCACCGGGAGTGCGGGGGAGACCGGTGGACCGAACGCCGAAGGTACGGCGGTCAACGTCGCGTTGCCGCCCGGGACGGGAGACGCGGGCTGGTTGCGGGCCTTCCACGCCGTCGTACCGGATGTGGTGAAGGCGTTCCGGCCTCAGGTGCTGGTCACGCAGCACGGATGCGACTCGCATGTCGAGGATCCGCTGGCGCACCTGACGAAGACGATCGACGGCCAGCGGGCCGCGTACGCCGCTCTGCACGACCTGGCGCACGAGCTCGCGGACGGCAAGTGGATCGCCACCGGCGGCGGCGGGTACGCGATCATCGACGTCGTGCCGCGGGCCTGGACGCACCTGCTGGCGATCGTCGCGGGCGATCCGATCGACCCGCTGACGCCGGTGCCGGAGGGGTGGCGCGAGGAGGTTCGGACGCGGTTCGGCCGGGTCGCGCCGATGCGGATGACCGACGGCCGGGACGCGACCTACGCCGACTGGTCGACCGGCTACAACCCCAGCACCTGGCTCGACCGCGCAATCAAGGCGACACGCGACGCGAGCTTCCCTTTGTTAGGTCTCGATTCAACATATTAAGCCGCACCGAGTCACACGAGTCCCCCTCTTTCCCATTCGTACCAACAGCCACTACGCTCTTTGTATGCACGGACGGAGGTGCCGGAGGGGAAGCCGGCGCACGATCCGTGCTGGAAGTGCGGTGCGCAATGGCATCAAAGAAGTCCGGTGGTGAGCAGCCGCTCGCCGAGGTGAAGTTCCTGACCGTGGCGGAAGTCGCCACGGCCATGCGCGTGTCCAAGATGACTGTGTACCGGTTGGTGCACTCCGGTGAGCTGCCCGCGGTGCGGGTGGGTCGTTCGTTCCGGGTGTCGGAGGACGCCGTGCACGACTACCTCAAAGGCGCCTTCTTCCAGGCCGGATAACAACGAGAGTCGAAGGGGCCGGATCCGTCCACGGACCGGCCCCTTCGGCACGTCTACGGCCGGAAGAGTGCCCGCAGCGCCTTCGCGGCCTGCTCGACGGCCTCGTCCGGCAGGTCCGCCCAGAGCTCGTGGTGCGCGGCCGAGCTCGCCTTCACCGCCTGCTCGGCAAGGCTGATGCCCTCCGGCGTCAACCGGATCTGCGTCCCACGCCCGTCGTCCGGATCCGGCTCGCGGACGACCAGGCCCCGGCGTACCAGCTGATTCGTCACGTTGCTGGTGCCGCCGGACGACAGCAGCAGGCTCCGGCTCAGGTCCGACGGCTTCTGCCGGTACGGCGTACCGCCGCGGCGCAGCGAGACGATCACGTCGAACTCCGCCGTGGTCAGGCCGAGGTCGCGCAGCACCCGCCTGGTCGACTCGTTCAGCTCGCTCGCCAGCACCATGATCCGCTTCGCCAGCTCGCTGGTCGGGTTCAGCACCTCGGGCAGCTCCTGCTGCCACGAGGCGATCAGTTGGTCCACCGGATCGTCGATCACGGTTGACAGTCTAGATCCCTTTAGTGATAGCTTTTAAGAAAGCTTTCAAGTGAGGGAGATCTGAATGAGGCTGTTGCTCAAGGGCGGGACGGTGGTCGACACCTACCCGGAGGTCGTCGTCCGGCGGGACACCGACGTACTGATCGAGGACGGGCGGATCGCGGCCGTCGGGGCCGGTCTGGAGGTGGACGCGGAGGTGGTCGACGCGACCGACCGGATCGTGCTGCCGGGGTTCGTCGACACGCACCGGCACCTGTGGCAGACCGCCTTGCGCGGCGTCACGGTCGACGACGACCTCGGCACGTACTTCGAGCGGGTGCTGGGCGCGTACGGCTCCAAGTTCCGCGCCGAAGATGTTGCGGCAGGCAACCTTGTCGGTGCGCTGGAGTGCCTGGACGCAGGGATCACGACGGTCCAGGACTACTCGCACGTGCAGCGGTCGCCCGAGCACGCCGACGCGGCCCTGGATGCCTTGGAGCGTAGCGGGATCCGGGCCGTCTTCGGCTATGGTCCTTCGCCACTGGCCGGCAGTGCTGTTGACGCGGCGGAGATGCGGCGGATCATGGCGCGCCGGTCCGAGCGCCTCGGTCTCGCCGTCGCGGCGATCGGTCCGTCGTTCGTGCCGTTCGAGACGGTGCAGGCGGACTGGGAGCTCGCGGACTCGCTGGGAGTGCCCGTTGTGGTGCACATCAGCAGCAGTTCGCAGACGCCGGATCCGATCACGCGACTACGCGACGCCGGCCTCGCCCGGCCGAACACCCTGTACGTGCACGGCAACAACCTGCCGGACTCCGAGTTCAAGGTCATCGCCGAGACCGGCGCGGCCGTCGCGGTCACGCCGACGGTCGAGGCGCGGATGGAGATGGGACAGCCGCTGGCCGGCCGGCTCCGCGCGGCCGGGGTCGACTTCAGCCTCGGCATCGATGTCGTGACCACGTCCGGCGGTGACATGTTCCGGGCGATGCACGAGGTGCTTGCCCTTGGCTACACGTCGTTCTCGGCCGCGGACGTGCTGCAGCTGGCCACCGTCGGTGGTGCTCGCGCGCTCGGGCTGGCGGATGTCGGATCGCTTGCTGTCGGCAACAAGGCCGACGTGGTCCTGGTGCGCGGTACGGACATCAACCTGGCCGGCGGGCTGCACGATCCGGTCGCGACGGTGGTCACGGCAGCGCACCCGGGCAACGTGGACACGGTCCTCGTCGGCGGTACGCCGGTCAAGCGCGACGGTCAATTGGTCAGCACGTCACTGTCCGGCGCCCTCGGCGCGCTGGCCGAGTCGACGGCGTACCTCACCGCTTGAGAAGTGCGCGGATCGCAGTACTGATCTCGTCCGGCGCTTCCTCTGCCATGAAGTGGCCGGCCGTCGTGGTCTGGTGGTGGAGGTCGGTCGCCCAGGCCTTCCAGCGGGCGGCCGCGTCGAAGCCGAGCGCGGCACCCCAGTCCTGCTGGATCACCGCGACCGGCATCCGCAGCTTGTTGCCCTGAGCAAGGTCTTCCTCGTCGTGCGTCACGTCGATCGTCGCCGAGGCCCGGTAGTCCGCGACGATCGACGGCACCGCCAGCCGCGAAGCCGACAGGTAGACGGATCGGACCCCGGGCGGGATCGCCGCGGGATCGTTCGCCCACAGATCCAGGAAATGCCCGAAGAACTCGTCGGACGCCGCCGCGATCATCCGCTCCGGCAACCCGGTGGGCTGCGCCATCAAATAGAGATGGAACCCCACCGCCGCGCTCGTACCGTGCATCACTTCCCACATGTCGAGCGTCGGCAACACGTCCAAGCACATCAGGTGACCGACCACCTCCGGATGATCGAGCCCGGCCCGGAATGCAACTAACGCCCCCCGGTCATGCCCCACCAGCGCGAACCTCGAATGCCCGAGCTCGCGGGCCATCGCGACGATGTCCGCCGCCATGGTCCGCTTCGAGTAGTCACCCTCCGATTTGTCGCTGTCGCCGTACCCCCGAAGGTCCGGGCAGATCACGGTGTGGTCAGCTGCCAGCTGATCGGCGACATGCCGCCACATCAGGTGCGTCTGCGGGAACCCGTGGAGCAGCACGACCGGCGTACCGGAGCCGGCGACGGCAACGTTCAAGGTGACGCCGTTCGCGTGGACCTGTTGATAGTCGAATACGTTCACGCCGACAGCCTGGTGGATGCCGATGAGCGTTCGATGAGCGCGCTACGGTGGCCGGGTGGAGTTCGGCGTGCTTGGGCCGGTGGTGGCCTGGGACGGGGAACCGGTTGATTTGAAGGGGCCTCGGCATCGGGCGGTGCTGGCTCGGTTGATCGTCGCCCGGGGACGCGTCGTACCGGTAGGCGTTCTGGTGGACGACTTGTGGATGGATCCGCCGGCCGGTGCGTTGAGTGCGGTGCGGACGTTTGTCGCCGCGCTCCGGCGGGCGATCGAGCCGGATCGGGCGCCGCGGACGCCAGCGCGGTTGCTCGTGACGTCGGGGCCCGGCTATGCGTTGCGGACCGAGGCTGTCGATGCGTTGCGGTTCGAGGCGGCCGTGCAGGCGTCGCTGTCGCCGGGCGAGTTGTTGCCGGAGCTGCTGGCCGGCTTGGCGTTGTGGCGCGGTCCGGCGTACGCGGAGTTTGCCGACGAGAGATGGGCGCTGGCCGAGCGGACGCGGTTGACCGAGCTGCGGTTGCGGGCGGTGGAGCGGGTCGGGGAGGCGCGCCTCGCGTTGGGGCTAGCGGCGGAGGCAGTGCCGGAGTTGGACGCGCATGTGACCGAGCATCCGTGGCGTGAGGATGCGTGGCGCCTGCTGGCGTTGGCGCTGTACCGGAGCGACCGGCAGGGCGACGCTCTCGCCGTACTGCGTCGCGCTCGGGAGACTCTGGCCGGTCAGCTCGGTGTGGATCCTGGTCCGGCGCTCACGCGGTTGGAGAGCGACATCCTCAACCAGGCAGCGCATCTCTCGCCGGCCGGGAGCGTCTGGGCGGACACAACCGCGGCGTACGACCGGGTGGTCGGTGGGACGCGCGCTCGGATCGAGTCGACGGTCGGCCTGCTGCGCAACCTCGCGGTCACCGGTGGCGGCGGGCTGGAGGCCGCACGCGGACACCGTCTCGCTGCCGTCACGGCCGCCGAGGAGCTGGGTGACCCCGACCTGACGGCACGAGTCATCGGCGCGTACGACGTACCCGCCATCTGGACGCGCTCCGACGACGAGGCGCAGGCCGCGGCGATCGTGGCTGCCGCCGAACGGGTCCTGCCGACGCAGGATCATCCGAGCATCCGGGCTCGGCTGCTCGCGACCATCGCGCTCGAGTCGCGTGGATCGCGTTCGCCGCGACCTCGCGATGCGGCGCTCGAGGCGGAGCGACTCGCACGCGGTCTGGATGATCCCGCGCTGCTGGCGTTCGCGCTGAACGGCGTGTTCATGCAGACCTGCCACCGAGCCGGTCTCGCCATCGAACGCGACGCCATCGGCGCCGAGCTCGTCGTCCTCTCCCAACGCCACAACCTGTTTACTTACGAGGTTCTCGGTCACCTGATCCGGCTCCAGTCCGCCTGCGCGCGGGCCGATCACACGGCCGCCGACGAACACGCCGCGGCCGCCGACGCATTGGCCGGCCGCCACGAGCTGCCGCTCGTCGCCGTCTTCACCCGCTGGTACGCCGCTCTCTGCGACGACACCCCTTCGTCCTACCGCGCAGCTGCCGCCCTGCTGGAAGGTGCCGGGATGCCTGGCCTGAGTGCGGGCCTTCTCCCGTTGGCGCTGGCCGCCCACGCGATCCGCCACGACGAGGCGATCCCTCAGGCCGACTACGGCCCGCACACCCCGTGGGTCAGGGGATCGCTGGACCCGCCACCCGGGCTGCTGCTCGAGGCGTACTGGGCGCTGACCGCCCACGCGGCCCGGCAGGCGGGTGACGCCAAGCTGTTGTCGAAAGCGCAGATCGCGCTGGCACCTGCTGCTGACGAGCACGCGGCCGGCAGCGGTCTACTCACGCTCGGCCCGATCTCGGCGTACCTGGGCTAGAGATCGTCCGGAGAGCCGCTCTCGGACTTGCGGTCGGCCTGCTGCCGCAGCTCGTGGTGCGACTGGTGCGCGGTCGTCCGGTACGCCTCGTCGTACGCCGCGAGCGCGCCGGCCACGCCTGACCCGCGCCCGCGGCGCTTCGCCCACGACGCGAACCAGGTCAGCCCCGCGAGCACCACGACGAGCCCGCCGAGAAACACCACGTACGCCATTCCTCCACCGTACTGCGCCATTCCCAGCCGGCTGCCAGGTTCCTTCCAGGACCGTCGCAGGCCGCGCCACCAGGATGGAACCACCAACCTGAAGGAGGCCCCCGATGCCGATCCGAATCGTCAAAACAGTTGCCGTAGGCACCATCGCGACCCTCGGCCTGGCCGCCGTCGCCTTCACCCCCGCTGCCTACGCGAGCACATCCACCCGCACCGCCACCCCACACCTGGCCGTGCTCACCAAACCGGTTGTCCCGGTCGTGGTCCGCAAGGCCGCCTAGAGGTCGAGACGCCAGTCGTTGCAGCGCATCCAGTGTCCCTTCGGGTACTCGAAATCGCGCTCACCGAGCAGCGTGAAACCAGCCTTCCGGCACAACGCATTGGACGCCCCGTTCGCCACGCCCGGGTAGGCGTGCAGCGTCCGATGCGTGCCGGCCGCAGCCGCAACCTTCGCTATCTCGTTCACCGCCACCGTGGCCAGTCCTCGCCCCTGGAACTCGGGCAGGATCGCCCACCCTGTCTCCCAAACGGTCTCGGTGCTCTCGCTGTGCTCCCAGTAGCCGACCGACCCGGCCCGCTCGCCGTCCGCGGTGACGATCACGAACATCTGGCCGGCGAAGTCGTTCTCGACGTACTTCCGGTGCCGGTCTCGCAGCTTGTCCGGCGTCTCCGGGCCGCCCAGGTAGGCCGTCATCTCCGACGTATTGCACCGCTCGAGCAGCGAGAAATCCTGCTCACTCCAAGGATCCAGCGTCACCATGTGGGCAGTACATCAGGCCCCACCGACATCATCAGGCCGGGCGGCGAGCGCGGAGGGCCAGGGCGTGGGGGATGTCGGGGCCGGTGGGCTCCTCGAAGTGTTCGGCGGTCAGGCCGGATTTGATGACGGCGTTCAGATACTCGGCGAGGGGGACGTGGCGCATGCCGATCCGGCGGCGGATGCCTTCCGCGCTCCACCACGGCGACTCGTCGTGCCAGCCGGACTGGCGGTACGTCGGGTAGGCGGTCCGCCGGCCGTCCTCCTCGTACAAGACATGCGGTCCGTTGAAACAGGGATGTACGCCGTACGCGACCAGCACCCCGCCGGGGCGCAGCACGCGAGCCGCCTCGAGCAGGACCGCGCCGAAGTCGTCCACGTCGGTCGAGATCCACATCGTGATCGCGGTGTCGAAGGACGCGTCCGCGAACGGGAGGGCGGCGGCGTCCCCGTGCACCAGCGGACCGTCCGTACGGGCCCGGGCCCGCTCCAACTGGTCGATCGAGTAGTCCAGGCCGACCGGGGTGCGCCCGCTCGCGCGGATCGTCTCGAAGTTGCGCCCGGTGCCGCAGCCGATGTCCAGGCACGGGCCGGAACCAGTCCCGAGCAGCTCCAGAATCCCGGGCTGATGCGTCTCCGCGCCGACCACGAACCGCTCGTCGTACCACTCCGCCAGACCGTCGTACCGAGCCCGCATCCAAGCCTCCCCAGGTCACGTCAAGTTTAGTGGAGGAGCCTGCTTTAGGTCGGGGGAGTGACCTACAGGTAAGCTTTGCCGACGTTCTCTTTGAGTTTGGATGGTCAGACGTGGGTTCCGTAATCAAGAAGCGCCGTAAGCGTATGGCGAAGAAGAAGCACCGCAAGCTGCTGAAGAAGACGCGGGTGCAGCGCCGCAAGCTCGGCAAGTAGCCGGCAGGTACTGTTCCGCCGCGCCCGGTCCGGCTGGGGGTAGCTCGTGGCACAGGTAGTGATGGTGACCGGCGTCTCGCGAGACGCCGGTGCTCGCTGTGCCCGGAGGCTGGCCGACGATCCGTCGATCGGCACCGTGCTCGGCGTCGATGTGGTCCCGCCACGGGCCGAGCTCGGCCGGGTCCGGTTCGTCCGGGCCGACATCCGCAACCCGGTGATCGCCAAGGTGATCGCGGCCGAGGGCGTCGACACGGTCGTCCACACGGGCGTCGTGGCGACCCCGGGCAGCGCCGGCGGCCGGTCGTCGATGAAAGAGATCAACGTCATCGGCACCATGCAGCTGCTCGCCGCCTGCCAGAAGGCATCGGGCGTGGCCAAGCTGGTGGTGAAGTCCTCCACCACGGTGTACGGCGCGGGTCCGCGGGATCCGGCCATGTTCACCGAGGAGATGGCGCCGCGGGCGATCCACCACCACGGGCTGAGCAAGGACGCGGTCGAGGTCGAGGGGTACGTGCGCGGCTTCGCCCGGCGCCGCCCCGACGTCTGCGTCACCACCCTCCGGATGGCGAACTGGATCGGCCCCAAGACCGTTTCGCCGATGACCCGGTACTTCGCGCTGCCGATCGTGCCCACCGTCTTCGGGTACGACGCACGCCTGCAGTTCCTGCACGAGGACGACGGCGTCGAGGCGATCCTGCGCGCGACCGTCGACGATCTTCCCGGGACGTTCAACCTGGCCGGCGACGGCATGCTCTCGCTGTCCCAGGCGATCCGCCGGCTCGGCCGGCCCACGCTGCGGTTGCCGTCGTTCACCGCGTCCAGCACGGCCGCCGCCGTCCGGCGGGCCCGGCTCGCGGACTTCTCGCCGGACCAGATCACCTTCCTGACGTACGGCCGGGGGGTTGACACGACCCGGATGCGGACCGAGTTCGGGTTCGAGCCGAAGTACACGACCGCCGAGGCGTTCGACGACTTCCGGACCTCGCTCGGCGTCGGCGCGATGACGCGGGCGTCCGGCCTGCTCAGCGCGGGGCTGGGAGCGCTGCGTGGCTGACGCGGACGTGATCCCGATCGGCTCCGGCGGCCGCCCCGGCCGGGGCAGCGGACGCCGTACGACGCCGTCCGCCGCCGCTCGCGCCCTCGCGGGCCGGGGCAATCGCACCAAGAAGAACAGTCGGGCCAAAGTCGGTGGCGAAGACGTCGGCGCGGCGAGCGAGACTCCCGTCGAGTCGGTCGGCGCCGTGCCGGACGTCGACGGACCCGAGCTGCCCGAGTTCGATTTCGGGCGGCTCGAGCGGGCCGTGCGGGAGCTGTTCGGTGCGGACGGCGAGCGCCGGGTCGCCGAGTGGCTGGCGTTCCTGCGCCGGCGGCTGAGCGGGGACTACGAGCTCGACGAGTTCGGTTACGACTCCGACCTGACCGACCAGGTGCTGCTGCCGATGCTGCGCCCGATGGTGGAGAAGTGGTTCCGCGTCGAGGTCCGCGGCATCGAGAACATCCCGGTCGACGGCAGCGCCCTGATCGTCGCGAACCACTCCGGCACGATGCCGATCGACGGACTGGTCACCCAGGTCGTCGTCGCGGACCACACCGGCCGGCCGCTGCGCACGCTGGCGGCGGACCTGGTGTTCCAGACCCCGTTCGTCGGCGAGCTCTCCCGCAAGGGCGGCGCCACGCTGGCGAACAACGACGACGCCGAGAGGCTGCTCCGCCAGGGGAACCTGGTCGGCGTCTGGCCGGAGGGGTTCAAGGGCCTGGGCAAGCCGTTCGCCGAGCGGTACAAGCTGCAGCGGTTCGGCCGGGGCGGGTTCGTCAGCGCCGCGATGCGGACCGGCGTACCAATCGTTCCGTGCTCGATCGTCGGCGCCGAGGAGATCTATCCGCTGGTCGGCAACATCGCGTCGCTGGCGCGGCTGCTCGGCGTCCCGTACATCCCGATCACGCCGTTCTTCCCGCTGCTCGGGCCGCTCGGCCTGATCCCGCTGCCGTCCAAGTGGCTGATCGAGTTCGGTGAGCCGATCCGCACCGACGACTTCGCCGACGGCGCCCCCGACGACCCGATGCTGGTCTTCAACGTCACCGACCAGGTCCGCGAAACCATCCAGCAGACGCTCTACACCCTGCTGATGCAACGCCGCAGCGTCTTCTTCTGACCGGACCACGAAGAAGCCCGGCACACCACCATCGGTGTGCCGGGCTTCTCTGTCCGAGTCCTACTTCCAGGGCGGAAGCAGGGTCTGGATGATCCCTGGGAGATCGATCAGCGGAGTTGTCGGGAACGGCCACGGCCAGGACGGCGTGGTCGGGGTCAGCGAAGGCAGCACGGTGGGCGTCGCAATCGGCGAGTTTGACGACGACGGCCGAGGTGGCGTCTTCAGGATCGTCGGCGGCGGAGCCGTGGACTCGACGATCGTGGTGTTGGGAATCTGGGTCTGCGACGTGCTCGGCTGGAGCGTGGTCGAGGCACCGGGCGTCGGGATGGTCGAGGACGCCTTGGTGCTCGTCCCCGGCTTGCCCGGATTGCTCGGCTCGGTACCGGGTGTGGTCCGATTCGGCTTGCTGGTGGTGGTGCCGCCGCCGGTGTTGGCCGACTTCGGCGCCGCGCACTTCGGGCACGCTGCCGAGGTGTGCTGCGCCAGCTGCTCGATCGTCGCCAGCGCCTCCACCCCGGACTTCAGCGACTCCGGCGGGAGTTTCGGCGCGAGCCCCACAAGAGCCTGGCGGGCGCTGGTGATGAAGGCCGTGATCGCGCTGATCGAACTCTCGTCGCCGTCCTGCTGGTACGACGCGACCAATCGGGACACGCCCTTGCGGGACTGTGCCGAGAAGTCGTCCAGAGTCGCGTTGATCGTGTTCACCGATCCGCCGTTGTCGGCGAGCTGGCGAACTTCGGACAGTCGGGTCATCGCGTGCTCGAGGTCGCGCCGGCCGCGAGAGTCGTCGCCGACGCTCACATTGGTCGACACGTTCTCGATGCTGCGCTTCATTCCGTACAACGTGTCGCCGGGCATCGCCTGCTGAGCGGCGGCGGCAGAACCGATGCCACCCCCGAGCAGGACGAGCGCGGCGGTACTGGCCACCAGCCGGATCCTCCGGCCCTGGCGACGGCGGATATCTGTCACGGACGCGCCAACGTCCTCGCGACCCGGCGGGTCGTCCGAGCTGTCCGGTGCGCTGCGCACCATCGTCGGAGTCGCAGTGGTCGCCGCGCGCGCCGCCGCCTGCTCCAGCAGACGGTGCCGCAACTCGGCACTGAACTCCGGTCGCGGTGCAACTGCGCCGGCGGTCCTCAGCCGTCCGACCAGCTCCACAGCTTCCAGCAACTCGGGGTCTTCGCTAAGTCGCGCGGAGTGACGGGGCCCGTGATCGACGGCGTGCGCGAATGACTCCGCGCGCGCTCGAGCCCTGTGTAGGTCACTCATGAGTTCTCGTTCTCCTCAATGGCCAGTCGGGGTCACCGACAGGTCCTCATCAGGCAAACGAGGAAACTCCCTGACGGGTTACGAAAGACATTCGTTGTCATCCGCCTCATCTCAAGTCCTTGGGGATAACCTTCGCCAAGTGCCTCACGGCCCTCAGTTGCAGTTGCTTGACGGCGCCCTCCGACTTCTCGAGCGCCTTGGCCGTTTCAGCGATCGACAGGCCGGCGAAGAACCGCATCGTCAGGCAGTCGCGCTGCTCGTCGGGCAGACCCGCGACCGCGTCCCGGAGGACCTCCGCGGTGGCGGCGGCGAGCACATCGATCTCCGGACCCTCGGTCTGCCGGTCGTGGGTCTCGATCTCGTCGGTGACCACCTCGAGCCGGACCCGGCCGGACTTGTAGTGGTCGGTGATCAGGTTCCTGGCGATGGTCACCAGCCAGGCCCCGAAGTCCCGGCCCTGCCAGCGGAACGAGTCCAGCGCGCGCAGCGCCCGGACGAAGGTCTCGCTGGTCAGGTCCTCGGCGAGTGCCGACGAGGACACCCGCGCATAGATGTAGCGATAGACAGTGAGCGAGTACTCGTCGTACAGCTCACCGAAGGCACCGACGTCCCCGGCCTGGGCGCGATCGACGAGCTCTGCACGTCTCATCCCGTCCGGGCTTGGCTCCGGCGTGGTCAAGTTTTCTCCCCGTTCAACTGACACGTCTTCTGACACATCCGCGAATGGCCACCTGGCTGGGACAGGACAGAGCGTTACTGCTCGAACGCATACTGTCAACAGCCTGAGGCGTGCCGCCTTCCGTCCGGTCCGTTTGTCACGAATGCGCCAGCGGACTGCGTCCGTAGGTCGGAGCAGCCTGCTGTCGGGGAGGTGGTGCATCGCGCATGAGGTTCCCCGGCGCGGACGGTTTCTGCAGTGTGAGGTTCGACAGAACCGCGCCCACGAAGTCACCTGTATATCGGTGGTCACGCTCTGCTGCAACCGTTCTGAGCAAGCCGGTTGAAAGTCGGTGGCCCCCGGGGCCGTGACAGACTCACCTGGTGAACGTGAATTTCGCGGACATTCTTCGTGACACAGCGCAACGGCACGGCGAGCGTCCCGCGCTGGTCGACGGGGATCGGCGGCTGACCTGGAGCGAGCTCGACAGCGCCGTCGACCGGACCGCACAGGGGTTCGCCGCGGCCGGTCTCGTGCCCGGGTACCGAGTCCTGCTCCTGGTTGCCAACAGCATCGAGTTCGTCACGTCCTACCTGGGCATTCTCCGCGCCGGGCTGGTCGCCGTGCCGCTGAACACCGGGCTCACCAAGCCCGAGATCGCGACCGTCACGGCGCACTCCGGGGCCCGCCTCGCGGTCGCCGGAGCGGAGCTCGCGGACCGGGTCGAGGGCGTCCGGACGGTGGCGCCGGGCCAGCTCGAAGGTGACGCTCCGTTACCGCCGCCGATGGATCCGGAGGCCCTCGCGGTCCTGCTGTACACGTCCGGAACCAGTGGAGATCCGCGCGCCGCGATGCTCACCCATCGGGCCCTCGCGGCCAATGTGCAGAACCTCACCGAGCTCGGCGAGGACCGGATGGGCCCCGAGGACGTGGTTCTCGGGGTGCTGCCGATGTTCCACGCGTTCGGTCTGAACGCCGTCCTGGGCTGGGCCGTCGCGACCGGCGCGTCGCTGATCGTCGAGCAGCGGTTCGACCCGGAGCAGGCCCTCGACCTCGTCGGCAAGTACGGCGTGACGCGCCTGCCGCTCGCCCCGCCCGCGCTGCACACCTTGCTGAGCCGGTCGGATCTGCGTGACACCCTCCGGTCGGTCAAGGTGGTGCTGACCGGCGCGTCCACCCTGGACCGCGCGCTCGCCGAGCGCTTCGAGCAGGCCAGCGGCCTGCGCGTGCACCAGGGCTACGGCCTGACCGAGGCGTCTCCGGGCGTCACCACGACCCTGGGCGAGACCGAGCCGAAGCCGGGCTCGGTCGGCCGCCCGCTGCCGAACGTCGAGGTCCGGATCGCCGACGAGCAGGGCGAGGACGTCGAGGGCGACGACCCCGGCGAGATCCTGATCCGCGGCGGCAACCTGTTCTCCGGTTACTGGCCGGACGGCGTGGACGGCCCGGACGCCGAAGGCTGGTACCGGACCGGCGACGTCGGGTTCCTCGACGCGGACGGCGACCTGTTCCTGGTCGACCGGCTGCGCGAGCTGATCATCGTGTCCGGGTTCAACGTCTTCCCGAGCGAGGTGGAGGACGTCCTGGTCGCGGCTCCTGGCGTACGCGAGGCAGCCGTCATCGGGACGCCGTCCGAGGAGACCGGCGAAGCTGTCAAGGCGTTCGTCGTGCCGTTGCCGGGCGCCACGATCGACATCTCGGCGGTGCGGGAGTACGCCGAGGGCCGGCTGGCACGGTTCAAATGCCCCGTCGAGATCGAGGTTGTGGACCAGTTGCCCCACTCGGTCACCGGCAAGGTCGCCAAGGGCCGGCTGCGGGAGGCGGGACGATGAGCCGCGTCACGATGTACGGCAAGCCCGGCTGTCATCTGTGCGATGACGCCCGGGAGATCATCCGGACGGTCTGCGGCGAACTCGGCGTGGAGTGGACCGAGGTCGACATCACCCAGGATGACCAACTGTTCACGCAGTACGGCGAACAGATCCCGGTGACCTTCGTCGACGGCAAGCAGCACGACTTCTGGCGGGTGGACCCGGCGAGGCTCAGGAAGGCCTTGACAAGGTAGGGCGTGTCTTGCAGGTCACTCCCGCCGATTTTGTTCTCACGTTCACAAGCTCCTAGAGTAAGAGCTGCCGCCGGCCGTCAGACCGCGGTGAACCAACCGCTCCCAGGAGAATTGTGACGCGTGCCAGCAGCCGTCGCCCCGGCCCGCCGACGAGAACCGAACGCGGCATCCCCGAGGCGACTGTCGCGCGCTTGCCGGTCTATCTGCGAGCCCTGACCGCGCTCTCGGACAGCGGCATCGCGACCGCGTCGAGCGAGGATCTGGCGACCGCGGCCGGCGTGAACTCCGCCAAGCTCCGCAAGGACCTGTCCTACCTGGGGTCGTACGGGACCCGCGGCGTCGGGTACGACGTGGAGTACCTCCGCTACCAGATCGCCCGCGAGATCGGCGTCACCCAGGACTGGGCCGTGGTCATCGTCGGGATCGGAAACCTGGGCCACGCGCTGGCGAACTACTCCGGCTTCGGCACCCGCGGGTTCCGCATCGTCGCCCTGCTCGACGCCGACCCGAAGCTGGTCGGCGAGCGGATCGGCGACATGGAGGTCCGCGACTTCGCCGAGCTCGAGGACATCGTCGAGCGGGACCGGGTCTCGATCGGCGTCATCACCACGCCCGCCGGCCCGGCCCAGGAGGTCTGCGACCGGCTGGTCGCCGCCGGCGTGACCAGCATCCTGAACTTCGCGCCGGTCGTGCTGTCCGTGCCCGACGGCGTCGACATCCGCAAGGTGGACCTCTCGATCGAGTTGCAGATCCTGGCGTACCACGAACAACGAAAGTCCGGAGAGGCGGCGCTCCCCCAGGTGCCCGAACTACCAGCGATGAACGGTCTGACCGATCTCCCCAGTGTTGGAGGAGGTGTCGGCGCGTGAGCTACCTCGTCGTCGGCATCAGTCACCGTTCCGCCGACATCAATGTCCTCGAGCGGGTGGCGCTCGACGCGGACGCGGCGACCAAGCTGGCCCTGGCCGTGAAGCACACCCCGGCCGTTGCCGAGTCCGCAGTGATTGCCACCTGCAACCGGACCGAGGTCTACGCGACCGTCGACCGGTTCCACGCGGGGATGGACGAGGTCACCGCGATCCTGTCCGACGTCACCGGCGTACCGCTGCTGGATCTGGCCGAGCACCTCTACGTGCACTTCGAGGAGGGTTCGGTCGCGCACCTGTTCCAGGTCGCGGTCGGGCTGGACTCGATGGTCGTCGGCGAGAGCCAGATCCTCGGCCAGGTGAAGGAGACGCTGCGCGTCGGCCAGGACCTGGAGACGATCGGCACGGACCTGAATGCCCTGTTCCAGCAGGCGTTGCGGGTCGGCAAGCGGGCGCGCACCGAGACCGGCATCGACTCCGCCGGGCGCTCGGTCGTCTCGGCCGGGCTGGACGCGGTCGGCGGGTTCGACGGTCGCCGCGCGCTGATCGTCGGCGCCGGTTCGATGGCCTCGCTGGCCGCACAGACCTTGATCAACGGTGGCGCGAAGAGCGTGACCATTGCCAACCGCAACTACGACCGCGCGGTCGCGCTCACCGATCGCATCGGCGGTACGGCGATCCCGCTGGCCGACGTACCGGACGCGTTGCGCGACGCCGACCTGGTCGTGTCGTGCACCGGCGCCCGCGGCGTCGTACTGACCGAAGAGGCGATCCGCAACGCGACGGACGGGCGGCCGCTCGGCGTGCTCGACGTCGCGCTGCCGCGGGACGTCGCGCCCGAGGCGGCCCGCATTCCCGGTGTCACGCTGGTCACCCTCGCAGACCTGGCCGGTACGGCGGGCGGCAGCGAGGCCGACATCGACGAGGTACGCCGGATCGTCGGCGAGGAGACCGGCGCGTTCGAGGCGACTCGGCGGGCCGCGTCGGTGGCGCCGACCGTGGTCGCGCTGCGGACGATGGCGACCGAGCTGGTCGACTCCGAGCTGGCCCGGCTCGAGCGCCGGCTGCCCGGCCTCGACGAGCAGCAGCGGCACGAGGTCGCGCGGACCATCCGCCGCGTCGTCGACAAGTTGCTGCACAACCCGACGGTCCGGGTGAAGGAGCTCGGCGGCGACCCCGGCGGACCGACGTACGCCGACGCGCTGCGGGAGCTGTTCGCGCTCGACCAGGCAACGGTCGACGCAGTGACAGCGGCCAAGTCTCCGGGGGAGACGAGCAAGACACCGGCCGACAGCCGGCACGCTGGAGGTGAGCAGGCATGATCCGGCTCGGGACCCGTCGCTCCGCGCTCGCGACCGCGCAGTCGACCCTCGTCGCGGACCAGTTGCGCGCGCTCGGCCACGAGGTCGAGCTCGTGCTGATCACGACCACCGGCGACGTGAACCGTGCCCCGGTCGAGCAGATCGGCGGCACCGGCATCTTCGTCAGCGCGCTGCGCGACGCCCTGCTCGCCGACGAGATCGACATCGCGGTGCACTCGCTGAAGGACCTGCCGACCGCGCCGGTCGACGGCCTGACGCTCGGCGCCATCCCGCTCCGCGAGGACCCGCGCGACGTACTGGTTGCCCGCGACGG
This sequence comes from Kribbella sp. NPDC051586, assembly GCF_044453965.1. Classification (NCBI taxonomy): domain Bacteria; kingdom Bacillati; phylum Actinomycetota; class Actinomycetes; order Propionibacteriales; family Kribbellaceae; genus Kribbella; species Kribbella sp. NPDC051586. The sequence continues at coordinate 527,078 of NZ_JBITDF010000001.1, read as the reverse complement.
ACTGACGCTCGGCGAGCTGCCGCGCGGCTCTGTCATCGGCACCGGTGCCGCACGTCGCGTCGCGCAGATCGACGCGCTCGGCCTCGGCGTCGAGTGCACCGGAGTTCGCGGCAACGTGGACACCCGGATCGCGCTCGTCACCGACGGCAAGGTGGACGCCGTGGTGGTGGCGAGGGCAGGAGTGTCCCGGCTGGGGCGGCTGGACGAGGTCACCGAGACGCTCGACCCGATCCAGATGCTGCCCGCGCCGGGCCAAGGCGCGCTGGCCATCGAGTGCCGGTCGGACAACACCGAGGTGCTGGCCGCGCTGGCGCCGCTGGAGGATCCGGCCACGCGCGTGGCAGTGACGGCGGAGCGGCAGTTGCTGGCCACGCTCGAGGCGGGGTGCACGGCTCCGGTCGGCGCGCTCGCCGAGGTGGTCGAGGGCGAGGACGGCCCGGAGCTCTGGCTGCGCGGCGCGCTCGGCCAGGAGGACGGCGTACGACGCCTCTCCGCGAACGGGTCGGTCGACGACCCGATAGCTGTCGGCAAGGCACTGGCGCACGAACTGCTGGAGCAGACATGACACCGGCACAGGGCACTACGACGGCGGCCCACAAGACGGCCCACAAGACGAGCAGGAAAACGACGAGGGCGAAGGCAGACGTGAGCGCGAAGACAGCGGCCACCGCGGCACCTCAGAAGGCTGCGACCAGTACCGTCAAGCAGACCAGACCACTCGGCCACGTGACGTTCGTCGGCGTCGGCCCCGGTGACCCCGCACTGCTGACGCTGGCCGGCCGTGACGTGCTCGCCAACGCCGACGCGGTCGTTGTCGAGGGCCCCGAACACGACGCGTTCCTGACCTACTGCAAGCCGGGCGTCGAGGTGATCGACGGCTCGGGCGCCGAGGGCAGCCGGGCGCTGCGGATCGCGGCCCGGGCGCGGCTCGTGGTGAAGACGGCCAAGACCGCCGCGAACGTCGTACGCCTGCTGAGCGGCGACCCGTTCACCTTCTCCAGCGGCGCCGAGGAGGCCGCCGCGTGCAAGAAGGCGGGCATCGGGTTCAACGTCGTTCCAGGTGTGAGCGAGGTGAGCGCGGTCCCGACGTACGCCGGCATCCCGCTGACGATGAAGGGCGACCGCGAGGTCACCGTCGTCGACCTGGCCGAGAACAAGCTCGACCTGACCCGCCTGCAGCCGAAGCAGACGCTCGTCCTGCTGAACGCGACGGAGACGCTGAAGGAGACCGCCGCGGCACTGGTCGAGGCCGGCTTCGACGCGTCGACCCCGGTCGCGGCGACGGTCGGTGGGACGACGACCGCGCAGACGAGCGTCGTCGGCACGCTGGAGACGATCGTCGCCGATCTGCGCGCGGCGAAGGTGACCGGCGAGGCCGTCATCGTCGTCGGCAGTGTGGTCGAGCAGCGCGAGGCGCTGTCCTGGTTCGAGACCAAGCCGCTGTTCGGCTGGCGGATCCTGGTGCCGCGGACCAAGGACCAGGCCGGCCCGCTGATGGACCGCCTGCGTCGGTACGGCGCGATGCCGGAAGAGGTGCCGACCATCTCGGTCGAGCCGCCGCGCAACCCGCAGCAGATGGACAAGGCGATCCGCGGTCTGGTCGAGGGACGCTACGAATGGGTCGCGTTCACCTCGGTCAACGCGGTGAAGGCGGTCCGAGAGAAGTTCGACGAGTACGGGCTGGACGCGCGGGCGTTCTCCGGGCTGAAGATCGCGGCGGTCGGCGACAAGACCGCCGAGGCGATCGGTGCCTGGGGCATCCGTCCGGACCTGGTCCCGTCCGGTGAGCAGTCCGCCGCCGGGCTGGTCGAGGACTGGCCGCCGTTCGACGAGGTGCTCGACCCGATCAACCGGGTCTTCCTGCCGCGCGCGGACATCGCCACCGAGACACTCGTTGCCGGGCTCACCGATCTCGGCTGGGAGGTCGACGACGTCACGGCGTACCGGACCGTCCGGGCCGCGCCGCCGCCCGCGCCGACCCGCGAGGCGATCAAGTCCGGCAAGTTCGACGCGGTCGTGTTCACCTCGTCCTCGACCGTGCGCAACCTGGTCGGCATCGCCGGCAAGCCGCACGCGTCGACGGTGATCGCGGTGATCGGCCCGGCCACGCTGAAGACCGCCGAGGAGCACGGCCTGCGCGTCGACGCGATGGCCGAGTCGCCGTCGGTCGAGGAGCTGGCCGACGCCCTCGCCCGGTTCGGTGCGGATCGGCGTGACACCATGGTGGAGGCCGGTGAGCCGGTCACCCGTCCGTCAGAGCGTCGCTCGGGTTCTCGTCGAAAGAGCTGATCTGGTGCCTGGATTCCCGGAGGTAAGGCCGCGGCGGCTTCGGTCGTCGGCGGCGGTGCGTCGACTGGTCGCGGAGACCACGCTCGAGCCTCGGCAGCTGATCCTGCCGATGTTCATCCGGGAAGACGCCCGCGAGCCGATCGCGATCAGGTCGATGCCCGGGGTCGTCCAGCACACCCGGGACACGGCGCGGAAGGCTGTTGCCGAGGCTGCGTCTCTTGGTCTCGGCGGGGTGATGCTGTTCGGCGTACCTTCGGTGAAGGACCCCGTTGGCTCTGGTGCCCTGGATCCGGCTGGGATTCTGAACGTCGCGATCGCTGATGCTGTTGCTGAAGCGGGTGACTCGCTGCTGGTGATGTCGGACCTTTGCCTGGACGAGTTCACGTCGCACGGGCATTGCGGCGTACTCGATGCTGCCGGCCGGGTGGACAACGACGCCACGCTGTCGATCTACGCCGAGATGGGTGTTGCCCAGGCTTCGGCGGGTGCGCATGTCGTCGGTCCGTCCGGGATGATGGACGGCCAGGTCGGCGCGGTCCGTACGGCGCTGGACGCGGCCGGCTTCATCGATACCGTGATCCTGGCGTACGCCGTGAAGTACGCGTCGGCGTTCTTCGGCCCGTTCCGCGAGGCCGTCGACTCGTCGCTGACCGGCGACCGGAAGACGTACCAGCAGGACAACGCCAACTCCCGCGACGCGATCCGCGAGGTCGACCTCGACATCGCCGAAGGCGCCGACATCGTCATGGTCAAGCCGGCCCTGGCCTACCTGGACATCATCCGCCAGGTCCGCGACCACGTGAACGTACCCGTCGCCGCATACAACATCTCCGGCGAGTACGCGATGGTCGAAGCCGCAGCCGCCAACGGCTGGATCGACCGCGAAGCCGCCATCGTCGAAACCCTGACCTCAATCCGCCGGGCCGGCGCCGACACAATCCTCACCTACTGGGCCACCGAAGCCGTCCACCTCCTCAACCACAGGTAGTCTCGCGCGCTCCGCAGTCGCGCCGTCGGTCGCGATAAATCCGGCGACGTCGACGGTTGCCTGCGCCATGCTGGTCATCCATGGATGAGGTCAGCGTCGTCGTCGCCCACTCCGAGCGCGCGACCTTGCGGGTCGGGGACGTGTTTCTGAAGGTGGACGCCGACCGGGCGCGTATCGATCGCGAGGTCGAGGCGATGGCCTTGGCGCCGGTGCCGACCCCGAAGGTGCTGTGGCGGGAGCCGCCGGTGCTCGCGATCTCCGCGGTCCCGGGGACAGTGCTCGATCGGCTCGGCCGGCCCTCGACCGCGTCCTCAGCTGCGTGGGCCGCGGCGGGCGCCGCCGTACGGAAGTTGCACGACGCGCCTGTACCGCCCTGGCCCGGTCGAGGCGGCCAGAGCCTCGACGAGCTGACGGCAGACCTCGACAGCGAGTGCGAGCGGCTCGTGGCAGACGGCGTCCTGCCCGCCGACTTGGTCGCCCGCAACCGCCAGGTCGCCGAGGCCGCGCTCCGCCCCTGGACTCCGGTGTTCACCCATGGCGACCTGCACATTGCTCACGTATTCGTCGACGACGACAAGCTCACGGGCATCATCGACTGGTCCGAGGCCGGCCAAGGGGATGCCCTGCGCGACCTCGCAACCATGACACTCGGACACAGGGAGCGCCTCGCCGACGTCGTAGCCGGCTACGGCACCGACGTCGACCTCGACGTGATCCGCGCATGGTGGTCCTTGCGAACCTTGCTAGGCGTCCGCTGGCTGATCGAGCACGGCTACGACCCGTTCACCCCAGGCGGCGAAGTGGACGTACTAAAAGCCTCCATGTGATCCCGCCCGCTTCGGGCGGCACCCGGTGGTCACCTACTGGTCACCCGAAGACTGCGCTGAAGATCTTCGGGTTGCCGTGGTGAGGTGATCGGGCGAGGACCTCGTCGAGTGGGATGGCTCTTGCGGCCAGGGCGATGAGGTCTTCGGGGTCGGCGGTGAGCGTTGTGGTGGGGCGGGCGTCGGGGTCGAGGGTTACCCGCGGGCCGGTCTTGTCGATCCGGAGGGTGAGGAACAGGCCCGCGGCTTGGATGCCTAGCTCGACGGGGCGCGTTGCGCGCTTGTCGTGGAGCAGCGCGGGGAGAGCGACAGCCAGCCAACGCGGGTGGAACATGTCAGCTTCGCGGCGGCCGGTGGCCATCAGCGGAGCGCTCCAGCGGACGAGAGACTCGACAGGCTCGCGGAGTTGGGCGCCCCACGGCGTCAGTGAGTAGACGACGCCGCGGGTCCGGCCAGGTCGGCGCTCGATGATGCCGGTGCTTTCCAAGCTGCGAAGGCGATCGGCCAGCAAGTTGGTCGCGATCCCGTCCAGCGATGCCGCGAGTTCGCCGTACCGCTGTGGGCCCGGGAGAAGCTCGCGGACGATCAGCAGGCTCCAGCGGTCGCCGATCGCGTCCAGCGCGCGGGCCAGGCCACAGAACTGTTGATACGACCGGCTCGGAGCTCGCTTGACTTCCTCCATAGCGCTTGATTTTATCAAGCACCATGGAGGTGGTGAAGTGACGATTGCGGCGATCGACGCCCTGCGAGCGGCCGGGGAGCGGGGTGACGCGGACGCGGTCGGCGAACTGCTCGCGCCGGACGTCGTCTTCCACTCACCGCTGACAGCGCGGATCAGCTTCGAGGGCAGGGACGAGGTCGTCGCACTGCATCGCGACATCTTCGCCGTCCTGGAGGACATCCAGACCAGCGACCCGCTCGAGTACGGCGACCAGCGAGCGTTCGTCTTCCGCGCGCGCGTCCGCGGTCTCGAGCTTGAGGCGATGAACCTCGCACGCTGCAACGATCAGGGAAAGATCGCCGAACTGACGGTCTTCATCCGCCCGCTCCCGGCCCTCGCCGCCCTCTTCACCCTCCTCCCACCCCGCGTCGCCACCAGACGCCGAGGCCCAGTTGTCGGCACCCTGGTAGGCCTCCTCGCCGCACCCCTAGCCTTTGCCTTCCGCACAGCAGACCGCCTCGCCCCCCACTTCCTGGGCCTGCCTGAAACCGGCTCCACCCGCGACTGAGCAACTGCCAGCACCAATTGTCCAAGGGAGACTTCTTTGCCGCTCAGCTCTCGACGTCGCCTCGCGGACTCGGCTCTGTTGGCGGCGGCACGCCGTGGTGTAGTGCTCGATTGCAGCGACACGCCAGGACTGCGAGGCGACATTGCTGCCGGCGACATTCGAGCGGTGGTGGTTGATCGGGCCGATGAGGTGAGCAGGTTCGGGCTTCGCATCCGCAATGGTCGGATCACTGGTCAGTTGGATCTCAGTGCTTGCCGGCTCGATTTCCCGATCCATTTCGAGGACTGCGAATTCGTGGAGTCCGTTCTGCTCGAGGGCAGTGTCATCCACTCGTTGGCGATTGTCGGAACCTCGTCGCCGGATGAGGCACCGCCGAGGTCATCGGTCCCCGGAATACTGGGCAACGGGATGCGCGTCGAGCGGGACGTCGTACTGTCGCGCACCTTGATCACCGGGGCGCATTGGACAACCTCGTCCCTGAGCCGGACCGCGGCGGTCTGGCTGACGGAAGCTGAGATCGCTGGCCGCCTGATCGCCGTAGACACAACGATCGACACGACAGCGGATCGTGCGATCCAGGCCGACAGGTGTCAGGTCACCGGCGACATCCGGCTTGTGCAAGGCTTCCGCGCCAACGGCGAGATCAGGTTCATCGCGTCCCAACTCGGCGGTTCTCTGGATCTCGCCGGCTGCGAGCTGGTTCCTCGCAACGGACGAGCCATCGACATGGCGGAGGCAACTGTCGGAGGCAGTCTGTTCATCACCGACAGCCCTCGGCATCGGCCTGTGATCCGCGGCCGCCTGGAGATGGGGCGCGCCTCGGTCAACGGCAGGGTCCTCATTCGGAAGGCAAGCCTGGAAGCCCCGGAGCCTGGCGTCGGCAGGCATCTGTACAACGCCAAGGATCCAGCGCAGCGCTTGGCCTTGCTGGCACAGGGCGCGACGATTCGTGGCGAGCTCACCATGAGCGACGGGACGTCGATGGTCGGTGGAGCGACCTTTGCCGGTGCGACCATCGACGGCGGGCTGCTGATCGACGGAACCTCGATCCAGAACGGGTTCGACGTCGCGTTGGATCTCACTCACGCGCATATAGGTACGACGGTCTCTGCCGTCCAGGCTGATATTCAGGGCACTGTCGATCTCGACGGCGCCGAGGTGGCTGGGCCTCTCGATCTGCGAACCGCAGCACTGAGCAGACCGGCGCATCGCTACTGCTTGACGGCCGTCAGAGCCGTGATCCACGGTGACATCCGACTGGTCGAGGCCACGATCGGAGACTCCTATCCGGCGGTGACCCCTGGTGCCTGCGGCGGACTGACCTTCCGAGGTGCCGAGATTCGCGGCATGTTCGACGCTGAACGGGCGCAGATCCTGAGCCCCGGCGATGCCTCGATCAACCTTCATCAAGCACAGATAGCAGGCAACATCCGACTGTGCGGCGGGTTTCGATCGGTAGGCGTTGTGATGCTGAACCGGGCCCAGGTCGAGGGGCGGCTGCACTGCGAAGACGCCAGCTTCGAGTGGCAGCGACGAGAGAACGGAGATCCGCGATCGACCAGACTCAACGAGCGGGAGTCTGCCTTCGAGGCGATCTCGAGCACCGTCCGCGGCGGCATCGGCCTTGGTTGGAGCATCGAAGGCGCGGTCGACTTCAGCGACGCGCACACGTCGTACCTTGCAGATAGGCCTGAACGGGACTGGCCCGCGCGACGGAGTTACCTGACCGGCTTCACGTACGAGCGTTGGGCGGAAACGTCCATGCACGGCTCCGGAGAATGGGGTTGGAAGACCCGTAGGCGATGGCTTCGGCACTGTGATCCCGCCGAGAGCGGCGACCTGGGCGACCCTGGGCCGTGGGAACAGGCCGCCCGCACCCTGAAGCGCCACGGCGATTCTGAGGGGTCCGAGCAGATCCTCATGGCGTACCTGCGGACCAACCGGCAGCGGCGCGCAGGATGGGCGAGGTTTCGCCTGGTTCGTGGTTGGGACCGAGTCGTCAACGACTGGTTCCGTGGATACGGCTACCGGCCGCTTCGAGCTCTCATCCCACTCGTGCTGCTGGTGGTCGCCGTCGCCGTTCCCTTGCTGCCCGCCAGTTCGAACCGGGTGATGCGCACAGCAGACCCGTCGGGCGTCGTCTATAGCCCGCAGGGTGAACTGAGTCAGATCGAGTCCGGTCGGACGCCGCAGAACGCCTGCGGCAAAGGCAAGGTGCGCTGCTTCAACCCTTGGCTGTACGCCGTGGACACCGTCGTACCGATCGTCGACCTGAAGCAACGCAGCACCTGGGCCCCGAGCACCGACGCCGGCGGAGGCTGGATGCTCGCCTGGGTCAACCTGGCCACCCTTATCGGCTGGGCAATCTCCAGCCTTCTCGTCGTCGGTCTTGCCCGAGCAGGAAGCCGAGCCCTCAACTGACCACTGTGCCGATGACTCGCCTGTAGCGGACTTGAGTTGCTCAGCTGTCGGCAGCAAGCCCGTGTCCTCAGGCGGCAGGTTCGTTGTCGGTCCACGGGTCGACCGGCGCGGGATGTGTTGCGCTGGTCGTCTTGGGTGCGGATGGCACGCGGCGGAGTTCGGAGGGGGTGTGGGTGGCGGCCAGGTTGATCAGTTGCTGTTCGGCGAACTCGAGGTCTCCGGCTGGCAAGGTCGCGGGGACCTGGTCCAGGACGGAGACGATCACCGCAGCCTGAGCGGGGCTGACCCGCCAGGTCCCAGGCGCAGCAGGCGTTGCGTCCTCGATCTCCTCGGCGGCCTGCGCGCCGTCAGCTGCATCGGAGTTGGCATCGATGAGCGGGGAGGCGGTAGCCGGGTTGGTGAAGGGCATGCTGGGGTCGGGAAGGGCGGTAGTCGTCGCGGCGTACTTCGTGAGGTGGGTGGCGAGGCGGACCTGGCGGCGGGCTTCGGTGGCGTCGGTGCGGTACCGCAGGGTCAGCAAACGGGCGGTGTCTCCGGCGCCGAGCTCCGTCGCGTAGCCGGACAGCTTCTCGCTGTCGCTCATCGACCGGACGGGTCGTTCGCCGAGGAGCTCCATGCCGACAACTCCAGGCACCCTCACCGACAGTTCTCCAGCCTCAGAACCCCTTATTTCCAAGGGATTCTGAGCAAACGAGTTGCTTGTCAAAGGCGGGTCAGGTCGGAGGCTACGAAGACGGCGTGTTGGCCTGTGCAGGCGGTGACTTCGGCGCGGGACGTGTTGACGAAACCTCCTCCGACGGACACCTCGTCGCCGATCTGAGCGACTGGTACTCCGGCCCGGTCGGTCAGCGTCCATTTCTCCATCATGCGCCGACGTACTTGCGGCTAGTGCTGGATCGTGTAGTCGGATTGGGTGAAGCCGGATTTCAGGGTTCGGGTCGCGTTGTGGGTCAGGGCTACGTCCGCGTCCAGGGGGCCGAAGAGGGGGATGCCGGTGCCCAGGAGGATGGGGGCTGTGGTGATGGTGAGTTCGTTGAGGAGGCCGGCGGCCAGGAAGGTCTGGATGGTTCGGGCGCCGTCGGTGTAGATGCGTTGGGCGCCTCGGTCGGTGAGGGTTTCGACGAGGGCGTCGAGGGTGCGGTGGACGAGGATGCGGTCGTCGGTGTTCGGGTCGAGGGTCCGGCTGAGGACCTCGACCTGTTTGCCTTCGTAGGGCCACAGGTCGTACGTCAGCGCGAGCTCGTAGGTGTTGCGGCCGAGGACGACGGTGTCGATCGAGGACATGAACTCGGCGTACCCGGTCTCGCCGGCGTGTTCGGCTCGGTCTGTGAGCCAGTCGATGGAGCCGTCGGCGCGGGCGATGTAGCCGTCGAGGCTGGTGGCGATGAAGGCAGCGGCATGGAAGCTCACACCGGATATTTTCCCACGGCGGCTTCAGCGGTGACCTGCGGCGGCGGGATGATGACCGTCCGAGTACGGCCGGAAGGGAACCGATGGCGAACCAGCAGCAGCTTGTCGATCTGTTCGGGGCGAACAGCGTCACCTGCCTCGATGCCGAGGATCGGGAGCTGTTCGCGTCGGCCGGGATCGTCGCCGACGAACTCTTCGACGTCGGCCTGCCGGATCGGGTAGCTGGTGTCTTCGTGCTCGAGGCGGCGGCCGAGCCAGGCGCGTTCGACGGAGTGCAGGCCAAGGTCGACGGTGTCGAGGTCACCCTCGTCACGTTGGGCGCGCCGCATCCCGAGTCCGCGCTCCGCTACTACCTCAACCCGCTCGACGGCCAGGTGCTGCTCGCGCACCTCGACGGCGAAGTACCCCAGGTCGAGGCCGTGAACGACTCGCTGGGTTCGTTCGTCGACTACCTCTACCGCATCGGTCGCTTCAAGGCTTTCCGTCGCGACGCGAACGCGGACCAGCAGGCCGACTACAAGGACCTGCTGGTCGCGTACCTCTGCACGCGCGACCCCCACGCGTACGCGCGGCCGGACAGCTGGTGGCCGCTCGCAGTCGAGCGCCTCTAGTAGCCGGACACCTCCGGCCAGCTCAGCTCAACACCTTCGGCGACAAGACGGGACTGGTACTCCGCGAGCAGGGCCGGCGTATTGCGGACCGCGCGCGGCGTCGTACTGCGATCGAGGCAGAAGGCAGCGAGTGCGCCGGCGGATTCGCCGATGTTCCACTCGACCGGGTGGAGCCGGTAGCAGCCGTTGGTGATGTGGGTCGTGCCGAGATTCTTGTTGGCAGGCAGGAGATTCTCGACGCGCTGTGGGATGAGCGCGCCGAGCGGGATCCGGAACGGGCTGCTGGCGACGTCGATGTAGTTGTCGCCGCCGGTCGACGGATGCAGGTCGATGCGGTACATGCCGATGCCAACGGTGTCGTCGTACTCGACCGCGCCCCGGTCGCCGCGCACCGCGACCGAGAGGTCCTGCTCGACGACGGTGTACTCCGCCTTGATGCGCCGCGATTCCCGGATGTACGGCGCCTGCGCCAGCCCGTCCGCGGAACCGAGCAGATCCCCGCGCAACCGCAGCCCGGGGAAGCCGCTGCCGCCGTCAGGGCGAGGCGCCTCGGTCTGCAGCCAGTAGAAGACGGACTGCGACAGCTCACGCGCCGCGGCCAGATGCTTCGAAGCGTCCGGTACGTCGATGACCGGTCCCTCGAAGTAGTCGATCATCGGCCAGTTCACGAGGCAGATGTCGCTCTCGTACGCGCCCGGGACGAAGTGCCTGCGCGCAGCGATCCGGCGGAACGTCCACAGGTTGGTGTCGCCGCCGGTCAGCCGCTGGTCGGCGACCACTGCGAGCGGATCGTCATCCGGGTTCGGCGTGAAGGAACGGCGCGAGGTCTCCAGGGTCCGCGGGTTCGGCGCGGTCCAGGACAGCAGCCGGTCGCCCCAGAACGAGGGCTGGTAGTTGCGCCAGAACGCGTAGTTGGCCGGCTTGTCGCCGACCTGGTCGCCGTCGACGTGATCGACCGCGAAGCAGTACGAGACCGCCTGCATGTTCATCGGCTGCGCTTCCGCGGGTGCGCTCGGCTCGCCGGTCTCGGCCTGCGACTCGAAGCCGGTCACGTACTCCGTCCCGGTGAGCGGCAGCAGCTCCCCGGTCTCGGTCGCGTCGAGGATGTACGTCGCTGTGACGGTCACCTGCTCGTCGGACTCGCGGTGCTGCACGGTCACCGCGGTGACGCGATCGCCGTCGGTCTCGGCGGCGACCGGACGGTACGGCTGCAGGACGCGGAGTCGGCGGCTCGCTCGGTACGGCGCGAGCATGGCTTCCAGTACTGCGAGTGCGACGCGCGGCTCGTGGCAGAGCTTGGAGACGTACCCGGCGCCCGGGTTGAACTGCGGTGTCGCGCGGGAGGCGGCGGTCAGCGGGTAATGGCGCCGGTAGTACTCGCGGATGCCGTCGCGGAGTGCACGGTACGACGCAGTGACGCCGAACTGCTCGACCCAGCTGTGCTCGTCCGGCGGGACGGCCTGGCTGGTCAACTGCCCGCCGAGCCAGTCGAACTCCTCGATCAGGACGACCGAGCGACCGGCCCGCAGCGCAGCCAGCGCCGCCGCGACGCCGCCGAGCCCGCCGCCGACCACAAGTACCTCTGTATGCATTCAGACACCTTTGGGTGGAGTGAGAGTGGTTCCTTCGGTCAGTTCGCACGGGAGCAGGACCTGCTGCGAGGTCGCGGTGCCGCTCAGGATCGCCTCGAGCAGCTCGACCGCCCGCAACCCCATCGCCCGCCGCGGCACGTGAAACCCGCTGAAGTCCACGTCGCTCGCCACCGGCCGAGTCGAGTCACCAAGCGCGACCACCGACAGATCCCCAGGTACGTCGATCCCGCGCGCGGTCGCCGCACTCGACAAGGCGACGGCATCCGCCCGCTCCTCCACGAACACAGCCGAAATCCGCCGCTCGACCAGCACCTCAAGCACCTCCCCGACCCACGGCGCGGAGCTGCTGGTCGGGAGGACGAGGGACTTGGGGCCGGTGACCTGGTGGAAGCCTTGGAGGCGGTCGGCTGAGGACTCGGGGATGGGGCCGGGGCCTGTTGCCGGGCCTACGTAGGCGAGGTGGCGGTGGCCGAGCCTGAGGGCCTGCTCGGCCAGGAGGCGGGTGGCGGTGGTGTAGTCGGCGCCTACGTAGGGGACAGGGGCGCCGGCGTCGTCGCGGCGGCCTACGGAGACGAAGGGGTAGTCCTCGGCGATCAGACGGGCGAGCTCGTCGGACGGGACGTCCCGGCCGAGGAGCAGGCAGCCGTCGGCGATGCGGAGGCGGTTGTTCTCGTGGAAGATCCGGCGGTGGCCTTCCGCGACCGGCGCGCTGGTGAACAGCAGCAGGTCCCACCCGAGCCGCTCGGCGCAGTCCTCGATGCCGGCCAGGAACGGGTGGTAGAAGTCCCCGCTCGCGCTCGGGAAGACCGATTCGTACGTGAACACGCCGAGGATCTGGTTGCGCTGCTTGAGCATCCGCCGGGCCAGCGGATCCGCCTGGTACCCGGTCTCCCGGATCACCTTGAGCACCCGGTCCCGGGTTTCGGCCGGGATCCGGGCGGTCGCGTCACTGCGATTGTTCAGCACCAGTGAGACCGTCGTCTGGCTGACGTTCGCCAGCCGCGCGATGTCGCGCTGGGTCAGCCGGGTCGCCTTCTGTGGCATCGCCCGACAGTAGCCCGACGACGATCCGCCGTCAAGAAAATGACAGTGATAATTCGAATTACTAGGACATTCGCAACCTGAGTACCTGACCCCCGGGAATACGCCCGGTGAGGTAGACCCGCAGACCGTCCGGCGTGAGGCTGCCGCCGAGGTAGGTGTACCGCTCGCCCGGATCCATCGCCACCCGGGCGGAGCCCGTCCCGGGTCCGAACTCGATCCGGTCCGAGCCGACGGTGTAGCTGCCCGTACCGGCCACGAGCTGGTAGTTGCCCGAGGCATCCAACTCCTCGACTCCGGCCAGCGTCCCACCGGGCCGGAAGCAGAGCTCGATCGCGTACGCCGTCTCGTCGCCGGCGAAGTCGAAGACGAGATCGAAGCCGTCCGAAACCTCCGCGACAGCGATCTCCGTCTGCAGGACCCGGTACTGCTTAGGCCGATGGCCGAAGTCCATCGACGCGTAGAAGCGCCCGTCAGGGGTGAGGGCATACCGGCCGTCCGCGCGACGGTACCGCTTCGGAAGCGGCAGGTGGTACGGGACCTTCACCTCCGACGACAGCTTGAACGTCTTCCCCGACACCTGCAGACCGTCGCTGCGGAAGTGCCCGGTGCTGAAGAACTGCGGCGAAAGCCGGACCGAGTCCAGGATCGCCGCCCCGTTGCGAAGCTTGAAGAATGTCGGGTTGGTGGACAACCCCGACGAGATCACCGGAATGTCGTGGAAGTCGGTCCCGCCGAACACGGTCGCGGTCCGCGCGCCGCGACGTACCCGCGCCGACGCCTGCGACGGGAAGTGTTCGACGAAGTCGGTCGGCACCGGTCGGGCGGCGGGGAGGGAGGCCGCGAGCTCAGGTCGCTCGAGTACGTCGGCCAGGAAGTCGCCGAGCTCGCCTGTCCCGCGGGATTCGATGCTCTTGGCAACAGTCGTGAAGCGGCCGTCGCCGGTGTGCAGCGCGAGCTCGCGGAACTGGGTCAGGTACCACCAGACCTCGCGCAGGCCCTTCTGGTCCTGGCGCCGGGAGGCGGTCGTGTCCACCTCGCCGTTCGGCTCGAGGAAGAACAGGGTTGCCTCGAGGTTCCGCCGTACGTAATCCACCAGCGCGGGCTTGTCGCGCAGCCAGGCGATCGTCAGCAGGCTCGGGTTCGTCACCTCGGCGGCGTACGTCGAGCTGCGTTCGCTGTAGATCCCGTCCGGGGTCGCGTCGATGCCCTCGTCGAGCCAGTCGTCGATCCGCGCCGCGTACCGCCGGTCCGGGAACAGATGGTGCGTCCGGGCGAGCGCCGCCGATACCTCCCACCGGTGGTTCGGCGTGTGTACGCCGCCGGCCGCAAGAGCAGGTCCCGCCTTGCGAATCACCGAGGCAAGCGTCGAACGAAACGACGACGTCTCGGCGGAGTCGTCCGCGTCGAGCAGCGCGTAGAGCATGCACACGTCCTGGATCGCGAACGAGCTGTCCGGCGGCGAGTGCAGGTTCCCGACGTCGTACAGACCGTCCTCGTGCTGCCGCGCCGCGAGCTGATCGACCAGCCATCCCAGCGGCCCGAGCAGGGCGGCGTCATGGTGGTACGACGACCTGCCCCACACGTAGCCGGAGATCAGCCGCCTGGCCTTTCGCGCGACGGTGCGGATGCTGTCGCCGGCGTTCTGGTAGTTCGCGAGCACCAGCGGGATCTGGGTCTGGTTGGCGCTGGTCAGCAGGGTCAGGAAGTCCTCGTCCACAGCTGCAACCTCAGCACGAGCCGCGGTCGGATGCAGTGCGCCGAGCGCAACTGTGGTCAGCGAACCGGTGAGGAAGGTACGTCGCAACATCGGCGTCTCCAGGGCGGTAAGCGGTTGCCAAATGTTCAGAACTGTCGCCGCCGAACTTTGTCCTGTCAATAGCTCGCACATCGACCGGATCCCGGGCCCCTCCCGCATCGACGAACCCTTGCGGGAACCGGTTTCTTGTACTAGTTTGACCGGCCAAGGCAAGCGCTTTCCGACGTGTCGGGCCGGAGGCCGACGGCGGATGGACGAGAGAGGTGACCATGAGCGCGCTGGGCGAACTAGGCAGCCTCCGGGGGAAGAAAACGGCAGGTCAGAAGAAGGACAATCTGGCCGGCTACCTCTTCCTCGCGCCCTGGTTGCTGGGGCTTTTCCTCATCACGATCGGGCCGATGCTGGCCTCGCTGTACCTGTCCTTCACGGACTACAACCTGATCCAGGCTCCGAAGTGGATCGGCCTGGACAACTTCACCCGGATGCTGTCCGACGAGCGGCTGCACAACTCGCTCCGGGTGACTTTCACGTACGTGTTCGTCTCGGTGCCGCTGCAGCTGGCGATCGCCCTGCTGCTGGCCGTCGTACTCGACCGTGGTGTCCGTGGGATGGCGTTCTACCGATCGGTCTTCTACCTGCCGTCGCTGCTCGGCTCGAGTGTCGCGATCGCGATCCTCTGGCGGCAGGTGTTCGGCACGACCGGCCTGCTCAACCAGGTGCTCGACGTGGTCGGCATCCACGGCAAGGGCTGGATCTCCGACCCGAGTACTGCGCTGGGCACACTCGTCGTACTGAACGTCTGGACGTTCGGCTCGCCGATGGTGATCTTCCTGGCCGGCCTCAGACAGATCCCGTCGATGTACTACGAGGCGGCGTCGGTCGACGGAGCCGGAGTACTGCGCCGGTTCTTCAGCATCACGCTTCCGCTGCTGACGCCGATCATCTTCTTCAACCTGGTGCTGCAGATCATCCACGCGTTCCAGTCGTTCACCCAGGCGTTCGTCGTCTCCGGGGGCAGCGGCGGGCCGTCGGACTCGACGATGTTCTTCACGCTGTACCTCTACGACCGGGGCTTCGGGAATTTCGACATGGGCTACGCGTCGGCGATGGCGTGGTTCCTGCTCGTGATCATCGGGGTCTTCACCGCGGCGAACTTCTTCGCCTCGAAGTACTGGGTGTTCTATGACGACTGAAACGCTCCGCACGACAGTCACCGCCGGTCGCACCGGTGTCGTCACCTGGGCCCGCGTCCGGCCGGTGGTGATCCACGTCGTCCTCGCGGTGTCGGCCCTGGTGATGCTCTACCCGGTGATCTGGATGGTGGTCAGCTCACTGCGGCCGGGCAACGAGATCTTCCGCGATCCCGGCATCCTGGTGAAGGACCTGCGGATCGAGAACTACCGGGTCGGCTGGAACGCGCTGACCGAGCCGTTCACCCGCTACCTGCTCAACTCGGCGGTGGTGGTGCTCGGCGCGATCTTCGGCAACCTGGTGTCCTGCTCGATGGCGGCGTACGCGTTCGCGCGGCTGGAGTTCGTGGGCAAGAAGTTCTGGTTCGCGGTCATGCTGCTGAGCATCATGCTGCCGATCCACGTGGTGATCGTGCCGCAGTACATCCTGTTCTCGCATCTGGGCTGGATCAACACGTTCCTCCCGCTGATCGTGCCGAAACTCCTGGCCACCGACGCGTTCTTCGTGTTCTTGATGGTGCAGTTCATCCGCGGCATCCCGCGCGAGCTGGACGAGGCCGCCCGGATCGACGGCTGCGGCCGGGCCAGCATCTTCCTGCGGGTGATCCTGCCGCTGATGGTGCCGGCGCTCGCCACCACGACGATCTTCACGTTCATCTGGACCTGGAACGACTTCTTCAGCCAGCTGATCTACCTGACCGACCCGCACATGTACACCGTCCCGGTCGCGTTGCGGGGCTTCATCGACTCGACCTCCAGCAGCTCCTGGGGATCGATGTTCGCGATGTCGGTCGTCTCCCTCGTCCCGGTCTTCCTCGCCTTCCTGTTCGGCCAGCGGTTCCTGATCAAGGGCATCGCGACCACCGGCATCAAGTAACCCCCTGAAAGGTGCACATCATGAGGCTGCACATCCCACGCGTGGCAACGGCCCTGGCCCTGGCCACCACGTTGCTGGCGGCAAGCGCCTGCGGCGGCGACTCCGGCGGTCCGGGCGGGTCGTCGGACGATGCCGGCGGCAAGGTCACGCTCCGATTCACCTGGTGGGGCTCGGACACCCGGACCAAGCTCACCCAGCAGGTGATCGACGCGTACCAGAAGGACCATCCGAACGTCACGATCAAGGGCGAGTTCGGCGAGTGGTCCGGTTACTGGGACAAGCTCGCCACCACGGTCGCGGCCAACGACGCCCCGGACATCATCCAGATGGACGAGAAGTACCTGCGTGAGTACGCCGACCGCGGCGCGCTGCTCGACCTGAAGAAGGCCGAGGGTCTGGACACCGGCAAGTTCGAGCCGGACACCTTGAGTGCGGGCGAGTTCGACGGTGGGCTGTACGGGCTGAACGCCGGCATCAACTCGTTCGCCGTGGTGGTGAACCCGGCCGCCTTCAAGACCGCCGGCGTAGCGATCCCGGACGACACCACCTGGACGTGGGACGACTTCGCGCGGATCGCCGCGGAGATCACCACCAAGACCGGCGGAAAGATCACCGGGACCGGCACGCTGGGCAGCAACGAGGCCGGCCTGAACCTCTGGGCCCGGCAGAACGGCGAGTCCCTGTGGACCAAGGACGGCAAGCTCGGCGTCTCGCCGGAGAAGACCACCGACTTCTTCAAGTACATCCTGAAGCTGCGGGACCAGAAGGCGATACCGTCGGCCGAGGCCGTCTCGCAGGACATGAACGCGGCGCTCGACCAGTCCGCGTTCGCGACCGGAAAGCTCGCGATGAGCTTCATCTGGAGCAACCAGCTGCTCGCCTTCAGCCAGGCGTCCGGCCAGCAGCTGAAGCTGCTGCGGATCCCGAGCACCGACGGCAAGGCCGCCGACAACGGCTCGTACTACAAGGGGTCGATGTTCTGGTCGATCTCGGCGCGGTCGAAGCACCAGAAGGAGGCCTCGGACTTCGTCAACTACCTGGCGAACAGCCCCGCCGCCGGCAACGTCCTGCTGGCCGAGCGCGGCGTACCGCCGAACACCGAGATCCGGACCGCGGTGACGCCGAAGCTGAAGCCGGCCGACGCGGCGTCCGCGATGTTCATCCAGGACATCGGCAAGGAGCTCGGCGACCCGTCGCCGGCGCCGCCGGTCGGTGGCGGTCAGGTGGAGAAGATCATCCAGCGCTACACGACCGAGGTACTGTTCGGCCGGCAGGCGCCGGACGCGGCTGCCAAGGCGTTCCTGGACGAGGTCAACGGGGAGCTCAAATAGTGTTGCTAATGGCAACTGATTGCCGATGACGGGGCCGCGTGTGGCCGTGGCGGGAGTCCACGGTCACGGCGCCTCCCATGTTCGCAACGTGTCCCGGCTGGCGGCGGCCGGCCGGGCCGAACTGGTGGCGGTCGCCGATCCGCGGCCCACCGAAGGAGTACTGGCGTTCGACAGCCTCGACGAGTTGCTCGCGGCAACCGAAGTCGACGTGGTGATCATCAGTACGCCGATCCAGACCCACGTCCCACTCGCCACGGCCGCGATGCGCGCGGGTGCCGACGTACTGCTGGAGAAGCCGCCGACGGCGTCGCTGGCCGAGTTCGAGGAACTGTCTGCCGTGGTTGCGGAGACGGGGCGCGCCTGTCAGGTCGGCTTCCAGGCGCAGGCCTCCGAGGCGACGCTCAAGCTCGCGGAGCTGATGGCCACCGGGCAGCTCGGTGAGATCCGCGGGATCAGCGCGGTCGGCAAGTGGGTGCGGACCGCGAAGTACTTCCGGCGGGCGCGCTGGGCCGGGAAGCGGCGGCTCGACGGCGTCGATGTCGTCGACGGTGCGATCACGAACCCGCTGGCGCACGCGGCCGCGGCGGCGCTGCTGCTGGACGGGTCGACCGGCGTGGCCGACGTACGGTCGGTCGAGACCGAGCTGTACCGCGCGAACCCGATCGAGTCCGACGACACCTCGACGGTTCGAGTCGTGACTGCCCGCGGTACGACGATCCTGATCGCGGTGACGCTGTGCGCGGACGAGCACCTCGAGCCGTCGGTGATCGTGCACGGGTCGGAGGGCGACGCCGTACTGCGGTACGCCTCGGACCGGATCGGGGAGACGCAGTACGGGCGCGCGGACCTGTTGGAGAACCTGCTCGCGCACCGTGCGGACCCCGGCGTACCGCTGTATGTGCCGCTGGCCGCGACCGGTGGGTTCACGCGCGTGGTGGAGGCAGTGCGGACGGCGGCTGATCCGGTGCAGATCCCGGACGAGCTGGTGCGCTGGGAAGGCGAAGGACTTGAGCGCCGGCCGATCGTTCTCGATGTGGAGAAGTGGATCGACCGAGCCTCGGACGAGCTGGCGCTGTTCGGCGAGCTCGGGGCGCCATGGACGGACCAAGCGAAACGGGAGAGCTGATGACGCAGCACCTCGGCTGCAACCACGCTGTCAACGAATCGATCCAGGTCACCGCGGGCGGTGGCGAGCTGTTCACGTATGTCTACAACGCGGACGATCCGCAGTACGAGTCGCCGCGGCCGTACTTCCACCCGATGCGGACGCTGACCGGCGATCTGGTCAGCGTGTACCGGCCGTGGGACCACCTGTGGCACAAGGGCATGTCGTGGTCGTTGCCGCACTTCGGGCACGACAACTTCTGGGGCGGACCGACGTACACGAAGGAGAACGGGTACAAGCCGCTCGGCAACAACGGGTCGCAGGACCATGACCGGGTCGACGCACTGGACGTGTCCGACGACGAGGTCCGGTTCGCGCACCACCTGTCCTGGCACACGCAGGGCGGCAAGCACATCGTCGACGAGACGCGCACGATCACCACCCGGCTCGCCGACGACGGCTGGGTGCTGGTCTACGAGACCGCGATGACCAACGTGTCCGGCGAGAACATCCAGATCGGCAGCCCGACCACGGCCGGCCGCCCGAACGCCGGGTACGGCGGCCTGTTCTGGCGCGGCCCGCGCGCGTTCACCAACGGCACCATCCTCGCCCCGCAGGGCAAGGGCCGCGACGAACTGCGTGGTCAGCGCGCACCGTGGATGGGCTTCACCGCCCGCCAGGACGAGACCGACACGGCGTCGACGATCATCGTCGCCGACGCCGCCGACAACGTCCGCCACCCACCGGAATGGTTCGTCCGCTCGGAGGACTTCGCCGCCGTCTGCCCGGCCCCGTTCTTCTCCGAGGAGCTCCCCTTCCCCGCCGGCGACACCCTCCACCTCCGCTACGCCGTACTGGTAGCCGATGGCCTCTCCGACGACGACCGTGCGTCCGGCCTCGCCGCACAGGCGACGAAGGCGCTGTCCACGAGCTGAGCGCCGGATCTCCAGGCCATCACAATCGGTCCGTCGGCCTTCGCGACCGCCTGGCGGGCCTGGCGAGCCATGATTGTGATGGCCTGGCGATCCCCACCTTCAGCTCGGCAGCGCCAAGGTGAAGTTGGTGCTGCCTGGGGTGGAGGTGAGGGTGAGGGTGCCGTGGTGGGCGTGGGTGATGGATTGGGCCAGGGAGAGGCCGAGGCCGGTGCCGCCGGTGGTGCTGGTGCGGGCGGTGTCGGCTCGGGTGAAGCGCTGGAAGACGTTCGGGAGTAGGTCCGCGGGGATGCCGGGGCCGTCGTCGTGGATGGTGAGTACGGCGGAGTTGCCGGCGAGCTTGGCCGCGACGGTGACCGTGGTGCCGGCCGGAGTGTGACGGCGGGCGTTGGTGAGCAGGTTGGTGACGACCTGGTGGAGGCGCTGCTCGTCGCCGATGACGACGATCGGGTCGGGTGGCAGGGCCAGTTCCCAATGGTGGCTGGGGGCAACGATCTGGGCATCGGTGACCGAGTCGCGGGCGAGCCGGGACAGATCCACCGGGCGACGGTCGAGCGGGCGACCGGCGTCCAGGCGGGCGAGCAGCAGGAGGTCCTCGACCAACGACGCCATGCGGGTGGTCTCGACCATGACCTTTCCCATGGCGTGCCCGTAGAGCTCGGGATCGCGTTGGCGGAGGCTGAGCTGCGCGTAGCCGTGGATCGTGGTGAGCGGCGTACGGAGCTCGTGGGATGCATCGGCGACGAACTGCCGGACCTGCTGCTCGCTGCGGTGCCGTGCGTCGAGGGCGTTCTCCATATGACCGAGCAGCGTGTTGAGAGCGACCGCCACCTGGCCGACCTCCGTACGTTCGTCGGTCAGCTGATCCGGTACGCGTGCGGTCACCCCGATCTCCCCGGTGTCGAGCGGCAGACCGGCCACCTCGCGAGCGGTCTGCGCGACCCGGCGCAGGGGCCGCAGCTGACGCCGTACGACGAACACGCCGACACCGCCCGCGGTCAGTACGCCGATGCCGCCGAAGAGCACCTCCCAGCCGATCAGGCTGTTGATCGTGTTCTGGATGTCCTTCGTCGGGAGGCCGACGATCACGGTGACCGAGTCGACGCCGGCCGCGTGCACCCGATACTCGCCGAGGTCGGGGAGATCGACCGTACTGCTCTCACCGGCCGACAGGTGGTCGAGGGCGCCCATCGCCTGGTCGGACAGTTCGGTGAGCTTGCCCTCGGCGGTGATCACAGTGCCGGCCGTGGTGGAGCCCTGGATGTACGCCGTCACGGTTCCGGCGTCCTGCCCGTGCGGCGCATCCGGCGGCGGGCCGCCGTTCTTCCATGAGTTGATCGCGCGGCCCTGCGCCGCGGCCACCTTCCCGTCCAGCTGGCTGGTCAGGTACGAGCTGATCGCGGCGGTCGTCAGCGCGCTGATCACGAGACTCACCACCGCGACCAGCACCACCATCGCCGCCGCGACCCGCACACTCAACGACCGCGCCGCAACCCTCATGCGTCCAGCATGTGCGGCCGTCCCTCGGACCGGCTCCACGTTTGCTGGCATCTTGCTGTGAACTCAGAGCAGCCTTTCGGCCGCCGCGCGCAGCCCCTCGAGCTCCGCGGCGGCCCATCCTTCGGTCCGCGACTCGGTACCCCGGAACCGCGGCTTGTCGACGATGTGGAAGCGCAGGTTGAAGATGCTCCCGACAACCTGGAGGTACGGGATGACCGCCTCGTCCTCGGCCGTGACGGCGCCGTACCCCGCCTTGAACGCCTCCCAGTGCGGCGTCGTCGCGACACCCGCGAAATCCGCCGCCAACGGACCGACCGCCGCGAGGTCGAAATCGAGCAGCAGAAGTCCCTGCTTGGTCAACAAGACATTGTCCAAGGTGACGTCGCCGTGGCAGGTTCCTGCCTTTGAGTACTGCGCGAGGTTGTTCCGTACTGCATCCGCAAGAGACCGGAGCAGGTTTTCCTCCGAGTTGTCCACAGCGAGAATCTGCTCGACCGGTTCATCGAGCCGATGTGCGACATCGGCCGGCCGGCGCGAGTACGGCGAGGTGTAGTTGCCGGCGGCATTGTGGAATGCGGCGAGCCGGGCACCGAAGGCGGAGTACAACTCGTCGGTGAACGGCCGCTCCGGCTTACGCCCCTCGACGTACGTCGAGAGGGTGAACGCGCGGGATCCCTCCGGCGTCTCGAGCAGCCCGACGGTGTCGTCGTCGAGCAGCGGGACCACCGACGGGACCAGTACGCCGGCGGCCTGCAGATGGGCCGAAAGCCCTGTCTCCCAACGGATTTCGTCCGGGTGGCGACCGTCGTACCGGTAGAGCTTGAGGACGTACCGCGCGTCGTCGGTGGCGACCTCGTACACGTCGTTCACCAGCGAGCGGAGCAGGACGGCGCCGGTGAAGCCGAGCCCGTAGCGCGCGGCCAGGTGTTCGGCCAGCGCGTCGGGGTCGGGGAGGGAGCGCAACGTCGGGACCATGGATGCGAGGATATGAGTCGTTTGGATGACAGAGGTTGTGGGGAGGTTCGAGACGTTTCCGGATTCGCCTCCCCTTCCGGGGCCGGAAACCGGTAGCCTCGTGCAGCGCGCTATATGGGGGCCGCCGTACCACCCACCCGACGAACTGCCGGAGAGCCCAAACCGGTCAGGAGTGCACGTCTTGCAGGAGAACACCAGCAGCACCAGTACTGGCGAACTGGTCAACGTACCCCTTACCGGTGCGGACAAAGTCGCCTACGCCTTTTACGCGACCGCGGCTGCCGCGGCGCTGGTCGGCCAGGTCTGGGCCGGCGTGACCCACATCCCCTGGCCGAGCGACGGCTTCTCGCCGTTGCTCAAGATCATCCTCGTCACGCCCGCGGTCGCGGTGCTCGAGCTCGGTGGCGTCGCCACCGCGGCCCTTGCCGACCTGCGCCGGCGTAAGGGTGAGCAGGCCTATGCCTATCGCGCGATGTCGTTCTTCGCGGCGCTCGTCGCGGTCGTGTTCAACGTGGTCGGCCACTGGCGGCCGGAGGAGCGGTTCCTCGCCTTCGGCTTCGGCGGCCTGTCCGCGTTCGCCTACGTGCTCTGGCTGATCCACAGCTCGGCCCGTCGTCGTGACGCACTGCGCCGCGCCGGCCAGATGCGCGAGACCGGTCCCGTGTACGGCGTCGTGCAGTGGGCCCGCGAACCGCGGGTCACCTGGCTGGCTCGCTCGCTGGCGATCGAGCACGGCTACGGGCTGTACGAGAGCCTTCGTGCGGCCCAGCACCAGATCCGCAACCGGAGTCGTCGCGAGGCGATCGCCGGCACTGTCGCGGAGTACATCCGGTCCGAGCACCAGGACGAGCGGCTGGCGAAGATCGCCGAGACGACGTACGACCCGGACCGGCTGGCCGGGATGCTCGAGGAGCGGATCAACTACGAGGTCATCACCAACAAGTTGACCAAGGCAATCTCGCCGCCGCCGGAGCCTGAAGAAGCTCCGGCCGTGCCGGCCGCCGTCTGGGTGCTCGAGGGCGGGCAGCCACGGCGGGTGGACAACTCAGGTGTGTCGCTGCGCGACGAGGACGCCTGGACCGGCGAGCTGATGGCGATCGTCGACCAGCCGCCCGAGGGCGACGAGTCGGTCGCCGAGGCCGTCGTGGTCGAGGATGCCGGCGAGCCGCAGCATGTCGTCAACGGCAGCTCGGCAACCAACGGCAACGGGAGTGCCGCGGCGGGCAAGCTCAAGCCGTTCGCGCCGCAGCCGAAGGCCGAGCCGATGGTGGAGAAGCCCAAGCCGCCGTCGCCGTTCGCCGGACCGGCGGACCCCCAGCCGCCGGCGCTGATCACCACCCCGAAGGTCGAGCCCGTGCTGCCCGACCCGGAGCCGGTGGTCGTGGAGGAGCAGCCGGAACCGACCGCGCTCGAGAAGAAGCGGATGCGCGCGTACGCCCTGCTGTCCGACTGGCCGGCCGGTCACGAGCGCACGGCCAAGACGCTGGCCGACGCGATCACGTCGAGCGAGCCGATGGCCGCGCGCTTCATCGAGCAGTACGAGGCCGAGCACGGAGTCGTGTTCGCCTCGCAGAACTGAGCAGCGCTGATCGTGGGACTGCCGGTGGACCTCAGAGGTTGAGGTTCACCGGCAGTTCGGCGAGACCGCTCACCAGCACGCGTCGCCACTCGAGTTCTTCGGCCGGCTTCGCGAGACTCATCCGCGGGAACCGGCGTACCAGGGCCAGCAGCGACTCCTGCAGCTCGATCCGCGCCAGCTGTGCGCCGAGGCAGAAGTGCGGCCCGAAGCCGAAGGACATGTGCTTGTTCTCCGGCCGGTCCACCCGCAGCTCGTCGGGGGCGTCGAACGCCCGCGGGTCGCGGTTGGCCGAGTTGAGCGCGGCCATCACGCCTTCACCGGCCTTGATCTGAACGCCGTGCAGCTCGAGGTCCTCGACCGCGACCCGCAGCTGACCGACCTCGCTGAATCGGTTGAACCGCAGCAGCTCCTCGATCGCGGACGGAATCAGCTCAGGCTCCTCGACCAGGCGGGCCCAGTTCTCCGGCCAGCGCAGCAGGGTCGCGACGCAGCTCGAGATCTGGTTCGCCGATGTCTCGTGACCGGCGACCAGCAGGTTCACGCCGAAGGCGATCAGCTCTTCCTGGCTGAGCCGGTCACCCTCCTCGCGCGCCCGGACGAGCTCGTCGAGCAGGTCCTCGGCCGGCTGGTCGGTGTTCGCCAGCTTCTTGGTGACCAGGTCCTCGATGTAGGCCGTCAGGTTGGTCATCGCGTCCTCGACCAGGTCCTTCTCGGCCATCTTCATGCTGTACCCGAGCTCGGTCCACTCCCGGAACTGCGCACGGTCGGCATACGGTACGCCGAGCAACTGGCAGATCACCTGGATCGGCAACGGCAACGCGACGAGCTGCCGGATGTCGGCACCGTCTCCGGCGCGGGCGAGGTCCTCGGCCAGCTGCGCCGACAGCTCCGCCACCCACGGCCGGGTCCGCTCGATCTTCCGGTGCGCGAACGTTGGCACCACCAACCGTCGCAGCCGGGTGTGCTCCGGCGGGTCGGTCGTCGTCAGGCTGTTCGGCATCGGCTTGGCCAGCGCGACCCGCGGGGCTCCTTGCTTCACGACTGCCGCCCGCGAGAACCGCGGATCGGCGAGCACCAGCTTCACGTCGTCGTACCGCGTTACCAGCCACACCTCGGCCCCAGCCAGCGTCCGCACCCGAGCCACGGGCTCGTTCTCCCGCAGCTCGGCGAACGTAGGCGACGGATCGAACCGAAAAGCGTCCTCGAACGGAATCTCCAGCACCATGGCGTCAACCCTAAGCAAGTTAGGTAACCCTTGCTTCATGCCCCCGCGCGTCGGGGACCAGTGGCGACGGCCGGCACGATGCAGGCGGCGGCGAGGATCAGCAGCAGGACTCCGCCGATGAGGGAGCCGATGGTGATGCCCTCGACGACCGGCAAGGTCGCGCCCATGCTCAGTTCGGCGTCGACGTTCGGTGACCCGTCGGCGTTCATGATCACGACGGACCAGTCGCCTCCGGTGGCGTTCCAGCGCACGGAGCCGGTTCCGCCGGCGACCCAGAAGGACTGGTCGGCGGGAGCGGCAGCAGGCTTGTCGCCGGCCCGCGCCGTCGTCGAGAGCTTGAACGGATCGACGTCGAAGTCCGCCACCTCGTCGTGCCCGACGCCGTTCAGGTACGCCGCGACCTCCGCGGCCGGCCCGATGCCGACGAACACCGGGGTCCCGTTCTTCGACTTGGCGTCGATGCGAACCTCACCGAGGAAGTCGTCGCCGTACAACGCGTCCGGACCGGTCCCACCGACGTCGAGGGACGGCGCCACCAGCGCGGACGTACTGGTGGTGACCCGCTCCGGTCCCGCGGTGAAGGATCCGTTGGCACGTTGCTGCTGAACCCATAGGCCGAAGCCGCCGATCGCGAACAGGATGAGGCTGACCATGCCGAAGACGCCGCCCACGATGACGAGCAAGGTGCGCCCGCCGCCCCACCTGCGTTGGACCGGGGGAGAAGAAATGGTGGTCATGAGACTGGCTCCTTCACGATGGTGGTGTTGACGGCTGCGGCTGGTGCGGGACTGGTCCAGAAGCGACGGCTGACGATCAGCAGGACGAGGGCGACGGCGCACCACACAGCGACGTACAGCCAGGTCTCGCGCGTCGCGTCGCCACCGGCCGGCCAGAGGTCCTCGGTGTTGATGCTGCCTTCGGTTGCGTGTGCGATCAGCGTGATCAGAGCGCTGCCGGCGGCGTGGTTGAACAGCCACGCGTACCAGAAGGTGACGGCGACCGTGGTCAGCGCCTCGAACGGCTGCAGGCCGAACGACGAGATCAAGAACAGCGGCACGTGCCAGCCGGTGATGGCGACAGCCATGATCGCGGTCGCGGCGAGTGGTGTGCGCTTCGACTGGAGTCTCGGCTGCGCGAAGCCCCGGAAGCTCGGCTCCTCGCTGAACGGGCCGCCCATCGGGTCGACGATGTTCATCCCGATGACCATCGCGAGCCCGTAGAACGGCGTGAACTGTCCGGTGCCGGGCGCCGACGCACCCAACGCCGTGTTCACGGAGATCGTCACGAAGTGCACGAGCAGCGGTACGGCGATCGCGGCGACGTACCAGACCCAGCGGACCCGCCAGCGGATCAGCCGGGCGCCGACCGAACGCAGGCCGGCCAGGCCCTCGGTCAGCGTCACGACGACGACGGCGCGATCAGGGCGCCCGGGGCGAAGAAGCTCCCGAACGGGACAGCGCCCCAGGCCAGCGCGTAGGCGAGGACGAAGAAGGTCGCCACGGGGTGATTGCGGATGAACGTCATGATGGATCTCCTCTGCAGCGGATCAGGGGTGGGCTCCCGGCGGGGCCGGGGCTCGGGCTCGTTCTGGATCACGCGCGACTTGTGCACTTGCTCCTCCAGGGACTCGGTCTACGTCCGAGACTCCCGTTTCCGGGCGCGTTCGGGAGACCGGTCGGCCGGTGAAGGAGGGTTCGGGTTTCTGGTGTCAGGCCCGCAGGTAGAGCAGCACGGCCAGCACCCGGCGGGACTCGTTCCGGGTGGTCGGGATGCCGAGCTTGGTGAAGATGCCCGAGACGTACTTCTCGGCGGCGCGCAGCGTGATCGTCAGGGCGTCCGCGATGCCCTGGTTGGAGGCGCCGGTAGCCATCAGCTCCAGGGCCTCGCGCTCGCGCGGGGTCAGTGCGGCGAGCGGGTCGTCGTCACGCCGCCGCTTCAGCAGGGTGGAGACGATCTTCGGATCGACGGCCGAGCCGCCGCCGGCGACCCGCCGTACCGCGTCGATGAAGTCGTCGACGTCGCTGATCCGGTCCTTCAACAGGTAGCCGACGCCTTCGGCCGAGTCCGACAGCAACTGCAGGGCCAGGCCGAGTTCGAGGTACTGCGACAGCACCAGCACACCGATCTCAGGGTGCTGCTCGCGGATCCGCAGCGCGGCCCGGATCCCCTCGTCCTTGTGCGTCGGCGGCAACCTGATGTCGAGGATCGCGACCTGCGGCGGGACGCTGCGGACGTACCGCAGCAGGTCGTCGGCGTTGTCGTACGCCGCGACCACGTCGAGACCCGCACTCGCGAGGATCCGGGTCAGTCCCTCGCGGAGCAGCACGCTGTCCTCGGCGATCGCTACCTGCACGGGAACTCCGCCTCCAGCCGGGTCCCCTGCCCGGCCGGACTCCAGATCCGCAGCCGGCCGCCGACCGCCTCGACCCGGTCGGCGAGACCGCGAAGGCCCGTTCCGCCTTCGGTGTCCGCGCCGCCGATACCGTCGTCGACGATCTCGACCACCACGACGTCGCTCGAGCGGGTGACGTGCACGGAGGCCGCGGTCGCTCGGGCGTGCTTGCCGATGTTGGTGAGGCTCTCGCTGACGACGTAGTACGCGGCAACCTCGATCCGTTCGGCCAGCCGTTCGTCGACCGCGACGTCGAGCTCGACGGGTACGGCGGCCTGGGCGGCGAGCGACTCGAGCGCGACCGCCAGACCGTGGCCGGTGAGGACCGCCGGATGGATGCCGCGCGCAACGTCGCGCAACTCGTCGAGCGAGGCGGTGACCTCACGTTTGGCCTGCAACAGCCGGGCGGAGGTTTCGGCGTCTCCCGTCGAGCTGCGGGCGATCAGCTGGAGTTCGAGCGCCAGGGCGACCAGGCGTTGCTGTGCGCCGTCGTGCAGGTTGCGTTCGAGTCGTTGCCGCTCCTTCTGACCCGCGTCGACGACCCGGCCCGCGAGCCTTGGAGCTCCTGCAGACGGGCGCGGAGCTCGACCTGGAGCCGGCTGTTCTCCAGCGCGATCCCGGCGGCCGCGGCGACGGCGTCGAGCAGCTCCCGTTCGTCGGCGAGAGTTCGGTCGAACTCCAGCGCGACGACGGGCTGGTCGTCGCGGTAGATGATCCGGGTCGCGCGCCCCTCCTCGGCACCTCGCAGCGTGACCGCTCGTCCGTCCGGATCGGCCCAGGTGTCGTACTGCGGAAGCCAGTAGGCGAGGGTCAGCGACGGATCGTGCAGGGCGCGTGCCAACGGCTCGCGGAGATCACCGGTCGGGTGGGCGCGCAGCTCCATCAGCAGCGCGCCGACGTCCGCGCGGGCCAGTCGGGCGTCCAGGAGGCCGAGCAGGAACGCGATCGGCGCGAGACCGAGGGCGGCGAACGTGATGTGCCGGACGGTTTCGATCTGTCCCCAGCCACGGAGTCCCGCGATGTAGAGGACCGCGAGCATGATCAGGGCGAGGCCGAAGGCGTCGACCAGCAGCGTCGCCGGGCGTCTGCGCGCAGGGCTCCGGCGTACCAGCAGCAGTGCGGAGCCGGTCAACAGCAGAACGCTCATGACGATCAGCTGGACCTGTTCGATCCGGCCCGCGAGTGCTGCGTGCGAGGCAATTGCGAACAGACTGTCGGGATAGGCGCCGAGCAGGATCTTCGCCAGTTGGAGGATCATCACGGTCGCGTAGCCGGCGACGACGAGCACCTGGCGCGGCCGGGTCTCCAGCCGTCCGGTCGGGTACGCGAGAAACACGTGCAGGAACATGGCGGACGGCACCATGTCGAGCAGATGCCCGAGTGAGAACAGCCCGGGTACCTGCGACCACTGCAGAGCGGTCAGCGCCATCACGAACGCCGTCGCGATCATCAGCGGGCCGAGCCTGCTCTCCGGCCGGCGCCACCAGGCGAGCGCCCCGCTGATCAGGTACGGGATGGTGATCCAGTTGAACAGAAAAGCCTGCAGACCCGGCCGGACGAGTTCGTCACCCGCCATGGCGAGACCGATCGAGCCCAGCAACGTGCCGAGGCCCACCACCACGGTCCCGCACAGCACCCACGGCCCAGGGCCACGCGCGCCGAGTTCGGCCGGCGACGTCGAGCCCCCCACAACGGCCACGGTTCTCACGCCTCTTCCGAGTGAGCCGATCGCTGTGTCGATCCCCTGATCGTCAGCGTGCGCCCTCAGCTCGGTCCAGGCAATGCCTTGGTGCTGCCGGAGAGCCCGGGCCGGGGAGCCGGCCCGGGCTCGGGTGCGCCGGGACTACTTGGTGCCGAAGCTGTAGATCGTGCTGGTCCGGTAGGTCTCGCCGGGGCGGAGGACCGTCGACGGGAAGTTGGGGTGGTTGGGGGAGTCGGGGAAGTGCTGGGTCTCGAAGGCGAAGGCGTCGCCCTGGCGGTAGGCCTTGTTGCCGATGCCGAGGAAGGTGCCGTCGAGGAAGTTGCCGCTGTAGAACTGCACGCCGGGCTGGTCGGTGTGGACCTCGATGGTGCGGCCGTGCTCCGGCTCCCAGAACCGGCCGGCCAGGCGCATGCCGTGGCTGTCCGGCTGTCCGGCGAGCACGAAGTTGTGGTCGTAGCCGCGGCCGAAGATCAGCTGCTGGTGGTCGCCGCGGAGGCGGGCGCCGATCGCGGTCGGACGGTGGAAGTCGAACGGTGTCCCCGCGACCGGTGCGATCTCGCCGGTCGGGATCAGGTTCACGTCGACCGGGGTGTACTTCGCGGCGTTCAACTCCAGCACATGGTCGTAGATCGTGCCGTTGCCCTCGCCGAGCAGATTGAAGTACACGTGGTTGGTCAGGTTGACGATGGTCGCCTTGCCCGCCACGGTCGCGTGGTAGTCGATCCGCAGGTCGTCGCGCCGGTCCAGCGTGTACGTGACGGTGCTGGTGAGCTCACCGGGGAAGCCCATCTCGCCGTCCGCGCTGACGTAGGTGAACGCGACGCCGACCGCCATGTCGGACTTGACGACCTTGGCCTTCCACACCTTCTTGTCGAAGCCGATGGTGCCCCCGTGCAGGGCGTTCTCGCCGTTGTTGATCGGGATCTGGTACGTCGTCCCGTCGAGTGTGAACCTGCCCTTGGCGATCCGGTTGCCGTAACGGCCGATGGTGGCGCCGAAGTACGGGCTGAGCGCCGCGTAGTCCGGCAGGTTGTCGAAGCCGAGGCTGATGTTCTCGTGCTTCCCGCGCCGGTCCGGCGTGACGACCTTCTGGATGGTCGCGCCCCAGGTGAGCATCGAGATCGTCACCCGGCCGTTGGTGAACGTGTACACGTCCACTGCCTGGCCGTCCGGGGTCGTGCCGAACGGGTCCTTGTGGATCTCGAGCTTGCCATGGTGTTCGCCCATGGCGCTCAACTTATCCGTCGTACCAGCGCTGGAATTGGTCTGGGTGCCGGCGTCCGCGGTGCTGGTGAGAGCGCCCGCGGCGGCGGCACCGAGGCCCAGCGCGCCGGCGGTCCGCAGGACCTGGCGGCGGGGCAGGTGATCGGGCATCGCAATCCCCTCAATCGTTGTAGAAGCAGACCTTGGCACGATAAGCGCGCCAGACCGGTGTTTGGAACAGTTCGGATCGGTGTGAATTCGTCCGATCTCTTCACGGTGGTCGGTGGGATGACCAGATCGGTCCGGTCCGAGCCTCGATCGAGCCTTCCGCGGTACGGCGCCCGCGGGCCATCCTGGTTCAATGGCCCGAACCGCACTGATCGTGATCGACGTCCAGGAATCCTTCAAGGTCCGCGCGAACTGGCAGCTGGTGAACCACGCGGACATCGCCGAGCGGGTGAACCGTCTGGTGCACGCCGCCCGGGACCAGGGCGACCTGGTCGTGTGGGTGCTGCACACCGAGCCCGGCGCCGGCGGCCCGTTCGACCCGGCCGAGGGGCACGTCCGGCTGATGGACGGCCTCGAACCGTTGCCCGGTGAGCCGATGATCACCAAGACGGCGCACAACGCCTTCACCACAACGAATCTGCAGCAGCTGCTGACCCAGCACGGTGTCGGCAAGATCGTTGTCAGCGGCATCCGTACCGAGCAGTGCTGCGAGACGACCGCCCGGGTCGGATCGGACCTCGGGTACGAGGTCGTGTTCGTGACCGAGGCGACCGCGACGATGGCGCTGGCGCACTGGTCCGTGAGCGACGAGGCGACCGTCGAGGAGATCCTCGCCGATCCCCGGACCCTGACCGCCGAGCAGGTGGCCGAGCGTACGGAGTACGTGCTGGCGGGCCGCTTCGCCACGATCCGGACAATCGACGAGCTCATCGGCGTACCCGTGGCATCCTGACCGAATGCGTCCCACCCGTGTGGTCTTCCTGCTCGTGCCCAAGGTGCACCTGCTGGATCTGGCCGGCCCGGCGCAGGTGTTCTCGACGGCGAACGACCTCGGGTACGGATACGAGGTCAGTTATGTAGCCGAAGCCGACGAGGTGATGACCGCGCAGGGAGTGCCTCTGCGGGCACAACTGGACTGGCCGGAGATCACCCCGGACGACCTGATCGTCGTACCGGGGTGGCGGTCGCCGCGGCTGTCGCCGGTCCCGCCGATCGGGCCGGCGACCAGGCAGCGGCTGCGCGACCACCATGCGGCCGGTGGGACGGTGGCCAGTGTTTGTTCGGGCGCCGACGCGCTCGGGGCGAGCGGTCTGCTCGACGGCCGGCGGTTCACGACGCATCACGATCTGACCGACGAGCTGGCCGCCCGCTATCCGCTGGCGACCATCGTCCGCGACGTGCTGTACGTCGAGGACGACCGCGTCATCACCTCCGCCGGGATCGCGAGCGGCATCGACCTGACGCTTCACCTCGTCGCCGTCGCGCATGGTGCGGAGGCGGCCGCGCGGGTCGCCCGGCAGATGGTCGTGTACGCGCGCCGCAACGGCGACGAACTGCAGGAGTCCGCGATGCTCCGCCACCGCGGCCATCTCAGCGACGTCGCGCACCGCGTCCAGGACGTCATCGACGCCCGGTACGCCGACCGGCTCCCGCTCGCCGACCTCGCCGGCCAGGTCGGCGTCAGCGAGCGCACCCTGACCCGCATCTTCACCACCGCCACCGGCCTGACCCCGCTGCGCTACCAACAGGTCCTCCGCCTCGAACGCGCCGAACACCTCATCGGCCACGGCGCCACGATCGAGACCGCAGCCCGCACAGTCGGCTTCGAAGACGCCCGCATGCTGCGCCGCCTCCGCAGCCGAACCACCGTCTAGAGCTTCGAGGCCGCGGTCAGCTTGGTGATCGCGGTGGTCAGCTGTCCGGTGAGGACGGCGTGGTCCGCGTCCGAGACGAGTTTGGATGCGGGTTCGTCCAGGTTCTGGCCGATGTGGTTCTGGGCGATCCAGCGGGCGACGCCGACGACCGCGTCGTCCTCGGCGAAGCTGTCTGTCCTGGTGCGCTCCAGGAACTTGACGGACTGTGCCGCCGCGGCCAGCGCGATGGTTGCCTGCGGCCCCGACCAGTCCTTGACGCCCAGTGCGACGCTCGCGGCGACACCGGCCGCCAACGCGTACGGATCGTGCTGACGCAGCAGGCTGTTGCGCGCCACGGTCAGCTGCTGCCGGGCGGCCGCTTGTGTGGTCAGGCCCCAGCCGAACGGATACTGCGGATCGTACGACGCGTCGCCGACGTTCAGCGGCTGCTGGTCCTCGGCGCGCGGCCAGCTGACCGGCAGCCGCCCGCTGAACGGCACCTTCCCGAACAGTACGTCGGCAACGCCGGCGCCCTCGGTCCCCGGCAACCACGACGCGACCACCGCGTTGATCGTGCCGAGTTGGTCCGCGATCACCTGCGGCCGCCCGGACACGATCAGCACGACGCACTTCATCGCCCCGCACACCTTGTCCACCGCGGCCTTGTCCGCGGCCGAGAGCTGCAGGTCGTGACCGTTGCCCACGTCACCGATTCCCTCGGCGTACGGGCGTTCGCCGACCACGACAACCCCGACGTCATGGCCTTCCAGCGGGGCGGAGGCGTCGGCGCTGAACGTTGCCGTCGGCACCACCTGCTTGATCCCGTCGAGGATCGTCGTACCGGTGGTCGTCGCACCGGAACCGCCCTGCCAGGTGATGCTCCAGCCGCCCATCTGGTTGCCCAGGTCATTGGCGTTGCTGCCGGCAACATAAACCTTCGCATCAGCCTTCAGCGGCAGCAGATTGCCGTCGTTCTTCAACAGTACTTGGGACTTCGCCGCCGCCTCGCGCCCGACCGCGCGGTGCGCGGCCGATCCGACCGACGAGCTGTTCGACGTGTCGGCATACGGGTGCTCGAAGAGGCCGAGCCTGAACTTCTCGGTGAGGATCCGCCGTACCGCGTCGTTCACTCGCGCGAGCGGGACCCGGCCGGCGCCGATCTCGTCGGTCAGCCCCTGGATGAATCCCTGGTAGTTCGTCGGCACCATGATCATGTCGAGTCCGGCGTTGATCGAGGTACGGATGTCGCTCGCGTAGTCGCCCGGCAGCTGGTCGATCGCCTGCCAGTCGCTGATCACGAACCCGTCGAAGCCCATCCGCTGCTTCAGCACGCCGTTGATCAGCTCGCCGTCGGCGTGCATCTTCATCGGCGGCGCACCGTCGATCGACATGCTCGAGTACGACGGCATCACGGTGCCGATGCCCAGATCGACCGCGGTCCGGAACGGCGGCAGGTGCACGGACTCCAGTTGCTGCCGGGTGACCTGCGTGATCCCCTGGTCGATCTTGTACGAGCCCGTCGTCGAGCTGCCGTACGTCGTACCGCCGTCGCCGACGAAGTGCTTCGCGGTCGCCAGCACGTGGTTGTTCTTCGAGAGCTCGCTGCCGTCCGCCTTGCCCTGCAGCCCGGTGATGACGGTCTCCATCGACTGCACGAGCGCCGGGTCCTCGCCGTACCCCTCGTACGCGCGCCCCCAGCGGTCGTCGCGGACCACGCACACGCACGGCGCGAAGTCCCACGGGATGCCGGTCGCCCGAACCTCGGTCGCGGTCACCTCACCGGTACGACGGGCCAGGTCCGGGTCGCGGGTCGCGCCGATCGCGATGTTGTGCGGCAGGATCGTCGCGCCGACGACGTTGTTGTGTCCGTGGACCGCGTCGACCCCGTAGATCAGCGGGATCTGCAGCCGGGTCGCCTGCGCGTTGAGCTGGAAGTTGTCGATCATCGCGGCCCAGGCGGCCGGGGTGTTCGGGGTGGGGACCGAGCCGCCGCCGGAGAGCAGGGAGCCGAGCGCGTACGACGCGATGTCCGAGCGGGACCGCAACGCGTTGCGCTCGGCCTGCGTCATCTGGCCGACCTTCTCGGCCGTCGTCATCCGGGCGAGAAGGTCGTCGACGCGCTTCTTGATCGGGAGCTTCGGGTTCAGGTACGGCAGGTCGTGGGCGTTGATCACCACGGCGGGTTGGGTCGAGGGCGCCTTCGCGCCGGTGACCGTGAGCTCGAGCGGGATGGTCTCGGCGGCCTCTGCCGCCTTGTCCTTGCGAGTGGCGACCGCGACGCTCTGGGTCGTGTTGGACGCCGTACCCGCCGGGAAGGTGAGCGTGCCGCTGACCGGCGTGTAGTCGTCGGCGGAGGCGCTGCCTGCGCCGGTCTTGTAGTCGACCGTGACCGGCTCTTCGAGCGGGGTGCCGTCGGTGGTCGCAACCGACACCTTGACCTGGGCGGGGGCGCCCTCCTTGACCGGGTAGACGCCGGCGTCGGTGACGACGCTCGCCTTCAGCGCCGGGTCGGCCTTGCCGTACACCTCGATCTGGTCGATCGCGAACTCGCCGGGGGTCCCGACGGGCATGGTGAACGCGTAACCCCACATGTGGGTCAGGTTGAGGATCTGGTCGATGCCGCCGACCGGTTGGTAGTCACCGCGGTACACCAGCTGGCTGAACGGGATCTCGACCTGGTGCCAGCCCTGCCAGTCGTCGGTGAAGCTGGTGTTCCACAGCTCGGAGGCCTCGGCGTTCGCGCCGCCGTCCTTGATCTCGAAGAAGATCCGCTTCCCCGATCCGGGCGGCAGCGGTGCGGTGTTCTGCCCGTACCACCAGAACCGGATCCCCTTGTACACCGACCAGTCCGCCGGGTTCACGTCGTACGTGATGTCGTGGCTGAAACCGCCGTACCCGCTGATGTTGTACGTCCCGTGCAGCACCTTCTCGCCGGCCGGCGCGTCCGCCCGGGTCTGCAGCTCCATCGTCGGCGGGTCGTCCGCGTCGCTGCCCCAGGTGAAGATCCCCGCGTTCGGCGGTGAGGCGAACGGCTCGCCGCCCTCGAACGCCGCCAGCGTGACCGGCGTCGGATCGTCGGCCACCGCGTCCAACGGGAGCAGCCCGGCGATCAGCGCCGCCGCCGCAACCAGAGCAATCCGCCGAAACCCTCGCATGGGCGCTCCCCACCTCAGCGCGGGCCGCACACCCGCGTCGGGCCCGACTCTCAGCCCTCCCGCCGCACCGGTCAATACCTCGCCGGTTCCGGAACTAGAGCGCTCTCACGGCCTCCGGCCGCATGTGCGGTCTGGCGCTCTGGTGGTGGTCGGAGCGGACCAGTTCCGCGGTGGGGATCGTGGTGGTGCCGATGGGGGTACAGCGGTGGGCGGCGACCCAGTCGATCAGCTCGGTCGGCCGTGCGATGCCGGTGGTGAAGTGGAGGAGGTTGAGGTACCAGATGTCGCGGCGGTCGGGCTCGTACCAGGCGTCGGGGCCGAGCTCCGTGGCGAGTCGGTCGCTGAAGACGTCCGCGTTGGCGTCGAGCGACTCGGCGCAGGCCATTACCGAGCCCGGAGTCAGGGTCAGGCCGGTGATCCGGAAGCGAGCGGGCCAGTCGCCGGCGACTGTCGCCCGGTGGAGGGCGGACCGGTAGCGGGCGAGGGTGGGATCGTCCGGCGGGATCACGTCGCGGCGCGGTTCGAGCGCGCGGACGGTCAGGTGGGCGGAGCCGAGTTGGCCGGTCTCCCAGTGGCCGGGGCCGGCCAGCGCGGCGGCCTCTGCCGTCAGGGCGTCGAGGGCGTGTGCGAGCTCGTCCAGGGGAGGCCGCAGTACGACGGAAACAGGCCAGCGGCCGCCGTCCTTGGGTAGCTCGTCGCGCTGATGGGTGCCCTGTGCAATCTGCCGGGCGGCGTCGGTGAACAGCTGGTCGAACTTGTCGATGAGAGTTCTCCCTTGAGTCGGTTCGGGTAGGACGCGAAGTCTGGACAGTTGGTTGTCGGTTGGGTGACTGTGGTCGCGGCAACGAGGGGGAGGGGACTCCATGAAGCTCCGGTATGTGCTGAGCAGCGTGGCGCTGGTCGTTCCGATGGCTGTGGTCGCGGTGGTGTCACCCGCCTCCGCGGTATCCACGCAGGACCCGGCAGCGTCGGCGAAGGTGCCGACGATGCTGCGGGATGCTGCCAAGGTTGCGGCGGTCAAGGGCAAGTCGGCCGGCATCCAGTCCCGGGCCATGAGCGCCGAGAGCCCCGGCCGCCTCGGCGTCCAGGTGTACGCCGCCGCACCGATCACCGCGCAGCAGCAGGCGCAGCTCGCCTCGCTGGGTGTCTCGGTGGAGAAGAACGCCGCCGACTTCAAGGCCGTTCCTGGAGTCGACCTACCGACCACGGGCCTCGTGTCCGCGTCCGTGCCGTACGACAAGCTGGACGCAGTAGCCGCGCTCGACTGGGTGACCGCCCTGCGACCGTCGCTGCGGCCCGCCGTCGACGTCGGCCCGATCACCGCCGAAGGCGTCCAGCTGCACAAGGCGGACAAGGCGCAGGCCCGCGGTCTCACCGGCAAGGGTCAGAAGATCGGGGTGATCTCCGGCGACGTCGACCACCTCGCCGATTCGGTGGCCGCGGGTGAGTTGCCGGCCGGGATCCAGGTCCTCCAGCAGTCGGCGTCGTACGAGGACGACGAAGGCACCGGGATGATGGAGATCATCCACGACATGGCGCCGGGTGCGAAGCTGGCCTTCGCGAGCACGCTGGACACCAACGCGGACTATTTCGAGGCCTTCCACGTGCTGGCGAACGCCGGCGTCACGATGATCGCCGAAGACATCGCGCTGGACGACGAGCCGGTGTTCCAGCAGGGCCTCGGCGCCACCACCGCCGAAACGCTCGCCAGGCACGGGATCTGGGTCAGCTCGTCGGCGGGCAACCTCGGCACCCGGCACGGGCCCCGGATGACCGCGACCGGCACGGGCGCAGGTCCCGACGGCGTGACCGGACCGTTCACCGGCTGCCCGACCGCACCCGACAACGTGGTGAAGCTGCGCGGCAGCGACACGTCGTACGACCTCACCCTGCAGCCCGGCGCGGCGCTTCTGCCGACGCTGCAGTGGAGCGAGCCGCGGGCGATCTACCCGACCGCCGGCCAGGGCGGGTTCACCGACCTCAACCTCTACCTGATGGATGGCACCGGGACGAAGTGTCTCGCGGTCAGCAACGCGGTGCAGGCGAACGGCGTCGGTGACACCATCGAGCAGTTCATCTACCAGAACACGACCGACGCGGCCCAGCCGGTCAAGCTTGTCGTCGACGTCCAGGGGACCTCGACGGCCCGCAAGGCGCCGATCCTCGACCTGCGCTGGCGTGCGCTCACGGCCGGCGTCGCGAACGTCGACCCGGCGGACCGGGCCGGGTCGATGAACCCGGACTCCAACTACCTCGGCTTCGCCACCAGCGCGGGCGCCGTCGGCGCGAACGTGTCGGTCGATCCCAAGGCGACCCCGCTGCAGCCGTACAGCGGAACCGGCCCGATCCAGATCGTCACGACGACCCGCTGCCCGGGTGGCAAGCCCGGCCCGTGCCGCGGCGTACCGGGCGGGGGCTCGTTCAGCTTCCCCGCGCCGTCCTGGGTCGCGTCCGACACGGTCTCGGTGAGCGGAGCCGGCGGCTTCGGCGCCGGAACCTGCCCGACCACGACGCAAGGCGCCTGCGTGTTCCCGGGGACGTCGGCCTCCG
Source organism: Kribbella sp. NPDC051586 (assembly GCF_044453965.1). Taxonomy (NCBI): domain Bacteria; kingdom Bacillati; phylum Actinomycetota; class Actinomycetes; order Propionibacteriales; family Kribbellaceae; genus Kribbella; species Kribbella sp. NPDC051586. The sequence continues at coordinate 489,336 of NZ_JBITDF010000001.1, read as the reverse complement.
CGCCGAGCGCAGCCGGTGTCGCGGCGCTGACCCGGCAGGAGTTCGGCGGCCGCCTGGCGCCGGTCGCGCTGAATGCGATCCTCGCGCTGCGGGCCGTCCACCGCAGCGGTCCCGGCTTCGGAGCGGGGGTCCTGAGCGCCCGGTGAATCGCCGGGTGAATTAAGAAGCTGCAGTGGTCCGATTGAGTGCAAATTCAGTACTCGTAGTGATGGACCGATACCGCCATCCCCGGAAAGGATGGCGGTATGACTACACGTTTCGGGGTTTTCGTCCCGCAGGGCTGGAAGATGGATCTGGCGCAGATCGCCGATCCGATCGAGCAGTGGGAGGCGATGACGGACGTCGCCAAGCGCGCCGACGAGCAGTCCTGGGACTCGATCTGGCTGTTCGACCACTTCCACACGGTGCCGGAGCCGAGTGACAACACCACGTTCGAGTGCTGGAGCGCGACCGCGGCGCTGGCCCGCGACACCAAGCGGGTGAACATCGGCCAGATGGTCGGCTGCAACGGGTACCGCAACCCGTCGCTGTACGCGAAGATCGCGTCCACCGTCGACGTCGCCAGCCACGGCCGCCTGTACGCCGGCATCGGCGCGGGCTGGTACGAGCACGAGTGGAAGGCATACGGCTACGAGTGGACCGACATCCCGCAGCGGATGGCCGCGTTCCGCGAGGCGACCGAGATCATCTACAAGATGTGGACCGAGGACAAGCCGGTCTACAACGGCAAGTACTACTCGATCGACGCGCCGATCAACGAGCCGAAGGGCGTCCGCAAGCCGCACCCGAGCTTCTGGATCGGCGGCGGCGGCCCGAAGGTCACGCTGAAGCTGGTCGCGCAGTACGCCGACGCGGCGAACATCGGCGGCGGCAACCCGGAGACGTTCAGGGAGAAGGCCGACATCCTCCGCGGCCACTGCCAGAAGGTCGGCCGGGACTACGACGAGATCATCAAGTCGACGAACTTCAACGTCTTCCCGATCGACAAGGGCGACGACCCGCAGAAGGCGACCGAGAAGGCGCTCGGCCCGATGAACCGGGAGAAGTTCGACCGGGACAACCTGATCACCACCGAGGACGAGATCGCGAACAAGGTCGAGGCGGTCCTCGAGGCCGGCGCCGACTACGTCATCTTCTACATCCCCGGCGTCGCCTACGACCTCGACCTGCTCGAGCGCGTCGAGAACATCACCAAGCGCTTCAGCTGAAAGAAAAGTGGGCCTGACCGGTACCGGTCATGGCGGGTGTACGTCAGACGGACCGGTGGACCGGGGCTGAAGGCAACTGACAGGCTCCCGATGATGGCCTCGCATGGGTCGGGGCATCGGGAGGTGTCCGCCTGTGTTTCCCCGAACGCCCCGGTTCGCATCCGGTCTGCTCGCTGCGGTGGTCGTCAGTTCCCTGCTGCTGACGACCACCCCGGCGCACGCCGCCCTGCCTGCCGCTGCCGATCCGACGCCGGGTGCGTCGGTCAAGCGGATCACCCTCGTCACCGGCGACGTCGCCGAGCTGACCACCAACGCCGACGGCCAGGTTTCCGCGCGGCTGACCGACGACGAGCCGTACTACTTCGGCACGTTCGACGGTGAGCTCAGCCTGATCCCGTCCGAGGCCTACCCGCTGCTGACCGCGGGACGGCTGGACAAGCGCCTGTTCAACCTCACCGAACTCGCTGCGCAGGGGTACGACGACGCGAGCAGCGATCGACTGCCCCTCCTCCTCACGGCGCCGGCATCCCTGCGCAGCGTTCCGAGCACGCCGGCCGCGGCCACGCTCCGCCGTACCCTCAGCAGCGTCGGAAGCTCCGCGGTCACCGTACAGAAGTCCGACGCGAAGGCCTTCTGGGACGGCATCAGCGGCCCGACCACGTTGAAGTCCGATCAGGTCACCAAGATCTGGCTCGACGGGCGTACTCACGCCACCGACGAGCAGTCGGACAAACAGATCGGTGCCCCGACCGCCTGGAAGCAGGGGTACGACGGCCATGGTGTCAAGGTGGCCGTCCTCGACACCGGGTACGACGCCGGCCACCCCGACCTCGCCAAGCAGGTCGTCGCATCGGAGAGCTTCGTCCCCGACGAGGCAGTCCAGGACCTGTTCGGACACGGTACCCACACCGCCTCGATCGTCGCCGGCCTCGGTACTGCGTCCGACGGCAAGCGCAAGGGTGTCGCGCCGGGCGCGGACCTGCTGATCGGCAAGGTACTCGACAACACCGGCGACGGCTACGACTCCGAGGCGATCGCCGGCATGGAGTGGGCCGTCCAGCAAGGCGCGAAGGTTGTCAGCATGAGCTTCGGCGGCCTGGCGACGGACGGCACCGACCCGATGAGCGAGGCCGTCGACCGGCTGTCGGAATCGAGCGGCACGCTGTTCGTGATCGCGGCCGGTAACGCCGGCGTCGAGCAGGGCGTCGGTGCGCCGGGCGCGGCGTCGGATGCGCTCACCGTCGGTGCGGTCGACCAGAACGACAGCCTGGCGAGCTTCTCCAGCCGTGGCCCGCGCATCGGCGACGGCGCGCTGAAGCCCGAGGTGACCGCGCCGGGCGTCGAGATCGCCGCCGCCCGGGCCGCCGGCACCGAGCTGGGTCACATCCTCGGCCAGTACTACACCGCGATGAGCGGCACCTCGATGGCGACGCCGCACGTCGCCGGCGCCGCCGCGATCCTGGCCCAGCGGCACCCGGACTGGACCGGCCCGGAGCTGAAGGCAGCGCTGGCATCGACGGCTGTCCCGTCCGCCGGCGCCCGCACCGACCAGCAGGGTCTCGGCCGGATCGACATCCCGAACGCGCTCGACCCGAAGGTCCTCCCGGACACCGCCAACCTGTACTTCGGCGACCTCTCCTGGACCGGACCGGCCGCTCCCGCACCGGTCTCCCGGACTGTTGCCTACCACAACCACTCGAACCGTCCGGTGACGCTCGACCTGTCCCTCGACGTACAGTCCCCGGCGCACGTGAAGGCCGCGATCTCCGTGCGACCTTCGCGTCTGACTGTCCCGGCCGGCGGCACTGCCTCCGCGACGGTCACGCTCGACCTCGCCAGGACACCGGCCACCAACTACGCCGGCGTACTGACGGCGCGGACCGGGAACACCTCGGTCCGCACCGGGCTCGGGTTCACGGCCGGCGGCCGGTTGAACCATGTGACCGTGAAGGCGATCGGCCGCGACGGCAAGCCCGCGACCGCCGCCGTCGGCTCGAGCGGGGTGCAGCTGTGGAACCAGGCCACCGGCAAAGTGAACCTGATCGCGTTCGACCAGACCGGCAGCCAGACCCTCGACCTACCGACCGGGCGTTACAGCGTGATGGCGTACGCCTTCGGCGGTGACGAGGCGAAGCAGGTCAACTCGACCACGCTGCTGGGTGATCCGGACGTGTTGATCAGCACCGACCGCACCTTCACGTTCGACGCCCGGACAGCGCACAAGGTGACGATCAAGACGCCCCGGCCGGCCGACGCGTACAGCGTCGCTCTCGCCTGGCATCGCAAGGTCGGCGACCGCGATGCCGTCTCCGGCTGGGTGGACAAGGGCAAGGTGGCCGACGGCGTGTACTCGCAGGACTTCGGCAAGGTTGCGGACGGCACCTTCCAGGTCCTGCAGCGCTGGGACATCGCCCAGCCGCAGCTGACCGTGGACGTACCCGGCGTGGGCCGGCTGCCGACCCCGGGAGCCGGATCCTCCTGGACCGTGTTCGTCGGGCACGAGAACCTGCCGCTCTACAACGGCGGTGACGGTACGCCGGCCGAGCTGACCGGCGCCAAGGACAAGATCGCGCTGATCCGCTGGAGGTCCACCGACGAGATGAACGCCCAGCTGCAGGCCGCGAAGGCGGCGGGTGCCAAGGTCGTCTTCTTCTACAACGAGGCGCCCGGCTACTGGTCGACCGGATCCGAGCAAGGCATCCCGCTCTACCTCCTGCGCGCCGAGCAGGGCAGGCAGTTGCTCGGCGTACTCGCGAACGGTCCGGTGTCGCTGCAACTGAATGGAGTCCGCGACAGCACCTACCGGTACGACGTCGTCCTCGGACAGTCGACGGTGAAGGGCCCGCTGACCTACGACGTTGCGAAGATGCACCCGGCCGTGGTGACGATGAACTACCAGCGCAACGACGTGTTCCCCACGCACCACGACGAGCGGAGCGCGCACCTGCCGGGGACCGCCGTCGGGCTGACCTCGTCGCGCGAGGTGACCGGTCCGGTCACCCGTACCGACTACCTGGTCACCGACCTCAAGGGCGTGACCTGGGACGAGACGGCGGTGGCCGGGGAGTGGAATGAGAGCGGCAGCGAATCCTCGGTTCCCCGCGGCTATCGCCCGGACGAGCACGCCACCCGGAGTTGGTGGGAGCCGCTGACGCGTCCCGCCGTACCGGGGCTGTCGGACGCGGCCGGTGATGTGGCGCAGGGGTGGCCGCCGGCGCGGTTCGAGAACGCGTTGCGGATCGCGATCCCGCAGTACGTGAGCGGCGATCGGAGCGTGTTCGCCTGGGGCGACCGCGGCGACGTGACGAGCATGAAGCTGAGCAGCAACGGAGTCGAGCTCGGCAGCAAGAGCTGGTCGGTCGGGCAGTTCGCCGTCCCGGAACGAGCCGCGTGGTACGACCTGACACTGGACCAGCAGCGCGGTCCGAACAGCTGGACGACCACGTCGACGTCGACACACACGACGTGGCACTTCCTGTCGGTGCCGACCAGGAGCCGGGCGGTGCTGCCTCTCGTGCAGGTCGACTACAAGCACACCAACGGGTGGCTCGAGCTGACACCGCGCTACCAGCCTGGTGTGCGTGGTCCGGGGATCTTCCGGACGACGGCCGAGATCTCGTTCGACGGGAAGACCTGGCAGAAGTTGTCGCTGAGGGGGATCGGAGGCACTGTCCGGGCGCAGGTCCCGGCCGGTTCCTATCCGAGCATCCGGGTGACCGCCAAGGATCTGATCGGTAACAGCATCACCCAGACCATCGACAGGGCCTGGCAGAACTGAACGTTAAAAAGGCGACGCCACGAAGCCGGGGGGATGTGCTCCGTGGCGTCGCCAGGGGCGCACCTAGGGAGGGGTGGGGGCAGGTGCGCCGGTCTGTGAGGGCTCAGCTCCCGAGGATGCCTCCACCGAGAACGCCCAGTAGTCCGAGCAGGGACAGCAGGTTGCGGATGACCTGGTCGACCGCCTTGGCCCCACCGGTCTGGTAGGCGGTCACGCACTTCTGCAGCTGGTCCTGGGTCGGCTTGGTGATCGTCACCTTCGCCATCTCGGACTGGCAGTACGTCGTGGCAGTCTGCAGCTCGCCAACGGTGGAGCCGACCGTGCCGACGATCAGGCCGACGGCCGTGGTGAGGGTCGAGACGCCGGGCGTGGTCGTGGTCGGGATGGTCGGCTTCGACGTCGGCTTGGTCGGGTCCGGCTTACCGGGCGTCGGCTTCGACGTCGGCTTGCCAGGCGTGGGCTTCGACGTCGGGCGGTCGGTCGGCACGACGGTCGGCCGGGTCTCGTCCCGCTCGTCCGTCGGCGTCGTGATCACCCCGGGCGGCGGTGTCGGCAGGTCGATCGTCTTCGGCAGGTTCTTGTCCGACGGCGCGTTGATGTCCTCGCCGCCGATCTGGCCGCGGGCCTCGTCGACGTCGTCGCCGGCGGTCCCGTTGCCGACCGCGATCCAGCTGCCACCGGCGTACGCCTTGGCGATGCTGACCACGAGGTCGACGTACTGCTGGGAGTGGTTGTAGCGCAGGACGGCCGAGTTGACGTCGGAGGCCTTGGACAGGTCGGTCTTGCCGGAGCACAGGTACACCGCGGTCGACATGGCCGCGTCGTCGATGTCCTGCGGATTCCGCACGCCGTCGCCGTCGCCGTCGACTCCCATGGCCCGCCAGGTGCCCGGGATGAACTGCATCGGGCCGACCGCGCGGTCGAACGCCCCGTCGCCGTCGAACGCTCCGGCGTCGCTGTCGGAGATCTTGGCCATGCCGGACGAGCCGTCCAGCCGCGGGCCGAAGATGCCGGGGATCGCGACGCCCTGCGAGTTCAGCGCGTTGCCGCCGAAGCGGCCGTGGTTGGACTCGACCCGGCCGATCGCGGCCACCAGCGTCCAGGGCAGGTGACAGGACGGGTCGACCTGGGCCAGCACCTGCTGGGCCCGGGAGTACGCCTTCAGTGCGGCGTTCGGGATGCCGTTCTTCGACAGTCCCGAGACGACCTGGGTCGGCTGCTCGCCAGGATCGACGCCCTGGCCGACCGATCCCGGCACCGGCACGTTGGCCGGCTCGGAGATCGGCTGCTTCGGCACGACGACCGACTTGCCTCCGGACAGACCTTGCTCCAGCGACGCCGTGGCGACCGCCGGATCATCCGTGGCACTGACGGTGAATGCGCTCGCGAACAGCGCCAACGGGATCAGCGGCGCCACCTGACGCCACCCGCTACCCGTGGCGCGGCGCTTGCCCTTCGCCATCGATGATTCCCCTCCGTGACTCATCGACCAGCCCGGCCCCACGCCGCGGACAGTCTTTGTGTCTTTCCCGGTTACTGCCGTAATAGGTCTAACGTCCGCCCCGTTGCGTGGGTTACGCGCCGGACGAGACCGTGTACGTGCGGTTACCGGGTACCCATACTGGCGCGTAACAAAGCGCCTGTGAACCCCCTGCGCACGATCCACCGCTGTAATTCGGACCGACCTGCCCACCGGCCCGCGTACCCGGTCGGGGAGAATGTCCGGCGTGCCCGCACACACAGAACAGTCCGCCGAGCTCTTCGACAGGGCCTCCGCAGTCACCCCGGGCGGGGTCAACTCTCCCGTACGTGCGTTCCGCGCCGTCGGCGGCGTACCGCGATTCATGACATCTGGTGACGGATGTCACATGACCGACGTCGATGGCAACCGCTATCTCGACCTGGTCTGCTCCTGGGGCCCGTTGCTGCTCGGACACGCTCACCCGGAGGTGATCGCCGCCGTCCAGGCCGCGGTCGGCCGGGGTACGTCGTACGGGACGCCGACCGAGACCGAAGTGCTGCTCGGCGAGGAGATCGTGGCCCGGACGCCGGTGGACAAGGTCCGGCTGGTGTCGTCCGGGACCGAGGCCACGATGTCCGCGCTCCGGCTCGCCCGCGGGTTCACCGGGCGCGCCAAGATCATCAAGTTCGCCGGCTGCTACCACGGTCACGTGGACGCGCTACTGGCCCAGGCCGGCTCCGGCGTCATCACGCTGGGCATCCCCGGTACGCCGGGTGTCACCGAGGCGACCACGGCCGACACGATCGTCCTGCCGTACAACGACCAGGCCGCGGTCACCGCCGCGTTCGCGGAGTACGGCGACCAGATCGCCGCCGTGATCACCGAGGCGTCGCCGGGCAACATGGGCGTCGTCCCGCCGCGGGACAACTTCAATGCGTTCCTGGCGCGGGCCTGCCGCGACAACGGCGCGCTGTTCATCTCCGACGAGGTGATGACCGGCTTCCGGATCACCCGCTCCGGCTGGTACGGCGTCGACGGCGTGCAGCCGGATCTGATGACGTTCGGCAAGGTGATGGGCGGCGGCTTCCCGGCCGCTGCCTTCGGTGGCCGCGCCGACGTGATGGCCCACCTGGCGCCGGAGGGCTCGGTCTACCAGGCCGGGACCCTGTCCGGGAACCCGATCGCGACCATGGCCGGTCTGACCACGCTGCGGCTGGCGACCGACGAGGTCTACGCCAAGATCGACGAGACGTCGCTCACGATCCAGCGGCTCGTGTCGACGGCGCTGGACAAGGAGGGTGTGCCGCACGTCATCCAGGCCGCCGGGAACCTCTTCAGCGTCTTCTTCGTGGAGTCCTCGGAGGGACCTGCCGAGATCCGGGACTTCACCGGTGCGAACGCTCAGGTGCTGCCACGGTTCACGGCGTTCTTCCATGCCATGCTGGACGCCGGCGTCTACCTGCCGCCGAGCGCCTTCGAGGCCTGGTTCGTCAGTGCGGCCATCGACGACGACGCGTTGGCCGCGTTGGAGTCGGCCCTCGCCCCGGCTGCTCGGGCGGCAGCCGCAGTAACGACAGTAGAGAACTGAAGGGACAGCGGTGACCGAAACGACGGTCGTGCACCTGATGCGTCACGGCGAGGTGCACAACCCGACCGGCGTGCTCTACGGCCGGATCCCCGACTTCCACCTGTCCGAGCTCGGCCGTGCGATGGCCGAGCGTGTGGCCGAGCACGTCAAGGGCCGCGACATCGTGCACCTGGTCAGCTCGCCGCTGGAGCGGGCCCAGGAGACGATGGAGCCGATCGCCAAGGTGTTCGGCATCACGCCCGACATCGACGAGCGGGTGATCGAGGCGGCGAACCTGTTCGAGGGCAAGAAGTTCGGCGTCGGCGACGGCGCGCTGAAGAACCCGAGCGCCTGGTGGCTGCTGCGGAACCCGTGGAAGCCGTCCTGGGGTGAGCCGTACCAGCAGCTCGTCCGGCGGATGCGGGACGCGATCGAGACCGCCCGCGAGAAGGCCGCCGGGCACGAGGCGCTGATCGTGTCGCACCAGCTGCCGATCTGGATCGTCCGGTCCGCGATCGAAGGCCGCCGGATGCTCCACGACCCGCGCAAGCGGCAGTGCAGCCTGGCCAGCCTGACCTCGTTCACCTTCCACGGCGACCAGATCGTCTCGGTCGGCTATTCGGAACCGGCGAAGGATCTGCTGCCGGTGAAGAACCCGAAGAAGTTCGTCGGCGGCGCGTGATGATGATTCGTCGTACGGCGGTCGTGGTGGCCGGACTGCTCCTCGTCGCGGGGTGCAGCTCGGGCCAGCAGGCGTCGCAGAACCGCCAGGGCCAGTCGGGCTTCGTCAGCGGCGCCGGCAACGTGTCTGTGTTCGCGGCGGCGGACCGGAAGGCTGCGCCGGAGCTGACCGGGAAGACGCTGGACGGGAAGACCTGGACGCTGTCCGACCAGTCCGGCAAGGTCGTCGTACTGAACGTGTGGGGCTCGTGGTGTCCGCCGTGTCGCAAGGAAGCGCCTGACCTGGTCGCGGCGTCGAAGGAGCTCGGCCCGTCGGTGCAGTTCATCGGCTTGAACACGCGTGACCTCGATCCGGCGCAGGCGAAGAAGTTCGTGCAGGAGTTCGGGGTTCCGTACCCGAACCTCTACGACCCGGACGGCAAGGGCCTGCTGCGGTTCCGCGGCCAGATCTCCTCGGCGGCGATCCCGACCACCTTGGTGATCGACAAGACCGGCAAGGTCGCCGGGCGGGTCGTCGGCGAAGTCACGAAGCAGACTTTGCTCGGCATGGTGAAGGACGCCGGTTGAGCTGATGGGACAGTGGTTCGCCGACTCGATGACGGGGTCGATGCTGGTAGCACTGCCGATCGCGGTGCTCGCCGGCGCGATCTCGTTCTTCTCGCCGTGCGTCGTACCGCTGCTGCCGGGCTACCTGTCGTACGTCACCGGCCTGTCCGCTGCCGAGCTGGACTCGGCCAAGCGCGGCCGGATGCTGGCCGGTACGGCGTTGTTCGTGGCCGGGTTCTCGGCGGTGTTCATCCTGACCGGGGTGGTGTTCGGCAAGGCCGGTGATCTGCTGATCGATCACCAGACCGCGATCACCCGGGTGCTCGGCGGGCTGACCGTCGTGCTCGGCATCGTCTTCCTCGGCGGGTTCGGGTTCATGCAGCGGGACCTGCGGGTGCACCGGGTGCCGGCGGTCGGGATCGCGGCGGCGCCGCTGTTCGGCGTACTGTTCGGATTCGGGTGGACTCCGTGTATCGGTCCGACGCTCGGGACCGTGATGACCTTGGCCACCACCGAGGGCAGCACCGGGCGGGGTGCGGCGCTGGCGCTGGTGTTCAGCCTCGGGCTCGGTATTCCGTTCATCGTCGCGGCCCTGGCGTTCCGGCGGATGCTGGGCGCGGTGGCGTGGGTCCGCAAGCACCAGCTGCTGGTGATCCGGATCGGTGGCGTACTGATGATCGCGGTGGGACTGCTGCTGCTGACGGGAGTGTGGGATGCGATGACCGCGGAGCTGCGGCAGTGGGTCGCCAACTTCGGATCGGCGGTCTGAGATGAGCGACGTCAAGGACCGGATCGCGGCGTCCTCGAAGCCCGAGGAGCCGTCGACACCGCCGGCGATGGGACTGGTCGGCTGGCTGCGGTGGACCTGGCGGCAGCTCACGTCGATGAAGACCGCGCTGGTGCTGCTGTTCCTGCTCGCGCTCGGCGCGGTGCCCGGATCGCTCGTCCCGCAGACGGCGATCGACCCGATCAAGGTCTCGGACTTCCTCGCCGCGCACAAGACGCTCGGCCCGATCTACGACAAGCTCGGGCTGTTCGACGTCTACAAGTCGGCGTGGTTCTCGGCGATCTACCTGCTGCTGTTCATCTCGCTGATCGGTTGCGTCGTACCCCGGCTGTCCGTTTACGCGAAGGGTCTGCGGGCCCGCCCGCCGAAGCCCCCGCGGAACCTGAACCGCTTGCCCGGGTACGAACGCTTCGAGGTCGATGCCGAAGGCGACGTCCTCGAGGCCGCGACCCGGGAGCTCCGCAAGCGCCGGTTCCGGGTCCAGACGTACGAGGGCGCGGTCGGCGCGGAGCGCGGCTATCTGCGCGAGGCGGGCAACCTGCTCTTCCACTTCTCGCTGATCCTGGCGCTGGTCGGCGTCGCGTGGGGTTCGCTGTTCGGGTACCGCGGCACGGTGCTGGTTGTCGTGGGCAACGGATTCTCGAACACGGTCGCGCAGTACGACGACTTCAATCCGGGGCGCGCGTTCAACGGTGACGACGACCTGCCGCCGTTCTCGCTGACCGTCAAGGACTTCCAGGTGAAGTTCCAGGAGGACGGACCGCAGAAGGGCGCGGCGCGGGAGTTCAAGGCGCAGCTGGACTACCAGCAGACGCCGGACGCGCCGCAGCAGTCGTACGAGCTGCAGGTCAACCATCCGCTGAAGCTGGACGGCAGCAGCGTCTACCTGCTCGGCCACGGATACGCGCCGCGGGTGACGGTGAAGGACGGCCAGGGGAACGTGGCGTTCTCGGGGCCGGCGCCGTTCCTGCCGCAGGACACGAACTTCTCGTCGTTCGGCGTGATCAAGGCGCCGGACGCCCGGCCGATGACGCTGGGCTTCGAAGGCTTCTTCCTGCCGACCGCGGTGATCGGCCAGAACGGTCCGGTGTCGGTGTTCCCCGACGACCTGAACCCGGAGCTGGTGATGACCGGGTACTACGGCCGGCCGCAGCCGGAGACCGGGAAGCCGGAGTCGGTGTACCAGCTGGACAAGTCGAAGCTGACGCAGTTCCAGCAGAACGGCGACAAGTGGCGGTTCCAGCTCGCGCCCGGGCAGACGGTCCCGCTGCCGGACAAGGCCGGGTCGATCACGTTCAACGGCTACAGCCGGTGGGTGAAGCTGCAGGTCAGCCACACCCCGGGCACGGATCTCGCGCTGGCGGGCATCCTGCTGGCGATCCTCGGGCTGATGGGCTCGCTGTTCGTGCATCCGCGGCGTACCTGGGTGCGCGTCCGCGACGAGGACGGGCGTACCGTTGTCGAGGTCGCCGGTCTGGACCGAGGCCCTGAACGCGGCCTCGGCGACGAGATCCACGCCATCACCAAGAGCCTTAGACCCGCCGGCCCGAGCAACGAGGAGCAGCCATGAGCCCGGAGACCTACGCACAAGTCTCCAACTTGCTGATCCCCACCGCCACGGTGATCTATGCCCTGGCCCTGGTCTCACACGCCATGGAGTGGGCCCTCGGCCGCACCGCCGTGGCAAAGGCTCCGGCGGAGCAGGAAGCCGATGCCGGGGTTCTGGTCGGCTCCGCCACTGCGGCGTCCGCTTCGACGGGGTCCGTCGCCTCGGGCTCGACCGGCTCCGGCTCAGCCGCGCCCTCCACGTCCGGTGCCGAGGGCGCCGCTTCCTCCGAGCGGATGGATGCGGCCAGCCGGATCGGTCTTCTGCTGACCTGGTTGGCGTTTGTTCTCCATCTGGGTGGTGTGGTGACGCGCGGGCTCGCGGCGGGGCGCGTGCCGTGGGGCAACATGTACGAGTTCTCCATCACGGCTTCGCTCGCGGTGGCGATCGTTTATCTGATCTTCGTGCAGCGGTACAAGCTGCAGTGGCTCGGACTCGGCGTGACGTTCGTGATCACCGCCGTGCTCGGCCTCGCATCGCTGGCGCTGTACACGCCGGCGGGTCCGCTCGTCCCGGCGCTGCACTCGTACTGGCTGGTGATCCACGTATCCGCGGCCGCCACCTCCGGCGGTGCGTTCACGGTCGGCGGGCTGATCTCCGTGCTGTACCTGGTGAAGGCCCGCGCCGAGCGCAAGGTCCTTGCCGGCGGCACGATGTCCGCCTCGCTGCGCCGGCTGCCGAGCTCCGAGGCGATGGACGGCACGGCGTACAAGGTGCTGGCGTTCGCGTTCCCGCTGTGGACGTTCGGCGTACTGGTGGCCGGTCCGATCTGGGCGGAGCACGCCTGGGGCCGGTACTGGGGCTGGGACCCCAAGGAGGTCTGGTCGCTGGTGACCTGGGTGGTGTACGCCTCCTACCTGCACGCCCGCGCGACCGCGGGCTGGCGGGGCCGCCGGGCCGCGACGATCGCGATCGTCGGCTGGGTCGTCTTCATCTTCAACTTCGTCGGCGTGAACCTGTTGGTCTCCGGCATGCACTCCTACGCTGGGGTGTGAGATGAAGGAGTTCGCGATCTACACCGGCCTGCGGGCGGCGTTGTTCGCCGTCTGCTTCGCGGTGCTGTGGTTCGCGCTGCGCAGTTGGCTGACGATCTTCCCGCTGCTCCTGGTCGCGCTGATCGTCTCCTCGATCCTGTCGATCTTCGTCCTCCGCGCCGCCCGCGAACGGCTGGCCGGCAAGATCGAGACCCGCGCCGCGAACATCTCGCAGCGCCTCGAGCAGGCCCGTACCGCCGAAGACGACGACTGAGCCTCCGTCCGGCGTGACAACGCCGTACCAGTGATCCACTGGTACGGAGAGTGACCTATGCCACTCGTGAATTCTGCGGAAAATCCTTTGTGCATTCCTTCACATGAGTCGTAGAGTGATGGATGAAACGAAACAGTTTCGTTCTATCGGTGTTCTTGTAGCTACGCAGGGTGATGAAGATGGACGCAGCAGGCGTACGGCAGCGGCCGCGGGTCGAAGGCGGCCGTGAGGACGAGATCCTCGACGCGACCGTGGCGGTGGTGGCCGAGCTCGGCTACGACCGGCTGACGATGGACGCGGTGGCGACGGCGGCGAAGGCCAGCAAGGCGACGCTGTACCGGCGCTGGTCCACCAAGGCCGAGCTGGTGGTCGACGCGATCAGCCGGGCGAAGGGCTGCCCGATGCCGGAGGAGGTCGACACCGGCAGCCTGCGCGGCGACCTGATCTCGATGGCGTGCGGGGCCGGCGGCTTCACCGACGAGCTGCCGATGTCGGTGATCGCGGGTCTGCTGACCGCGCTGCACCGCGACGACGAGTTGCAGCAGGCCTTCCGCGAGCGCTTCCTGGCGCCCCGGCAGGCGCTGACCAACAAGGTGTACGAGCGTGCTGTCGAGCGCGGCGAGATCGCGCCGGACGTCGACGTCGTCCTGCTGTCGGTGACGTTGCCCGCGGTGATCATCCACCACGCCTACATCCTCGGCGTCGAGCCGAGCGACGACCTGATTCTTCGAGTGATCGACAACGTGATCCTGCCTGCGGCGCGGGGGTCGCAGGTGAGCTGACCGGTGAGGGGCCGGTCCGCGACAAGCACGACAGTCTGCCCAAGAGGGGAAGTTTTTCTTATGTCCGAAGAAGTCATCAAGGCCGATCCGCCGGAAGGCAGGCCGACCGATGCGGTCGCCGGGTCCGACGGCCACGGTCACCGCAATCTCGGCATCGCGCTGGCGCTGATCTGCATGGCGCAGCTGATGGTGGTGCTGGACGGCACCATCGTCAACATCGCGCTGCCGCACATCAAGGGTGCGCTCGGTTTCAGCGACGCGTCGCTGCCGTGGGTGGTCAACGCCTACGCGCTGGCGTTCGGCGGTCTGCTGCTGCTCGGCGGCCGGATCGGTGACATCCTCGGTCGCCGCAAGGTCTTCGTGTTCGGCGTCATCCTGTTCGGCCTGGCGTCGTTCGTCGGCGGTATCGCGCAGAGCGAGACCGTGTTGCTGGTCAGCCGGATCCTGCAGGGCCTCGCGGCCGCCGCGGCCTCGCCGAACGCGCTCGCCCTGATCACCACGACGTTCCCGGCCGGCAAGGAGCGCAACCGGGCGATGGGTGTGTACGCCGCGATGTCCGGTGCGGGTGCTGCCGTCGGCCTGATCCTGGGTGGCGCGCTGACCGAGGCGTCCTGGCGCTGGACGTTCTTCATCAACACGCCGATCGGCCTGCTGGTCGCCGTACTGGCCTTCCGGTTCCTGGGTGAGTCGGCCCGCCAGTCCGGCAAGTTCGACCTGCCCGGCGCCATCACCGGCACCGTGGGTCTGACCTCGCTGGTCTACGGCCTGACGCACGCCGCCACCAACGGCTGGGGCGACGCGCTCACGCTGACCTACATCCTCGGCGGCCTGGCGCTGATCGGGATCTTCCTCGGTATCGAGGCCCGGTCGCGGCACGCGCTGATGCCGTTCCGGATCCTCGCGAACCGGACCCGCGGGGTCAGCTTCTTCGTGATGCTGATCGTCGGCGCCGCGATGTTCTCGATGTTCTACTTCCTGGGCATCTTCGTGCAGAGCATCATGGGCTACAGCGCGCTGAAGACCGGTATCTCGTTCCTGCCGTTCAGTGTCGGCATCGTGGTCGCGGCCCAGGTCGCGTCGACGCTGGTGGCGCGGATGGACCCGCGCTGGATCTCCGGCGTCGGTGGCGTGTTCGTCGCGGCCGGCATGTTCGGGTTCAGCCGGCTCGAGGTCGACTCGACGTACTGGACGCACCTGCTGCCGTACATCCTGGTGCTCTCGTTCGGCATGGGCCTGATCTTCGTGCCGCTCACGCTGACCGCGGTCAGTGGGGTCGCGGCGGAGGATTCGGGAGTGGGATCGGCCGTGCTGAACACGGTCCAGCAGATCGGTGGTGCGGTCGGCCTGGCGCTGCTGGGCACGATCTCCACCAGCGCGATCAAGGACAAGTTCGCCGAGCTGGCCCCGGGCCTGCAGAAGGCGGCCGAGTCCGGGCAGTCGCCGGACCAGATCAAGCAGCTGCAGGGTCAGTTCACCGCGCTGGCCACGACGCACGGTTTCACCCGGGCGTTCGTCTGGTCGGGGTTCCTGGCGCTGGGCGCCGCGCTGATCACGCTGGTCGGCCTGTCGATCAAGCACAAGGACCTGGCCAACGACGGCCAGGCCCCGGTCCACATGGGGTAGGTAATGCTCGAAGGGCCCGCTTCCCGGGAGGGGGGAAGCGGGCCCTTCGTCTTTGCTCAAATGAAATCTGAAGAGAAGAACAACCAAGGGAACTGGCTTCGGTGACCGGCGAACACGCTGGTCGGCGCGAGTTCGTGCGGGCGGGGGAATCTGGTTGGAGCGGCATGACCGCCCGGTATGTCCGCGACACCCGTCGGCGGGTGATCCCGTCGGGATCGGCGAGCACGGTCTGGGCGCCCCAATCTCCACGGCCCGGCTACTACCCCCGCCCGCTCGCCGGGCCGTGGCAACCGGCTCCGAGCCCGTCCGCCGAGTCGTGGAGAGGGGCTGTGAAAATCTGCCTTGATCCACGACTCGGCGTTCGAGGTCGGAGCCGTTCGCCACGACTCGGCGGGGCTGTGGATGACGTTGGCCGCCGGGTGGGGGAAAGCTGGACGACGGCAGGGTGTTGTTCACGGTGGCGCAAGCACGTGCCGCGGGATGTTGCGGGGATGTCGCGGGGCATTTGGTACTGGCCCTCAAAGGTGTTTTTGCATCACGATCTCGCGGCGTACGCCGTCCGGCATCAGGTCGCCGGGCTCGTCGGTGTCGACGTATCCGTGGCGGAGGTAGAGGTTGTGGGCCGGATCGTTGCCGGGGACAACGGATAGCTTGAGGGTGGTGGCGCCGATGCTGCGGGCCCAGTCCTCGATGGCGGTCATCAGCGCGTTGCCGACGCCTTTGCCGCGACCGGCCGAGGCGACCCACATCGACACCAGCTCGGCGTGGTCGTCGGCCGGGAACCCGCCGGCCATGCCTACCGGCGTACCGTCGATCGAGGCGATCACCTGGTAGGCGCCGGGCGCGCTGAGTCGCTCACGCCAGCGCTCCTCGGGGGCGTCGATCCAGTCCGCGAGCTGCGAACCGAAGGCGAACGGCGCTTCTTCCAGCGCGGCGAGCCGGAGTCGGCTCCAGGGTTTCCAGTCGTCCGGGCCGATGGCCTGTATGTCGATCACGCGCACAGGATCGCAGTCGGCCCGGACGATCGACCAGTCAGTTTCGGGTCAGGTTCGGGGTGGGAACCTGGACGAGACCCAGTCGCGGACGCCGCCCAGACCGTCGCCCAGGTCGCGGAGCAGCTTCGCCAGCGGGTCCTGGGAGCGGTTGAACGCGTCGGTGTACGACTTGGCGGCGTTCTTCGCCTCCTGCGAGATCGAGGCGTTGCCGTCGTCCTGGCGCTTCGGGTAGTCGCCGGACACGATCGTCGTGTACTCGCCCTCGTCGACCCAGCGGCGCAGCTCGTGCGCGCGGATGACGGCCAGCGGGTGCGACTGCGCCTCGAGCAGCAGCAGCTTCAGCACGCTGTCGCGCAGGTCGCCGGCGCTCTCGTACTCCGTGCCCTGCGCAAGGAACGCCGTCGTGTCGAGCTCGGCGAGCTGACCGCCGCTGGCGAGCTTCATCTGGACGCGCAGCGCGACCGCCGGGTCCTGGGTCGCGAGCAGACCGGCGCGGTCACCCGACAGCTCCGCCTTGCGGGACCACTCGTGCAGGGCGGCGATGATCGCGCGGAGCCCGAGCGCGCCCATCGGCATCCAGTTGAACGCGCCGGTGAGACGCATCAGCCAGAGCAGCAGCGACTGGTACAGCGCGTGGCCGCTCTGTGCGTGACCGAGCTCGTGGCCGAGGACGAACCGCAGCTCCTCCTCGTCCATGCCCTGGAGCAGCGCGCTGTTGACCACGATGAACGGCTTGTCCATGCCGATCGTCATCGCGTTCCAGATCGGGCTGTTGGTGACGAACAGCTCGGGAAGCTCGCGGACGTCCAGGGTCGCGGCCGCCTCGGTGAAGAGCCGGTGCACGGTCGGGAACTGCCGGTCGTCGACCCGGATCGCCGAGCCCAGGAACTGCAGGCGGAACGCGCGCTCGTTGATCAGCCCCGACATCTTCCGCAGGACGTAGTCGAAGCCCTTCAACTGCCGCAGCGCCACCAGCGCACCGCGGTCGGCAGGGTGCTCCCACGCCCGCGAACTGATATCGGTCAACGTCACCCGCTGCCGCGTCGGCCGATCGCCGTTCTCGCTCATCGCTCCCCCTGCTTCCCGGTCGTCATGGACCCCCAACTTAGCTCGCCTTCGGGTCTGATCGAGGTTTGAGTACTACGGCCAGCAACAAGGTCGGCAGCCAGCCCAGGGGCACGGCCCACCAGCCGAGGCCCCGGCCTGCCGCGAGCGCGGTGGTGGCGAGGCAGATCGCCGTACCGGACAGCCAATATCCGAACGCGCTCCAGCCCGGGTGGTCCTTGGCGCGGAGGTGACCGACCCAGGCGAACGTGAGGGTGGCCGGGAGGGCCAGCGCGGTCGCGCCGAGCGTCAGGACGGCGAGGATCAGGGCGACGTCGCCAGGGGAGAACTCGACCGCTCCGAGGGGGATCATGGGTCCGATCCTGTCGCCTGCCGGCCCCGGTCACCGAGCGTAGGAATACTCAAATCCCGCTATAAGTCCTAGCCTGGCCCGCATGAGTGAGGCTGACAGGGTGTGCCGCGAGGTCGACCGGCGGGACGACAAGGCACGCGCCTGGGTGTCCGAGGCGATCCGGATCGTCGACGCCGACGCGAACCGCAGCGCGGACACCCATCTGCACGTGTTCCCGATGCCCGAAGGTACGGGCGTCGACCTGTACCTCAAGGACGAGTCCGTCCATCCCACCGGCTCGCTCAAGCACCGGCTCGCCCGGTCCCTGTTCCTGTACGCCCTGTGCAACGGCTGGATCCACGAGGGCACGACGGTCATCGAGGCCTCCAGCGGCTCGACCGCGGTCAGCGAGGCGTACTTCGCCCGCCTGCTCGGGCTCCCGTTCGTGGCGGTGATGCCCCGCTCGACCAGCCCCGAGAAGGTCGAGCTGATCGAGTTCTACGGCGGTCGCTGCCACTTCGTCGAACGCTCCGGCCAGATCTACGGCGAGGCCAAGCGCCTGGCCGAGGAGACCGGCGGGCACTACATGGACCAGTTCACGTACGCCGAGCGTGCGACGGACTGGCGCGGCAACAACAACATCGCCGAGTCGATCTTCGGGCAGCTGTCGCTCGAGCAGCACCCGATCCCCGCCTGGATCGTGGTCGGCGCCGGCACCGGCGGTACGTCGGCCACCATCGGGCGGTACGTCCGCTACCAGCGGTACGACACGTCCGTCGCGGTCGTCGACCCGGAGAACTCCGCCTTCTTCCCCGCCTTCGAAGCCGGCGACCACGAGTTCTCCACCGGCCGCCCCTCCCGCATCGAAGGCATCGGCCGCCCGCGAGTCGAACCGTCCTTCGTCCTCGGCGTCGTCGACCGGATGATCTCGGTCCCCGACGCGGCCTCCATCGCCGCCATGCGCTTCTGCTCCCGCGTCACCGGCCGCCTCGTCGGCGGCTCCACCGGCACCAACCTCTGGGGCGCCCTGCGCCTGGCCGCCGAGATGCGCCGTACCGGATCCCGCGGCAGCATCGTCACCCTCCTCTGCGACAGCGGCGAACGCTACGGCAACACGTACTACGACGACGCCTGGCTACGCACCAGCGGCATAGACATCACGCCGTACACCACCACCCTCGAAACCTTCACCCGCACCGGCGTCTGGACCGAACCCCAGTAACACAGACTCCGCCCCGCCGCCCCGCCCGGCCGCCGGTCGCGCCAGCGGATATCCGCGCGGATTGGGGGTTCTCTGCTGGTATGCCAACGAACAACCCCCAACACCAGGGGATATCCACCCGAATGAGCCGCGCGTCGGCGCGGGTGCGGGGGGTGTCAGGCGCCGAGGGCTAGGCCGAGGGCCAGGCCGATGGCGTAGAGGAGTTCGGTTTGTCCGGTTCCTTTGAGTACTGGGATCAGGGCGGGGCCTACGGCGTCGCTGAGGACGACTCGGATCGACTTGATCGCTAGGGGTGCGGCGATGAAGGCGAGGAGGGTCCATGGGGTGGCGATGACGGAGACGGCCGCGAGGACGAAGGCGAGGATCACCAGGGCGGCGTACAGCTTGCGGGACCGCGGAGCGCCGAGGACTACGGCGAGGGTGCGCTTGCCGGTGACGGAGTCGGTCGGGATGTCGCGGAGGTTGTTGGCCACCAGGAGGGCGCAGGCGATGGAGCCGACCGAGATGGCGCCGGCGACGGCGGGCCAGGTGATGGTTTCGGCCTGCGCGTACGTCGTGCCCAGGACGGCGACCAGGCCGAAGAAGAGGAAGACGCTGACTTCGCCGAGGGCGCGATAGCCGTACGGGCGCTTGCCGCCGGTGTAGAACCACGCGCCCAGCAGGGACGCGGCGCCGGCGACCAGCAGCCACCAGGAGGTGGTGGCGCACAGGACGATGCCGAGGACGGCCCCGATGCCGAAGCAGGTGAAGGCCGCGGCCTTCACCTGGCCGGGAGGGGCGACCTTGGAGCCGACGAGGCGGAGCGGGCCGACGCGGTTCTCGTCGGTTCCGCGGATGCCGTCGCTGTAGTCGTTGGCGTAGTTGACGCCGATCTGCAGCGCCAGCGCGACGCCGAGGGCCAGCAGCGCTTTCCACCAGACGAAGCCGTCCAGGTACGCGGCCGCGCCGGTTCCGACGAGGACAGGGGAGATCGCGGCGGGCAAGGTGCGGGGGCGGGCGCCTTCGATCCACTGGGCAGGTGTGGCCATGACCGTCGATTCTGTCAGCCGGGAGGCCGAGTGCCGGAAGTGGGCCGGTCGGTGGATCGTCGAGCCGTGGGCCGGCGTCGAAGCGGCGGGCCGTACGCTCGGGGTTGTTATGGCTAGGTTGCGGCTGGTTTCGGGGACGCCGGATGCGGTGTTGGCGGCGCTCACCGGCGTGTTGGACGGCAGCGGTACGCCGTTCGCGCCGGTGCCGGAGGATGCGGTCGGGGCTGCGCGGGTCGAGCAGGCGGCTGTACCGGGTGAGCCGGTCGACGACGGGTGCGCTGTGGTGCTGACCACATCCGGGTCGTCCGGCGAGCCGAAAGGGGTGCTCCTGTCGCGGGAGGCGCTGATCGCGTCCGCCGTGGCTACACACGAGCGCCTGGGCGGGCCAGCGCAGTGGCTGCTCCCGATGAAGCCGTACTTCGTGGGTGGGTTGCAGATCCTCACGAGGTCGCTGATCGCGGGTACGACGCCGGTGATCCTGGGGGAGAGTTTCACCGGGAGCGCTGCCGCGATGACCGGCGCCCGGCGGTACACGGCGATGGTGCCGACGCAGCTGGCGCGGTACCTGGCGACGGATCTGGCGGCGCTGCGGTCGTTCGACGCGATCATCATCGGTGGGGCGTCGACGCCGGAGTCGTTGAAGGCGAAGGCGGCGGAGGCGGGTGTGACCGCGATCCCGTCGTACGGGATGACCGAGACCGGGAGCGGCTGTGTGTACGCCGGAAAGCCGCTGGACGGTACGTCGATCGCGCTCGACGACGATCAGCGGATCCTGATCAAGGGGAGCACGCTGTTCTCCGGGTACCGGTTGCGGCCGGAGTTGACGGCCGAGGTGCTCAAGGACGGGTGGTTCCGGACGCAGGACCGCGGCGAACTCGTGGACGGGCTGCTGCGGGTGGTCGGCCGGGTCGACGATGTAGTGATCTCCGGCGGGGTGAACGTGACGCTGACGACCGTGCAGGCGCGCCTGCTCGAGCATCCACAGGTGAAAGACGCCGTGGTCCTGGGCGTTCCGGACGCAGAGTGGGGGACCCGAGTGGTCGCGTTCGTGGTCGGGGAACCGGCTGGGATCGAGCGGGATGCGTTGCGGGACTGGGTGAGTGGGACCTTGCCTCGTACCTGGGCTCCGCAGGACGTGATCAGCCTGGAGGCTCTGCCGATGCTTGCCTCGGGCAAGGTTGATCGGCAGGGGTTGCTGGAGGGCGTGCGGTGATCACGTACTCGATCGGGTTGAAGAACAAGTTTCGCGGCATCACCGTTCGCGAGGGCATGCTGTTCGAAGGTCCGGCCGGGTGGGCGGAGTGGAGCCCGTTCCTGGACTACGACGACGCGACCTGTGTCTCCTGGTTGCGCGCGGCCCACGAGGCCGCGGAGCGAGGCTGGCCGGCGCCGGTGCGCGACCGCGTCCCCGTCAACTGCACCGTGCCCGCGATCGGTCCGGAGAAGGCCGCGGAGATCGTCAGAGCCAGTGGCTGCGGTACGGCGAAGGTGAAGGTGGCCGAGCCGGGACAGACGCTGGCCGACGACATCGCACGTGTAGAGGCAGTCCGGGACGCGATCGGCGCCGGGCAGGTCCGGATCGACGCGAACGGCGCGTGGTCCGTCGACCAGGCCGTGCGCAGCCTCAAGGAGCTGCAGCGCTTCGACCTCGAGTACGTCGAGCAGCCGGCCAGGACGGTGGAGGAGTTGGCGCAGGTACGGCGACGCACCGCCGTACCCGTGGCCGCGGACGAGTCGATCCGGCGGGCCGAGGATCCGCTGCTGGTGAAGAAGCTCGACGCCGCGGACATCGCCGTACTGAAGGTACAGCCCATCGGCGGCGTTCGCGCGTGCCTGGACATCGCCGAGCAGATCGGACTGCCCGTGGTGGTGTCGTCGGCCTTGGAGACGTCGGTGGGGATTGCCGCGGGCGTCGCGTTGGCAGCCGCGCTTCCTGAGCTTCCGTACGCATGCGGTCTGGCGACGGTGTCGATGTTCACCAGCGAAGTAGTTGCAGAGCCACTAGTTGCAGTCGACGGCTTTCTGCCGGTCAAGCGCGTCGTGCCCGATGCACAACGACTGGAAGCGGCCCGAGCCGACACCGAGCGGACCGCGGTGTGGGAAGAACGCCTGACCCGAGTGAGGAGTGCGGGATGAACCCGTCCACGGCCTTTGCGACTGTGGTGGTCGATGAGCTGATCCGCAACGGCGTGCGCGAAGCGGTGGTCTCGCCAGGCTCGCGGAGCGCGCCACTGGCCCTGGCCTTCGCGGAGGCCGACCGCGCCGGGCGACTGAGGCTCCACGTGCGCATCGACGAACGTACGGCGGGGTTCCTCGCCATCGGCCTGATGCGCGGCACCGGACTGCCCGTGCCAGTGGTCACCACGTCCGGCACGGCGGTGGCAAACCTGCACCCCGCCGTCCTGGAGGCATCGCACAGTGGGCTCCCGCTGATCGTGCTGAGCGCGGACCGGCCGCCGGCCCTCAGAGGGAGCGGTGCGAACCAGACGACCGACCAGATCAAGGTGTTCGGCTCTGCGGTCCGCCTGTTCCACGAGATGGGTACGCCGGTCCGTGAGATCGGCCAGGTGGCGTACTGGCGGTCGCAGGTCGCCCGGGCAGTCGCCAACGCGACAGGTGCCCGCTCCGCTGATCCAGGACCGGTGCAGCTCAACTGCCCACTCAGTGAGCCCCTGGTGCCCACAGACGGACCAGAGTGGCCGGAAGCGTTGAGTGGGCGCAGCACCGGGCCGTGGACTGCCGTGCACGCGGCGAGCGGTCACCCGGCGGCAGTGTCTCCGGGGCCTAGAACCGTAGTGGTTGCGGGTGACGGCGCTTCGCAGGCGGCGCGACTCGTTGCCGAGGCTGGGCGGTGGCCGTTGTTCGCGGAGCCGTCGAGTCGGGCGCGCACCGGGCCGGCGGTGATCGCGGCGTACCGGTTGTTGCTGCAGGCAAGCCCGCTCGCCGATCAGATCGAGCGGGTGCTGGTCTACGGGCATCCGACGTTGTCGCGGCCGATCTCGAAGCTGCTGGCGCGGCCGGACGTCGAGGTCGTCGTGGTGTCACCGACCGGGCTGTGGCCGGACCCGGCGCGCCGCGCCAAGTCCGTGGTGACCGCGTTGGAGGTCACCGCACCGGACACGACCGACTGGCTGACCAGGTGGCAGCATGCTGACCAGGCGGCGCGTCCGGAGATCGACAAGGTGCTGGCGGACGGCCTGAGCGGACCGCGCGTGGCGGCGCTGGTCGGCGAGGCCGTCGGCGCCGACGGCATGCTCGTGGTCGCGTCGTCGAACCCGGTCCGCGACCTCGACCTCGCCCCGGTCGTCCCGATCCGCACCATCGCGAACCGCGGTCTGGCCGGCATCGACGGCACGATCTCGACCGCCGTCGGCGCCGCGCTGGCGAACGCGGGGCCGACGTACGCGCTGATCGGCGACCTCGCCTTCCTGCACGACAGCAACGGGCTCGTCATCGGCCCGGACGAAGCCCGGCCCGACCTGCGGATCGTGGTCGTCAACGACAACGGCGGCGGGATCTTCTCCACGCTGGAGCAGGGCGACCCGACCCATGCGTCGCACTTCGAGCGAGTCTTCGGCACGCCGCACAACGTGGACCTCGGCGCACTGTGTGCCGCCACGCAGACGCCGTACACGCGGGTCGGGACGGTCGACGAGTTGCGTTCGGCGCTGGCGCCGACGGTCGCCGGCCTGGACGTCGTCGAGGTGAGGATCTCGCGCGGCAACCACCGCCCGCTGGGTGAGGCCATGGTGGCAGCGCTCAAGCGGCTGTAACCGGGACCTTCGAAGGCTTCCGGGCCGGGTGCAGCGTGCGGAGGTGGTTGAGCAGCGGCAAAGCCGCCGCGATCACCAGCGCCGTCGTCGTCAGGATCGGGATCGTCGCACCGCGCAGTGACGAGTTCAGCGGTGCGGCGATGGTGAGGATCAGGCTGACCGCGGTGATGATCGTCGTCAGCTTCCGGCCGGGCCGCACCACCGCCAGGAACGGCAGGCACCACAGGAAGTACCAGTCGTGTGCGCTCGGACCGAGCACCACCACCGCGAGGAGTGCGACACCAACGGCCCGCGCCGCGTAGTGGATCGACGACCGGAGACTCAGCCACGCGATCAGACCGAGCGCGGCGACCATTCCGAGCAGTCGGACGATCTGAAGGGCCTGCGCGGCCGCAGTGTCCTCACCCAGCCAGCCGAGGACGCCAGAAGCCGCCATACCGATCAGGTTGGCGACAGAGAACGGCGAACGGACCAGTCCGGGGACATCCAGCGCTCCAAGCCAGCCGGAGCCCACACCGGTCAGTGCGCCGATGGTGACCAGCGTCAGTACCGACACGGCCCCCGCAATGACCAGACTGGCGAACCGGAGCAGCCGTCCGGCGAGTGGACTCATCACTGCCGCGATGGCTATCACCACAAGCCCACCTGGCAGCTTCACCGCTGCTGCAGCGCCTGCCACGACAGCCGCCGTACCCCAACGACCAGTCAGCGCCAGCGCGAACGCACTGCAGGCGAGGCCCAGCATCAGTACGTCGTTATGGGCTGCACCGATGCCGTGGGTGATCAGCATCGGGTTCAGCACAACCAGCCAGGTGGCAAAAGCCGGGTCGACCCGACATGCGGTTGCCAAGCGCGGTACAGCCCACGCGATGAGCACTATGCCCAGTACAGCGAGGAGGCGGTGCGCCAGCATGAGCACGTACGGGTCCATGGTGAGGTGGGCGACCAGACCGCCGTACGCGAGCGGCAGGGGACCGTACGGCGCCGGCGTCTGCATCCACATCGGGTCGACTGCCTCGACGATGTGGCCGGACAGTACGCCGGGTCCCACGTCGTACGGGTTGTACCCCTTCGCGACGAGTGCGCCTTGGGCCGCGTAGCTCCAGGCGTCCCGGCTGAACAGCGGCGGAGCCAGCAGCAGCGGTGCGCTCCAGTACGCCGTCATGCGGAGCAGCTGGAACCGTTCGCCGGCCATGACTCGACGGCCCACGGTCAGCCAGGCCCAGGCCATCAGCCCGAGCCCGGCGACCATGAACGTCAGTCCGACCATCCGGCCGAGCAGTGTGTGCCGCAGGTCGCCCGTCACCGGCAGCGCGGCGACCCAGGAGGACGCCGGCACCACCGACGTCACCAGACTCGCCACAGCGACTATGACGGAGCCGACGACCCCACGGACCATCGGCGAACGCATGGCCGCACCGTAGCCCGGCCATGCGACGCACCGATGAACACTAAGCGGACTCCTTGCGGAACGTACGCGCACCGACAGCCAGACCGATCACGGTCAGCAGCACGACCCAGAACAGGCCCCAGAGCGACGCGGAGCTGCCGATGTCGCCGCGGAACAACGCCCGGACGCCGTTCACGACGTGCTTCAGCGGGCTGATGTCGGACAGGCGCTGCAGCCAGGTCGGACCGATCTGCATCGGCAGCAGGATGCCGGACAGCAGCAGCAACGGCATGGCGATGCCGTTGAGCAGCGGCGCCAGTGCGTCCTCGCTCTTGGTGATGAGCGCGACGGAGTACGACAGCGAAGCGAAGGTCGCGCCGAGCAGGGCGACGATCACCAAAGACAGCAGCACGCCGCCCCACGGGGCGCGCAGGCCGAGTGGGAGCGCCGCGAGCAGCAGCAGGATGGACTGAACCAGCAGTACGACGACATCGCGCAGTACCCGGCCTGCCATCAAGGCGATGCGGGACGCCGGGGTGACGCGGTCGGCCTCGATCACGCCGGCCCGGTACTCCGCGATCAGGCCGAAGCCGACGAACATCGCGCCGAACATGCCGAGCTGGACGATCAGACCGGGGATGAACACCTGGTAGGCGTTCGTGGTCGCGCCCTGGCTGATCTGGGCGGTGATCGGCTTCAGCAGCGGGCCGAACAGGAACAGGTACATCAGCGGCTGGCTGAGCATCAGGATCGACCACATCGGATTCCGCAGCGACAACCGCATCGCCCGGTGGAACACGATCCACGTCTCACGCAGGACGGTCATGCGGCAGCCTCTTCCTTCTTCTCCTCGGGCGCGCCTTCGTCGCGCAGCGAGCGGCCGGTCATGGTCAGGAACACGTCGTCGAGGGTCGGCCGGTGTACTTCGACACCGTGCAACTCGATGCCCTGGGCATCGATCGAGCGGAGCAGGCCCGGCAGCACCGAGCCGCCGCGCTGGATCCGGAAACCGACCACGTCGACGTCGGTCTCGACCTCCACCGCGCCGTCGAGCTCCTGGACGATCTTCATCACCTCCGGCGCCCGGGTGTTGTCCGCGAGGCTCAGGCGGACCGCGTCACCGGAGACCTGCTGCTTGAGGTTGTCCGGGGTGCCGGAGGCAACGATCTTGCCGTGGTCGATGACCAGGATCCGGTCGCAGAGCGCGTCCGCCTCGTCCAGGTAGTGCGTGGTGAGGAAGATCGTCGCGCCGCGGTCGCGGAGCCCGCGGATGTGCTCCCACAGGTTCGCGCGGGCCTGCGGGTCGAGGCCGGTCGTCGGCTCGTCCAGGAAGATCAGCTTCGGGTCGTGGATCAGGCCCATCACGATGTCCAGCCGCCGCCGCTGGCCGCCGGACAGCGTCTTGCACTGGCGGCGCCACAGGCCGGGGAGGTCGAGCTCCTCGAACAGCCGCCGGCCGTCCGCGGCAGCCTTCGCCTTCGGTACGCCGTACAGGCGGGCGTGGTCGACGACCTCGTCGCCGGCGACCGCCTCGGGGAGCGTGGATCCGCTCTGCGGCACGTACCCGATACCGCGGCGTACGCCGACCGGGTCCTTGGCGAGGTCACAGCCGGCCACGGTCGCGGTCCCGCTGGTCGGCTGGATCAGGGTCGCCAGCATCCGCATCGTCGTGGTCTTGCCGGCCCCGTTCGGGCCGAGAAAGCCGACGATCTCCCCGTCGGCCACATCGAGGTCAACACCTTGCACAGCCTGGACGGGTCCACGTTTGGTCTTGAAGGTCCGCACCAAGCCACGAGCTTCGATCATCATGCGAGACAGTGTGACTAATCAACTTTGACTAGTCAATGTTGATTAGTGGGTGGATCGGGGATCTCGCCCCAGTGGGTGATCATGCCGGGGTAGGGCTCCCAGTCGCCGGGTTCGTCGGCGAAGGCGTAGTCGCCGGACTTGATGCGGTCGTGGAACTGGCGGGTCCACTCCAGCTCGCCGCGGTCGCGCGCGGTGGTGATCCGGAACATCTCGACCACGTGGTTCGGCGTACCGGGGTCCTCGCGGATCTGGCGTTCGGAGTACGGGCCGGACTTCAGCCAGGCCTCCAGTTGGGAGATGCGGGCCTCCAGCGCGTCCAGCACCTCGTCGCGGCGCAGCGACCACATGAAGCTGAGGGCCGCCTGCATCTTGTCGGGGTGGAAGCCGTCGACCGTCCACAGCATGCCGCGGAGCAGGGAGAAGTACTCCGTCTCGCCGTCGACGGTGAGTTTGTACGACGTACGCCCGGGTCGGTGCGCGCCGTCCTGCTCCAGCTCCTGGAGATAGCCGTGCTTGGCCAGCGTCCGCAGCCCGGTGTAGATCGAGCCGGGGTTGATGTTCGCCCACGCCTGCACGTTCCACGTCATCAGCTCGCGCCGCAGCTGGTACCCGTAGGCCGGCTGGAAGATCCGCACGACCCCGAGCAGCAACAACCGCGTGGTGGACATGTTCGCAGTGTAAATCCGGACGACCCGCAACGGTCCCCAGGCGTACGCTCCGGGCATGGATGTCCGGGTGACGAGCGATCCGCAGGCGTTCGAGCAGGCCGTGTTCCCTTTCCTGCAACAGGATCCGGTGCTGCACACGATCATCATGAGCAATGTCCACGAGCGCGCGAACGGTACGGCGCCTGCCGAGCCCGAGCCGTCGTACTTCGTCTCCGTGCACGACCCGGACGTGATCGGCGTCGCGATGCGTACGCCGGGCCGCGGCGTGTACCTCGGTGCACTGCCCGAGGATCTCGCCGAGCTGATCGCCGATGCGTACGCCGACGTACTGCCGGAGCTCCCCGGTGTGGCGGGCGATCGGCCGGCCGCCCGCCGGTTCGCGGAGCGCTGGGTCGAGCGCCGCGGCGGGGGCCTGACCGAGATGCGGGGCACCCGGTTGCACAAGCTGATCGACCTCACGCCGCTCGAGGCGGAAGGCTCCGCCCGCCTGATGAGGGCCGACGAGGTCGAGCTGGTCGCGGCCTGGGGCAAGGACGGGTTCGCCGAGGAGCTGGCGACCGGCCATCGTGAGTGGGCCGAGCGCCGGATCGACGACGGGACGATGTGGATGTGGGAGGTCGGCGGCGAGGCGGTGAGTATGGCCGGCTACCACCTCCCGATCTTCGGCGTCTGCCGGGTCGGTCCGGTCTACACGCCGCCGGGCAAGCGTCGCCACGGGTATGCCGGCGCGCTCACCAGCCAGGTCTCCGCCACGATCCTTGCCGATGGCAACCAGGCCTGCCTGTACACGGACCTGGCGAATCCGACGTCCAACAAGATCTACTACCAGGCCGGCTACCGCCCGGTGGCCGATTTCGTCGATGTGGAGTTCAGTGCATGATCGTCCGTACCACCGCTGACCCGGCCGCGTTCCGGGAGCTCGTCTTCCCTTTCCTGCAACGCGATCCGGTACGCAACTCGACGATCCTGACCAACATCGCCGACCGGGTCAGCGGCATCATGAACGATCCGGAGCCGCCCGTCTTCGTCTCGGTGCACGACGGCGACGCCGGTGACGACGCCGGCGACGCCGGCGAAGTGGTTGGTGTGGTGATGTGCACCGCGTTGCGCGGCATCAACCTCGCCGATCTCCCGGTCGAGCTCGTGCCGGTGGTGGTCGACGTACTGGCCGAGGCGTCCCCGCGGGCGATCGGCGCGGTCGGGCCGGAGGAGTCGGCCCGGTTGTTCGCCGAGCAGTACGCCGTACGCACCGGGCGGACCTTCCGTGAGACGGAGCGGGCCCGGCTGCATCAGCTCGGCGAGTTGGTCGAGCAGAAGGCGGACGGGACGCCCCGGAGGGCGACGGTGGCGGATCTGGAGGTCGTCGCGCCGATGTTCGGGGGCTTCCGCGCCGAGTCCGGTCATGCGGGCGAGGGTGCGGCGGCCGATCGGCGCTGGATCGAGCAGCGGATCCTGCGGGATCGCGTGTGGGTGTGGGAGGACGGCGGCCGTGTCGTCAGCCTGGTCGGCCACCAGGAGCCGGTGTTCGGCGCGGCCCGGATCGGTCCGGTGTACACGCCCCCGGAGTACCGCGGCCGGGGCTATGCAAGCGCGCTGACGGCGGAGGTGAGTCGGCGGTTGCGCGATGCCGGGGATGAGGTGTGTTTGTTCACCGACCTCGCGAATCCGACGTCGAACCGGATCTATGCGGCCATCGGGTTCCGGGGTGTGCGGGATCTTGTGGGTTATGCGTTCGATTGATCCGGTGCGCTGACCGTCAGGGGTGTGGGCAGGTCGTGGCGGGAGGCGATGCCGAGCTTGGTGTAGATGTTGCCGAGGTGGTATTCGACGGTGCGGGGGCTGAGGAACAGCCGGCTGCCGATCTCGGGGTTGGAGAAACCGTCGCCGGCCAGGCGGGCGATCTGGCTTTCGCGGGCCGTTAGTTGGGTGGTTGTGGCGGGAGTGCGTTTGCGGGCGGTTTCGCCGGTGGCGAGGAGTTCCCGGCGGGCGCGTTCGGCGAAGGCTTCGGCTCCCATCTCGGTGAACAGGTCGTCGGCGGTGTGGAGATGTTCGCGGGCGTCGTTGCGGCGGCGCCGTCGCCGGAGCCATTCGCCGTACAGGAGGATGGCGCGGGCGAGTTCGGTGCGGACGCGGGTCCCGGCGAGTCGGTCGATCGCCTCACGGTAGAGGGTTTCGGCCGTCCGGTCGTCGCTGACCAGCGCGCGGGATCGGGCCTCGATCCCGAGGGCCCAGTCGGTGCCGCTCGCGCTGGTCATCGGGGTGATCCAGCCCAGCGTTTCCTTCGCCGCCTCGAGCCGCCCGCTGCGGACGGCCGCCTCGACGAACTCGGTCGCGGCCCAGCTCATCGCGCCCGGAGTCCGCGCCAGGGGAACGTTCACCTGGCCGAGTGCGCGGTGCGCGGCGGCCATCGCCTCGCGGTAGCAGCCGTGGCCGTTGTTCAGTACCGCCGTCGCCCGTTCGGCGACAACGACCCCGATGCCCTCGCCCCGGTGGGTCGCGTCCGGAATGGTGGTTTCGATCCGCGTGGACACCTCGGCGGTCGCACCGCGGAGCGCGGCAACGGCGAGTCCGGCGTACGGCGACGGGTTGCTGCCGGTCGCCTCGGTCACGGTCTGGATCTCGTCGACGAGTGCCCCCGCGGCGCCGAGTTCGCCGGTGAGCAGCAGCAGGTACGCGCGCATGCTGAGCGCGAGCGGAAGCTGACTCAAAGCGCCGGTCGTGCGGGCGAGCTCGAGGTACCGGGCGGAAAACCGGTCCCAGCACACGTCGTCCCACAAATGCAGAGCCGCCTCGCACGCCAGCCACGACCAGCGCAGCTCCTCCGGGGCGGACAGGTCGTCGCCGAACGAGGTCACGGCTCGCCGCAACAACGGCAGGCCGGCCGCGTAGCCCTCGGTGAAATTGGCGGCCAGGCCGGCCAGGAGGAGATCCGGTGAGGTGGGCTCGTGCGGTCGGGGCGTCGTACTGGCAGCTCGCGCCACGGCCAGGGTGTCGCCGTCCGGAGCGGCCAGTCGGCCCGCGAACATGGCAGCCGTCAGTGCGTCCAGGTAGGTCTCCCGGGACAGCGCGGTGTCGATCGGCTCGAGGCGCTTCGCGGCCTTGAGCAGCAGCGGCGCGGCGTCTCGGCCCCGGTTGGTAGCGAAGGTGACCTGCGCGCGCAGGAGGTCGACGCGAGCCCGTTGCAGTTCACTGAGCGGTCCCGCTTCGGCCATCACCAGCAGGTCCAGCGCGGCATCGAACGCTCCGGCCTGGCTCTTCGTCTGCGCCGCCGCCAGCGCCCGGGTGGCCCGCTGTGCCGGATCGATGGTCAGCCGCGCGGAGCGCTCGAGGAACGCGGCTGCCGCGGCCAGACCGCCGCGGGCCTGGGCGCGGCCGGCGGACTGTTCCAGTTCCGCGGCGATGGTGTCGTCGGGGCCGCTCGCCGCGTGGGCGAGATGCCAGGCCCGGCGGTCCGCGTCGCGCGCCGGATCGATGACCTCGGCCAGCGCACGGTGCGCCTCCCGGCGTTCCTGCGGCGTCGCCTCCCGCTGGATCGCCGAGCGCACCAGCGGATGCCGGAAGGTGATCCGCTCGTGGAACTGCACCAGGCCGGCGAACTCGGCCGGATCGACCGTGTCGACGGCGATGCCCAGTCGCTGCGCGGCACGGCGTACCAGGGCCGCGTCCCCGGCCGGCTCGACCGCGGCGATCAGGAGCAGCCGGCGGGTGTCGGACGGTAACGGTGCGAGGCGGCGCTGGAAGGTGCCCTCGATCCGATGGGTGAGTTGCTGTGCGTCGGGCAAGCCGAAGCCGCCGGCGAGTTCGGCGTAGCTGAGATCCTGCGGTAGTTCCAGAAGCGCCAGCGGGTTCCCGCGGGTCTCGGCCAGGATGCGGTCGCGGACCCGCTCGTCGATCGGTCCGGGGATCGCCGCGCTGAGCAGCTCTCGTGCGTGGTGTGGCGGGAGGCCGCCGAGGTCGAGCCGGGGTACGCCGGAGAACGGCCCGGCGTCGGCCGAGTCGCGGAGGGCGAAGACCAGGGCGACGGACTCGTGCATCAGCCGCCGGGCCACGAACGTGAGAGTTTGTGCGGAGGTGTCGTCGAGCCATTGCGCGTCGTCGACGACGCAGAGCAGTGGTTCGTCGGTCGCGGCGTCGGCCAGCAGGCTGAGGACGGCCAGGCCGACCAGGAAGCGATCCGGTGGCGGACCCGTTCGAAGGCCGAAGGCGGTGCCGAGCGCCTCACTCTGGGGGGACGGAATGTGGTCGAGCCGGTGCAAGAGCGTTGCGCACAGCTGGTGCAGGCCGGCGAACGCGAGCTCGGCTTCGGCCTGTACGCCGGCCGCCCGCATGACCCGGCACTTGGACGCCTCGCCGACCAGATACTCGAGCAACGCCGACTTGCCGATCCCCGCTTCCCCGCGGATCACCAGGGCCTGGCTCAGGCCGCTCCGGACGTGACCGAGGAGCTCGTCGAGCTGCCGGCGCTCGGCGATCCGATCAACCAGCCGGTCAACCAGCATGGTCTGAAAATAGACCGGTTCGACCCCCGGGACCATGACCCGGCCCGGTGATCGAACCCCGGGACTCCCGGATACGAAGGGCGAGACGACGCGGAAGGCTTTCGGACGACCAACCAGCAGCGGAGGTACGTCGCGCCATGACCACTGTCGAAGCAGCAGCGACCGAGGTACCGCTCCAGATCAACGGCCGGCAGCACGTCGTCGTACTCGAGCCGCGCGTCAGTCTGCTCGACGCGTTGCGTGAGCATCTCGATCTGACCGGTAGCAAGAAGGGATGCGACCAGGGGACGTGCGGGTCGTGCACGGTGTGGATCGACGGCCGCCGGGTGCTCGCCTGCCTGACGCTGGCGGCCGCCGCATCGGGGCACGAGATCGTCACGATCGAAGGGCTGGCCGACGGCGACCAGTTGCATCCGATGCAGCGAGCGTTCATCGAGTACGACGCGTTCCAGTGCGGTTACTGCACGTCCGGCCAGATCATGTCCGCGGTCAAGCTGATCGAAGAGGGCAATGCCGGCACCGACGAGGACATCGGCGAGTTCATGAGCGGCAACATCTGCCGGTGTGCGGCCTATCCGAACATCCGGGCAGCCATCCGGCACGTCCGCGACGCAGCGGGAGGACGGTCATGAGGCCCCTGACCTACAGCCGGGCCGCGGATGTGCAGGACGCGATCGCGCTGGCGACAGCGAATCCGGCGAGCGCATTCCTCGCGGGCGGGACCACCGAGGTGGACCTGATCCGGGCCGGCATCTCCGGATCCGAGCATCTCGTCGACATCAACGAGCTGCCGCTGCGCGGTGTCGAGGACCAGCCGGATGGCGGCCTGCACATCGGCGCCTTGGCGCGCATGAGCGATGTCGCGCGTACGCCGAGTGTCGTCGAGCGATACCCGGCGATCTCCCGGGCCTTGCTGCTGGGCGCCTCGGAGCAACTGCGCAACATGGCGTCGATGGGAGGCAACCTCCGCCAGCGCACCCGCTGTGCCTACCTGCGCGACGGCGTCTCGCCCTGCAACAAGCGCGAGCCGGGGTCCGGCTGCGCGGCGCTCGACGGGCTGAACCGCGGCCACGCGATCCTCGGCACCAGCGAGCACTGCATCGCCACGCATCCGTCCGACGTCGCCGTGGCGCTGGTGGCGTTCGACGCCGTCATCCGCACGGTCGGGCCGGCCGGTGAGCGCGAGATCCCGTTCGACGACTTCTTCCTGCTCCCGGGCGACACACCGCACCTCGAGCATCCGATCGCCCCGGGCGAGCTGATCGTCGGGATCGACGTACCCGGCGCGCCGATCGCCCGCGGCTCGATCTATCTCAAGTTCCGCGACCGGCAGTCGTACGAGTTCGCCCTGGTATCGGTCGCCGCCGCGATCGAGGTCGAGGGCAACCTGGTCACGGGCGTGCGGATCGCCATGGGCGGTATCGGTACCAAGCCCTGGCGGGCGCGCCGGGCCGAGGCCGCACTCGTCGGAAGTCCGGCGAACGAGACGTCGTTCCGGCACGCCGCCGCGGCCGAGCTGGCCGAAGCCGACGTACGGGAGCACAACGCGTTCAAGGTCGAGCTGGCCCAGCGGGCGATGGTGCGGGGCCTCGTCCACAGCTTGAACAGGAGCCAGTCATGAGTGCCGTCGGTACGCCGGTCACGCGCGTGGACGGCCCGGCCAAGGTCACCGGCGCGGCGAAGTACTCCGCCGAGATCAGTCTGCCCGGGATGACCTACCTGGCCGTCGTCGGAGCCACCATCGCCAGCGGGCGGGTGACGGCGGTCGACGCCGGGGCGGCGCGGGCCGCTGAGGGCGTGCTCGCCGTACTCACCCCGGAAGATCTGCCGAAGATCGCGGCCGAGCCCCATCTGTTGCCGTCCCTGGTCGGCGGCCCGGCTCCGGGCGAGAGCTTCTTCCCGATGCAGGACGACATCGTCCGGTACGCCGGACAGCCGGTCGCGCTGGTGATCGCGGAGGAGTACGAACAGGCGCACCACGCGGCGTCGTTGGTGCGGATCTCGTACCAACCGGCGAAGGCGGTCACCACGATCGACGAAGGCCGCGATCAGGCGTACGAAGCGCAGCGGCTCTTCGGCGGCCTGATGCCGGCGCGCAGCGAGCGCGGCGATGTCGAGGCCGGCCTGGCCGCCGCGGACGTGCGGATCGAGGTCGCGTACAAGATGGCGGCCAACCACCACAATCCGATCGAGGCACCCTCGACGGTGGCGACCTGGGACGGCGGCAACCTGACGCTGTACGAGTCGACCCAGGGGATCCGCGCCACCCAGCAGACCGTGGCCCTTCTACTCGGTCTGCCGATCGCCCGCGTCCGGGTCATCACCCGGTTCGTGGGCGGTGGGTTCGGTGCCAAGGCGATGGTGTGGCCGAACGTGACGCTGACTGCGATGGCCGCCCGGCACCTCGGCCGGCCGGTGAAGCTGATGCTCACCCGGCCGCAGATGTTCACGTCCAACGGGCATCGCGAGGAGCAGGAGCAGCGGATCACGCTCGGTGCCGCGCGGGACGGGCGGCTGACCGCGATCCGGCACGAGAAGCTGTCGATCACTTCGCCGTTCGACGACTGGGCCGAGCCGGCCACCGGTGTCTCGTCGCAGCTCTACGGCTGCCCGAACTACCTCGGCATCCACCGGCTGATCAAGGGCAACACGATGACGCCCACGTTCACCCGCGGCCCGGGTGAGTCGCTCGGCGTGTTCACTCTTGAGACGGCGATGGACGAGCTCGCCTACCAGCTGGAGATCGACCCCGTCGAGCTGCGGCTGCGCAGTCACACGCCGGTCGACCCGTTCGGCAATCCCTGGTCCAGCGACGGCCTGGTGGAGTGTCTCCGCCTCGGCGCCGAGCGGTTCGGGTGGTCCGAACGGAACCCCGCTCCACGGACGTCCCACGACGGCGAGTGGCTGATCGGCACCGGGGTGGCGTCGGCGGCGTACCCGATCGCGTTCTTCATGCCGCCGCAACGGGCACGGGCCCGGATCTTCGCCGACGGCAGCGCGATCGTGCAGACCTCGACGCAGGAGTTCGGCACCGGCGTACTCACGATGGCCACCCAGGTCGGTGCCGACGCACTCGGCGTCGCGCTGCGCGACATGGAGTTCCAGGCCGGCGACAGCGACCTGCCGAACAGTACGGCGGCCGTCGGCTCGGCCGGTGCCGGCATGGTCAGCTCCGCGGTCCACGCGGCCGGTACGGCGCTACGCGAGCAGCTGATCGCCTTGGCCGTCGGCGATGAGAAGTCGGCCCTGCACGGAGCCGGACCGGGTTCTGTGAATGTGGCGGACGGACACCTGACGTCGGCCGAACGTCCGGGGGCGGTCGACACGTACCGCGAGCTGCTGTCGCGCAATCACCTGTCCGACGCCGAGGCGCTCGGGACGTGGAGGCCGCCACCCTTGGACACGCCGCACGGGCTGCTCACGTTCGGCGCGCAGTTCGCCGAGGTCGCTGTCGATCCCGAGCTCGGCCTGGTCCGCGTACGCCGGCTGAACGGCGCGTTCGCGCCCGGGCGAGTGCTCAACCCGCTGCTGGCCCACAGCCAGCTGATGGGCGGCATGTTGTGGGGGATGAGTCAGGCGCTCCTCGAGGGCAACCACATGGATCCTCGGTACGGCCGCTGGGCCGAGACGAACCTGGCGGAGTACCTCGTCCCGGTCAACGCCGACGCCCCAGACGTGCACGTGGACTTCGTCGATGTGAACGACGAACTGGTCGGCCCGCTCGGTGCCAAGGGTGTGGGCGAGATCGGTCAGGTCGGTGTGGCGGCCGCCATCGCGAACGCGGTCTTCCATGCGACCGGCCGACGGGTCCGCAGTCTGCCGATGGCGCCGGAGCTCGTGATGGATCCGGCAGCCGGCGGGCAATGAGCGAGACCGGGCCGGCGGGCTCCGCGCTGCCCACCGGCCAATCCTGGTTGCCGGAACGACCGCCGATCTCGCAACCACGCAGCATGGGCTCGCGGTCGTCCCAGCAGCCCGCACTCGGGCTGCTCGGCCTGCTGCTCGTCGTCCCGATCGCCGTGCTGCTGGCAATAGGTGCTGGAGGCAACGGTTCGGCGCGCGTCCTCGGACCGCTCGTCACCTTCTCCCTGCCGCTCGTCGTGATGATCGCCTTCTGGTGGGAGGACTGGCCGGGCACCCGGCTGCGCAGTAGCTGGGCCGGCTGGGCCGACACCGCGCTGATCGTTGCGGGCGCGATCGTCCTGACCGCGGTCGGTCAGACCCTGGCCGGTCGTCTGGATCCCGTGGCTCTCTTCGACGCCTCACCCGGTCCGGGCCACGTACCGACGTTTCCCGCGACCATGCCACTGGCCGGCCTGGCGTTCGTCCTCATGCTCGAGATCACGCTTGTCGGTGAGGGGTGGCCGCTGCGGCGCCTCCCGCCGCTGGTCGGCGGTCCGATCGCGCTCGGGATCTCCTGGGCCGTCGCGATCGCCGGCTACCTGACCGTCGTACGGGTGGAGTCGCCGGCTGGTTCGGATGTGATTGCGCGGGACGGGCCGGTGCCAGGCGCCGTACTCGGCGCGGTGCTGGTCCTGATCGGCGCCTGGCAGGTGCTCTGTTACGTCGTCTGGCGCGGGTGGCCGTTCGCGACTGTCGCGAGTCGGGCGGTCCGCCTCACGATCGCCCACGTGACGGTGATCGGCGGCGGGATCGTCAGCTACCTCGTACTGCGTGAACTGCTGGAGCTGGCTCCTTCGCGCATCGCCGAACTCAGTGGCTGCTTCATCGCCGCCGGCCTGTTGTTCGGCATGCTGTTCGAGGGCTGGCTCAGCAACCGCACGGCCCTGTTGGTGGTCACGCTCACGCTGACGGCCGTACTAGCGGTGGCCTTGCAGGCGACCGCCGGCGCGATGCATCTGACGCACAGCGCCGCGGACGACTGGGTCGGCCACGCAACCCTCAACGCCCTCGCGGTCTCCACCATCCTGCACGTGGCGATCGGGCGCCGCTGGCCCTTTCAGTTGATCTCGGTGGACTCGCCCGGGGCCAGGCCGACGTAGGGGCGGTCGTCGGTGTCGAGGAAGCGGGAGAACATGCTCTGGCCGATCGGGCTGAGCAGGGCGTCGTGGATGCCGACGGTCTGCTGGGACTTGATCGACCGGGCGTAGTCGACGGCCGGCGGGAGCGCGAACCAGGGGCCGGAGATCGGCACCAGGTTGGTGTGTACGGCGCGGTCGGGCTGGGTGAACGAGTCGCCCGGGTGGTACACGGCGTCGTCGACCAGGAAGCCGATGTTCTCGCACGGCACACCCCACTCGGGCAGGATCACCGCGTGGTCCTTGCCGTAGGCACTGACCGAGAAGCCCGCGGCCTCGAACGACTGCCCACCCTCGACCACGTGCACCCGCTCGCCCAACGCAGTCAGCTGCGCGGCGACGCCGGCGTTCGTGTAGACGGGTACGTCGAGCGCCGCGACCCGGTCGACGTCCAGGTGGTCCTGATGCTCATGCGTGACGAGGATGGCGTCGGCCCGCTCGAACGCCGCATCCTCACTGAACGATCCCGGATCGATCAGCAGAACCTTCCCGTCCCGCTCCAACCGGACACAAGCGTGTGCGAACTTGGTGAGCTTCAACTCAATCTCCTAGCGCGTCTCTCATCGGTACCAGCTTGGCGTTCGTCTCGGCCAGTTCGGCGTCGGGGTTGGAACCCGCGACGATGCCGGCTCCGGCGAACAGGCGCATCCGGCGGGGGTTGTCCGGGTCGGCCTGGCCGCAGCGCAGGGCGATGCACCATTCGCCGTCGCCCGCGGCGTCCATCCACCCGACCGGTCCGCTGAACCGGCCGCGGTGCATGCCCTCGATCTCGCCGATCAGGTCACGCGCGACCGGCGTCGGCGTACCGCAGATCGCCGCGGACGGGTGCAGAGCGGCGGCCAGGCCGAGGGCGGACGCGCCGTTGTTCGCGACGCCGGCCACGTCGGTGGCCAGGTGCATCACGTTCGGCAGGTGCAGCACGAAGGGGGTCTCCGGCACGTTCATCGACTTGCAGTGCGGCTCGAGCGCCTCGGCGACGGACCGTACGGCGTACTCGTGCTCCTCGAGGTCCTTCGACGACCGCGCCAGCGACGCGGCCAGCGCCAGGTCGTGCGCGTCGTCCCCGGTACGGCGGATCGTCCCGGCCAGGACGCGCGACGTGATCAGGCCCTTCTCCCGGCGTACCAGCAGCTCGGGAGTGGCGCCGATCAGGCCGTCGACGGAGAACGTCCAGCAGTTCGGGTACGACGTCGCGAGCCGGTGCAGCGGCCACCGCAGGTCGATCGGCTGCGCGGCGATCGCGATCAGGTCGCGCGCGAGCACCACCTTGTCGAGCTCGCCCGCGGTGATCCGGCGGACCGCATCGGCCACGATGCTCGACCAGGCGGTCCCGGTCCGCGCGCCGTCGGCGAACGTGACGTCGTACACCGGGGACGGCTCGTGCTTGACCAGATCGGGAGGTGCGGCCAGGGAACTGGCCGGCGACACCGTGGTCACCCAGGTCGTCCCGGCGCGGCGGCCGACGATGACCTCGGGCACCACCAGCGCGCTCGGGTCCTGGTCGGTGAAGCCGAACGATCCGAAGCAGATCAGCCCCGAGCCCGGTACGCCGACGTCGTCGCGGACCACCGCCGCGGCGGTCAGCTCCTGCCACCAGCGCACCGCATCCTGAAAGCGGTTGCTACCGGCAACGTCGAGACGGGCGGCGGCACCCCAGCCGACCTGGCCGTCGCCACGCCGGACCCAGGCGAGTCCCCCCTCGGCCGGCAGGTGGTCCAGCAGCTGCGCCGACACCTCGTCGACGACCTGGCTGCGGATCACCAGGCGCGGAGCCTGGTTGCGAACCGGCTCAGACAAACTCACGGGACCACTCCTCGCACGTGCTGCGGCCCCGGGTTGCGGCGGCCGGACGGCTCCCAAGAGATGTACTCACGAGATGCAAGCGTATGCCTGCCCGTCGGCGGACCGCGTCACCCGTGATGAACTAGACAGGTGACCCGCGCTGATCTGAGTAAGGAACCGCATGCCGTGGCGGCCATGTTCGACAACGTGGCCGAGGGGTACGACCGGACCAACGCGGTCGCGACGATGGGTCTGGAGAAGCACTACTGGCGACCGGAGACCTTCAAGGAGATCGCGCCGCGGAAGGGGATGAAGATCCTCGACCTGGCCGCCGGGACCGGTGCGTCGAGCATCAGGCTGCGCGAGGCCGGCGCCGAGGTGGTGTCGTGCGACTTCTCGGTCGGCATGCTCCGGGTCGGCAAGCGCCGCCACCCCGAGCTCGACCTGATCGCCGGCGACGCGCTCCGGCTCCCGTTCACCGACGACACCTTCGACGTGGTGACGATCTCCTGGGCGCTGCGGAACGTGAACGACGTCACGGTCGCGCTCGAGGAGATGCTCCGGGTGACCCGCCCCGGCGGGCGGCTCGTCGTCCTCGAGCAGTCGCACCCGACCTGGAAGCCGTTCCGGGTGGTGTACCTCGAGTACATGATGCGCGCCGTACCGGCCGTCGCGAAGGTGGTCTCGAGCAACCCCGAGGCGTACGAGTACCTGGCCGAGTCCACCCGCGCCTGGCTCCCGCAGGAGCCGCTGGCCCGCGCGATCCAGGAAGCGGGCTGGACCCACGTCCAGTGGCGCAACCTGACCGGCGGCCTGGTCGCCATCCATC
Source organism: Kribbella sp. NPDC051586 (assembly GCF_044453965.1). Lineage (NCBI taxonomy): Bacteria > Bacillati > Actinomycetota > Actinomycetes > Propionibacteriales > Kribbellaceae > Kribbella > Kribbella sp. NPDC051586. Next base: position 449,618 of record NZ_JBITDF010000001.1, on the reverse strand, counting down.
GCGGAGTGAAGCCAACTCAGGGTAAAAGCGCGGCCGTTTAATTACGCAACGGAACTTAAGCGTAATTTGCTTGCCTGCAAGGGGGTTGGGGCGAGTTTCGTGTCCGCGTCAGGCAGTCCTAGACTGTCAAGTGACGAGTGCTCGTGAAGCGATTCACGAGCGCACCAGCCCCCCTCAGCCAGGCCAGGAATCGAGATGAGCCAGAGCGTGCCGAGCGCGCAGCAGGTGGAGACCGCCGATGTGATCGTCGTCGGTGCCGGGCCCGCCGGATCAGCGGCGGCGTACCACCTGGCGAACGCCGGTCTCGACGTGCTGCTGCTGGAGAAGACCGCGTTCCCGCGGGAGAAGGTCTGCGGCGACGGGCTCACCCCGCGCGGCACCAAGCAGATCATCAACATGGGCATCGACATCTCCGAAGAGGCCGGCTGGATCCGCAACTACGGTCTGCGGATCCAGGGCGCCGGGCACCAGCTGCAGCTCGACTGGCCGGATCTGGCCAGCCACCCGAACTACGGCCTGACCCGCAACCGGATGGACTTCGACGACATGCTCGCCCGGCAGGCCGTGAAGGCCGGGGCGCGGCTGCGCGAGCGGACCAACGTCGGCGCCCCGATCCTGGACGACAAGGGCTTCATCGTCGGCGTCACCGCGAAGCCGGTCGACGACAACGGCCGCCGGGCCGGCGCAGACCTGGAGTTCCGGGCGCCGCTGGTGATGGCGGCCGACGGCAACTCGTCCCGGCTGAGCATCGCGATGGGCATCCACAAGCGCGACGACCGCCCGATGGGCGTCGCCGTCCGGACGTACTTCACCAGCCCGCGCACCCACGACGACTACCTGGAGTCGTGGCTGGAGCTGTGGGCCGACGACCCGAAGCAGCCCGGTGGCCGGGTGCTGCTTCCCGGCTACGGCTGGATCTTCGGGATGGGCGACGGCACCGTCAACGTCGGCCTCGGCATCCTGAACACCTCCGACGCGTTCGGCAAGGTCGACTACGCCGACCTGCTGAAGGCGTGGCTGAAGAACACGCCGGAGGAGTGGCAGTTCCGCGACGAGTTCCAGACCATCCCGATCCGCGGCGCGGCCCTGCCGATGGGCTTCAACCGCCAGCCGCACTACACCCGCGGCCTGATGCTGCTCGGCGACGCCGGCGGCATGGTCAACCCGTTCAACGGCGAGGGTATCCCGTACGCGATGGAGTCCGGGGCGTTCGCCGCCGAGGTCGCCGCCCAGGCCCTGCGCCGGCAGCCGAACCAGCGCGAGCGCGCGCTGACGGCGTACCCGAAGGCGCTGAAGCAGGAGTACGGCGGTTACTACACGCTCGGCCGGATCTTCGTGAAGCTGATCGGAAATCCGGAGGTGATGCGGCTGTGCACGAAGTACGGTCTGCCGCGCACCACCTTGATGAAGTTCACCTTGAAGTTGCTCGCGAACCTCACCGACCCGCGTGACGGGGACGTGATGGACAAGATCATCAACGGACTTACCAGGCTCGCACCGGCGGCGTGACCGGCGGGGCGAGTGAAGTGAGCCACAGCGGTACTGATAACACAGTCCTGGTAACCGGGCTGACCCGATAGACAGAACCAACCGGCTGAAGGAGGGAGCACCCAGCGATGCACCCCTACACACCGATTCTCGCTCTTGGTGTGCTCGCGGCGCTCTTCGTCGCAGGCAGTATCACCGTGAGCGCGCTGGTCGGCCCGAAGCGCTACAACCGGGCCAAGCTGGACTCCTACGAGTGCGGCATCGAGCCGACCCCGCAGCCGGTCGGCGGTGGACGCTTCCCGGTGAAGTACTACATCACCGCGATGCTGTTCATCGTGTTCGACATCGAGATCATCTTCCTCTACCCCTGGGCGGTCGCCTTCGACCAGATGGCCCTGTTCGGGTTGGTCGAGATGGTCATCTTCATCGTCACCGTCTTCGTCGCGTACGCCTACGTATGGCGCCGCGGCGGACTGGAGTGGGACTGACATGGGTCTAGAAGAACAGCTTCCGGCCGGCGTCCTGCTGAGCACCGTCGAAGGACTGCTCGGCTACATGCGCAAGGCGTCGTTGTGGCCGGCAACCTTCGGGCTGGCGTGCTGCGCGATCGAGATGATGACCACCGGGGCACCGCGCTACGACGCGGCCCGGTTCGGCATGGAGGTCTTCCGGGCGTCGCCGCGGCAGGCCGACCTGATGATCGTGGCCGGCCGGGTGAGCCAGAAGATGGCCCCGGTGCTGCGCCAGATCTACGACCAGATGCCCGGCCCGAAGTGGGTGCTGGCGATGGGCGTGTGCGCCTCGTCGGGCGGCATGTTCAACAACTACGCGGTCGTCCAGGGCGTGGACCACGTCGTACCGGTCGACATGTACCTGCCCGGCTGCCCGCCGCGGCCGGAGATGCTGCTGGACGCGTTCCTGAAGATCCACGACCAGATCCAGCACATGAAGCTCGGCGCGCACAAGAAGGCGCTGCAGACCGAGCAGGAGGCCGCGGCCCTGGTCGCCGCGCCGACGATCGAGATGAAGGGCCTGCTCCGGTGAGCGATACGCAACCCGAGAACTTGCCGGCGACGTCGGCCGCCAGTGACGCGCAGACGCCGCAGGCCGAGGTGATCGAGCAGCGCGAGGGCATGTTCGGTGTCCGCGGTACCGGTGACACCTCCGGCTTCGGCCGGCTCAAGCGCCAGATCGCGCTGCCGGGCAGTACGCCGAAGCCGTACGGCTCGTGGTTCGACGGCGCCACCGACCGGCTCGAGGGCCTGGTCGGCGAGGGCGCGATCGAGAAGGTCGTGGTCGACCGCGGCGAGCTGACCCTGCACATCAAGCGGGAGAACCTGGTCGAGGTCTGCCGGCACCTGCGCGACGACGAGGCGCTGCGGTTCGAGTTCTGCTCCGGTGTCAGCGGGGTGCACTACCCCGAGGAGACCGGCCGCGAACTGCACGCCGTCTACCACTTCCTGTCGATCACCCACAACCGCCGGATCCGGCTGGAGGTGTCGGCGCCCGACGGCGACCCGCACATCCCGTCGATCGTCTCGGTCTACCCGGCCAACGACTGGCACGAGCGGGAGACCTGGGACTTCTTCGGCATCGTCTTCGACGGACACCCGGCGCTGACCCGGATCCAGATGCCCGACGACTGGCCGGGCCACCCGCAGCGCAAGGACTACCCGCTCGGCGGCATCGACGTCGAGTACAAGGGCGCTGTCATCCCACCGCCCGACACGCGGAGGTCTTACAACTGATGACCACTACAGACCCGTACGCGACCACCCGGGACACCACCGAGGGCAAGGTCTTCACCGTCACCGGCCAGGACTGGGACTCGGTGGTATCCGGTCTCGGCGACGAGCCGGAAGAGCACGTCGTCGTCAACATGGGCCCGCAGCACCCGTCCACGCACGGCGTGCTCCGGCTGATCCTCGAGCTCGAGGGCGAGTCGGTGACCGAGGCCCGGTGCGGCATCGGCTACCTGCACACCGGCATCGAGAAGAACATGGAGTTCCGCTCCTGGGTGCAGGGCGTCACGTTCGTCACCCGGATGGACTACCTGTCGCCGTTCTACAACGAGGCGGCCTACTGCCTCGCGGTCGAGAAGCTGCTCGGGATCGAGGACGAGATCCCGGACAAGGCCAACGTGATGCGGGTGCTCCTGATGGAGCTCAACCGGATCAGCAGCCACCTGGTCTGCATCGCCACCGGCGGTATGGAGATCGGCGCGCTGACCGTGATGACGATCGGCTTCCGCGAGCGTGAGAAGACCCTGGACCTGTTCGAGCTGATCACCGGCCTGCGGATGAACCACGCGTTCATCCGGCCGGGCGGCGTCGCGCAGGACCTGCCGCCGGGCGCGCTGGACAACATCCGCGAGTACATCACCTGGATGAACAAGCACCTGCCGGAGTACGCCGAGCTCTGCAACGCCAACCCGATCTTCAAGGCCCGGCTGCAGAACGTCGGCTACCTCGATCTGGCCGGCTGCATGGCGCTCGGGATCTCCGGCCCGCCGGTGCGCTCGACCGGCTACGCGCTCGACCTGCGCAAGTCCCAGCCGTACTGCGGTTACGAGACCTACGACTTCGACGTACCGACCTGGGACACCTCGGACTCGTACGGACGGTTCCGCGTCCGGCTGCAGGAGATGCACGAGTCGCTGAAGATCGTCGAGCAGTGCGCCGACCGGCTGGAGAAGATGGAAGGCCAGCCGGTGATGGTGGCCGACAAGAAGATCGGCTGGCCGAGCCAGCTGGCCGTCGGCGCCGACGGGATGGGCAACTCGCTCGACCACATCAAGCACATCATGGGCGAGTCGATGGAAGCGCTGATCCACCACTTCAAGCTGGTCACCGAGGGCTTCCGGGTCCCGGCCGGCCAGGCGTACGTGGCGATCGAGTCGCCGCGCGGTGAGCTCGGCGCGCACGTCGTCTCCGACGGCGGCACCAAGCCGTACCGGGTGCACTTCCGTGACCCGTCCTTCGCAAACCTGCAGGCGATGCCGATCATGTGCGAGGGCGGCCAGGTCGCCGACGTGATCGTCGCTGTCGCCAGCCTTGACCCGGTGATGGGTGGAGTGGACCGCTAAATGGCCGAGAACCACACGACTGCTACCGACAAGCCGGTGCCCTACAGCACCGGTGACTCGAAGATCACCGACGCCACCGTCGCGGAGATGCGCGAGCTGATGGCGCGGTACCCGCAGGCCCAGTCGGCGCTGCTGCCGATGCTGCACCTGGTGCAGTCGGTCGAGGGCCGGGTCACCCCGGAGGGCATCGAGATCTGCGCCGAGCTGCTGGGGCTGACCGGCGCCGAGGTGTCGGCGGTGGCCACCTTCTACACGATGTACAAGCGCCGTCCGGTCGGCGACTACCACGTCGGCGTCTGCACCAACACGCTGTGCGCGGTGATGGGCGGTGACGCGATCTTCGACCGGTTGAAGCAGCACCTCGACGTCGGCAACGACGAGACCACCGAGGACGGCAAGATCACCCTCGAGCACCTCGAGTGCAACGCCGCCTGCGACTACGCACCGGTGATGATGGTGAACTGGGAGTTCTTCGACGACATGACGCCGGAGTCGGCGACCCAGCTGGTCGACGACCTGCGCGAGGGCGCCGAGGTCAAGTCGCCCCGGGGCGCGACGATCTGCACCTGGCGTGAGACCGAGCGGGTGCTGGCCGGCTTCTCCGACGGCCGCGCCGACGAGGGACCGACCGGCGGCAAGGCGACGCTGGCCGGCCTCCGCCTGGCCCGCGAGCGCAACTGGACCGCGCCCGGCGCCACCTCGAACGCCGACACCCGGAAGGAGGACTGACCATGGCTGACACGCTGACCCCGGTGCTGTCCGACAACTGGGACCAGATCAGGTCCTGGCAGTTGGCGTCGTACCAGCGCTCCGGCGGGTACGACGCCCTCCGTACGGCGTTCGGCATGCAGCCGGCCGACGTCGTTGCCGCCGTCAAGGACTCCGGTCTGCGCGGTCGTGGCGGCGCGGGCTTCCCGACCGGGATGAAGTGGTCGTTCATCCCGCAGGACAACCCGAAGCCGAAGTACCTCGTGGTGAACGCGGACGAGTCCGAGCCGGGCACCTGCAAGGACATCCCGCTGATGATGGCCTCGCCGCACACGCTGGTCGAGGGCGTCGTCATCGCGTCCTACGCGATCCGCGCGAGCGTCGCGTTCATCTACGTGCGCGGAGAAGTGCTGCACGTGGTCCGCCGGCTGCAGCAGGCCGTGCAGGAGGCCAAGGACGCGGGCTTCATCGGCCAGAACATCCTCGGCAGCGGCTACGACCTGGACGTGGTCGTCCACGCCGGCGCCGGCGCCTACATCTGCGGCGAGGAGACGGCGCTGCTGGACTCGCTGGAAGGACGTCGCGGTCAACCCCGGCTGCGTCCCCCCTTCCCCGCTGTCGCGGGTCTGTACGGCTGCCCCACTGTTATCAACAACGTCGAGTCGATCGCATCGGTTCCCGCCATCCTGAAGAACGGCGCGGACTGGTTCTCCTCGATGGGCACCGAGAAGTCCAAGGGCATGACGCTGTACTCGCTGTCCGGGCACGTCACCCGCCCGGGGCAGTACGAGGCGCCGATGGGCATCACGCTGCGGGAGCTGATCGACCTGGCCGGCGGTGTCCGGGCGGGACACACGCTGAAGTTCTGGACGCCGGGCGGTTCGTCCACGCCGCTGCTGACGGCGGAGCACCTCGACGTGCCGCTGGACTACGAGGGCGTCGGCTCGGTCGGGTCGATGCTGGGCACCAAGGCCCTGCAGATCTTCGACGACACCACCTGCGTGGTCCGCTCGGTGCTGCGCTGGACCGAGTTCTACAAGCACGAGTCCTGCGGCAAGTGCACGCCGTGCCGCGAGGGCACCTGGTGGCTGGTGCAGATCCTCGAGCGCCTGGAGCACGGCAACGGCACCGAGGAGGACCTGGTCACGCTGCTCGACCTGTGCGAGAACATCACCGGCCGGTCCTTCTGTGCACTCGCCGACGGCGCGACCGCGCCGATCAGCAGCTCGATCCAGCACTTCAAGGACGAGTACCTGGCGCACTTCGAGAACGGCGGCTGCCCGTTCGACCCGATGGCAAGCACTGTCTTCGCGACCGCTGGAGCTAGCGCATGACGATCCAAGCGAACCCGCCGGCCGGGTCGGAGGTGGAGCGGACCGACCTGGTCACCGTCACCATCGACGACATCGAGGTGAAGGTTCCGAAGAACAGCCTGGCGATCCGGGCCGCCGAGCAGATCGGGATCCAGATCCCGCGGTTCTGCGACCACCCGCTGCTCGACCCGGTCGGTGCCTGCCGGCAGTGCCTGGTCGAGGTCACCGACGCGGGCAACGGCCGCGGTATGCCGAAGCCGCAGGCGTCCTGCACGCTGACGGTCGCCGACGGCATGGTGATCCGCACCCAGGTGAGCTCGCCGGTGGCCGACAAGGCCCAGCACGGGAACATGGAGTTCCTGCTGATCAACCACCCGCTGGACTGCCCGGTCTGCGACAAGGGCGGCGAGTGCCCCCTGCAGAACCAGGCGATGTCCAACGGCGGCGGCGAGTCCCGGTTCCACACGAGCCATGGGATCAAGCGGACCTACCCGAAGCCGATCAACATCTCGGCCGAGGTGCTGCTGGACCGCGAGCGCTGCATCCTCTGCGCGCGCTGCACCCGCTTCTCCGAGCAGATCGCCGGTGACCCGTTCATCGCGCTGATCGAGCGCGGCGCGCTGCAGCAGGTCGGCATCTACGAGAAGGAGCCCTTCGAGAGCTACTTCTCCGGCAACACGATCCAGATCTGCCCGGTCGGCGCGCTCACCAGTGCGGCGTACCGGTTCCGCTCGCGGCCGTTCGACCTGGTGTCGGTGCCGTCGGTGGCCGAGCACGACTCGTCCGGTGCGGCGATCCGGGTCGACTACCGGCGCGGCAAGGTGATGCGCCGGCTTTCCGGCGACGACCCGCAGGTCAACGAGGAGTGGATCTCCGACAAGGACCGGTTCGCGTTCCAGTACGCGACCACCGGCGACCGGCTGACCCACCCGATGATCCGCGAGGACGGCGAGCTCCGGCCGGCGTCCTGGCCGGAGGCGCTGACCTTCGCGGCCGGGAAGCTGAACGCGGCCCGCGGCAATGCGGCCGTGCTGACCGGTGGCCGGCTCACCCTCGAGGACTCCTACGCGTACTCGAAGTTCGCGCGGGTCGCCCTCGGCAGCAACGACATCGACTTCCGGGCCCGGCCGCACTCGGCCGAGGAGGCGGACTTCCTCGCCGCCGCGGTGGCCGGCACCGGCCTGGGTACGACGTTCGCCGATCTGGAGAGCGCCGGCTCCGTCCTGTTCGTCGGGTTCGAGCCCGAGGAGGAGGCCCCGGCCGTCTTCCTGCGGGTCCGCAAGGGCGTCAGGACGCACGGGACCAAGGTCTTCACGGTCGCGGCGTACCCCTCGCGCGGTATCGAGAAGCTCGACGGCGTCGTCGTACCGGCGTCGCCGGGCACGGAGGCCGCCGTCCTCGCGGACCTCGGCAACGCCGGTGAGGCCGGGGCAGCTGCCCGGGCCGCTCTCGGCGCGGACTCGATCATCGTCGTCGGCGAGCGGCTGGCGAGCGTCCCGGGTGGGTACTCGGCGGCGCTGCGGCTGGCGCTCGACACGGGTGCGCAGCTGGCCTGGATCCCGCGTCGCGCGGGTGACCGGAGTGCGCTCGAGGCCGGCTGCCTGCCGGGCCTGCTGCCCGGCGGCCGGCTGGTGAACGACCCGCAGGCGCGGGTCGACCTGCAGGCTGCCTGGGGGGTGGAGAACCTGCCGGGCGAGACCGGCAAGGACCTCACCGAGATCATCGCGAACGCCGGATCCCTGCAGGCGCTGGTGGTCGCGGGTGTCGAGATCGACGACCTGCCCGACCCGGCCGCGGCGCTGGCCGCGCTTGAGGCGGCGCCGTTCGTGGTCAGCTTCGAGGTCCGCAACAGCCAGGTGACCGAGTACGCCGACGTCGTCTTCCCGGTCGTACCGCCGGTGGAGAAGTCCGGCACCTTCGTGAACTGGGAGGGCCGCGAGCGGTCGTTCCCGGTCGTGCTCAAGGTGCCGACCGCGATGCCCGACGTCCGGGCGCTGGCCGCGCTGGCGCAGGAGATGGGCCGCTCGATCGGGTTCAGCACGCCGGACGGCGCGAAGCGCGAGTTCGACGAGCTCGGCCGCTGGGACGGCGACCGCGCCCAGGAGCCGACGTACGGCGCCGCTCCGGCGCTCGGTGCGTTCGACTCCACCCGGCTCGCGACCTGGCGGATGCTGATCGACGACAGCCGCGCCTGCGACGGTGAGCCGCACCTGACCGCGACCGCGCGGACGCCGGTCGCCCGCATCTCGCTCACCACCGCGCACCGGGTCGGCGTCGCCGACGGGGACGAGCTGGTGGTCAGCACCGACGCCGGGTCCATCCGGCTGCCGGTGGTGATCACCCCGATGACCGACAACGTGGTCTGGCTGCCGGCCAACTCGGCCGACTCCCACGTCCGCCGGTCGCTGCACGCCGACCATGGCTCGATCGTGACGATCGCCGGAGGGAACTCATGAACATCCCGCTCGCCGTGCCGGATGCGGGGGTCGGTCACGACCCCTGGTGGGTGATCCTGATCAAGGTCCTCTTCATCTTCGTCTTCCTGGTTGTGCTGACGCTGTTCAACATCTGGTGGGAACGCCGGGTGGTGGCGCGCATGCAGCACCGGATCGGCCCGAACGTGCACGGACCGTTCGGTCTGCTGCAGTCGCTGGCCGACGGCGTGAAGCTGATGCTGAAGGAAGACCTGATGCCCAAGGGCGTCGACAGGTTCGTCTTCGTGCTGGCGCCGGCGATCGTCGCCGTACCGGCCTTCCTCACCTTCGCGGTGATCCCGTTCGGGCCGACGGTGAAGATCCCCGGCACCGACACCTACACCCGGCTGCAGCTGACCGACCTGCCGGTCTCGGTGCTGTACATCATGGCGATCGCCTCGATCGGCATCTACGGCATCGTGCTCGGCGGCTGGTCGTCGAACTCGACGTACTCGCTGCTCGGCGGCCTGCGGTCCAGTGCGCAGATGATCTCGTACGAGGTCGCGATGGGCCTGGCGCTGGTGACGGTGTTCCTGTTCGCCGGCTCGCTGTCCACCTCGGAGATCGTGGCGGCGCAGTCGCACCAGACCGTGCACTGGTTCGGGACCTCGATCCCGCTGCCTGGGTGGTACGCGTTCCTGTTGTTCCCGTCGTTCGTGATCTACGTGATCTCGATGGTCGGCGAGACGAACCGGGCCCCGTTCGACCTGCCGGAGGCCGAGGGCGAGCTGGTGGCCGGCTTCCTGACCGAGTACTCCTCGATCAAGTACGCGATGTTCTTCCTGGCGGAGTACATCAACATGGCGACCGTGTCCGCGCTGGCCACCACGCTGTTCCTGGGCGGCTGGCGGGCGCCGTGGCCGATCTCGCTCTGGGACGGCGCGAACTCCGGCTTCTGGCCGGTGCTGTGGTTCATGGGCAAGCTGATGGGCTTCATCTTCTTCTACATCTGGCTGCGCGGAACGCTGCCGCGACTGCGCTACGACCAGTTCATGAAGCTCGGCTGGAAGATCCTGATCCCGATCTCGCTGGCCTGGATCCTGCTGGTCGCCACCGTGCGCGCGGTCGGCCGGGAGACCAACTTCAGCCGTACGACGCTGCTGGTCGCGGCCGCCGTGGTGCTGGTGATCGCGGTCATCAGCATGTTCGTCCCGCAGAAGCCCAAGGAAGACAAGCCCGAGGTCGCCGACGGCAAGGAGTTCGACGCCTTCGCCGGCGGCTTCCCTGTGCCACCACCGCTCGTGAACACCGCGAGCCGAAGCGAGACCGACAGCCGAAGCAAGGAAGGCAGCCGTGGCTAGTGTCAAAGAGTCCCTCTGGGACCCGGTAGCCGGGTTCGGCGTCACCTTCCGGACGATGTTCCGGAAGGTGTTCACCGAGCAGTACCCGTTCGAGAAGAAGCCGACCGCACCACGGTTCCACGGCCGGCACCAGCTGAACCGCTGGCCGGACGGGCTGGAGAAGTGCATCGGCTGTGAGCTGTGTGCGTGGGCCTGCCCCGCGGACGCGATCTACGTCGAAGGCGCCGACAACACCGAGGGCGGCCGGATGTCGCCGGGTGAGCGGTACGGGCGCGTCTACCAGATCAACTACCTGCGCTGCATCCTCTGCGGTCTGTGCATCGAGGCCTGCCCGACCCGGGCGCTCACGATGACCAACGAGTACGAGCTGGCCGACACCAGCCGCGAGTCCCTCATCTACGAGAAGAAGGACCTGCTGGCGCCGCTGCTGCCGGGCATGCAGGAGCCGCCGCACGACATGCAGCTCGGCACGACCGAGAAGGACTACTACCTCGGTCTGACCGGTGCCGCCGTACCGGCCGAGGGGAGTGACGCCAAGTGATCGGCTTGGTTACCGGCCCGCAGGTCGCGTTCTGGCTGCTGGCCCCGGTGATGATCCTGGCCGCGATCGGCATGGTGCTCGTGCGCAAGGCGGTGCACTCGGCGCTGCTGCTGGCGACCGTGATGATCTGCCTCGCCGTGCAGTACGCCGCGCAGGACGCGCCGTTCCTGTTCGCCGTACAGATCATCGTCTACACCGGCGCGATCCTGATGCTGTTCCTGTTCGTGCTGATGCTGGTCGGCGTCGACGCGTCCGACTCGCTGGTGGAGACGATCCGCGGTCAGCGGCTGCTGGCCTCGATCGCCTTCATCGCCTTCGGTGTCCTGCTGGTCGCGGCCGTCGGCAATGCGACGTTCGGGCACCCGACCGGCCTCGCCGACGCGCAGCCGGACGGCAACCCGAAGGGCATCGCCGCGCTGCTGTTCGGCAAGTACGTCTGGGCGTTCGAGGTCACCTCGGCGCTGCTGATCACCGCTGCGATGGGCGCCATGATGCTGGCCCACCGCGAGCGGCTGACCAAGAAGCGCACCCAGCGCGACCATGCCGAGGAGCGGATCCGCAAGTACTCCGAGCAGGGCATCCACCCGGGGCCGCTGCCGACTCCCGGTGTGCTGGCCCGGCACAACGCCGTCGACACCCCGGCGCTGCTGCCGGACGGGTCGATCGCACCGACCTCGGTTTCGCGCGTGCTCCAGGCTCGTGGCACCGTGTTCCCCGAAGCCGAGGAGCGCGCCGACGTCGAAGAGGTGCGCGCGCTCGACCTGGGTGAGGCTTACCCGCGCGAAGCGGAGAGCACCGACACGACCGGATTTGGGCAGGAGGACAAGAAATGAGCACCGAGCCGTACATCGTGCTCGCGGCGATCCTGTTCAGTATCGGCGCGCTCGGCGTGCTGGTCCGCCGGAACGCGATCGTCGTCTTCATGTGCGTCGAGCTGATGCTGAACGCGACCAACCTCGCGTTCGTCACCTTCGCCCGCCAGCACGGCAACCTCGACGGCCAGATCGCCGCCTTCTTCGTGATGGTGGTGGCCGCGGCCGAGGTCGTGATCGGGCTGGCGATCATCATGGCCATCTTCCGCACCCGTCGCTCGGCCTCGGTCGACGACGCCAACCTGCTCAAGTACTGAGGTAAGCACCGATGAGTCATGAGCTGACGTGGCTGCTGGTCGCGGTACCGGCGGTGTCCGCGGCGATCCTGCTGCTCGGTGGCAAGGCCACCAACGCATGGGGTCACCTGCTGGGCACGCTGGCCCCGCTGATCTCCTTCGCCTTCGGCGTCGTGCTGTTCGTCCAGATGCGCGGCAAGGCCGAGGGTGAGCGGTCCGAGACGGTCCGGCTGTTCGAGTGGTTCTCGGTCGGCCACATCAAGGTCGACTTCACGCTGCTGATCGACCCGCTGTCGATCCTGTTCGTGCTGCTGATCACGGGTGTGGGTTCGCTGATCCACATCTACTCGATCGGCTACATGGAGCACGACGTACGGCGGCGCCGGTTCTTCGGCTACCTGAACCTGTTCATCGCGGCGATGCTGCTGCTGGTGCTCGCGGCCGACTACCTGCTGGTGTTCGTCGGCTGGGAGGGCGTCGGCCTGGCGTCGTACCTGCTGATCGGCTTCTGGCAGCACAAGAACTCGGCCGCGGTCGCCGCGAAGAAGGCGTTCGTGGTGAACCGGGTCGGTGACATCGGCCTGTCGCTCGCGGTGATGAGCATGTGGGCGCTGTTCGGCTCCTCGGCCTTCACCACCGTGAACTCCGGCGCCGAGCACCTGTCGAAGACCTGGGCCACGCTGCTCGGCCTGATGCTGCTGCTGGCCGCCTGCGGCAAGTCCGCGCAGGTGCCGCTGCAGTCCTGGCTGCTGGACGCGATGGAGGGCCCGACCCCGGTGTCGGCGCTGATCCACGCGGCGACCATGGTCACCGCCGGCGTCTACCTGGTGGTCCGCTCGCACGCGATCTTCGAGCAGTCCGACGCCGCCTCCACCGCGGTGGTGATCGTCGGCACGGTCACCGCGCTCGCCGGTGCGATCATCGGTTGCGCCAAGGACGACATCAAGAAGGCGCTGGCCGGTTCGACGATGAGCCAGATCGGCTACATGATGCTCGCCGCGGGCCTCGGCCCGGTGGGGTACGTGTTCGCGATCTTCCACCTGCTGACCCACGGCTTCTTCAAGGCCAACATGTTCCTCGGCGCCGGTTCCGTCATGCACGGCATGAACGACGACGTGAACATGCGGCACTACGGAGCCCTGCGGTCGGCGATGAAGGTCACCTTCGTGACGTTCGGCTTCGGCTACCTGGCGATCCTCGGCGTCCCGCCGTTCGCCGGCTTCTTCAGCAAGGACAAGATCATCGAGGCCGCGTTCGCGGACAACCTCGTGATCGGTCTGTGCGCGCTGCTCGGCGCCGGCATCACAGCGTTCTACATGACCCGGGTGATGATGATGACGTTCTTCGGCAAGAAGCGCTGGGCCGAGGACGTGCACCCGCACGAGTCGCCGAAGGTGATGACGTGGCCGCTGATCATCCTGGCGGCGCTCTCCCTCGGTGGCGGCGCGCTGTACTTCGCCGGCCACTGGATCGTCGACTGGCTGACGCCGATCGTCGGCCACGAGGAGGAGCACGCCCGGCTGAACGCCACCGTGATGACGATCATCACGCTCGCGGTCGTTGCCGTCGGCATCGCGATCTCGGTGCTGATGTACCGCCGGGACATCCCGCGGGAGGCGCCGGCCGGATCGCCGATCACCACGTTCGCGCGGCGTGACCTGTACGGCGACGCGCTGAACGAGGCCCTCTTCATGCGCCCGGGGCAGTACCTGACCCGGACGCTGGTCTGGCTCGACAACCGGGGCGTCGACGGCCTGGTCAACGGGCTGGCCGCACTCTTCGGCGGACTGTCCGGCCGGCTCCGTCGGTTCCAGACGGGCTTCGTCCGTTCGTACGCACTCAGCATGGTCTTCGGCGCCGCATTCGTGGTCGTCGCCCTCCTCGCGGTGAGGTTGTCGTGAACATCGGTTGGCTGACCCTGTTACTGCTCCTGCCGTTCGTCGGGGCCGTCGCGACGATGCTGGTGCCCAAGGCGAACGGCCTGCTGGCCAAGCAGGTCGCGCTCGGGTTCTCGCTCGTCACGCTGGTGCTGACCGCGATCGTCGCGATCGGCTACCACCGCAACGGCGCCGAGGACTACGCCGAGACGCACACCTGGATCAAGGCCTTCGGCGCGCACTACGCGCTCGGCCTCGACGGCGTCGGTGTCGTCCTGGTCGTGCTGACCGCGCTGCTGTCGCCGATCGTGATCATCGCTTCGTGGAACGACGCGCAGGACGGCCGCTGGTCGGAGAAGTCCTTCTTCGCCTGGATCCTCGGCCTGGAGGCCCTGTCGATCGGCGTGTTCGCCGCCACCGACGTGTTCCTCTTCTACGTGCTGTTCGAGGCGACGCTGATCCCGATGTACTTCCTGATCGGCGGCTTCGGCGGCCCGCAGCGTTCGTACGCCGCGGTGAAGTTCCTGCTGTACTCGCTGCTCGGCGGTCTGCTGATGCTGGCCTCGGTCGTCGGCCTGTACGTCGTCTCCGCCAAGCACGGCGCGCCGTCGTACCTGCTGACCGACATGATGAAGCTGGACATCAGCCAGAACACCGAGCGCTGGCTCTTCCTCGGCTTCTTCTTCGCCTTCGCGGTGAAGGCGCCGATGGTCCCGTTCCACACCTGGCTGCCGGACGCGGCCGGTGAGGCGACGCCGGGCACCTCGGTGCTGCTGGTCGGCATCCTGGACAAGATCGGCACGTTCGGGATGATCCGGTTCTGCCTGGGCCTGTTCCCGAACGCGTCCCAGTGGGCCACCCCGGTCGTCCTGGTGCTGGCGCTGATCTCGGTGCTGTACGGCGCCTTGCTGGCGATCGGGCAGACCGACATCAAGCGGCTGATCGCGTACACCTCGATCTCGCACTTCGGCTTCATCGTGATGGGCATCTTCGCGCTGACCTCGCAGGGCCTGACCGGGTCGACGCTGTACATGTTCAACCACGGTCTCTCCACGGCGGCGCTGTTCCTGGTCGCCGGGTATCTGATCTCCCGGCGCGGATCGGCGCGGATCGCGGACTACGGCGGGGTGGAGAAGGTGGCGCCGGTACTGGCCGGCACCTTCTTGTTCGCCGGCCTGTCCAGCCTCGCGCTGCCCGGTCTGTCGCCGTTCATCTCCGAGTTCATGGTGCTGGCCGGGACGTTCAGCCGGCACAAGGCGATCGCGGTGATCGCCGTACTCGGAATCGTGCTGGCCGCGCTGTACATCCTGCTGATGTACCAACGTACGATGACCGGCCCCGTCCGCGACGGGATCGAGAAGCTGAAGGACCTGAACAAGCGTGAGGTGCTCGCGATCGCGCCGCTGGTCATCCTGATCATCGGCCTGGGCATCTTCCCGAAGCCGGTGGTCGACATCATCAAGCCCGCGGTCGAATCGACCATGCAGCGGGTCGGCGTGACCGACAAGGCACCGCAGATCCCCGTGACGGAGGGACAGAAGTGAGCGCGATGTTGCTGCCGCTGGCGGACTTCACGGCGCCGAAGATCGAGTACAACGAGCTGGCTCCGCTGCTCGTCGTCTTCGGTGCGGCGTGCGTCGGCGTCCTGGGCGAGGCGTTCCTGCCCCGGCCCCTGCGGCACCTGGTGCAGCTGGCGATCACGGTGGTCGCCGTGGTCGTGTCCGGCGTACTGACCGGCATCCTGATGAACGACAAGAAGGAGCTGATCGCCGCCCAGGGCGCGATCTCGGTCGACGGCCCCGCGCTGTTCACCTGGATCATCCTGCTGGCGCTGACGCTGATCAGCGTGCTGCTGTTCGCCGAGCGTTCGGTCGACGGCGGCCTGTCCGCGTTCGCCGGCCAGGCGGCCGCCGTACCGGGCTCCGAGGCCGAGCGGGAGGGTACGGCGGCCCGGATCGAGCACACCGAGATCTTCCCGCTGACGCTCTTCGCGGTCGGCGGCATGATGCTGTTCGCCGCGTCGAACGACCTGCTGGTCCTCTTCGTAGCGCTCGAGGTCTTCTCGCTGCCGCTGTACCTGCTGTGCGGCCTGGCGCGTCGTCGCCGGCTGATCTCGCAGGAAGCCGCGATGAAGTACTTCCTGCTCGGTGCGTTCTCCTCGGCGTTCCTGCTGTTCGGGATCGCGCTGCTCTACGGGTACGCCGGCACGATGTCGCTGGGCGGGATCGCGGACGCGCTGTCCACCCAGACCAGTGGCGACACCATCCTGCTGGCCGGCACCGGCCTGCTGGGGGTCGGCCTGCTGTTCAAGGTCGGCGCAGTGCCGTTCCACTCCTGGACCCCGGACGTGTACCAGGGCGCCCCGACGCCGGTCACCGGCTTCATGGCGGCCTGCACCAAGATCGCCGCGTTCGTCGGGTTGATGCGGGTCTTCTACGTCGCCCTCGGCGGCACGCGCTGGGACTGGGCGCCGATGATGTGGATCGTCGCGATCCTCACCATGGTGGTCGGTTCGATCGTCGCGATCACGCAGACCGACGTGAAGCGGATGCTCGCGTACTCGTCGATCGCGCACGCGGGCTTCCTGCTGACCGCGTTCGTCGGTCTCGCGCAGGTGGGCAACGGCGTACACAACGGGATCACCTCGACCCAGGCGGTGCTGTTCTACCTGGTCTCGTACGGCTTCCCGACCATCGGCGCGTTCGCCGTCGTCACGCTGGTGCGCGACGCCGGCGGCGAGGCGACCCACCTGTCCCGCTGGGCCGGGCTGGGCAAGAAGTCGCCGTTGCTGGCCGGCATCTTCGCGTTCTTCCTGCTGTCCTTCGCCGGCATCCCGCTGACCGCGGGCTTCACCGGCAAGTGGGCGGTCTTCAGCGCGGCGTGGACCGGAGGCGCCTGGCCACTGGTTGTCGTCGCCGTACTGTCGAGCCTGGTGGCCGCGTTCTTCTACGTCCGCGTGATCGTGCTGATGTTCTTCTCCGACCTGCCGGCCGACGCGCCGGACGTGGCGCTGCCCGGCTGGCAGACCACCTCGGCCGTCGCGCTGGGTCTCGCCGCCACGGTGGTTCTCGGTCTGGTTCCCGGACCGGTGCTCGACCTGGCGGCCCGAGCTGGTGAGTTCATCCGTTGAGTCCGACCCCGCTGCCGGCCGAGAGCCTGGGATTCGAGTTCGCCGATGCGGCGCTCGAGTCCCGGGTTCGTGCTGGGCTGGAGCGGGTCGAGCAGGCTCTGCTCGACGCGACCCAGTCCGAGGCGCCGTTCGTCACCGCGGCCGCCCAGCACGTCATGGTTGCCGGGGGCAAGCGGTTCCGGCCGTTGCTGGTGCTGCTCGGGGCCGAGTTCGGTGCTGACGTCGCGTCCGACGAGGTGGTGAAGGCGGCGGTCGTCGTCGAGCTCACGCACGTCGCGACGCTGCACCACGACGACGTGATGGACGAGGCGGCGCTGCGTCGCGGCTCGTCCACCGCGAACGCGCGCTGGGACAACTCGGTCGCCATCCTGTCCGGCGACTGGCTGTTCGCCCGCGCGTCGGACCTGGTCGCGGATCTCGGGCCGGAAGCGGTCCGGATCCAGGCGCGGACCTTCGGCCGGCTGGTCGAGGGCCAGATCCGCGAGACGATGGGCGTCGGCGAAGGTCAGGACCCGTTGAAGCACTACCTGTCGGTGGTCGCCGACAAGACCGGCTCACTGATCGCGACGTCCGCCCTCTTCGGTGCCCGGTACGCCGGTGCCTCGGAGGAGGTCCAGGAATCGCTGCGGGCCTTCGGCGAGGAGATCGGCGTGGCCTTCCAGCTCGCCGACGACCTGCTCGACATCGCCTCCGAGTTCGACCAGTCCGGCAAGACGCCCGGCACCGACCTTCGCGAGGGCGTTCCCACCCTCCCGGTCCTCATCTTCCGGGCGCAGGCAGACCCGACCGATCCCACGGACGTCCGTCTGCTGGAGCTGCTGGACTCCGACCTCTCCGACGACGCCCGCCTGGCGGAGACGCTCGATCTCCTCCGCTCCCACCCGTCCTTCGCCCAGGCAGAGGACGACGTACGCCGCCGCGCCGCCGACGCCCGCAAGCTCCTCAGCACCCTCCCCGAAGGCCCCGGCCGCGAAGCCCTCGACACCCTCTGCGACCTGGTAGCAACGCGTAACGTCTGAGCAAGGCCTGTCCGGCACGGCGACGTTGTGCGATGCTGTGCCGACTATGAGTAAGGTCGCGGGTTCGGACACGACGTTGCCGGTGGCATCGTTGACCGTCGAAAGCCTGGCGGAGAGCGTGTTGCTGCATCTGCCGGCGCTGACCGACGCGCTGGTCGAGACGATCTACGAGCAGAACCCCGCTTATCGCGAGCTGGATTCGGTGCCACAGCAGGATCTGTGGCGGTCGTGTCATGACAACGTCGCTCGGGTCGTGCAGATGGTCGCCGATGCGAACCCCGGCGTTCGGTACTTCGACGCGGCGCTGGAGACCGGGCGTCGCCGGGCCGAGCAGCGGATGCCGCTGGACGACGTACTGCGGTCGTACCGCCTCGGCGGCCGGCTGGTGTGGGAGGCATTGATCGACGAGGCCCGCGCGCAGGGTGTCGTCGAGTCCGCGGCGCTGCTGGATGTCGCCAGCAAGGTCTGGGAGGTCGTCGACCGCACCTCCGCACAGGTCGCGGCCGCCTATCACGCCGCCGAACGACACCTCGTCCGTGCTGACGAGCGCCGGAGATCGACCCTCTGGGAGGGTTTGCTGCACGGCCGGGCGAAGGATCGCGCGTTCGTGCAGGAGGCGGCGACCGTCCTCGACGTCCCGGTGACCGGCCGATACGCGGTGGTGGCGATCGACAACCTGATCGACGACGACTGCACGGCGGCCTGGCTGGAGCGACAGCTCGCCCGCGTGCGCGTCGGCTCCGCGTGGCAGGTGCGCCCGCAGACGGTCGTCGGCTTGCTTGCCTTGGGCATGGAATCGCCCGAGACGGTGCTCCAGGTCCTGCGCGACTCCGTCCATGCGCCCGCCGGCCTGTCGGGCGTTGTCAACGGACTGGCCGAGGTGGAGATCGCGTACCGGCAGGCGATGCTGGCCCGGCGGACGTTGCTCGCGGGTCAGATCGACGTGGCGGCGCTGACGGACCGGCTTCCCGAGGCGTTGTTGCTCAGTGCACCGGAGTTGGCCGAGCAACTGGTCCAGACCTGGCTGGTGCCGCTGATGACCGTACCGACCGCCGAACGTGAGCTGCTGCTGGACACGTTGGACAAGTGGGTGACCGCGGCCGGATCGGTTCGCCGTACCGCGGATCTCGCGCACTGTCACCGCAACACGGTGATCAACCGGCTGCACCGCATCCATCAGATCACTGGCCGTGACTTGAACGACGACGGGCTCCGGTTGGAGCTCGGCCTTGCGCTGCGTGCTTTCAGGCTGTTCCCGCCTCCGGCGTGACCGACGGACCCCTCTGTGCGTTGTGCACAGTGAAGCCCCTTGAAACGTGGGCATCGCGGCTATCCCGCCGCGCGGCGGCCGGTGCCAGACTGCGTTCCCAGCATTGCTCAAGCACGGAGGTCCTTCATGGCCGGACAAGGTCAGCTCGGGCGGCGTCGCGTCCTCGGATACCTGATCGCGGCACCCACACTCGCGGTCGGCGTGAGCTGGATCGCGGACTCGACCGAAACCCAGAAAGCTGACGCCGCGGTTCCCTCACTGCCGCAGCCGGAGGACATCTTCGACCTCGGCGACCTGCAGAACCTCGCCGCCGCGGCGACGTCCGGCCTGATCACCGTCGAGCTCCGGACCGACGGTACGGCGTTCTTCGCGGTGCCCCGGGCCGAGGTCGGCCAGGGCATCACCACGGCGTTCGCGATGATGGTCGCCGAAGAGCTCGACCTGCCGATGGACAAGGTCGAGATCGGTCTCGCGGACGCGCGGCCGGAGCTGCTGATGAACCAGCTCACCGGCGGGTCGAACTCGATGCGCAGCATGTACCTCCCGGTCCGCACCGCGGCCGCGATCGCCCGGCAGCGCCTGCTCGACACGGCCGCCGCCGAGTGGGGCGTGGGGTCCGGCCGGGTGACCGCTCGCGCCGGCGTGGTGAGCGGTCCGGGCGGCCTGACGGCGACGTACGGATCGCTGGCCAAGGCGGCGGCCAGCGCCACGACGCTCACGGTGACCGCGCAGCTCAAGTCCCCGTCGGAGTTCAAGGTCCTCGGGAAGCCGCGCAGCCGCGTCGACGCCCACGACATCGTCACCGGCCGCAAGCAGTTCGCGATGGACATGCAGGTCCCGAACGCGAAGCCGACCATGGTGGCCAGGCCGCCGACGATCAACGGGACGCTGAAGTCGGTCAACAACCTCGGCGCGCTGCGGGCGATGCCGGGCGTCACCGACGTCGTCGCCATCGCCCACGGCGTCGCGATCCGGGCGGACACCTTCGGTCAGTGCATCGACGCGATCCAGAAGGTCGACGCGACCTGGGGACCGGGCACGGTGGACAACGAGTCCGATGCCACCGTGCTGGCGAAGCTGCGCGCGGCCCAGCTGCCGATGGCCGTGCCGCCGCTGTTGTCGAAGACGATCGACGCCGAGTTCGTGTTCGCCTTCGCCAGCAACAGCCCGCTCGAGCCGGACTGCGCGATCGCGGACGTCCGGCCGGACAGCGCCGAGATCTGGTCCAGCCTGAAGGTGCCGATCGTGGCCCAGGAGGACATCGCCAAACAGCTCGGCCTGCCGATCGACGCGGTGAAGGTGCACGTCGTCCAGGGCGGCGGCTCGTTCGGCCGGCACCTGTTCCACGACGTGGCGGCCGAGGCCGCGGACATCTCGCAGAAGATGGGCAAACCGGTCAAGCTGTCCTGGTCGCGGACGGACGACTTCCGCCACGGCCGTACCCATCCGATGTGTACGTCGCGGGTCCGGGCGAACTACCTGGCCGGCAACGTGCTGACCTACGAGCAGCGGCACACCAGCGTGCAGACCGACTTCGGTCACGGCCTCGGCGAGATGATCACGGCGTTCGCGGCGGATCTGCCGGTGGGCGGCAACCTGTCGTTCGCCGAGACGATCTTCGAGCTCAGCCAGTCCTCGCCGTACAACTTCGGCGTCACCACTCAGCTGCTCAACGAGATCCCGCTGAAGTTCAACACCGGCAGCATGCGCAACATCTACTCGCCGAACGTGGTCTGCGCCGAGGAGCTGGTGGTCGACCAGCTCGCCGCGAAGATGGGCCAGGACCCGGTCCGGTTCCGCCGGAGCTTCTTGAAGGACCAGCGGCTGCTCGCGGTGCTGAACAAGGCGGCCGAGGTCGGCAAGTGGGGCAAGGCGATGCCGAAGGGCACCGCACAGGGTGTCGGCGTGCACTCGGAGTACCGGGCCGCGGTCGCGACACTGGTCGAGATCGACTGCCGGCCCGAGACGGTGAACCGGCCCGTTCGCGACGGCGTGACCGGTCCACGCGTCACCAAGGCGGTGATCGTGGTCGATCCCGGCTTCTGTATCAACCCCCGTGGTCTCGAGGCGCAGATGATCGGCGGTCTGCAGGATGCGATCGCGCTGGCGCTGACCTCGAGCCTGCACATCAAGGACGGCATCCCGCTCGAAGGCAGCTGGGACAACTACTTCTACACCCGCGAGTGGAACTCCCCGCTGGACGTCGAGGTCGTGATCATGCCGAACACCAGCGAGAGCCCGAGCGGCGCCGGTGAGCTGGCCGTCGCGCCGGCGTTCGCCGCGGTCGCGTGTGCCTACGCCAGGGCGACCGGCACGATGCCGACGTACTTCCCGATCAACCACGGCACGCTCGGCTTCGAGCCGCTGCCGCTGCAGCCGTCCACCCCGCAGTCGCCGACCGACGGCCTCGACAACACGTTCTGAGGAATCCATGCCAACGCACACTTTCAAGCTCAACGGCAAGCAGATCAGCGTCGAGGCCGAGGGCAACGTCCGGCTGCTGTGGGTTCTCCGGGACCTGCTCGGCGTCACCGGACCGAAGTACGGCTGCGCCCTGGAGGTGTGCAAGGCCTGCACCTCGCACATCAACGGCAAGGCGTTCAACCCGTGCTCGGTGCAGGTGAAGGACATCGCGCCCACCGACGAGGTCACCACCATCGAAGGGCTGCCGGCGACGGTCGGCAAGGACCTGCACCCGATGCAGGAGGCGTGGCTGAGTGTCGACGTCGCCCAGTGCGGGTACTGCCAGCCGGGCCAGATCATGGCTGCTGTCGCGAAGGTCCGGCAGGCGAAGGCGGAGGGCCGCGACATCACCGACGCGGACCTCGACGAGCTGCGCAACATCTGCCGGTGCGGCACGTACTCGAGAATCCGCGAAGCGGTGAAGGCCGGCGCGGAGCAGATGGGTGCGTGACGTTGTCCAGCACGTCCGTGGGTGGTACGCCGAGGGTGATCGGTTCGCGATCGCCACGGTGATCGACACCTTCCGCTCGGCTCCTCGCCAGCCCGGCGCGGCGATGGCCGTGTCCAGCGTGGGGGTCGCGGTCGGCAGCGTGTCCGGCGGCTGCGTCGAGTCCGACGTGTACGCCGTGGCTGAGGAGGTCGTCCGGACCGGCGTACCGGCGGTCCGTCGGTACGGCGTCTCCGACGAGGACATGTTCGCCATCGGGCTGACCTGTGGCGGTGTGGTCGAAGTTCTCGTCGAGCCGGTAGATGCGGCGTCGTTCGCGGAGTTCGAGGCGGTCACGGCCGCGATCGAGTCGGGTGAGCCGGTTGCGGTTGCGACCGTGGTCACGCCGGGCGATCGTCTTGGCCGTCGCCTGGTCATCTGGCCGGATGCAGTCACCGGCAGCCTGGGCGATCCGGGTTTGGACAACGCTGTGGTCGAGGATGCCGTGGCCATGCTCGACAGCGGTTCCACAGCGATCCGGGAGTACGGCGTCCACGGGGAATGCCGGCGTGCCGAGGTCGCGGTGTTCGTGCAGTCGTTCACACCACCGCCGCGGATGTTCGTGTTCGGCGCGATCGACTTCGCGGCCGCGGTCGCCCGGGTCGGCAAGTTCCTCGGGTACCACGTGACGGTGTGCGACGCGCGTGGCGTGTTCGCCACCCGGCTGCGGTTCCCGGAGGCGGACGAGGTGGTGGTCGATTGGCCGCACCGGTTCCTCGCCGGGGCACTCGACCAGGTCGACAGCCGTACGGCGCTGTGCGTGCTGACCCACGATCCGAAGTTCGACGTACCGCTGCTGGAACTGGCGTTGCGGACCGACGCCGGCTACATCGGCGCGATGGGCTCGCGACGGACCCACCACGATCGGCTGTCCCGCCTACGGGCCGCGGGTGTCACCGAGGTCGAGCTCGCCCGGCTGCTGTCGCCGACCGGGCTCGATCTCGGCGCGCGGACCCCCGAGGAGACGGCGATCTCGATCGCTGCCGAGATCATCGCGCAGCGCAGCGCGGCGAGCGCCCGGCCGTTGTCAACGACGACCGGCCGCATCCACGCGGCCGTCCTCCCGTGAAGTGAGTTGACGGTTGGCCGGGCGGTGCTGTTCGACGTACCCGCCGCTGGGGAGCCGGAGGATCCGGCCGGTCTCGATCCCGTGCGTCGCGATCTCCGCGTCGCGTCGCTGCAGGCCAAGGCAGAGGCGGCGGGTGATCGTGAAGGCGACCGGTGGGCCCAGGATCAGCAGTGCTTGGAACAGGTGGATGAGAGCGTTCACCGAGAGGTGGAACTGGACGGCCATCGTGTCGGCGCCGGCGGCCGCCCAGAGTGTGCCGTAGAAGACGACTCCGGCCACACCGATGCCGGTGCGGATCGGGTTGCTGCGCGGGCGTTCGAGCAGGTGGTGCTCCCGCCGGTCGCGGGTCACCCGCTCCTCGATGAACGGGTAGATCCCGACGAGGGCGAGGAACAGCGTGCAGACCGCGACCGGCAGCAGGATGGCGAAGCTGATGGTCCTGCCCCACCAGACGGTCTCCCAGCCCGGCGCCAGCCGCAGGGCACCGTCCAGGAAGGCGAGGTACCACGCCGGACCGACTCCGGCGGAAGTGTTCGCCGGATCGGCGGGGCCGAACAGCCACACCGGGTTGATGGTGGCCAGCGAGGCCATCAGACCCACCACCCCGGCCACGAAGCAGAACAGGCCCGCGCCCTTGACCACAGCGACGGCTGCCCGACTTCCGACCACGTTGTCCTCGGTTCGCCCGGGGCCCGCGAACTGCGCCGGTTTGTTCCTCAGCGCGAGGACTCCGCCGGCGATGAAGAGCACAACGAGTAGTGCCGGCAGGACGATGATGTGCAGCGGGTAGAACCGGGTGATCACATCGCCCGGGAAGTCCCCTCCGAACAGCAGGGCCGAGAGCTGCGTACCCACGAACGGAGTCGCCTGCAGGACGCCGTCGAGTACGGCGAGACTCGTGCCGGACGCCATGTCGTCCGGGAGCGACGTACCGGTGAGGCAGGCGCCCAGGGTGATGATCAGCAACCCGAAGACGACCAGCCAGTTCAGCCGCCGCGGCCGGCGGAACCCCGCGGTGAAGAACAGCCGCAACAGGTGCAGCAGGATCGCCGCCACCATGATCAGTGCGCCCCAGTGGTGCATCTGGCGGATCAGCAGGCCGCCACGCATCTCGAAGCTGATCTTCATCGTCGAGTCCAGGGCCTGTGACATCTGTACGCCGTGCAGCGGTGCGTACGATCCGTCGTACACAACGTGTCCGGCCGACGGCTCGTACGGGACCATCAGCACGAGTCCGGTGAGCGTCACCACGACGAAGCTGTAGAAGGCGATCTGGCCGAACAGCAGCGTCCAGTGGTCAGGGAACACTCTCGCTCGCAGATCGCGCAGATTGCGCAGATTGGGACCCGGCACGATTCGGCCCTCCTCGGTCATACATACGACCCCGCAGCGACCGGGTTTGTGACGTCCCGTGTCGGACCTCACACAGCGCTAGAAGGTGTTCCGGCGGCGGGCCGCGCGGGGGCGGCCGTCGGGATCGTAGACGTGGTCGGCGAGCCAGCCGGCCCAGAGCGACTCGAACCGGCCGAGGGGCTGCGGGTGATGGGCGCGGATCCGTCCGGTGGGGCGTGGTCCGCGGCGACCGCCGGCGTGCCACTGGTCCAGGGCTGCGGCTGTTGTCCGCCAGTTGCTGAAGCCGGTGATCGGGTCCAGGTCGGGGTCGGGTTCGCCGAGGTGTTCGGACCAGAGCTGTGCGCGGAGGGACCGGGCGAGGTCGGGGGCGTCGATCGCGCAGGTGAGTTCGCTGTCGTTGGTCCAGGAGCGACGGTTGAAGTTGTCCGAGCCGCAGGTCATCCAGGCGTCGTCGACGATACAGACCTTGGCGTGGACGTAGATCGGTACGCCGTCGTCGTTCTCGAGGTCGTAGACGGCGACGCGGTCGGAGTCCAGCCGGTGGAGCGCCTCCAGTTGGGCATGCCGTGCGGGCGGCCCGCTGATGCGGCCGTCCTGGTCCGGGTACCGCGGTACCACCGCGATGATCCTCAGCTCCGGAGATCGTTCCAGCGCTTCCCGGAGCGCTTCGGCCACCGGTTCGGACCACAGGTACTGGTCTTCCAGGTAGATAAGGGACTTCGCCCGGCCGAACGCCTTCAGGTAGGCGCGCGCGATGCTGTGCTCACCGCGTGGTGCGAACGGGAATCCGGGATGCTTGTGCGCGTACGTCCGCAGTACCTGGACGGTGTCCTTCCCGGCCGTCGGCGGATCCGGGAACGCCTCCGGCAGGTCGCCGGGGTGCCGCGGCATCCGGGCCAGCCGCTGCATGACCATCCGGTACGGCGTCCGCCGGTCGAGTGGATGCGGATCGTCCCAGCGCTCGACGAAGGTTCGCAGCAGGTCCCCGACCACCGGACCGTGGATCTCGAGCGTCAGGTCGTGCCACGGCGCCCGGTCGCCGTACCGCGGATCCATCGGTGCGGTCTGCGGATCACCCAGGTGGCGCTCGTCGTCGCGCCGGCCGTGGCACAGATCGATGCCGCCGACGAAGGCCACGTCGGCGGCCGGATCGTCGCGATGCCGGATCACGAAGAGCTTCTGGTGGTGGGACGCAAGCCGGCGTACCCGTTGGTCCAGCAGCACCTCGCCGCCGGCCTCGTTGAGCTCGGTGCCGAGGTGCTGGTTCTCCCGCGAGTTGAAGCTGAGGTGGTCCGAGTGCGAGCGCCACAGGAGCGCCCGGACCTCGACTCCGGACCGGGCGAGGTCGCACAGCACCTCGCCGATCGACGGACCGTCGTCGTACAGCACTTCGTCCGGGTCACCGCGCCAGTCGGTGAAGTACACCCGGTCTCCACGCTGCAGCTTGCACAGCTCGTCGTACAGACGCCGGAAGTACGTCGCCCCGTGCACCAGCGGCCGGACGAGGTTGCCCTCGGACCAGGCACCGTCGGAGTCGATGTCTGTCGCCGGGTTTCCGCGTTCGGCCGCTGTCAGGAACCAGTCGTGCGCCATGGCTCCCTGTGCCCATCAGCTCAGACCTGACGCGTCTGCCAGGCCGGGCTCTCCACATAGTGGTTGTCGTACACGTCGCTGGTCTCCGCGACGTCGGTCCAACTGGTCTCTCCCCGGTAGGCGGACTCGAGCAGGCGGTAGTAGCCGAAGCGGGGTTTGGCCTGCGTGAGGACGAAGAGGACCTCGGCCGGTACGTCGCCGGCGGCCTCGAAGGCGTGCGGTGTGTTCGGCGGGACGAGCAGGAAGTCGCCCTGCTCGAGCGTGACCAGGTCCTCACCGACGAGCACCCGGAGCGATCCCTTCAACACGAAGAACAACTCTGCGGCCTCGCGGTGCTGGTGCGGGGGAGCGCCTTCCTTGCCGGGCCGGAAGATCGAACGGTGGCTGGTGAGATGGCCGTGGGTGTCGGGCACGTCGGCCAGCAACGTGACACCGCTCGCGGACAGAACCTCGGCTTCGTCGGCACGAACCAGAACAGTCATGACAGTTTCTCCTTCAGTTGCGTAGGGCAAAGACATGATTGAGGACATTGAATATCCAGAATCAATGCGTGGGTGAGACGAGCGCCGAGCCGATCAGAGGTTGGCGAACCTGTTGCGGGTGTTGCCCGGGGCGCTCGGGTTGAGGCGGACCACTTCGGCCGCGATGTCGGCGATCGACCTGCTCGCCAGCTCGCGGCGATAGGTCAGCTCGGCGCCGCGCATCGCCTGCGAGATCACGCAGACCTTGGTGTAGTCGGCCCGCGCGTCGGCGCCCGGACCCTCCTTGAGGATCTCCATGCAGCGGAACGCGTCGTCGGCTCCGTCGATCGCGACGACGATGTCGAGCAGGCTGATGTCGCGCGGGTCGCGGGCCAGCTGGAAGCCGCCCTTCGGCCCGGAGACCGAGGTGAGGATGCCGGCCCGGGCGAGTGCCTGGAGCTGCTTGTTCAGGTACGCCGTGGGCAGGTTGTAGAAGGCCGCGAGCCGCTTGGCGGCAACCGCCTCGCCGGACGCCCAGCTGAGATTCACACAGCTGTGCATCGCCCACTCGACGCCCTCGTTCATTTTCATAACCTGGATATTAGATGTCCTGAATAGGTGGCGTCAAGCAGTTCGAGTGGATCGGCGGGGTGCGTCAGACCGCGGAGGCGGTGACTGCGGCGCGTTCGAGGGCGAGGGTCCGGCGCCGGGAGTGCATGCTGTCGAAGGTGAACATGGCCAGCGCGACCCAGACCAGGCCGAATCCGGCCCAGCGCATCGACGTCATCTGCTCGTGGAAGATCAGCAGGCCGCAGATGAACTGCATGATCGGGGCGATGTAGTTCAGCAGCCCGAGGGTCGTCATCGAGATCCGGGTGGCCGCGGCGCCGAAGAGGAGCAGCGGTACGGCGGTGATCGGGCCGGTCAGCAGCACGAGGACGAGGTACCCCGTGCCGTGGTGGGTGACCGTCGCGTGGCCCTGCAGCCCGAGTACGACGATCGCGGCGAGCGCCAGCGGGGCGACGGTGCCGGACTCGACGGCCATCCCCTCGATCGCGCCCGCGCCGGCCTGCTTCTTCGCCAGTCCGTAGCACCCGAACGAGAACGTCAGGATGATCGCCACCCACGGCGGCTTCCCGTTCTCGATCGCCAGTCCGAGCACGGCGACGAAGGCGATCGCCAAGGCGGTCCACTGCAGCGGACGAAGCCGTTCCTTCAGTACGAAGACGCCGAGCAGGACCGTGAACAGCGGCGTGATGAAGTACCCGAGCGAGGTCTCCACGACGTGGCCGTTGCCGACGCCCCAGATGTAGGTGCCCCAGTTCGCCGAGATCAGGAACGCCGCCGCGATCAACGGCCAGTGGCGGCGCGGCTCGGCGAGGAGTGCCTTCACCCGGCCGTACTTCCGCAGTACTGAGACGAGGATCACGATCGTGACCAGCGACCAGAGCACGCGGTGGGCCAGCAGCTCGATCGCGCCGGACTGGTCGAGGAGTTTCCAGTACAGCGGGAACAGGCCCCAGATCAGGTAGGCGCTGAACCCGTAGGTGAATCCTCTTCGCTGTTCCGGCACGGCGTCAGCGTAAGCCCCCGCGACAGTCGCATCCAACAACTTTGCTCATGACGTGAGACGAGGTGCGACGTGGGGCGTGGGCGGGCTGGTGTGATGGGGTTGGATGGTGGTGTGAACACCAGGAGGCACGCGTGGGTGTGAGGACCGGTCTGGTCTCGGTGACGTTCCGTCAGTTGCCGGTCGACCAGGTGGTGGAGGTGGCGGCGAAGTCCGGGCTCGCGGCGATCGAGTGGGGCGGTGACGTGCATGTCCCGCTCGGCAACCTCGTCAACGCCAAACGGGTGCGGAACCTGACCGAGGTGCACGGCCTGCAGATCGCGGCGTACGGCTCGTACCTGCGGGCCGGCAACGTCGACCGGGAGGAGATGCGCTCCGCGGTCGCCACCGCCGAGGCGCTCGGCGCTCCCCGGATCCGCGTCTGGGCCGGCAACGTCGGTACGGCGGAAGCGGGCGTCGGGGACCGGATGGCGGTGACGCGTGGACTGGGCGAGCTGGCCGACATGGCCGCCGGTTCGGGGATCGAGATCGCGATGGAGTTCCACCGCAACACGCTCACCGACGAGGTCGACTCGACGATCACGCTGCTGCTCGACGTCGGCGCATCGAACCTCAAGACGTACTGGCAGCCGCCGGTCGACCTGGACGACGCTCAGTGCCTTCAGCAGCTCGAGGCGCTGATGCCGTGGCTGAGCACGGTCCACGTGTTCTCCTGGTGGCCGTCCAACAACCGGCTGCCGCTCGCGGCTCGCGAGTCCCTGTGGCGCCCGATCCTCGACCGCCTCGCCGCCGAGCCCCGCGAGATCAACGCCCTGCTCGAGTTCGTCGCCGAGGACTCGCCCGAGCAGTTCACCAAGGACGCGGCCGACCTGCACAGCTGGGTCTAGGCCGGCTCGTACAGCGCGATGGCGAGCTTGCCGCCGGTCGGCTTGCCGGCGTTCACGTAGAAGTCGACCGTCTTCGGCTCGGTCTGCGG
Organism: Kribbella sp. NPDC051586; assembly: GCF_044453965.1. Classification (NCBI taxonomy): domain Bacteria; kingdom Bacillati; phylum Actinomycetota; class Actinomycetes; order Propionibacteriales; family Kribbellaceae; genus Kribbella; species Kribbella sp. NPDC051586. The sequence goes on along the minus strand of NZ_JBITDF010000001.1, from coordinate 420,332 downwards.
ACTCTCGTCGTGCCACCCGAAGCCGCCGCTCATCGGGCCGTCCTGGTGCGCGTCCAGGCCGTCCCAGCGCGTCCACACCCCGGCGCCGATCCCGACGCTGCCGTACGACCAGATGAACGGCTTGCCGACCGGAGTGGTCAGCTGGACCCGGCCCTGGGTCGCCGGTACGACGACCGAGCGGACGAAGCGGTACTTCGTGCCGTCGGACACCTTCTCCCGGTCGAAGTCGATCCCGTTCTGCCGGACCTGCGGCCCCGGATCGTAGATCGCCACCCCGATCCTTGCCTGCGGCACCGAAACCGGCTTGCCGCTCTTGTCCACCAGGCGGGCGGTCACCCGCATGGGGCGACCGGGCGGTCCCGTCAGCTGCAGCGGCACACTCGTGTCGACCTGGGACTGGTCGCCGGCCGACGTGTACCCGTTGACGGTCGTGCCGTCGCCGAAGCGGACCTGCACGCGGTACTCCGACGGGTTGTACAGGTAGTCCTGCGGCGTACCGACGGTCTGGACGACGACCGCGTGGCTGGTGGGGACGAAGCTCGTCGCGACCTGCATCGCTCCGCGATCGCCGATGACCGCGCCGAGCCTGGTCTGCGTGCCGACCTGCTTGCGGAACTGCAGTCCGCCGAGCACGTAGTCGCCGGGCCGCGTCTGGTCCGGTGGGTTGTTGCTCTCTGACTCGTCGGCGTAGATGCCGACCCCGATCTGCTGCTTCGGATCGTGGACGGCACGTCCCTCGGCATCGACCAGGTCGACGGTGACCTTCGCGGGCCGGCCGATCGGGGCGTCGTTCCAGAGGATGCTCTGGATCGGTACGGCGTTGCGGATCGGACCGCCGTCCCGAGTACATGGACCGGTGTCGACCGTGACGCCGTTGACGCGTACCCAGACCAGCACCTCGGAATCGACCTTGCAGCGGCTGACGAAGCTGATCTCCTTCGACGCCGGGGTCCAGTCGAAGGAGAGCTGGTTCTCGCCGACGTGCCCGGCCCAGCCCTTGAGCAGCTCGTCGCCGTCGAGCTCGCCGGGCAGCGTGAAGCCGTTCTGCGTGTACGACGGGTGCTCGGCCGGGTCGGGTGCCGGGGTGTTGAGCACCCCCGGTACGGCGGTGGCGGCGATCGCCAGCGCTGCCGCGGCCGTACCAGCGGCGGAGATGATCCGGCGCTGCTTGGTCCGGCGGATCTTGTGCTTGACGCCGGGGAGCAGGTCGGCGGGGTGCTGGTCGGTGGAGGCGGCGCGGGTGGCCAGCTCGTCGCGCAGGTCTTGGAGGTTCATCGCGGGGTCTCCAGGTCTGCCGTCGTACCCGCGGTGAGGGCGGGATCGACGCGGAGTTTGGCCAGGGCCTTGGCGGTCTGGCTCTTCACGGTGCCGACGCTGCTGCCCATCAGGCGGGCGGTCTCGGCTTCGGTGAGGTCTTCGTAGAAGCGCAGCACCACCACGATGCGCTGCCGGCGCGGGAGGCGGCCGATCGCGTCCCAGAGGTCGAGCCGGTCCTCACCGTGCGGGACGGGGGACTCCGGCAGTTCCTCGGTCGGTATCTCGCCGTTCCAGCGGCGCCGCCACCAGGAGGAGTACGTCGTGACGAGGATCCGCCGGACGTACGGCTCCGGGTTGTCCTCGCGGATCCTCGCCCAGTGGAACCACGCCTTGGCCAGCGCGGTCTGCACCAGATCCTCGGCGAGCGCATGATCGCGGGTCAGCAGGTACGCGGTCCGCAACAAGCTCTGCGACCGCGCCACCACGAACGCATCGAAGCTGCCCGTGCCGTCGCTGGCCCGCATCCGCGTCACCCCCGTCGTGACTACGCCATCCTCAATGCTCACATGCAGCTGGACCAGCTGGCCCGCTCAGATGGTTGCCTCCTGGTCGAGCGGGCGGTCGCCGAAGTCTGTCAGCGGCGGCAGATCCAGTTCTATCGCTGCTGCCAGGCGTTCCCAGCCCGCCCGGCCGAAGGGTTCCGTGCCTGCGGTGAAGTCGTGCTCCAAGGTGTGGGCGGCGGTTTCGGCTGCTTGGCGTTCGGCGTCGGTGACCAGGCCGGCGGCGTGGGCGTCGGCCAGTTCGTCCCAGTCTTCGGTGCCGATCGTCCCGTCCGCGCGGCGGAACGGGTCCAGCTCCAGGTCCTCGAACGTCCACTCAGCGCCCACGAGCGCCGGTTGGGTGCTCACGTCGACGTGGAGCAGGCCGCTGTGGCGGAAGTACGCGAACCACCATCCGTCGTACGGCGCGAGGTGGACCGAATGCTCGCCCGGCAGACCCGGACCGAGCTGGGCGACCTCGCACACCTCGCCGTTGTTCGCCCGGAAGAGCGAGTGCGCCGGCGTGTAGAACCACGTGCCGAACGCGTCGGTCCCCAGCTCGTACGTCGGCCAGAGCCCCGACCCCGACGGCCGCTTGCGTTTGCGGATGTACGTCGTCTTCACAGCAGCTGGCTCAACGTGTGGATGAGGAGCCCGACGAGCGCTCCGACGACGGTCCCGTTGATGCGGATGAACTGGAGGTCACGTCCGACGTGGAGCTCGATCCGGGCGGCGGCCTCCCGTCCGTCCCAGCGTTCGATCGTGTCGGAGATGACCGAGACGATCTCGGTGCCGTACGTGCGGACGACGTATCCGACCGCCTCGGCCGCGCGGTCGTCGACGCCGGCGCGGAGGGCCTCGTCGTCCTGGAGTCGCCGGCCGAGGTCGTGCAGGGCTCTGATCCCGCGGGACCGGAGGGTGCTGTTCGGGTCGTTGATCGCGTCGATCAGCGCCGTTCGCATCGCGTCCCAGACCGCCGTCAGGCTCGAACCCATGTCCGGATGCGTCAGCATCCGCGCCTTCCAGGCCTCGAAGCGTTCCATCGTCTCCGGGTCGTGCTGCAGGTCGTCGGCCAGCTTCGCGAGCAGCCGGTCGACCGCGCGTCGCGCCGGGTGCGACGGGTTGTCGCGTACGTCGGCCAGCCACGCCAGCGCCTCGCGATGGATCCGGTCGATCACGATCCGGTCCACCCACTGCGGCGACCAGCGCGGCGCCCGCGGGCCGACCACGTCCGCGAGCAGCTCCCGGTTGTTCGCCAGCCAGTCGTACGCCTCGACCATCAGCAGGTCGAACAGCGCGTGATGGGCGCCGTCCTCGACCACGGACTGCACGAAGTGCCCGGCGATCGGGCTCAACGGCTCCTTCACGAACCGCGGCAGCAACGACCCCCGCACGAACGCCGACACGTCGTCGTCGCCGAGCTTCGGCAACGCCGCCCCGATCGTCCGCGCGCCCTCGGCCACGATCCGCTCGGCGTGGTTGCCGTCGGCAAGCCACTCACCGGCCCGCCGGCTCACCTCCGCGGTGCGCATCTTCTCGGCCACCACTTCCTCGGACAGGAAGTTCTCGGTGACGAACTGCTCCAGGCTCTCGGCCAGGCTGTCCTTGCGGGTCGGCACGATCGCGGTGTGCGGGATCGGCAGCCCGAGCGGCCGCCGGAACAGCGCGGTCACCGCGAACCAGTCCGCCAGCGCACCCACCATCGCCGCCTCGGCCGCCGCGTTCAGGTACGCCCAGCCGCCGCTCAGGTGCAGCGTCGCCACGTAGATCACGGCCGCGAGCACCAGCAGCGCCAACGCCACCGACCGCATCCGCCGCAGTCCACTCCGCCGTACCTGGTCGGCAGCGCTCAGGGTCATGGTCGCCATACCCCGATTCAACCAAGTGGGCGGTGATGATCAGGTCAGGCAAGCACCTGATTTGTCCCTCGACGTTCCATCAGGCCGGAGATCAGCGCCAGCAGCAGACCGGCGACCGCGAGCGCGGCACCCAGCCGGCTCGGCCATTCGTAGCCGTAGCCGGCCGCGAGTACGACGCCGCCGAGCCAGGCGCCCAGCGCGTTGGCGATGTTCAGCGTCGAGTGGTTCAGCGACGCGGCCAGCGACTGACCCTCGTGCGCGACGTCCATCAAGCGGGTCTGCAGCGCCGGCACCAGGATGCTCGCCGAGCACCCCATCGCGAACACGGCGACCAGCGCGCCCGTCCGCGTCTGCGCGAGCCAGCCGAACGCCCCCAGTACGACGGCCACCGCGACCAGTCCGCCGTACACGCTGCCCATCAGCGAGCGGTCCGCCAGCCGTCCGCCCAGTACGGTGCCGACGGTCATGCCGACGCCGTACACGGCGAGCACGATCGTCACCGCGGACTCCGAGAAACCGGCCAGTTCCGTCATCGTCGGCGTGATGTAGGAGTACGTCGCGAACATCCCGCCGAAGCCGACCATCCCGACCAGCAGGGCCATCCACACCTGCGGCCGCGCCAGCGCACTCAGCTCGCTCCGGACGTTCACGTCGCTGCCGACCGGCTGCGGCGGCACCCAGAACCACACCGCGACGAGTGTCACGAGCCCGAGCACCCCGACCGCGAGGAACGGCACCTGCCACCCGAGCTTCTGCCCGAGCAAGGTCGTCAGCGGTACGCCGATGATGTTCGCGACCGGCAGCCCGACCATCGTCATCGACACGGCCCGCGCCCGGCGCTCCGGCGCTACCATCGACGCGCCGACGACGGCGCCGATCCCGAAGAACGCGCCGTGCGGCAGCCCGGACAGGAACCGCGCCGCCATCAGGAACTCGTAGCTCGAGGCAACCGACGACAGCACGTTGCCGACCACGAACACCGCGACCAGCCCGAGCAGCAACCGCTTCCGCCCGGTCCGCGCGCCGAACGCCGCGATCAACGGAGCGCCGACCACGACGCCCAGCGCGTACGCCGAGACGACATGGCCGGCCGTCGGGATCGAGATGTGTACGCCGTCAGCGATCTGCGGCAGCAGCCCCATCGTGACGAACTCGGTGGTCCCGATCGCGAAACCACCGGTCGCCAGCGCGAACAACGCCAGGCTGACGTGCCGCGCAGTGCCGCGTGTGTCAGGAGTCACCGAACTTGTCACACCTGATTGTCGCAGAGATCAGCAGGGCCACCGCGAGGAGGGCGAAGACCGTGTTGCCGACCAGATCGGTGGTGTGCGGGGCGTCGAAGACCGGCGTCTCGGGGAACGCGTGCCACGCGTAGGTGAGCAGCGCGCCGCCCGCGACCGCCATCGTGTGCTTCTGTGTCCAGCTCGTACGCCGCGAGTAGTGCACCAGGACGACGGCTGCCACAACGTCGATGACGAGCATCACGGCCGCACCCAGCCAGCCGTTCTTCACCACGTCGCTCGCGACCATCCAGCCCGAGCTCACCGCCAGGCCGGCCACCGCGAGCAGCCAGACCGGGGGCACCGTGCCCGCGGTGCGAGGCCGCGGCCGCTGGCCGATCCGGGCCGCGACGACGACCAGTACGACGATGGCGACCGCGACGCCGGCGAACTGGGCCGGCGATGCGACGAAGGAGTCCATCCCGAGTTGGACCGCGGTCGTGGCGACGATGCCGACCACGAACAGCGCGACGTACACACTGAGCCCGACCTTGCCCAGCCACGGATCACGCGGCCGGCGTGACATCGACTCCATCAGCACGATCGGGATCGTGATGCTCCAGATCGTGTGCAGTCCGAGCACGAACACCGTCCACGGCGCGCCCATGCCCAGGAAGCCGATGTGCCCCGGGTCCAGGAGCCGCTGGTCGACGTAGTTCGGGTTGAACAGCGACTGCGTGGTGATGCCCTCCTCGAGGACGCCGTACGCGAGCGCGAGGACCACCACGCTCGGGTAGCCCCAGCCGCGCCGCCGGACGATCTCCCGGATCAGGACCGCGCCGCCGCCGTACAGCGGCGCCAGGCCCAGTAGCGCGAAGAGGGCGCTGATCGGGATGTTCCCGAGCAGGAACTCCGCGACCAGGGGAGACAGGAAGAACAGGCCGAGGGCGGGCAGGCTCCGCTTCACGCTGTAGCGCTGAGGGGCGGTCACCACATTCGTGTTCGTCATGTCCACAACTCTCGTGGTCGCGGGCCGGTCGGGTGGATGCGATCCGTCCGGATCCTGCGCTGACGGACGTCCGGCCCCGGGCCTGACGGATGTCATGGCTCAGGGTCCGGTCAGGGTCATTCTGCCTATACGGCGTATAGGGAATGTGTATTTAATGGTCGTCATGAGAGACGTGACGACCAAGGACCGGATCACCGCCGCGGCGACGTACCTGCTGACCGAGCACGGCGCCGCCGGGGTGTCGATGCGGAAGGTGGCGGCCGCGGTCGGCATCACGCCGATGGCGATCTACCAGTACTTCGGGGATCGCGAGTCGTTGCTGAACGCGGTCGCGGACGCGGCGTTCGTCGAGCTGGTGCGGCGCTGGGAGTCGGCCGAGCGTCCCGTGGCGGCGGACGAGCTGCTGCGGGAGATGCTGATCGACCACGTCGACTTCGCGCTCGGGCAGCCGCGGCTGTACGACTACATGTTCACCGAGCGGCGCGACCAGGCGCGGAAGTTCCCCGCGGACTTCCAGGCTCGCAGGTCACCCACACTCAACCTGGTCGCCGACGCGATCATCGCGGGCGTCGACCAGCAGTTGTTCCGCGCCGACGCAGACCTGTGGGAAACCAGCCTGATGTTCGCCGCTCTCCTCCACGGCCTGATCCAACTCCACCACGGCGACCGCATCGGCATGCCGGACTCCGAGTTCCGCGCCCTCTGCCTCCGCCTGGGCGAAAGGATGATCAATGAACTACGTATCTAGACGGGTCGCGATCGCGGCGGCTGCCGGCACCGGGGTGCTGTTGTACTTCGGGTCCGGCTTGCACGCGATCCCCGCTCTGACCTGGCTTGCGCCTGTTCCGGTGTTTCTCGTGGCTCCTCGTCTTCGGGCCGGAGCGGCGGCTCTGACTGCCTGTGTGGGTTGGCTTCTGGGATTGTCCAACCTTGCGCGGTATCTGCTGGGTGATCTGGAGTTGCCGGTCGTCGTGCTGGTGTTCCTGCTGTTGCTGGCGGGGGTGTTCGCGCTCACCGTGGTGTTCTTCCGAGGGCTTGTCGTGCGGGGGCATCCGATCGTGGCGGCGGTCGCGGCTCCGGCTTTGTGGGCCGGGCTTGACTATGTGATCGCGGCCGTGTCGCCGCACGGTGCGTTCACGAGTCTTGCGTACACGCAGGTGGAAGTTGCCCCGGTCAACCAGATCGTGTCGTTGACCGGGCCGTGGGGGCTGAGTTTCCTGCTGCTTCTCCCGGCCGCGGTGATTGCCGCCCGCAAGCCGATGCTCGTCGGCGCCCTCGTGATAGTTGCCATCAGCACCTGTCTGTACGGCGCCGTCCGCCTGCACGGAACTCCGCAGAGCCGGCCCGTGAAGATCGCCGTCGTGTCCGCGCAAGGAGCCGGCAATGCCCGCTGGCCGAATGCCGGTGGACCGGCGATTCTCGAGCGTTATCGCCCACTGGTCGCCCGAGCCGCCAGTTCCGGCGCGAAGATCGTGCTGCTGCCGGAGAAGATGATCGACGTCGAGACCAGAGATCTCCCACAGCTCTCGCAACAGTTCCAAACGCTTGCCGCCAGCAACAAGATCGAGCTGGTCGTCGGTCTCACGGTTCTCGGCGACGGGGATCACAACCGCGCCCTGATGTTCCATCCCGACGGCACCGCGCCCACGTCGTACGACAAGCACCACCTCATCCCTGGGATCGAGCCGTACACCCCGGGCGACCAGCTGGCGACGTACGACACCTGGGGGCTGATGATCTGCAAGGACATGGACTTCCCGGCGCTGGCCCGTCAGTACGGCGAACTCAGTACCTCGCTCCTGCTCGTCCCCGCGCTCGACTTCGTCGACGACGGGTGGCTGCACAGCCGGATGGCGCTGCTCCGCGGTATCGAGAACGGCATCCCGATCGCCCGCGACGGCAGCCAGGGCCGCCTGACCCTCACCGACGCCAACGGCCGCATCGTCGCGGAGACCACCGCTCCCAAGGATGGCCCGGCCGTCCTGATCGGCGAGCTCCGGCCGGGCATCGACCGGACGATCTACACCGCCTGGGGTGACTGGTTCGCCTGGCTGTGCTGTCTGGTCGCCCTGGCCGGGTTGCTGTGGTTGAGGTCCCGCGGCGGGCGTGAAAACATCCGGCATGGCCAACTTCGGGGACTACCAGTTGCAGATCTACCTGCAGGGGATGTTGCAGGGGACGAAGCCGGAGATCACGACGGACCTGGCCCGGCTGGAGTCGCAGGCGGCCGGGAAGCTCCCGCTGGAGGCGATGGGGTACATCGTGCCGAGCGCGGGCGGCGGCGCGACGGCGCGGGCCAACCAGGCCGCGTTCGACCGGTGGCGCCTGGCGCCCCGGATGCTCCGCGGCAGCACCGAACGTGACCTGTCCTGCACCATTCTCGGTACGGCGATGCCCGCGCCCGTCCTGGTCGCACCGATCGGTGTCCAGACCCTCGCACATCCGGACGGCGAGCTGGCGACGGCACGGGCCGCCGACACCCTCGGCCTCACCTATACGCACTCGACCCAGGCGAGCCACGCGATCGAGCAGATCGAGGCGAGCAACAAGTGGTTCCAGCTGTACTACCCGACCGACCGCGACGTCTGCCTCAGCTTCCTGCAGCGCGCCAAGGCCGCGGGGTACGCCGTACTCGTCGTCACGCTGGACACCGGGACGATCGGGTGGCGGCCGGCCGATCTGGACCGCGGGTTCCTGCCGTTCCTGAAGGGGGAGGGCCTCGCGAACTACTTCAGCGACCCGGCCTTCCGGTCGAAGCTGGCCAAGCCCGTCGCCGAGGACCCGGGCGCGGCGGTGATGCTCTGGGCGCAGATCTTCCCGAACGTCGGGCTGGCCTGGGACGACCTGTCGTTCCTGCGCGACAACTGGGACGGCCCGATCGTCCTCAAGGGCATCACCGCGGTCGAGGACGCCAAGCTGGCCGCCGAGCACGGCGTCGACGGCATCGTGGTCTCGAACCACGGTGGTCGCCAGGTCGACGGTGCGGTGGCCTCCCTGGACGCACTGCCGGCGATCGCGGACGCGGTCGGCGAACAACTGACGGTCCTGTTCGACTCCGGCGTACGGACCGGCTCGGACGCGGCGAAGGCGCTCGCCCTGGGAGCCAAGGCGGTGCTGCTCGGTCGTCCGTTGCTGTACGGCCTCGCCCTCGCGGGGCAGACCGGTGTCGAGCACGTACTGCGCTGCTTCCTGGCCGAGCTCGACCTGACGTTGGCCTTGTCCGGGTACGCGAACCACCGCGAGCTCAACCGCGACTCGGTCGTGCGCGCATGAAGGCCGTCATCTTCGACCTCGACAACACCCTCTTCGACCACACGCTGTCGGCGACGTACGCGGTCCGGAGCTGGGTCACGGACCTCGGCGGTACGCCGACCGACGAGCTGGTCGCGCAGTGGTTCGGGATCGAGGACCGCGTCTACGGCCGCTGGCTGTCCGGAGAGCTCACACACCAGGGCCAGCGCCGTGTCCGCCTGCGCGAGTTCCTCCCGTTGATCGGCCAACCGGTCCCGACTGCCGACGCCGACCAGGACGAGGCCTTCACGGGTTACCTGCGGCACTACCAGGGCAGCTGGACGGCGTACCCGGACGCGCGGCCGGCGCTGGAGGTTGCCCGGGGCAACGGTTGGCGGATCGGCGTACTGACCAACGGCAACACGGTGCAGCAGAACGCGAAGCTGGCCGCGATCGGCCTGGCGGACCTGATCGACGTGGTGTGTACGTCCGAGGCCCTCGGCTTCAGCAAGCCCGCGCCCGAGGCTTACCTGCGCACCTGCGAGGCGTTGGGGGTCGAGCCGTCCGAGGTTCTGATGATCGGCGACAACCTCGACCTGGATGTGCTCGCCGCGCAGGCGGCCGGACTGGCGGCGCGGCACCTGGATCGCACCGTGGGACACACTCTGCCGGACCTGCTCGAGCTCATGTAGTCTCTGCGACAGAGATCCAATTCTCTGAAGCGATCATTACAGGAGGTCGCGATGCGGAACGTGCCGGCGCTGGTCCGGCGGTACGTCGACGACGGCCGGTTCCCGGGCACCGTCACGGTGGTCGCGCACCGCGACGAGGTGCTGCTGTTCGATGCGTACGGGCATCGCGACGTCGAGCGCGACCTGCCGATGACCGCGGACACGATCTTCCGGATCTACTCGATGACCAAGCCGATCGCGAGCCTCGGGCTGATGCAGCTCTACGAGGAAGGCCGCTTCCAGCTCGACGACCCGGTGGTGAAGTACCTGCCGGAGCTCGGCCGGCCGAAGGTGTACGACGACGGCACGCTCCGCGAGTCCACCCGCGAGCTGACCGTGCGGGATCTGCTGATGCATACGTCCGGACTCGCGGCCTCGAACGGCAAGCATCCGGTCAGCCTGCTCTATCAGCAGGCCGGGCTGACCGGGATGGATTCGGACGCATCGCTGTCCGAGCTGCCGGGCCGGCTGGCCGGCCTGCCGTTGCAGGCGGACCCCGGGACGCGCTGGATCTACGGAGTCTCCACCGATCTCGTCGGCCTGCTGTGCGAGGTGATCGGCGGACAACCGCTGGACGCGTACCTGCGGACCCGGATCTTCGAACCGCTCGGCATGACCGACACCGGCTTTTCGGTGCCCGAGGCAAGCATCTCGCGGTTCGCGGCCTGCTACGGATACGACGACGGCGGGTTCACGCTCACCGACGATCCGCGGACGAGTGCCTATGCCAGGCCGCGCGCCTTCCTGTCCGGGGTCGCCGGGCTGGTGTCGACGGCGAGCGACTACCTACGCTTCACCCGGATGCTTGCCGGTGGCGGTTCGCTCGACGGGACCCGGATCATCGGGTCGCGGACGCTGCGGTTCATGACCACCAACCATCTGCCCGGTGGTCAGGATCTCGCCGCGTTCGCGGACTTCGGCGGCGAGACGAAGCGGGCCGGCCAGGGCTTCGGCCTCGGCTTCGGGGTGTTGCTCGATCCGACCGTCGCGCAGACCATCGGGACGTCCGGTGAGTACTTCTGGGGCGGCAAGGCGTCGACCGCGTTCTTCGTCTCCCCGGCCGACGAGCTCGTCGTCGTCCTCCTCACCCAACTCGTCCCCTCCGCCAGGTACCCGATCCGCCGCGAACTCAGGGCCGCCGTCTATGGCGCACTTGACGGCTGACGACGGCTGCCGGCTCTGGACGGAGGTGAGTGGCTCCGGACCATCCGCCGTACTCGTGCATGGCGGTCCTGGCTGGTGGGACGTGTTCCACGACCTGTCGCTACCAGGGTTCACGCTGCACAGGTGGGACCAACGAGGCTGCGGCCGCTCGGAGCGCCGCGGTCCGTACACGCTCGCCCGCTTCGTCGCCGACCTCGCCACCGTGTGCGGCCCAGGTCCGTGCATCGTGATCGGGCATTCCTGGGGAGCCTCGCTGGCGTTGGAGTTCGCCCAAGCACATCCGGACGTCGTGTCCCGGTTGGTGCTGGTGTCGTCGGTCGGACTCGACGGTCCGCCGCCCGACTACCGGGCGCGGGTCGCCGAGCGCCTCGCCGGTACTGCGGAAGCTGATCCGTGGATCGCGCGGATCTCGGTGAACCTCGCCGATCGGATGACGGCCCTGACCCGGGCTCGCAGGTTGAACACGCCGTGGTTCGAGCCCAACCAGGTGTGCGCCGATGCGTTGCGCGACGAGCTGAGTGCCGTGCCGGATCGGGCGGGGGCTTGCCGGCGGGTCGTCGTACCGACGCTGATGGTGCACGGCGCGGAGGACCTGCGGCCGCCGTACGTGACCGACAGCTTGCTCGAGGCCCTGCCCAACGCGGAACGGGTAGTGCTCGACGGTGTCGGGCACTACCCGTGGATCGAAAACCCGACCGACTTCCAAAAAGCCGTCCGCGAATTCCTCACCCGTCCGAACGACGAGGTCGGATGAGCTGACCAAGGCGATGGTTATGTATTGCAAAACTAGGTAACGCTTACTACGTGGAGCGCGAATTCGATGAACCGCGCCCGCCGGCCACGCTCCGGCCGACACTGTTCATCGGACCACCCAGGCAGCTGGGTGGTGCATTGTTGGAGGTTATGGTCGAGATGAGTCCGCCTCGGGACCTCCATGTCTTTCCTGTGATGGTTGCACGGGGAAAGCACCTCGAGCGGATGGAGGAGGGCAGATGAGCGAGAAGGACTACGACGCGGCTGCGGAGTGGGCAGAGCACGACATGCAGCTCCCCGAGCAGTCGAAATCCGCTCTTCGGGGCGAGGCGGCGGCCGCCTTCGGCAAGGATCTCGTCGAGCGGTCCCGCGGCGGCCGGCCATCGATCGAGCCCGAGGCCGGGCCGGGCGAGGCCTCACCGGTTCGGCAGGTGCGCTTGCCCCGTGCCATCGACAACGACCTGGTTGTCTTCGCCGAGCAGAACCATCGCAACCTCAGTGAAGTGATGCGTGAGGCCATCGTCGAGTACCTGACCGCCCACCGACAGGCCAGCTAGTCCAAACGCGAGGCCCAAAGGCCAAGGGGATCTCGAGCCGATTCGCCATCGAGATCCCCGCGACGCTGCTAGTTGATCGTCAGTTGATCGTCCAGGTGTCGGCGCCGGTGACCAGGGCCTGCAGGTCGCCGGTGCCCTGGGTCTCCTGGGCGGTGGTGATCTGCTGGCGGACCAGGTCGTCGTACGCCGGGCGCTCGACCGAGCGGAACACGCCGATCGGGGCCTGGTGGAGGACGCCCGCGTCGGTCAGCCGGGACAGCGCGAACGCGTACGCCGGGTCCTCCGTGTGCGCGTCGTGGACGACGAGGTCGGCCTCGCCGCCGGGCAGGTCCGCGACCTCCCGGACGGCGAGGGACGCGAACCCGTCGCGGACCACACCGAGGTGTCCGTCCGTGCCGAAGCGGATCGGCTCGCCGTGGACCAGCGGGATGATCGCGTCGTCCCGGGTCTCCGGGTCCTTGAACGCCTCGAACGCGTTGTCGTTGAAGATCGGGCAGTTCTGGTAGATCTCGACGAACGCCGTACCGCGGTGCTCGGCCGCGGCCCGCAGTACCGAGGTGAGGTGCTTGCGGTCGGAGTCGACCGTCCGGGCCACGAACGTCGCCTCCGCGCCGAGCGCCAGCGAAACCGGGTTGAACGGGTTGTCGACCGAACCCATCGGCGTCGACTTCGTCACCTTGCCCGGCTCCGAGGTCGGCGAGTACTGCCCCTTGGTCAGGCCGTAGATCCGGTTGTTGAACAGCAGGATCTTGAGGTTCACGTTCCGCCGCAGCGTATGGATCAGGTGGTTGCCGCCGATCGACAGCGCGTCGCCGTCACCGGTCACCACCCACACGCTCAGGTCGGGCCGCGCCACCGCGAGGCCGGTCGCGATCGCCGGCGCGCGGCCGTGGATCGAGTGCATGCCGTACGTCGACAGGTAGTACGGGAAGCGGGACGAGCAGCCGATCCCGGAGACCATCGCGACGTTCTCGCGCTTGATCCCGAGCTCGGGCAGGAAGCCCTGGAAGGCCGCGAGTACGGCGTAGTCGCCGCAGCCCGGGCACCAGCGGACCTCCTGGTCCGACACGTATTCCTTGCGGTTCTGCGGCTCGGTCGCGGCCGGCACGCCACGCAGGCCACCGGGCAGACTCGGCAGACCGAGGTCGACCGTGCTCATCGTGCTCCCTCCGACGTGTGCAGTTGGCCGTTGGACTGGCCGTTGGACTGGCCGTTCGGTTCGGTGTGCAGCGCCTCGCCGTGGGTCAGGCTGGCGGCCGCCGAGCCGAGATGGCGGGCGTCGTCGTCGATGCCCTCGGTCTCCTCGACCAGGTTGCCGATCACCTCGGCCAGCTCCGCGGCGCCGAGCGGCATACCGCGGACCTGTGCGTACGAGACGACGTCGACCAGGTACTTGGCCCGCAGCAGCATCGCGAGCTGGCCCAGGTTCATCTCCGGGACCAGGACCTTGTCGTAGCTGCGGATCAGGTCGCCGAGGTTGTCCGGGAACGGGTTCAGGTGGCGCAGGTGGGCCTGCGCGACCTTGCCGCCGACCTTGCGGACCCGGCGGACACCGGCGCCGATGGGGCCGTACGTCGAACCCCACCCGAGCACCAGGACCTTCGCCGTACCGTCCGGGTCGTCGACCTCGACCGGCGGGATCGACCGCGCGACCGCGTCGACCTTGGCCTGGCGGGTGCGGATCATCAGGTCGTGGTTGGCCGGGTCGTAGGAGATGTTGCCGGTCTTGTCCTCCTTCTCCAGACCACCGATCCGGTGGTCCAGGCCCGGCGTACCCGGGATCGCCCACGCACGGGCGAGGGTCTCCGGGTCGCGCAGGTACGGAAGGTAGGTCGGCTGACCCTTGTCGTCGGTCGCGTTCGGCTCGAGGGTGAAGTTGGGCTCGATCGTCGGCAGGTCAGCGACCACCGGGATCTGCCACGGCTCGGAACCGTTGGCCAGGTAGCCGTCGGACAGCACGATCACCGGAGTGCGGTAGGTGATCGCGATCCGGGCCGCCTCGACCGCGATCGCGAAGCAGTCCGCGGGGGACTGGGCCGCGAGCACCGGCAGCGGCGCCTCGCCGTTACGGCCGAACATCACCTGCAGCAGGTCGGCCTGCTCGGTCTTGGTCGGCATACCGGTCGAGGGACCGGCGCGCTGGATGTCGCAGACGACCAGCGGCAGCTCGAGCATCACGCCGAGGCCGATCGTCTCGGACTTCAGGCTGATACCCGGGCCGGACGACGTGGTCACGCCGAGCGCGCCGCCGAACGACGCGCCCAGGGCGGCGCCGATGCCGGCGATCTCGTCCTCGGCCTGGACCGTGGTGACGTTGAACCGCTTGAGCTTGGACAGCTCGTGCAGTACGTCGGACGCCGGGGTGATCGGGTACGCGCCGAGGACCAGCGGCAGCCCGGCCTGCTGGGCGCCGGCGACCAGGCCGTACGCCAGCGCGAGGTTGCCGGAGATGTTCCGGTAGGTGCCGGTGGCCATGCTGGCCGGCTTCACCTCGTACCGGACGGAGAACTCCTCGGCCGTCTCGCCGAAGTTGTAGCCCGCGCGGAAGGCCGCGATGTTCGCGTCCCGGATGTCCGGCTTGCCCGCGAACTTCGTCTCGAGGAACGTGATCGTCGACTCGACCGGTCGCTGGAACAGCCAGGACACCAGGCCGAGCGCGTACATGTTCTTGGCCCGGGAAGCGTCCTTGCGGGTCAGCCCGAACTCCTTGACCGACTCCACCGTCATGCCGGTCAGGTTGAGCGGGACCACGTGGTACGCCTCGAGCTCGCCGGTCTCCAGCGGGTTCTCGTCGTACCCGATCCGCTTCAGGTTGCGGGCGGTGAAGTCCGCGGTGTCGATGATCAGCGTCGCACCGCGCGGGACGTCCTTGAGGTTCGCCTTCAGGGCCGCCGGGTTCATCGCGATCAGCACGTCGGGCGCGTCGCCCGGCGTGAGGATGTCGTGGTCGGCGAAGTGGAGCTGGAAGGACGACACTCCCGGCAGGGTCCCGGCTGGTGCCCGGATCTCGGCTGGGAAGTTGGGCAACGTCGACAGGTCATTGCCGAACGATGCCGTTTCCGCTGTGAACCTGTCCCCCGTGAGCTGCATCCCGTCACCGGAATCGCCGGCGAAGCGGATCACCACGCGGTCGAGCTGCTTGACCTCGATGGTCACTGTTCTTTTCATCTCCAAGTCGAAGCTTGGGTCGTCCGGCCGCCTTGTGGGCGACAGTCCGATCCCCCCGTCAGGGCGATAACCCCAATATTAGTTCGCCCTTAGAACAGAACCATGCGGAAGCCCCGGTGGTCCACAGCCTGGGACGCGGTGTTAACGGGTCGTTGGGTCAGGTAGAGACGAAACCTCCCAGTGTCACACTCCGCAGCGACTCGCTTGCGATCCGAAGTGAGAACCGGCAGGGTGTCGTCATCAAGCTGTGACTTCAAGGAGTTGTTTCATGCGTCGTGTGCTGGCCGGACTACTGACGTTGCTGCTCGCGGGGTGCGCGGCGCCGGTCGCCCCGGCGGACAGCTCGCTGAGTCTGGGCAGTACGGCGTCCGCGGCGGTTGCGGCGTCCGCGGCGCCGACGCGGACCGCGAAGATCGCCAGTATCCGGACGACGGACGCGACCAAGGGCGTGATCACCGTGGTCGGGACGCTGACACCCGCGCCGGCGGCCGGCACGCGGATCCCGCTGCACCAGTGGATCCCGTCGTTGAAGCGCTGGCAGGAAGTCGCGCACGGGTACTCGTCCGGCAGCAGCGTGACGATCACCACGGTCCAGCCGGGGTCGATCCGGACGTACCGGATCGCGGTCGGTGCGCAGGCGCCGTACGCCGCGGCGATCTCGCCGATGATCAGCTTCAAGCACTACGTGTGGCGCGGGATGTTCAAGAAGGGCCTCGTCGCCGCGGGCGGAGCGGGCCAGCCGCAGTTCACCGTCGTACCGCCGAGCGAAGGACCGCGGCGGGCCGAGGCGGATCTGCTGGCGAACCAGGGCGGGTACGTCTGGGGCGACGTGGACTCGACCGGCTGCCGCTACGCGCGGAACTGGCTCGGCAACCTGACCGACGGTCTGGTGCGGGTCTCGCTGCACAACGGGACGACGGCGATGACGTCGGTCCGGATGCAGCAGGAGACCGAGACCTGGCTGAACTACGACATCTCCGGCGTGACCCGGCTCCGGTTGCAGGTCGCGGACATCCGCTCCGGGTACGGGCCGTACGTTTCGATCGACTCACTGCTGCTCTGCACGAACTAAGCTGCTGCCTGTGTCGGACAGCTATGGCGTAGTCGCCGCGGTGGTCGCGCTCGGCCTGGTCGGGCTGATCGGCGCGTTCGCGCTGAACAAGGCGCTGACGGTCACCTATCCGACCGAGAACAAGCTCAAGACGTACGAGTCCGGCGTCGACCCCGTCGGCGAAGGCTGGGCCCAGGTCCACATCCGGTACTACCTGTTCGCCTACCTCTACGTGATCTTCGCCGTAGACGCGATCTACCTCTTCCCCTGGGCGACGATCTTCGCAACCCTCGGCTACGCCACCCTCATCGAGATGTTCGTCTTCCTGGCCTTCGTAGCCGCCGGCCTCCTCTACGCCTACCGCAAGGACGTCATCCGCTGGACGTGAGCGCCGGCGGCGGACCTGGGGCACTCACCAACCTGCCTCGCCGGCCTCTTTCGGCCGGCAGTTGAGCGTGAGCCGCCTCGACTGCCGGCGGTTGGTGAGTGCTGGAGGTCCGCTAGCCGCGGGCGAGTGCGGCGGCGATGGCCCAGTCCTGGGCTCCGACGCCGACGGACTTGAAGACGGTTCGGCCTTGGGGGGTTGGTGGCGTGGCGAGGGCGGGGCCGAGTTCGACCAGGTCTGGCTCTCGGAGGGCGCCCGACTTGATGGCGTCGATGATTTCGCCGGACTCTTCCAGGGCGGCTTCACGCTGGTCGACGAGGACGGTGGATGCGGTGGTGAGGAGGTCGCGGGGGAGTTCGCGCATGGTGGGGCGGAAGGCGCCGATGGCGTTCACGTGGACTGCGGCGGGCAGGGCGTCGGCGGAGAAGAGCGGGGTGGCCGAGGATGTGGCGCAACAGATGATGTCCGGGTCGGCGACGGACTCGGCGACGTCGGTGCTGGGGGTGAACTTCACCTCGGGGAACTCTGTCGACAGCTGGTCGGCGAGCGTGGTCGCGCGCTCCGCGGACCGGCCGGTGATCGTGACCTGAGCGATGGGCCGGACGGCGAGTACGGCGCGGACCTGGTCGGCGGCCTGCGCGCCGGTCCCGATCAGCGTGAGGCGGGTGGCGTCGGCGCGGGCGAGCAGGTCGGTTGCGACGCCGACGACCGCGCCGGTGCGCAAGGTGGTGATCGACCCGCCGTCGGCGACCAGCTGCTCGCCGTTCCCGGTCCAGATCAGGGTCGCGCGGATCGCCGGCACCTGGTCGAGGGCGATCCCGATCTTCTTCACCACCGCGGTCCCGGTCGGTGTGTGGTACGCCGACATCACCAGCACCGTCCCGTCCCCGAAGATCTGCCGCGGCGGCAGCACGAAGTTCCCGGCCGCCAGCTCCCGGAACGCGTCTCGCACGGCGTCGACCGCCGTACTCATCGGGACCAGCCGGCGAACATCCTCAGCAGAAAGAACCTTCACCGGCCCGAGCATATTCTGGTCCGATGGATCTGCACCGTGACGCGATCGTGGCCGACGGGCACAACGACCTCTTGATGCTGGTGGCGCGACGGCCCAAGGAGGTGTGGCCGGAGTACTTCCGGGAGCGGTGGATCCCGCAGCTGCGCGCCGGCGGGATCGACGTACAGGTCCTGCCGGTGTTCATCGACTCGGAGTTCCTGCCCGAGGGCGCGCTCCGCGAGACGCTGCGGATGATCGAGGCGGCGCACCGGATCGCGGCGGCGAACTCCGACGAGGTCGCGCTGTGTACGGCGCCCGGCGACATCGAGGCCGCTACGGCCACGGGCAAGCTCGCGCTGGTGCTCGCGCTCGAAGGCTGCCCGCAGATCGATACCGACCTCGAGCTTCTGCAGACGCTGCAGCGCCTCGGCGTACGGATGGTGTCGTTCACCCATTTCGGCCGCAGCGCGCTCGGCGACGGCTCCGGCGAGGACGCGACCCGCGGCAGGTTGACGCACGCCGGCGTCGAGGCAGTGGGACTGCTCGAGGAGCTCGGCGTACTGGTCGACGTCTCGCACGTCGGCCGCGCCGGGGTCGAGCACATCCTCGAGTTGGCCACCAAGCCGGTGGTCGCGTCGCACTCGAGCGCGTTCGCCTTGCGCGAGCACCACCGCAACCTGACCGACGACCAGCTGCGTGCCATCTCCGCGACCGGCGGCGTGATCTGCGTGAACTTCTTCGCCGGCTTCCTGACCACGGACGAGAAGCCGACCGTCGACCACCTGGCCGACCACATCCTGCACGTCCTCGACATCGCCGGCGAGGACCACGTCGGCCTGGGCAGCGACTTCGTCGCCGAGGTCTTCGGCGAGAAGATCCCCGCCTGCGACCGGCCGGTGATCATCCAGGGCCTCGACGCCGAGCTCTACGTCCCCGGCCTGGAGGGCCCGGCCGGCCTGCCCCTGGTCACCGACGCCCTCGTACGTCGAGGCTTGCCCGAGACAACCATCCGCAAAGTCCTCGGCGAGAACCTGGTCCGCGTTCTCGGCTGAGTATTACGTCCGCCCTTCGGTAAGGAGCGCTTCATGCAGCAGTGGCTCGACGAGAACCTGACCCGGCTGATCGGCAAGCACGGCGTACCCGCGGCTTCCGTCGCGGTACTGGCCGATGGCCGGGTGAGTACGGCCGCGGCCGGCGTCCTCAACCGGAACACCGGGGTCGAGGCAACTGTCGACTCGGTCTTCCAGGTCGGCTCGATCACCAAGCTCTGGACGACCACGCTGATCATGCAGCTGGTCGGAGAGGGCAAGGTCGATCTCGATCGCCCGGTCCGCGAGTACCTACCCGACTTCAAGCTCGCCGACGAGTCCACTGCGGCGGCGGTCACCCCGCGGCACCTCCTGACGCACACCAGCGGCTTCTCCGGCGATGCCTTCATCCCGACGTCGCGCGGCGACGACGGCGTCGAGCTGTTCGTCCGCGACGTCGTGCCGGGTCTGCCGCAGGAGGTCCCGCTCGGCGCCGGGTACTCGTACAACAACGCCGGATTCGTGGTCCTCGGCCGGATCGCGGAGGTCCTGCGCGGGAAGCCGTTCCACGAGCTCGTCCGCGAACACATCGCCGCACCGCTGGAGCTCGGGCACGTCGCGACGATTCCGGACGAGGCCCTCTTCCATCGGGCCGCCGTCGGTCATGTCTCGCCGAAGCCGGGCGCGCCGCTCGACGTCGCGCCGGTGTGGAGCCTGGTGCACAGCATGGCGCCGGCCGGATCGTTGCTGGCGATGAGCGCGAGCGATCTGATCACCTTCGGCCGGACGTTCCTCGACGCGACGCTGCTCGACCGGGCGACGATCGATCGACTGTGGGAGGCCCAGGTCGACGTACCCCAGACCGGTGGCGATCTGCATCAGCTCGGCCTCGGCTGGATGATCTTCGACAGCGAGCACGGCCCGTACTTCGGGCACGACGGCGGCACGGTCGGACAGGCCGCGTTCTTCCGGCTGGTCCCGGACCGGAACGTGGCCGTCGTACTGCTCACCAATGGCGGCAGGGCCTCGGCGCTGTACGACGAACTGATGGGTCACGTCCTGCGCGAGACGGCCGGGGTCGAACTGCCGGCGCGGCCGGTCCCGCCTGCGGAGCCGGCCGAGATCGCCGCCGAACTTGTTGTCGGACGGTACGACGGCGTGTTGTTCCGGGCGACAATCAGCGTCGAGGACGGCGAGTTCTGGGTGCTGGACGAGCCGCTGAGCGACGAAGCGAAGGTGCTGCTGTCCGAGCCGGAGCGTTCCCGGCTGGTAGCGCTCGACGGGTCGCGGCTGATCGCGGCCGAGCCGGAGAACGGAATGCACGAGGTGATGGCGTTCATGGAACCGGTCGACGGTCGCGCGACGTACTTGTTCAGGGGCGGACGCCTCAGCCCTCGTGGTGACTGAGAGTAGTTACCCGGCCCGATCCCAACTCGTTGCCTGATCACCCTTTGTGATTGCAGTTGGCAACAAACGTGAGTTTTAATCGCCTTTCTTAACGGTATGCGTACAGACGGTCGCCAAGTGGTGGGTTCGGGTCTATCGTGATTACACGGGGGAACGGGGCGAATACCGGACGGTGAGGCTATGTCGTGGCAACTCTGGGTGGTGATCGCACTCGCTGCGGCCGCGGTGGTGCTGTTGGCCGCGGCGCGCATGCGGCGCGCGCGTAAAGTCTTCGACGACATCACCGATCTGAACCGGCCGATCCGCATCACGCCGCCGGTCACAGCGGACGACCTGGCCCGAGCTCGCGCGCGGCACGCGCGCCCCGAGCCGGATCGCCACCGCAAACACGGTTAGGGCGCGTCGAGCAGGCCGTCACGGCGGGCCACTGCCGCCGCCTCCGTCCGCGAGCGGACGCCGAGCTTGGCCAGGATGTTCGACACGTGCACGCTGACGGTCTTCTCGCTGATGTACAGCTCGCGCGCCAGCTGCCGGTTGGTCCGTCCCTCCGCGAGCAAACGCAGTACTTCGGTCTCCCGGGACGTCAGCGCGCTCGCGCCGCCGGTGTCGCCGCCGCCGGTCTCGGCCAGCAGCGGCTTCGCCCGCAGCTCGCGACCGACCTCGCCGGCCAGCGCTGTCTGCTCGTTGGCTTCCGCGACCCGGCCTGCGGCCCGCAGCGCCGCCGACAGCCGGACCCGCGACCACGCCTGCTCGTGGATGTATCCGTACCCGAAGGCGTCCGTCGTCCGCTCCCAGGCGGAGACATGCTCCTCCGGCGTCGGCGCATCGACCCCAGCGAGCCACCGCAGCCGCTCCCACTCCGACTCCAGCCGCGCCAGCCAGGCGAGTCCCTCGACGCCCATCAATCGCCCGGGCGGCAGCCCCTTCTCCGCTGTCGCCTGCCCGAGTGCAACCAGCTCCGCACCGCGCGACACCAACTCGGCCGCCGCTGACGGCTCACCGACGGCGCGGTGGCACAGCAGTTGCAGACCGAGCGCCGAGAACCGGATCTGCGCGAAGAACCACTCGGTCTGGAACACGTCGGCGCACAGCGTGGACACGTCGGTGATCAGCTTCTCCGCCTCGGCCGGCTGATCCAGCTGCAGGTACGCCTCGACAGCCGGCTGCAGCCCGATGAGCGGCAGCATGATGTCGAGATCCCACCACTTCCGGGACAGCTCGAACTCCTCAGCGACCGCGGTGTCACCCCGCCCGCTTCGGACCGAGAACTCCACCGCCCGCAGCGCCGCCGCGGCCGCCGCAGGCGTCATCGAGTCGGTGCGGGCGGTCACGGTCGCCTCGTCCCACTCGCCGAGCATGAACTGCGTCAGCGCGAGCAGCCGCCGCGCGTCGAACCCGTACGCCGCCCACTGCCGCCCGAGCTCACCGGCGCGTTTCACCGCGAACGAGAAGGCGGACTTCGCGTTCAGCAGGTCGCCCTGCTCGTAGTGCGTCGACCCGAGCAGGAACCGGCTCCGCACCTCGGCAGCAGGATCGCCGGTGAGCTGCGCCCGTACGGCGGCCTCCTCCAGCTGCTTCGCCGCCGTCTCCGGATCGCCGGCCCGGCGACGGAGCTGGGCGAGCGTGATCCCCGCGTCACTGGCTGCGGACTCCTGACCGGCCTCGCGGGCGATCTCGAGCGCGCGGTGTGCCCAGCGCTCGGCCTCCATCGGCCGGCCGAGCGCGTCGGACACCCGCGCGTACAGCGAGGCGACCTGCGCCTTGAACACGCTGGACGGCTCGTCGTGGACCAGCTTGAGCGCCTGCGTGATCGCCTCGCTCGCCTCCTTGTCCTGGTCGATGATCAGCGCGATATCGGCCAGCGGCAGGAGGAGCTCGGCGCGCTGCAGCTTCGGTGCGTCGGCCGGCAGATCGGCCAGCGCCTTCCGGAGCAGCTTGAGGGCGCGCAGATGCTGTGAGGACAGCGTGGCCGCCGTCGCCGTGTCGACGATCAGCCAGGTCTTGTCGACCGTGCTCGTCGGTGCGGCGTTCGGGAACAGCTCCAGCGCCATCTCGTAGTGCTTCAGCGCCTCCTGCGGCGCCGCGACCGACAGCGCCTCCTGACCGGCCCGGACCCGCGCCTCGAACGCGGTCGCCAGGTCGTGCGACCGGGTGGCGTGCCCGGCCAGCTCGGCCGCGGTCCCTGCGACGGTCTTGTCTTCGAGTGCTTGTACGTACGCCGCGTGTTCGCGAACACGCTCGCCCGGCAGCAGATCGTCGTACACCGCCTCGGCAAGCAGGGCGTGGCGGAAGTAGTACCGATCGTTGGTCGGTACGTCGATGATGTGCGCATCGATCAGCTCGCGCAGGGCGTCGTCGAGCTCGCGATCCGGCAGCTTCGCGACCGCGGTGAGCAGGTCGTGTGGGACGCGGCGGCCGGCGACCGCGATCACGCGGGCGACCTGGCGGGCGTCGTCCGATACCGGGTCGAGGCGGACCAGCAGCAGGTCGGCGAGATCGGGCGGCACGGTGTCGCCGTCACCCATCGAGGCCGCGGCGGCCAGCTCCTCGGTGAAGAACGCGTTGCCGCCGGCGCGCTCGAGGATGCGACGCTCCTCGACTGCGGACAGGGGCTCGGCGAGCAGCGAATTCAGCAGGGTGCGGGACTCGGCGGCGTCGAGCGGCAGGAGGTTGACCCGGCGCACCCGGGGGTTGCGGGACCACTCGGCGATCGGACGGCGGAGCGGGTGGCGGCGGTGCAGGTCGTCGCTGCGGTACGACACGACCAGGGCGAGGCGCTGCGAGGTCAGCCGGGTGATCAGGAAACCGATCAGGTCCCGGGTCGAGTCGTCGGCCCAGTGGGCGTCCTCGATGATCACGACGATCGGCTCGCTGGTGGAGAGCGCGGTGAAGGCGCCCAGGACGGCGTCGAACAGCGCGGCGCGGTCGAGCTGGCCGTCCTGCGGCGCTGGCTGGGCGCTGAGCAGGCGGTGGGCCGGGAGCAGCCGGCTGATCGCCGGGAAGTTGGTCAGCACGCTCTCGACGAGGTCGGGGCGGTCGCCGGCCAGGCGGCCGAAGATCTCGGAGAACGGCTGGTACGGCAGGCCGGCGTCGCCGAAGTCGGTGCAGTGCCCGACCAGGACGCCGAAACCGCGCTCGTGCGCGCCGGTGGCCACCTCGTCCAGCATCCGGGTCTTGCCGACGCCGGCGTCGCCGGACAGCAGTACGGCGCCGGCGCGGCGCGTTTTCGCGTCGTCCACGGCGCTGAGCAGGGCGGCCATCTCGGTCGAGCGGCCGACGAGAGGTGTCGAATTCCAGGGCACGTCGTCCATCTTCGCCCCTGAAGCCGACACAAATCGACGGCATCCCGTCCGCTGAGCCCCGGTTCTGCTGTCCGCCGTGCTCGCCGCGGGTAAAAGAGCGCCGTCCCTGATCGGGTGATCAGGGACGGCGGCTTTGGCGGTCATCGGGCCGTGGTGGGTCGGAGGGCCCGGCGCTGGTGGCGCGGCTCGGGCTGCGAACCCTTCGCCGCGCGCTGCCGGCGGGTCGCGGAGCCGAAGTCACGCTTCGTCCGCTCCAGCCGGTACGCCGTCTCCGCCTTGATCGTGTCCTGACTCAGTGGAGTGTTGAACATGGTTTTCCTCCCTTCAGGCTTTCCGGCCGAACAGGTGGTTGATGGTCCGGCGGGCTCCGGTGTGCCGGTGCTGCCGGAAGTCGCGGCTGAGGCGCTCCCTGCGGTAGGCGACCTCTGCCTTGACCGAGTCGTTCGTGTACATGTCTTCCTCCGTCTTTCGGTGCCAGCTCCTTGCTGACAGGTGTAAATCTGCTCGTCTGAGGGGGGTCCGCACATCGGAACTCCTCCCTATCCCCGGGCGGGGTGGCGCCTTAGCCGGCCTTAGGGGGTCCTAGGCGGTGTCCAGGGACCCCCTGACGACGCCCGGAACAGGCCTGGAACGACGGTGGCGGGGGGGGGGGGGCCCCCCCCGCCCCCCCCCCGGGGGGGGGGGGGGGGGGGGGGGGGGGGGGGGGGGGCCCACCCCCCCCCCCCCCCCCCCCCCCCCCCCCCCCCCGCGCCCCCCCCCCCCCCCCCCCCCCCCCCCCCCCCCCCCCCCCCCCCCCCGTGGGGGGAGGGGGCCTGGGGCGGTGATCGAGCGGTCACATCGCCGGACGTGCACGCAGCTCGGGCGCACATTGCGCAGACGGCCGCTGCTCGAGCTTGCGCTGGAACCAGAACGGCCGCTGGAAGTCCCGCCGGATCCGCTCCTGCCGATACTTCATCTCGGCTCGCACCGCGTCGGTCGAGTACATGAACATGATGTCCTCCGAGCTCCTGTCGATGAGTAGACAGTGCGCCCCTGAGGCCACCCCCCACATCCGCACAACTCCCTATGCCACCGGCAACCAACCCCTTAGTCGCGCGCGGGGCTGGTCAGGTGCGGTAGGAGAGGTTCAGTTCGTAGTGGGTGGGGTCGAGGAGTTCGTCGGCGTGCTCGGCGAAGTGGTCGTTGGCGGTCCAGCTGGTTCGGGTGGTGTGGAGGAACCAGGTGCCGTCGGGGCGGTCGAGCTGGCCGGCTTCGGTGGGGGTCAGGGGGCGGCCCCGGAGGCGCTGCTCGCAGTGGTCCAGGTAGAGGCCGGCGCGGTTGAGGGTGACGCTGATCGAGTCGTTGTCGAGACCGCGTTCGGGGAGATCGCGGAGGGCGTCCAGCGCGGGGATGCGGCTGCGTTCGAATGAGATCGCCGTACCGTCGGTCAGCTGCCGGACCCGCTCGACGACCACCACCGCGGGAGATTCCAGACCCAGTCGGGAAGCCAGCTCGGGATCGTCCTCGCGTTCGATGCGTACGGTCCGCATCCGCGTCTCCACGCCCTGCTCGGACAGGGCATGGGTCCACCCGAGCCGCCCGTCCAGCGCCCGCCCGTCGAACAGCACGTACGACCCCTTGCCGGTGTGCGTCGCGATCAGCTCGTCCTCGGCCAGTACGGCGAGCGCGGCGCGGACCGTGTTCCGGCTGACCGAGAAACGCTTCGCCAGTTCCACCTCACCCGGCAGTTGCGCTCCACGCCGTACGACGCCGGACTTGATCTCCCGCGCGAGCACCCGCGCGACCCGCTCGTGTTTCAGGGAGATCCGCCGCATCACCGCAACTGCTCCACGTGCACGATCTCGATCATCGGCGCGTACAGCCGCATGATGTCGAGCGCCTTGCGATGGTTCTCGTCGGTCGATCCGGCGCAGGCGTCCTCGACCACCTGGACCTGTACGCCGGCGTCGACCGCGGCCAGCGCCGTACTGATCACGCAGCAGTCCGTCGTCACCCCGCCGAGCACGAGCCGCCCGCCCGCCGCGGCGGCCAGCTCCGGTCCCCACTTCCCGAACGAGATCTTGTCCACGGTTGGAGCGCCCTTGAACTCGTCGACCAGCTCGTACTCCGCCGCGTCCGGCGGCTGCAGCGCGAACGGGAACTCCTGGTAGTACGGCACCCAGGCACCGAACGGTTTCTCCGGCGCCACGAACCGGGTGAGGACAACGTCGGGCGCGAACAGCTCGATCAGTTGCTTCGCCGGCTCGATCACCCGCCCGAAGTCCGGCGTCGCCCAGCCGGACTCCGGGTCCGCGAAGATCCGCTGCAGGTCGATGAGAGCCAGCACCATCAGGCGGTCGCCTCCTGCCGGCGTACGGCGGACGCGCGGCCGAACCACTGCACCAGGAATCCGATCACCAGCGCCGCCAGCACGCCGAGGTTCGCGTACGCCCACGCGCCTTCCTTGCCGCCGAGGCCGAACGCTCCGAGCAGGTACCCCTGCCAGGTCAGCCACGACGCCAGCGTGTTCGTGACGAGGCCCCACCCGATGCCGGTGGCAACGAGCATGGTTGCCACCGGCAGCCATTGCACGTCGCCGTACCGCCCCTCCGGCCGGTACAGGTCGTCCTCGGCGTAGTCGCGCTGCCGGGCGATGATGTCGGCGAGCATGATGCCGCACCACGCCGCGATCGGTACGCCGAGCGTGATCAGGAACCCCTGGAACTGCCCGAGGAAGTCACCGCCGTAGAACACGACGTAGATCGTCCCGCCGATCATCACCACGCCGTCGATGAACGCCGCGACGTACCGCTTCACCGGCAGCCCGAGCGACAGCAGCGCGAGCCCGGACGAGTAGATGTCGAGTACGGCGCCGCCGACGAGGCCGAGCACCGCCACGATCACGAACGGCACCAGGAACCACGTCGGCAACGCCTCCGCCAGCGCACCGATCGGGTCGGCACTGATCGCCTTGCTGAGGTCCGCCGACGAACCCGCGAGCAGCAGACCGAAGATCAGGAGTACGACAGGAGCCACCGAGCCGCCGAACGTCGTCCACCCGATCACGCCGCGACTCGACGACCGCCGCGGGAGGTACCGCGAGTAGTCGGCGGCCGCGTTCACCCAGCCGAGCCCGAAGCCCGTCATCAGGAAGACCAGCGCACCGATCACGGCTTGCGCGGAGCCGCTCGGCAGCGCGGACACCGTGCTCCAGTGGATCTGGTCGGCGACCAGGATGATGTAGACGATCGTGAGTACCCCGGTGACCACGGTGATGATCGTCTGCGCCCGCATGATCAGGTCGAAGCCGAGCACGCCGCAGGCGACGGTCAGCAGACCGACGACAACCAGCGCGATCACCTTGGTCAGGTTGCCGCCGCCCCAGCCGAGCCGCTCGAACACGGTCGCGGTCGCGAGCGTCGCGAGGATCGTCAGCACGGTCTCCCAGCCGACGGTCAGCAGCCACGACACGAGTGACGGCAGTTTGTTGCCCCGGACACCGAACGCGGCGCGGCTCAGCACCATCGTCGGCGCCGATCCGCGCTTGCCGGCCAACGCGATCAGCCCGCAGAGCAGGAACGAGAACACCACCCCGATCACGCCGGCGATCACCGCCTGCCAGAACGAGATCCCGAATCCGAGTGCGAACGCGCCGTAGCTCAGCCCGAGCACGGAGACGTTCGCCCCGAACCACGGCCAGAACAGCTGGCTCGGACGGCCCTTCCGGTCCGCGTCGGCGATCACGTTCAGGCCGTTGGTCTCCACCGAGAGCGCGCGGGTCTGCTGAAGCTGTTCGGTCATAGGAGCTCTCCAACCCCTGAATGGACCTGTCCAGTCCTGTTCAATCACGGTAAGCCCGGCCGATCGGATGGTCAACAATGGGCGGATGCTGAGCGAAGCGGTGGACGGTTTCAGGCTCGCGTACGACCGGGACGGTGAAGGTCCCGCGGTGGTGCTCCTGCACGGCTGGCCCGGTGATCGGACCGACTACCGGCGGCTCGCGCCGCTGCTGGTCGAGCGCGGGGTCGAGGTGGTCGTGCCGGACCTGCGCGGGTTCGGTGGGTCGGACAGCCAGTCGATGGATCCGCAGCAGTACGGCGTGGACGCGCAAGGGCGCAGCGTCGTCGCGCTGATCGAGGAGCTCGGGCTGGATCGGCCGGTGCTCGCCGGGTACGACGTCGGCAGCCGGATCGCGCAAGGGATCGCCCGGAGCCGGCCCGAGCTGATCGAGGGCCTGGTGATCGCGCCGCCGCTGCCGGGGATCGGGAAGCGGGTGTTCTCCGAGCAGGCGCAGGCCGAGTTCTGGTACCAGGCGTTCCATCGGCTGCCGGTGATCGAGGAGCTGATCGACGGCAAGCCGGACGCGGTCCGCTCGTACCTGCTGCATTTCTGGACGCACTGGTCCGGGCCGGGGTTCGAGCCCGAGCTGGAGCACCTCGTGGATACGTATTCACAGCCGGGCGCGTTCACGGCGTCGATCCAGTGGTACCGGGCGGGCGCGGGTTCGGTCGCGGTGTCGGCCGCGGAGACAGCGCCGCCGTCGTACGACCGGATCGCGGTACCGACCGTGGTGCTGTGGCCGGAGTTCGACCCGCTGTTCCCGCGGGCCTGGTCCGACCGGGTCGACGACTTCTTCAGCGACGTCCGGGTGCGGTACGTCGACGGCGCCGGGCACTACGCCCCGCTGGAGTACCCAGAGGTCCTCGCGGAGGAGATTGTCGGACTAGGCTGACGGTATGACGGAGCTGGGGATGCCGACGGTGCGACCGGCGGTCGGCGCGCTGGCGAAGCTCGCGCCGGAGCCGGTTCGGTACCTGCTGAACTGGGGGCGGAAGTACTCGCTCTGGGTGTTCAACTTCGGGTTGGCCTGTTGCGCGATCGAGTTCATCGCCGCGTCGATGGGGCGGCACGACTTCATCCGGCTCGGCGTGATCCCGTTCGCGCCCGGTCCGCGGCAGGCCGACCTGATGGTGGTGTCGGGGACCGTCACGGACAAGATGGCGCCGGCGATCAAGCGGCTGTACGACCAGATGCCGGAGCCGAAGTACGTGATCTCCTTCGGCTCCTGCTCGAACTCGGGCGGCCCGTACTGGGACTCGTACTGCGTGACGAAGGGCGTCGACCAGATCATCCCCGTCGACGTGTACGTGCCTGGCTGCCCGCCGCGGCCGGAGGCGTTGCTGCAGGGGATCCTCAAGCTGCAGGAGAAGATCGCGGGCGAGGCGCTCGCCGATCGGTACGAGGAGCCGTCCGCGGCGGCACTGACCCGCGGCCTGGTGCAGCCTTGACCGCCGACGCACTGGAGGCGCTGACGAGTGCCGGCATCACCGCGACGTCGTCGGACAGCTTCGGCCCGATGGCGATCGACGTGCCGCCGGAGTCGTGGGTCGCGGCGCACGAGGTGCTGCGGGACGCTGTCGGGTTCACGTTCTTCGACTTCCTGAGCGCGTCGGACGAGCTCACCGACGGGTTCCGGGTGGTGTCGCACCTCGCGGACTTCTGGGGTGGATCGCACGTCGAGCATGTGCTGGTCCGGACGCTGGTGCCGCGGGACAAGGCGGTGCTGCCGACGCTGTCCGAGCTGTACGCCGGGGCGAACTGGCATGAGCGCGAGACATGCGAGATGTTCGGGATCAGCTTCGACGGGCACCCGAATCTGATCACCCTTCTACTGCCGGACGAGTTCGAGGGGCATCCGCTCCGCAAGGAGTTCGTGCTGGCCTCGCGAGTAGCCAAGCCGTGGCCCGGCGCCAAGGAACCCGGCGAGTCAGACCACGCCCCCACCGGCGCCCCCAGCCGCCGCCGAACCCTCCCCCCAGGCGTCCCCGACCCCGAGACGTGGGGACCCCGCCCACCCGGCTCCCCAGAGCCCGACCCCTTGGCCGCCGCGCAGGCAGCGGCAACTCCCGCCCGCCCCCGCCGAGCAGGCGCAGCCGGAGAACGCCGCACCCGCCGCCAGTCCCCACCAGCCGACGCCCCACCCGCCGACCCGGCGTCCTCGGATGGGTCGGAGGGTGAGTCGTTGTGATTCCTTCGGCTGAGGAGCTGGCGCGGTACACGTTGGAGCGCCAGCATCCGCTCACCCGTACGTGGGTCGACGACGCGCGCCGGCTGGCGATCCTGACCGAGGAGCACGCGGCGCTGGACATCCTGCTGGCCGAGGATCACGACATCGCGGCACAACGGGCCGCACGATTGGCCCCGGGGAAGCCGGCCGAAACGATGCTCAACCGATGGGTTGCCGTAGGCAACGACCTGCAGGTGATGTTCAGCATGCGCTTCGAGAACCTGAACCTCGCCAAACCGTTCGTCGACGCAACCCCGATGAGCCGCTCACCCGAGCCGCGCGACCTCCCGGCGCTCGCCGCGGCCGCCCAGGAGTACTACGGCATCCACCACCCGCTCTACCTCCGCCTGTGGAGCGCAGAGCCCGGCGTCGACGGGACCGTGCCCGACCGCCGTTTCCTCGCCGCACCGATCAGCGAGCTGCAGCCACACGACGTGCCGCCCGGCCTCGCCCTCCGCCAGGCGAAGACGGTCGCCCACTACGACGAGGCCCGCCGCGCGTACGAAGCAGTGGACGCCGACCACCCGCACCACACCGAGGAAGCAACCATCCAGGACCTCGACGATCTCCAGGAGTCAGCGGATGACGGCCTCCTGTTCGAGGTGACGGTGAACGACGACTGGGCCGGGTACGCCGCCGCCATCATCAAGCCCGACGACGCCCTCGGCCTGCCCGCCTACGTCGTCCGCGAACTGATCCTCGCCGAACACCACCGAGGCCACGGCTACGGCCCCCACCTCAGCACCCTGCTCGCCCAGGCCCTCCCTGACCCGACCCGCATCTTCATCGGCACCATCCACTCCGCCAACCAAGGCGCCCGCACCGCCGCCCTGACCGCCGGCCGCCACGACGTAGGCGGCTGGCTTCAACTCCCACTCGGCGGCGTGTAGTAGAAGACGTCTTCGCGGGTGATTTGGCCGGACTCGACTGTGCAGAGGGAGAGTTTGGTGGCTCGGGATCGGGTGCCGGTTGTGGTGTTGCGTTGGGTGAAGGTGAAGCGGATGGCGAAGTGGTTGGCGTGGAGGAGGGGGCCCAGGGTCTCGACGGCCAGGTATTCCACGTCGGTGTTGAGGCGCTGGGCGTTTTCGAGGATGGCGGCCGTGCCTTTGAGTTCGGTGGCTGACTCGAGTGGGGCGGCGCGGACCACGTCGGGGGCCAGGAAGCTGAAGGCTTCGTCCAGCCGGCCGGCGGACAGGGCGTCGACGTACCCCTGGGCTACCTCGGCGGTGGACAAGACGCGGAACTCGTCGGCGTGTTCGCGGGTCCAGTCGGCGAAGGTGAGGGCGGGGCGGCCGGTGAGTTCGGCGACGGTAGTGGTGATGGGCTCGGGGTTGTCGACGAGTGAGGCCCAGTAGTTGACCGCGCTCGCGGCGAGGGCCGGGGCGGCGCCTTGGTCGAGCATGGCCTGGCGGGCGGCGTCGCCGGCCAGAGGTACGACGTGGATGTCCCTGCCGACCGCTCGGCCGATGGTGGCGACCTGCTCGGCCTGGGTCAGCGCCTCGGGGCCGGTGAGCTCGTAGATCTGGCCGACGTGGCCGGGGTTGACGAAGGTGAGTACGGCGACGGCCGCGATGTCGCGCTCGTGGATCATCGAGCGAGAAGCCTCCGGGTACGGAAGGCGCAGCGAGTCGCCGGAGCGGATGGCGTCGGCCCAGCCCTGGGCATTGACCGCGAACCCGCTCGGCCGCAAGAACGTCCATGCCTTGTCCGACGAATCGCGCAGCAACTGCTCGATGTCACCCCACACCCCGCCCGAGGCGGCGTTCAGCGAGGACAGGTACACGACCCGCGAAGGCAGCTCCGGGACGATCTTCTCCACACCCTCCGCGCTGTACGACGGCCACAGCAGGAACGCAGCATCCACGCTCGCCGCGGCCCGTCGTACGGCATCGGCGTCGTGGATGTCGCCCTGGACCAGTTCGACGTCGGGCGGGAATCCGGCGAGGTCCGGCGTACGGACGAGGGCGCGAACGGTCACCCCGGCGGCGCGCAGTCCGGCGACGACATGCCGGCCGACCCGGCCGGTGGCTCCAGTGACAAGAACGGTAGTCATGACACCACCATTCGACCTAAACATTGGTTGAGGTCAAGCCGGACGCACTAGGCTGACGCTCATGCTGGAGTTCGTGGTGCGGGTGGTGGGCGTCCTGGTCGCCTTCCTGGTGGCGCCGTTGCTGGTCGGTCAGGCCGAGCACAAGGTGATGGCGCACATGCAGTCACGGCTCGGCCCGATGTACGCCGGCGCGTTCCACGGTTGGGCTCAGCTCGTCGCGGACGGGGTGAAGTTCGTCCAGAAGGAGAGCGTCGTCCCGGCGGCCGCGGACAAGCGGGTCTTCGAGTGGGCCCCGATCGTCGCGATCCTGCCGTACCTCGCCGCGCTGGCCGCGATTCCGCTGGCGCCGGGCATCGTCGGCGCGGACCTCGATTCCGGGCTGTTCTTCGTGCTCGCGGTGATGAGCATCGGCGTACTCGGGTCGCTGATGGCGGGCTGGGGCAGCGGGAACAAGTACAGCCTGCTCGGCGGTCTGCGGGTCGCCGCGCAGCTGATGAGCTACGAACTGCCGTTCGTGCTGTCCGCGGCGAGTGTCGCGGTCGCGGCCGGATCGCTCAGCCTGACCGGCATCGCGCACGCATGGAATCCGTGGTGGCTGCTCTGGCAGCTGCCCGGCATGATCGTCTTCTTCATCGCCGGACTGGCCGAGCTGCAGCGGCCGCCGTTCGACATGCCGGTCGCGGACTCCGAGGTGATCTTCGGGCCGTACACGGAGTACACCGGGCTCCGGTTCGCGATGTTCCTGCTTGCCGAGTACGCCGGGATCGTCGTCCTCGCGGGGCTGACCACAGTGCTGTTCCTCGGCGGCTGGAGCGGACCGGGGCCGGAGTCGATCGGCTGGATCTGGACTGTTCTGAAGGTCGCCCTGGTGTCGCTCGTGGTGATCTGGGTGCGCGTCTCGTTCCCCCGGATGCGCGCCGACCAGCTGCAGAAGCTGGCCTGGCAGGGCCTGGTGCCGGTGGCGCTCGCGCAGCTCGCACTCACCGGCATCGGCGTCGTCGTTTTCTGACGCGGACCTGCACCACTCACCAACCCCGCTTGTTGCGCTGCGCAGCGACGTGCTGAGCGTGCACGTCCGTCGATGGCGTTGGTTGGTGAGTGGTGGCGGTCCGTCAAGGCGTTGCAAGTGCCTCCGTCGGGGAGAGGCGCGAGGCGCGGACGGCGGGGTAGAGACCGGCCAGGGCGCCGATGATCAGCGTGGCCACGACGCCGCCGGCGAGGGCCCAGACGGGGATGACGGTCAACCAGTTCTGGTACGACGCGTACGCCGCCGTGACCGCGGATCCGAGCGCCGCGCCGCCGACTCCGCCTAGCGCGGAGAGCAACAGCGACTCGGTGAGGAACTGCGTGCGGATCTGGCCGCGGGTCGCGCCGAGTGAGCGGCGTAGGCCGATCTCCGCGCGGCGTTCGAGCACCGAGATCACCATGATGTTGGCGACCCCGACGCCGCCGACCAGGAGCGCGACCGCGCCCAGTCCGAGCAGCAGGCCGGTGAATGCCTGGCCGGCGGCCTGTTTCGCGGCGAGCGCGTCCGACGGCCGCGACACCTCGACCTCGTTCGGCGCCTCCGGATTGGCTGTTGCCCCGAGCACCGATCGGACCGCCGGCACCTGCGCGTCGTCCGACCTCGTGTAGATCGTGGTCGGATGCCCGTCGAAGGAGAGCCGGCCGGCGGCAGGCCAACCCATCAGGGCCGCGCTGTCGAGCTCGGGCGCCAGCGCGGCCGGCTCGAGAATGCCCAGGACCGTGAACCAGGTGTTGCCGATCAGCACCTGGGTGTCCGGGCCGGCCTTCGTGATCCCGAGCCGGTCGGCGGCACTCGAGCCGAGGACCGTCGCCGGGTAGGAGCCGGTTGCCGCGTCGATCCACTTGCCGCTGCGGACGGTCGCGCCGATGGTGTCGAGCAGGTTGTCGCGGGCGGCGTACGCGATGATGCCGTTGGTCTCGACGTCCGGGATCTTGTTGGTCCGGTAGACGGATGCGTCGTCGACCTTGCCGACGGCGGACTCGGTGCGAACCGGTGCGATCCGGCGGACCATGGCCTCGGCGGTCAGTGGCAGCTGGGCCTGCTCGCCGGTCAGTCGAGTGCTTGGAGCAACTGTCAGCAGATTGGTGCCCAGGGCATCGAGTTGGCCGTCGAGCTCGGCCCGCGAGGACGACGAGATCCCGACGACGGAAACCATGGCGGCAATCCCGATCGCGATCCCCAACGCGGACAGGAACGCCCGGGTAGGCCGGGTCCGCAGTCCGATCGCGCCGACCCGGACAACGTCCCGGAACTTCAGGGACGCCGGCTTGAGCTCGCCCCTCACGTGTGCACCTCCTCGATGATCAGGCCGTCGCGCATGCGGATCTGGCGGGGCAGGGAGGCGGCGATGTCGCGGTCGTGGGTGATGACGACAACCGTCGTACCTGCCGCGTGGAGGTCCTGCAGAAGTTGCATGACGCCGGCTCCGGACGCGGAGTCGAGTGCGCCCGTAGGTTCGTCGGCGAGCAGTACGGCGGGTTCACCGGCGACTGCCCGCGCGACAGCGACACGTTGCCGCTCACCACCGGACAGCTCGTGCGGCTCGTGATCCAGCCGGTGGGCGAGGCCGACGCGTTCCAGAGCGGCCGCAGCGCGTTTGCGTCGTACGCCGAGGCGAAGTCCGGAGTACAGCAACCCGTCCGCCACGTTGTCGACCGCGCGGACCCCGGCGGCCAGGTGGAACTGCTGGAACACGAACCCGATCCGCGTCGCCCGCAACGCGGAAAGTCCGGCGTCGGACAGCCGCGCCACGTCGTACCGGTCGATCCGGACCGTGCCGGAGGTCGGGCGGTCGAGCGTGCCGAGCACGTTGAGCATCGTCGACTTGCCCGAGCCGGACGGGCCGACGATCGCGACGAGTTCGCCCGGATCGATCCGCAGGCTCACACCGCCGAGCGCGTTCACCCCGCCCGGGTACACCTTGGTCACCTCGCTCAGCTCGATCACTTCGGGATCCCCACGGTGGTGCCGGCCTTGATTCCGGTGCCGCTGACCTCGACCTGACCGCTCGCGAACAGTCCTGTCTTCACCGGTACGTAGTGCGTCGACGTACCGTCCGTGACCTCGACCCCGAAGCCGCCTTCGCGGAGCGCGACCAGGGCCGCGACCGGGACGGTCAGCACGTTCTTGCGCTCCGAGGCGGTGAAGGTGACATCGGTTGCCGCCGACGACCACGCGGCGACGGCCTTCTGGTCGGCGATGGCAACGATCACCTCGACCTTGGTCTCCGGATCCTTGTCCGGGCTCTCCGCCGGAATGATCACCGTCGACACCTTCTCGATCCGGCCCGGCACGGTCTTGCCGTCCGGGAGCGCGACCGTGACGGCCGCGTTGAGCGTCGCAAGTCGCTGGTCCGCCGCGTCGAGCTGGACCGTCACGGCGCGGGTGGTGCCGGTGTAGCTGAGCACCGGCTGGTTCGGCCCGAGCGGCGTACCTTCCTGGCCCTGCACGCTGTCGACGCGGATCTGCCCCGGCGCGAACAGCACGCTGCCGAGCTCGACCACGCCGGTCTCGTCCAGACCGAGATCGTCCTGCCACTCCTCCACGGCTTCGGCGGTCGCGTCGGTGTACTCGTCGTCCACGGTGAAACCCGTGTACCCCATCGCCTTCAGGTTCTGCTCGAGCTGCAGTACGTCGTTGCCCTCAGCCCCGATCGCGAGCCTGCGGTACGCCGGAAGCGCGCCGTACAGCAAGGTGGTCGGCTTGTTGTCGATGCTGTAGACGGTGTTCCCGCGACGCAGCTCCTGCCCGCTGTCCGGGACGGCGGTAACGGTGCCGGCGGTCCGGCTGACGGCGGACGACGTCGTACCGAAGCCGAGTTGGCCGTCCTCGGTCTCGGTGTCCTTCAAGGTCTGCTGCGTGACCTTGGTGGTGTTGACCGGCAAGGCCTGCGCCGGCTGGTTCGATGCCTGGCTGGTGTCGCCGCGGTTCACCAGGAAGGCGCTCGCTGCGCCCCCGGCGGCCAGGACGACGACAGCCGTGAGGGCCTTACGCATCACCGCGCCGCCAGGATGCTCTGGCAGGCGTCCTGCGCCTTCTGGAAGTCCGGGTCGTCGGCGACGCCCGGGCCGATCATGATGCCGCGCTGGTCCGGCTTCGGGTCCGGGAACTTCTCGACACCGTTCTTCCGCATGCACTCGGCGTACTTGCGGCCGTTCTCCGCCTGCTGGGGGTTGGCACTGCCCTGCGACTGTGGGTTGTACTCGCGGCACGCCTCCATCGCTTTCTGGACTTGTTCCTGGGTGATACCGGAGTTCTTGTCGAACTTCAGCATCGGCCCCTTGCCCGGCTCCGGGTCCGGGACGTTGAGGCCGTTCTCCCGCAGGCACTGGGTGAACTTGACCGCCATCTCGTCCTGGCTCAGGCTGGCCGGCGCACTGGTCGGGGTGGTCGACTGGGCTCCTTCGCTGCCGGAGGCGACCTGGGCGTCGGGCTTGTCGGCTCCGCAACCAGTGATGAGTACGGCGGCCGCCAGCGCGGTGGCGGCCAGGATGGTCTTGCGCATCGGTGCGCTCCTCTCGTTTCCCCGAAGCCTTCGCCGGACGCCGTTTCCCGGCCGTTTCCGAGTGCGCTAACACCGGGGAAACACGGTCGTCGGGGATCATGGGATGCGTGCGGGTTCTGGTGGTCGAGGACGAGCCGTTGCTGGCGGCAGCGATCGCGGAGTGGTTGCGCGACGAATCACATGCCGTCGACGTGACCGGCGACGGCGGCGCTGCGCTCGAACGGCTGTCGGTGAACGCGTACGACGTACTCGTGCTGGATCGCGACATCCCGGTCGTGCGCGGCGACGACGTGTGCCGGCAGCTGGTGCAGTCCGGGTCGGACACCCGGGTGCTGATGCTGACGGCCGCCGCTGCGGTCACCGACCGGGTGGAGGGGCTCGGGCTAGGTGCGGACGACTACCTGACCAAGCCGTTCGCGTTCAGTGAGCTGGCCGCCCGGGTGCTGGCGTTGGGGCGGCGGAGTCGTCCGGCTGATCCGCCGGTACTGCGACGCGCCGGGGTGACGCTGGATCCGGCACGGCACGAGGTGTTCCGCGACGGCCGGTACGTGCCGTTGTCGAAGAAGGAGTTCGCCGTACTCGCGGAGCTGCTGCGAGCCGACGGCGCGACCGTGTCGGCCGAACAACTGCTGGAGAAGGCATGGGACGAGCACGTGGACCCGTTCACCGGGGCGGTGCGGCTGACGATCCTCAAGCTGCGCCGCAAGCTGGGCGAACCGGGGCTGGTCGAGACCGTCACCGGCGTCGGGTACCGCATCCCATGAGGCGGCTGACGCTGCGAGGACGGCTGACCCTGCTGTACGGCGGCTTGTTCATGATGGCGGGTGTGGTGCTGCTCGGCGTGACGTACGCGCTGTTCAACGCGAACCTCGGGCAGCAGTACCGGGTGATCGTGAAGGGGACGTACCTGAGCCCGGGGCCCGGTGCGCAGAAGCCACCGCCGCCGAGCAACGACGTCTACGTG
Source organism: Kribbella sp. NPDC051586 (assembly GCF_044453965.1). Lineage (NCBI taxonomy): Bacteria > Bacillati > Actinomycetota > Actinomycetes > Propionibacteriales > Kribbellaceae > Kribbella > Kribbella sp. NPDC051586. The sequence goes on along the minus strand of NZ_JBITDF010000001.1, from coordinate 383,082 downwards.
ATGAACAAGGACGGCGCGGTGCTCACCGGCTCCGATGCCGAGCGCGTGCTCAGCGAGCAGCGGGAGCAGGTCCGGCAGGCGGCGATCAAGTCGTTGCTGATCCAGGGGAGTGTCGCGCTGGTCCTGGTCGGCGGGTTGGCGGCGGGGTTCGGGTGGCTGGTCGCCGGGCGGGTGCTGGCGCCGCTGCATCGGGTCACGGACACAGCGCGGCGGATCTCCGCGTCACCTGCGGCCTTACATGAGCGGATCGCGTTGCAGGGGCCCGATGACGAGGTGAAGAACCTGGCTGACGCGTTCGACACGATGGTCGAGCGGCTGGACCATTCGTTCGACGGTCAGCGGCGGTTCGTCGCCAACGCGTCGCACGAGTTGCGTACGCCGTTGACGCTCGCCCGGGCACTGGTCGAGGTCGCGATGCATCGGCGTACCGCGTCTGCCGACGTCAAGGAACTGGGCGAGAGCCTGCTGACGATCAACGCCCGGCACGAGCAACTGATCGAGGGGCTGCTGATCCTCGCCGACTCCGAGAAGCAGTTGACGACGGTCTACCCGGTGAACCTGAGCGACATCGTCACGCACGTGTGCAGCCAGCTGAGCTCCGAGGCGGATGCGGTCGGTGTCGGACTCGTCCGCGGGCCAGGGGATGCGCCGACCCGCGGAGACGCTCTGCTGCTGGAACGCCTGGTCCACAACCTGGTCGAGAACGGCATCCGCCACAACCTCCCCGACGGTGAGCGGTGGGTGCGTGCGGTCAGCAAGACGGTCGGGGATCAGGCGCGGGTGGTCGTGACCAACACCGGTCCCGAGATTCCGCCGTACGAGGTGGAAAGCCTGTTCAAGCCGTTCTACCGCCTGGGCGCCGAGCGGCTGGTCAGCGGGAAGGGCGCCGGCCTCGGGTTGTCGATCGTGCGCTCGGTGGCCGAGGCGCACGGCGGCACCGTGACCGCCGTACCGCGCGCCGGCGGTGGGCTGGAAATTACTGTGGAGCTACCTGTCGATCCGGGCTGAGTTGATTCGTACAGCTGATGAGAAGGAGGAAACGATGAACCAGTACCTGCTCAGCATCTACCAGCCCGACGGCGCGATCCCGGAGCCGGAGGTCCTGGACCCGATCCTGCGGGAACTCCAGGCCTTGAACGAGGAGATGCAGTCAGCCGGCGTGTGGGTGTTTGCCGCCGGGTTGCATCCGCCGGAGACGGCAACCGTGCTGAAGGCGCACGGTGACGAGGTCCTGATCACGGACGGTCCGTTCACCGAGGGCAAGGAGCATCTCGGGGGATTCACCGTCATCCAGGTGGACGACCTGGACGCCGCGCTGCACTGGGCCCGGCGCCTCGCCAAGGTTCTGCGCAACCTGTCCGTGGAAGTCAGACCCTTCCAGTCGTGACACCTGATCTGGCCGGGATCTTCAGGGCCGAGCACGGGCGGGCGGTGGCTGTGCTGACGCGCGTGTTCGGGGATCTGGAGATCGCGGAGGACGCCGTACAGGATGCGTTCGCGACGGCGGTGGAGAAGTGGCCGGACAGCGGCGTACCGCCGAGTCCGGCCGGCTGGATCATCACCACCGCCCGGAACCGGGCGATCGACCGCCTGCGCCGCGAGTCGGCGCGGGCCGACAAGCAGGCCCAGGCGGCCCAGGCGGCACTGCTGCATGCCGAGGGCGAGCCGGAGGAGGTGGGCGCCGTGTACGACGACCGGCTCCGGCTGATCTTCACCTGTTGCCACCCGGCCCTGGCGCTGAACGTCCGCGTCGCCCTCACCCTCCGCATGCTCGGTGGCCTCACCACCGCCGAGATCGCGCACGCGTTCCTCGTCCCCGAGCCGACCATGGCCCAGCGGCTGGTCCGCGCCAAGGCGAAGATCCGGGCTGCCGGCATCCCGTACCGCGTCCCCTATGAGGCCGACCTGCCCGAGCGCGTGCGCGGCGTACTCGCGGTCGTCTACCTGATCTTCAACGAGGGGTACGCCGCCTCGTCGGGTGAATCGCTCGTCCGCGACGAGCTCGCGCTGGAGGCCATCCGCCTCGGTCGTCTGATGGTCGACCTGATGCCCGACGAGCCCGAGGCCGCCGGCCTACTCGCCCTGATGCTCCTCCAACACTCCCGCCGCCCAGCGCGGGTCGGCCCGGACGGCGCCCTGATCCGCCTGCCTGACCAGGACCGCGCGCTGTGGGACCGCCCGCTGCTCACCGAAGGCCAAGCGCTCGTCCGCCAGTGCCTCCGCCGCAACGACCCCGGCCCGTACCAACTCCAGGCCGCCATCAACGCCGTCCACGCCGACGCGGCGACCGCCGAGGGCACGGACTGGCGCCAGATCGTCCAGCTCTACGACCACCTGCTGACGCTCGAGCCTTCTCCGGTCGTCGCCCTCAACCGAGCGGTCGCAGTAGCCGAGGTAGACGGCCCCGCCGCGGCGCTGACCCTCGTCGAGGCGCTGGACCTCGACACGTATTACCTCTTCCACGCCATCCGCGCTGACCTGCTCACCCAACTGGATCGCTCCTCCGAGGCGCAGACGGCGTACCGGCGTGCCCTGTCGCTGACCCCCAACCAAGCAGAACAAGACTTCCTTCGCACCCGTCTGGCGTAAGGTCCACCCGTGCGGGGATTCGAGTTGGTTTGTGAGGTAGAGCCGCCCACTCGGCCTGATCTGAAGCGGGTTCGGCATCAGATCGGGGTGATGAGTCCGATCGCGGACGGGTTCCTCATCCCCGACAACCACATCGGCCGGGCGACCGTCTCCAGTGTCGCGGTGGCCAACGAGGTGCAGTTGATGGGTGCCCGGGGCATCGCCTGCCTCAACTCCCGCGACCGGAACCTGCTCGGCTTCCGCCGCGACCTGCTGACCGCGGCGGCGTACGGCGTGGAGCAGTTCCTGTTCGTCCACGGGGACGATCCGGCGGAGGGCGCACGGACGAGCCAGCTCACGGTCCGCACGATGATCGAGCAGGCGCGCGAGACGACGTACCCGGGCTGCAACCCCTTCCAGGTCGGCGCCGCGACCCGGCTGACGAAGGTCCCGCGCTGGAAGGCCGAGGCCGACTTCCTGTACGTCCAGGTCAGCTACGACCTCGACGAACTACTCCGCTGGCGCGAGAGCGTCGACCTCGACATCCCGGTGTACGCCGGCGTGATGGTGCTCGCCTCCGCGAAGATGGCCCACAATCTGGCAGCCCTGCCGCAGCTGAAGATCCCGCCGGCCCTCGTCGAGGCAGTCGAGTCCGACCGGGACGCCGGCGTGGACCATGCGTGCGAGCAGATCCTCGAGATCCGTGACTCCGGCGCCTTCGACGGCGTTCATCTGGTACCGGTGAGCCGCTACCGGCAGGTGGCCGCGCGGCTCGAGCGGGAGCTTTAGCGCGGCGGATCGGGCCGTGGGACGCTAGTGTCCTGCTAAGAGACGGGAGGTGGAGCGTGGGGGTGCCTGGTAAGGGGCTCGTCGAGGGGCTGAAGGTCACCGCGAGGACGCTGGCCCGTCGGTCGGTCACCGAGCAGTATCCGGACGTTCTGCCGGAGCTGCCGCCGCGCAGTCGTGGTGTGATCGCGCTGATGGAGGAGAACTGCACCTCCTGCATGCTGTGCGCCCGCGAGTGCCCGAGCTGGTGCATCTACATCGACTCGCACACCGAGACCGCGCCGTCGGTCGGCGAGCAGGCCCGCGAGCGCAGCCGGAACGTGCTGGACCGGTTCGCGATCGACTTCAGCCTGTGCATGTACTGCGGGATCTGCATCGAGGCCTGCCCGTTCGACGCGCTGTTCTGGTCGCCGGAGTTCGAGTACGCCGAGACCGACCTGCGCAACCTGACCCACGAGAAGGACCGCCTCCGCGACTGGATGTGGACCGTTCCCGCGCCGCAACCCATCGACCCCGGCCCGCCGGCCGAGCCTGCTCCTCCCGTGGAGGATGGGGCGTGACAACAGCTCTGTTCAGCGTTGCGGGCGCCGTCGCTCTCATCGCCGCCGTCATCGTCGTCACCTCCCGGCGGATCGTGCACGCCGCGCTCTGGCTCGTCGTCGCGCTCGGCGCGGTCGCGGGCTGCTTCGGCGCCTTGCACGCCGAGTTCGTCGCGCTGGTGCAGATCCTGGTGTACGTCGGCGCGATCGTCGTACTCGTCCTGTTCGCGCTCATGCTGACCAAGGCCCCGACCAACCCCCTGCCCAGCCTGACCACCGGCCGCAGCCCGTTCGCGGCCGTCGTCGCGGTCGTACTCGCACTGATCCTCGGTACCGGCGTGGTCCTCGCCTTCGGCAACGAGAAGATCAAGCCGGTGGCGGACGGGTCCGCGCAGGCCGTCGGCACGCAGGTCTTCAAGACCTGGGTGCTCCCGTTCGAAGTTCTCTCGGTCCTCCTGCTGGCCGCGCTGATCGGCGCGATCGCCCTGTCCCAGCGGAAGAAGGAGGACTGACGTGCCGTTGATCCTCCCGCTGCTGCTGGCCGTCGCGCTCTTCTGCATCGGGGTGTACGGCGTTCTCGCGCGCCGCAACATGATCACCCTGCTGATGTCGTTCGAGCTGATGCTGAACGCCGTCAACCTGAACCTCGTCGCCTTCGACGCGTGGCGGATCGACGATGCCACCGGCCAGACGCTGGCGGTCTTCGTGATCACGCTGGCCGCGGCCGAGATCGGTCTCGGCCTGGCGATCGTCCTGCTGCTCTTCCGCGGGCACGGTCATGTGGACGCCGACGCCGCCCGCGACCTGGTGGAACAGGAGAGGCCGACGTGATCGCCACCGCCTGGCGGGTGGCCGGCGTCGGCTTCTCGCTGCTCGTCGTGCTGGCGTCCGCCCTGCTGTACGGCGTGGATCCGCAGCAGAGCCATGCCGGCGGAGCCATGATCGGCCAGGACTTCTGGTTCTCCTACGAGTTCCGCACCGACGGGCTGACCGTGCTGATGCTCGCGATCGTCGGTGTCGTCTCCACCTGCGTCCAGGTCTATTCGATCGGGTACGTGCGGGAGCGCATCGCGTCGTACACGGCGCTCGTCACGCTGTTCACCGCGGCGATGGTGACCGTGGTCATCTCGGACAACCTGTTCCTCCTGCTGATCGGCTGGGAGGTGATGGGCGTCTGTTCGTACCTCTTGATCGGTCACTACTGGGAGCGTCGCGACGCCCGGGCCGGCGCGATGAAGGCGTTCCTGATGACCAGGCTGGCCGATGTCGGCTTCCTGTTCGGGATCTTCGTGCTCGGTGTCGGGTACCACGGGTTCCGGATCTCCGAACTGGGCACCAGCCCGATCGCGCCGCACACGCTGACGGTCGGCACGATCCTGCTGCTGGTCGGCGTCGTCGGCAAGTCCGCGCAGGTGCCGCTGCAGACCTGGCTGCCGGACGCGATGCCCGGCCCGAGCCCGGTCAGCGCGTTGATCCACGCTGCCACGATGGTTGCCGCCGGCGTCTTCCTGATCGCCCGGCTGTACAACGTGTTCGTCGAGGCGCAGACCACTCTGACGGTGCTGGCCGTGGTCGCCTGCGTGACGATGCTGTTCGCGGCGTCCTGTGCGATGGCGGCCGTGGAGGTGAAGCGGGTGCTCGCCTGGTCGACCGTGAGCCAGTTGGCGATCATGTTCGCCGGCCTCTCGCTCGGCACGCGTGACGGTCGCCATGCGGCACTCTTCCACCTGCTGACCCATGCCGCCTTCAAGGGCCTGCTCTTCCTCTGCGCCGGCGTTCTGTTGCATCAGGTGGGCAGCGCGGCCTTCGTCGTACTGCGTCGGTACACGCGCCGCGGCGCCTTGCGGAAGCGGCTGCGGGTCACGTTCGTGACGATGACGATCGGCCTCGCCGCGCTGGCCGGCGTACCGGGCTTCGCCGGGTTCTTCTCCAAGGACTCGGTCGTCGAGGCGGCGTGGGAGCAGGCCCGGGACGGTTCGACGGTCGGCTGGATCGTGCTCGTCTCGGTCTGCCTGACGGCCGCGATGACAGCCTTCTACTGCGTACGCCTGTGGTTGTGGGTGTTCTTCCGTACTCCCGCCCTCGCGGGCGCGGTCGGCGCGTTCGAGGGCGATGACCCGATGGCGGATCTCGACGAGCCGGACGCGACCAAGGTGCGCGACGGCTCGTGGCTGATGCTCGCGCCGATGGTGCTGCTCGCTGCCGCCGCGATCGCGTTGGGCTACACCGACGGTGTGCACGTCAACTGGCCGATCGCGCTGATCACGACTGTGCTCGCGGTGCTCGGCGCGCTCGCGGCGTACTCGCTGTGGCATCGCGGCGCTGATCCACGACCGGTCGTGCTCGAGCGCGAGTACGGCGTGGATCCGGCGTACCAGCGCCTGTTCGTGGTGCCGGTGCAATGGTTCGCGAAGCTTGCGGTCGGTGGGGATCGGGATGTGATCGGTGCCTACGTACGGGCGACCGGGCGGGCCGGCGTGCTCGCCTCGGAGGGCTTCCGGAAGCTGCAGACGGGCAACGTACAGACCTATCTGACCGCGGCCGTGGTCGGTGCGGTCGCGCTCGCGATCCTCGCGGGGGTGATCGGCTCGTGAGCGATTGGCTGCTGATCGCGCTCATCGCGGTCCCGGTGCTGACCGCCGTCGTGCTGTGGGCGCTGCCCGTGGTGACGGCCGATCGTGTCGCGGCGCTGGTCGGGACGATCGTGTCGGGGGTCCTGCTGGTCGCGTCGTTCGTCCTCTGGTGGGACATGCGCCGGCCGCACTGTCCGTGCACCACCGAGCTGGTGGATGTTTATGGGGCGCCACCGCGGACCGTGCCCGGCAAGCTCACGCCGTACGTCGACATCAACGTGCCGTGGATCCCCTCGCTGGACGTGCGCTTCCACCTCGCGGTCGACACCATCTCGATCCCGCTGATCGCATTGACGACGCTGCTGGTCTTCCTGTGCTGCGTCTACTCGCTGAAGATCACCCCGCGCATCGGCCGGACCCGCTCGCTGATCGCGCTGCTGCTGGTGATCGAGACCGGTGTGATCGGCACGTTCGCCGCCTCCGATCTGGTGCTGTTCTTCGTGTTCTTCGAGATCGTCCTGATCCCGATGTGGCTCGTGATCGACATCTGGGGCGACGATCACGACCGCGCCGGGCGTCGCCGCGCGGCGACCACCTTCATCCTGATGACGGTGTTCGGCTCGGCGCTGATGCTGCTGGGCTTCCTGCTCATCCATCGGCACGCGGGGACGTTCGACCTGGTGTTCCTCGGGCAGCATCCGATCAAGGGCGGACACGGCGTACCGCTGGCGGCCGCGGTACTGATCGCCGTCGGGCTCGCGGTGAAGATGCCGCTCTGGCCGCTGCACATCTGGTTGCCGGACGCCCATGCCAAGGCGCCGACGGTGGGCTCGGTGCTGCTGGCCGGCGTACTGCTGAAGCTCGGCAGCTACGGGATGATCCGCATCCTGCTGCCGGTCCTGCCGGACGCGACGGCCACCATCGCGCCGTACCTGGCCGGCTTCTCGGTCGTCGCGATCATCGCCGGCTCGCTGGCCTGCCTGGCGCAGACCGACGTGAAGCGGCTGATCGCGTACTCGAGTGTCGGGCACATGGGCTTCATCGGGCTCGGCATCGCGACGATGTCCCCGGAAGGACTGAACGGCGCGCTGTACGCGAACCTTGCCCACGGCATCATCACCGGCCTGCTGTTCTTCCTGGCCGGCGCGATCAAGGACCGGCACGACACCAGCGACCTGCGCGCGATCGGCCGGGCGCTGTACGCGCGGCTGCCGCGGATCAGCGGACTCCTGACGTACGCCTGTCTCGCCTCGCTCGGCCTGCCCGGGCTGGCCGGCTTCTGGGGCGAGATGCTGGTCCTGCTCGGTGCGTACCACCCGGCCGATTGGTTGCCGCGGGCCACATTCATCGTGCTGATGGTGATCGCCGGGCTCGGCGCCGTACTGACCGCCGCGTACTTCCTCCGGCTGATCCGCGAGCTCTGCCAGGGCGATCCGGCCGAGCATCCGGCCGCCGCGTTCGCGGTCGACCTCAGCCGGATCGAGCTGGTCACCTTTGCGCCGCTGGTCGTGCTGACGGTGTTCCTCGGCCTGTGGCCGTTCACGTTGCTCAACCAATGGACGTTCCTATGACGCTGACGTGGACCGCTTGGCAGGCGATCGCCGTACCGCTGGTGCTGGCGATCGGCGCGGTTGCCGTGTTGCTGATCGACAGCTTCTGGAAGAGCGCGTCGGCCGAGCTCCGGCACACTGTCGTCACGCTGCTGACCAGTGCTGTGCTTCTGTTCGGGCTGGTGTTCGTCTGGGCGCAGCGGGGTGGGTTCAAGGTCGCGTTCTGCCGGCCGGCGGTCGAAGGGCCGGCGGAGTGCAGCTTCGTGTTCGAGCCGTTGACGGCCGGGTTGTGGGCGGTGCTGCTGGTCGGTGGGCTCGGCGTGGTCGGCCTGTCGACGTACCGGTTGCTGGCCTCGGATGTGCCGATCGGGGAGTACCACTTCCTGTTGCTGAGCGCACTGACCGGTGCGACTGTGCTGGCGGGTGCGCGGGATCTCGCGACGCTGGTCATCGCGCTCGAGGTGGTGTCGCTGCCGAGCTTCGCGATGGTCGGGCTGCGGCGCGACCGGCGCGGCTCCGAGGGCGCGATGAAGGCGTTCCTGGTGTCGGTGCTGTCCACCGCGGTGATGCTCTTCGGCGTCTCCTATCTGTACGGCGTCACCGGCTCGCTGTACCTGACCACCATCGCGAACCGGCTGACCGGCCTCGACCCGGACCTCGGGCGGGTGGCGTTCGCGGCCGGGCTGTTCGTGATCGTCGGGTTCGCGTTCAAGATCGCGGCGGTGCCGTTCCACGCCTGGCTGCCGGACACGTACGTCGGGGCCCCGGTCGAGGTGACCACGTTCCTCGCGGTCGTCTCGAAGTCGGCCGGAGTCGCCGGACTGCTCGTCCTCGTGACGGCCGGGATCGCGCCGGACGGCTCGCAACTGCGGACCGTGATCGCGATCCTCGCAGCCGTGACGATGACGGTCGGCAACCTGGCCGCGCTGCGTCAGGTCGAGGCAGTCCGGCTGCTCGCCTGGTCGTCGATCGGGCAGGTCGGCTTCCTGCTCGCGCCGCTGGCGGTCGGCGACGCGCAGGCCGTCGTCGGGTACCTGGCCGCGTACGTCGTGGTCACGCTCGGCGCCTTCGGAGCGGTTGCCGTTGTCCAGCGTCATCGGGCCGGCGGGCTGCTCACCGACTACCGCGGCATGGTCCGCTCCGAGCCCGGTCTCGCCGCGGCCCTCATCTTCTTCCTCGTCGTCCTGGCCGGCCTGCCGCCGGGTCTCGCGGGCCTGTTCACCAAGTTCGCCGCCTTCCAGGCCGTCATCGACGCCCACCTGGGCTGGCTGGCGATCATCATGGCCGTCAACGTGATGATCGGCCTCGCCGTCTACCTCCGCTGGGTCGCCGAACTCTTCCGCCTCCCCGCCGACGACCCGTTCTCGGTCGACATCGAAACCCCGGCCGTCGCCATGCTCTCCCTCTTCGCCGCGGTAGCCGCCGTACTCTCGGTCCTCCCCAGCGTCCTCTTCGCACTGGCCACCTGACCGGCAGCTCGACAGGACGTATGCGTCCACTGCCGCCAAGCTCTCGCCTGCGCACACAGGGAATCGGGCGCAATGCCCCGACACCTCCTGTCGAACTGCAGATCAGGACCGAGTAGTCCTCGCGAGGAAGTCCTCGTACTGCGACCAGGCGCGGCGCCAGAGGTGGTCGCGGTCGGTCGCGGTGTAGTGGGGGAGGGGGAGGTGGAAGACGTCGGCGAGGACGTCGAAGTAGTCGGTGGGAGTTTCGAGCAGGGTGTTGTCGACTCGGTCGGCGGAGGTCTCGGACAGGCCGACGGAGCGGAGTACGACGACCGACGTCGGCGTACGGCGGAAGGCCGAGGCCAGGCGGACGAACGGGGAATCCGGCTCGGTGGACAGCCGGGCGTGCTGGGCCGCGAACGCGTCCAGGCCGACGGGGGCCGACTCGAAGTCCATGCCGATCAGGTTCGCGCGGGGATCGTGGTCGAGGCGCCAGCCATCGGTCAGCTCCGACGCGCGGAGCCGCAGCCTGAACGGGTGCTGGTAGACCTCGCCGGCCTCGAGCGGCATCGGCTGACGCAGGCCGTCGCCGAGTCCCACGTCGACCAGCCACACGCGATCCGGGTCCTCGATCAGCCCGGTCACCGTGAGGACCATGTGGCTGGCGTCGACGCCGCCGGGGCGGTTGGCCGTCTGTACGCCGCCCCGATGCATCTGCACGCCGTACCCGAGCTCCGTCAGTAGCAGTGCGAACGACCCGTTCATCTGGAAGCAGTAGCCGCCGGCCTCCCGCGCGATCATCCGCTTCGCCACGTCCTCCGGCTCCAGCGGTCCGCCCGTCGTCAGCTGGTACTGGATGGACTCGTACGGCACCTGGTCGACGAACGCCTCGTGCAGCTGGGCCAGCGCCTCCAGCCGGGGCGGACCGTCGTACCCGGTCAGTCCGATCCGCTGCAGGAACGCCGTGGTATCCATGCGCCTTAGGCTAGGCGAGGTGATCGACGTCCTCGACCGAAACGCAGCGCTCGCCCTCGCTCCTGAGCTCGGCGAGGTGTTCGCCGCGGCCTTCGGAGCGCCTGGGTACGACGAGGAGCCCGACCCCGGCCATTTCGCGACCGACCAGCTGCCGACGCACGCGGACCGCGACGACTTCAGGTTGGTCGCCGCACGCTCGGGCGGGAGCGTCGTCGGCTTCGCGTACGGGTTCACCGGGCAGCGCGGGCAGTGGTGGTCGGATCGGATCGCCGGTGCCGTGACCCCGGAGCTGGCCGGCGAATGGATCGGCGGGCACTTCGAGGTCGTCGAGCTCGCCGTCCGCCCCGATGCCCAGCGCAACGGTCTCGGCGCCGCGCTGATGACGGCGTTGATGTCCGGGCTACCTCATCGCAAGGCCCTGCTGACGACGTACGCCGATGACCGTCCGGCACCGCGGCTGTACCGACGGTTGGGATGGCAGCTGCTCGTCCCGGACCTCGGGTGGGGCAGCGCCCTCTACGGTTTGGACACGGGCGTGCCTGTCGCCCGATGAGCTGGCAGGGTAGGGCTCATGACTTCTGAGCGGATCTATGTCGGGAGCTACACCAGTCAGGCCGGCGGTGGGGACGGGATCGCGTTCGGCCCGCTGGACTCGCTGAATGGGATTGCTGGCTTGGCGACGGTGGCGACGATCGCCGACCCGTCGTTCCTGGTCAGGTCCGCGGACGGGCGGTTCCTCTACTCCACCGACGAGGAGGACAACGGCCGGATCGCGGCGTTCGCGATCCAGCCGGACGGCGGGCTCGAGCTGCTCAACCAGCAGCCGACCGGCGGTGTGCACCCCTGCCACCTGGACATCGACCCGTCGGGCCGGTTCGTGCTGTCGGCCAACTACACGTCCGGCTCGGTCGCCGTGCACCCGATCAACGAGGACGGTTCGCTCGGCGAGACGGCGTTCTTCCTCCAGCGCTCCGGGACCGGGCCGAACGCGGAGCGTCAGGAGGGGCCGCACGCGCACCAGATCGCGTTCGACCCGGCCGGTGCGTACGTGTTCGACATCGACCTGGGGTCCGACAGCGTCTACTCGTCCACGCTGACCGCGGACGGGAAGCTGGAGGAGGTCGACCGGCTGCAGATCCACCCGGGCGCGGGACCGCGGCACATGGTGTTCCACCCGGTCGCGGGCGCGGCGTACGTGATCAACGAGCTCGACTCGACGCTGACCGTCTGCAGCTACGCCGAAGGGAAGCTGCAGGTCGTGCAGACCGTCTCGACCCGGCCGGCCGACTCGCCGGGGGAGAACTTCCCGGCCGAGCTGCTGATCTCCGCCGACGGCCGGTTCCTCTACGGCTCGAACCGCGGCGACAACACCGTCGCGGTCTTCGCGACGGCGGCCGACGGTCTGTCCGTCGAGCTGGTGCAGACCATCGGCTCCGGCGGCGACTGGCCACGACACCTTGCCTTCAGCAACGACGGACAGACCCTGTACGCCGCCAACGAGCGCTCCGACCAGATCGCGACGTTCAGCATCGACGACGGCCGGCTGACCGCTCAGGGTGAGCCGGTCAGCTGGCCGAAGCCGGTGTGCATCCTGCCCGTCTAGACGAGCTTCTCGAAGAAGAACTCGTGCTTGAGGAACGACACGTCGTACTCGTGGCCCGGGTACGGCGGGTTCAGCTGCGACGCCTGGAACAGGCGCCAGCCGTCCTTGAGTGCGTCCAGACCGGTCTTGTACGGCGGCTCGTCGGAGTCACCCGTAGTGGGGTGGGTCTCGCCCGTGCCGTCGTACGTCGACCAGCCGACCACGCGCGCGTCCAGCGCGGAGGAGGCCAGGTAGAGCACCAGCACCTGCTGGCGCAGTCCGGTCTGCACCGGGGTCTCTGCCGTGGCGGTCATGCCATCTCCTTCTTGACCTTGGCGTGCGGGTTGTTGGCGCGGTCGGTGACGACGCGCTGCGGGCGGTTCGAGACGCGGGTGACCCAGTAGTTCGGGTCGTAGGTGTCGTCGCCGCTGATCGCCCGCCACATCACGATGCGGTTGTACTTCTCCAGCCGGCCGGTCGCGTTCTCGTACCACGGGAAGCTCTGATCGAGCTCGGCCGCGACCGCGTCGTCGTACAGGTCGTCGGTGTTCCACAGCCGGACCTGGCGGACGGTCGGGTTGAAGCGGATCTTGAACATGTAGCGGTCCAGGTCGCTGTCGTTCTTGCGGCCGCCGTGCCAGATGCCGTGGTGCAGGAACTGGACGGTGCCGGCCGGGCAGACCAGGCGGGTCTGGCCGAGCAGGTTCTGGTAGCGGCCGGTGTCGGACTCGTTGGTCCGGCGCAGGTGGCTGCCGGGAACGCTGAGCGTGCCGCCCATCTCGAGCGTCACGTCCTGCGGGTAGTACATGAGTTGTACGTCGAACGCGTCGGTGCGGACGTCGATGATCGCGTCACCGTGCAGGTTCTGCGCCTCGCCCTCGTGGGCCTTGCGGATGTGCACGGCGTGGTGGTCGACGGTCGGCTCGGGGCCGACCAGGCTGTGGATGGCGCCGGCGACCTCCGGCAGCTCCACCAGCCGCTGGACGAACTCGCTGTCCGCGAACGCCTCCGACAGCGGGGTGCCGTACGGAACCCCCGGAACGCCGTTGTTGAGGACCTCGATCGCCTGCTGGTTCATCTCGTCCGGTACGACGGCGTCCATCCGGAACGCGCCGGTGGCCACGAAGTGCGCCATCTGTACCGAGGTGAGCAGGTGCTTGCGATGCGGATGGGGCATCAAGACTCCCATGGTGGGTAGTGGTTACTACTCCTCCAGCGTAAGTTTGGACAGCGTTGTCTCGCGTGGGCTGTGATCACCACTAGTGGTAATTTCTCACCATGATCGAGTTGCACCTGGCTGCTCCGCCCGAGGTGGTGAACGTCGGCGCGGGGATCCACGGGGTGCGTAAGCGCCGGGACGTCTTCCGCCTGCCGGACCTGTGGCAGCTGCACGTGTACAACTACACGGCCGAGCTCACGGTGGACGGGACCACTTACACCGTGGCTCCTGGCTACGTCTCCCTCACACCTGCCGGGGCTTCGGTGCAGTTCGACTACCTGGGGCGTTCGGAGCATCTCTACGCCCACTTCCGGCCGCGTATGTCAGGCCAGCCGTCGCGCGTCCCCGTCGTCCAGGACGCGGCGGCGACTGCGCCTCTGCTCTCCACGCTGCTCCGGTCGGCCATCGAGTCGTCCCCGTCCGGCTCCGGCCGCACCACCGCCGAGGTCTGGACGGCGCTGTGGCGCATCGCCGACCTGACGCCCGCCACGACCGAGACCGGCCACCCGGCGGTCGCCACGGCCATCGCGTACATCGAGGCGAACCTCGCGCAGCCGTTGACCGTGCCCGCGCTGGCCCGGTTGGCCGGCATCTCGCACAACCACCTGACCCGTCTCTTCCAGCACGAGACCGGTCTGACGGTGATCGCCTACATCCGCACCCGCCGGATGAACCGCGCCCGCCATCTCCTGGTGTCCTCCACCTTGTCCATCCCCGCGGTGGCCGCATCGGTGGGGATCGCGGACCTGCAGGCCTTCAACAAGACCTGTCACCGCGAGCTCGGCGCGTCGCCGCGCGCGGTGCGTAATGCGGTGGCCGGGGCCGCGTCGGCGGGCTAGCGTTCGAGACATGTATGAGCTGATCCCGGTCGCCGACGGTCCGCAGTACGACGAAGAGGCCGAGCAGCGCTTCGTCGAGGAGTGGCCGGAGTTCATCTTCCACGACGAAGGCGTCAAGCCGTACCGGGATCGGCGCGTGGAGTACTTCCCGCAGTGGGAGTTCTATCTCGTGTCGTCCGACGAGCGGCTGATCGCGGGGTGCTGGGGAGTGCCGATCGCGTGGGACGGGACGGTGGGGGATCTGCCCGGTGGGTTCACGGACTCGCTGGCGCGGTCGGTGACGTCGTACGAGGAAGGCGTCGTACCGAACACCTTCGTGCTGATGGCGGCGGCCGTACGCTCCGACGAACAGGGCCAGGGCCACGCCGGCCGCGTAATCACGGCGGTCCGCGACCGTGCGATCGCCGGTGGCCTTCCGCAGGTCATCGCGCCCGTCCGCCCCACCCTGAAGTCGCGGTACCCGCTGACCCCGATCGAAATCTTCATGAACTGGACGCGCGACGACGGCCTACCGCTCGACCCGTGGCTCCGCACCCACGTCCGCCTCGGCGCCAAGCTCCTGGCCCCGGCCGTCGCCTCCCAGACCATGACCGGCACCGTTGCCGAGTGGGAGAAGTGGACCGAGATGCTGTTCCCGTCCACCGGGACCTACACCATCCCCGCCGGCCTGACCACCTTGACCGTCGACCGCGAGGCCGACCTCGGCACGTACGTCGAACCCAACATCTGGCTCCGCCACGCCTAGGCGGTATCGGCGACGGGGAACGCCGTAGCGACGGCCGCGGTGCGGCTGTTCACGCCGAGGCGCTCGTAGATGTTCTCCAGGTGCTTGCGAACGGTGCCCTCGGCAACGAACAGCCGGCGGGCGATCTGGGTGTTGCTGTGCCCGGCCGCGACCAGGCGGAGCAGCTCCCACTGGCGGCTGGTCAGATCGGGGATGCCTGCGCGGCGGCGCTCCAGGTCGCGGCGGATGTCGATCAGGTGCGGCCGGAGCAGCTGAAGCATCAACCGCTCACGCTCCGAGAAACCAGGTCCGTCGGACCGGAACAGCAGCATCCGGCGGTCCTCACCGTCGTGCTCCGGGAACGGCACCGCGATCTCGCTGCGTATTCCGTGTATCCGATCCCACAGGCCCTCCTCGCTGTTCACCAGTTGACGCAGGGACAGGTAGTCGGACAGCATCCAGACGCTCTCGTGGTCACCGGTCACCTGGGGCCGGCTACAGGTCTTGTGCCGCCAGTACAACTTCCAGAACAGGTCGTCCCAGCCGTCGTCTTCGTCCTCCGGAGGCAGGGTCGTCAGCTCCTCCAGGCCGATGAAGACGCGATCGTGCGGCCGGCTCACCTGGAACGTGATGTCGTCGGCCGGGATCAGCTCCCGGAGCGCGCGGAGTACGTCGCGCGGGAACTCCTGCCCGGCGCCGCCCCACCGCTGGTGATCGACGACGTCGAGCATCCGGTGCAGATCGCGTTCGGTGACCGTCAACTGTTCCATGGCTGCCCTCCCCCTGGAATTCAGCCTAGGCCCGATCCGCCACGGGGCAATACGCCGAACTGCGTATGGCCCGCCGGGTCCGGTGGCGGCAACGGTGGATGAGGGCGGCATCGCGCCGCCCGTTCTCGGGAAGGAACGACCATGAAACTACTGACTCGTCTTGCCGCACTGCTCGGCACGCTGGTCCTGTCCGGGGTGGCCTTGTCCGGTACGGCGTTCGCGATGCAGCCGCGTGATCCTTCGGGGCATTCGGTCCCTGCGGCTGTGCCCGCGAGTGCCCCGCCGTCGAATGTCGCGCCATCGATCGTTCATTCGGTCGGACCGTCCACACTGCAGGTGATCGGACTGATGCTCTGCGCGGCCGTGATCGCGTCGATCCTGACCGCCTTCGTCCTGCATCGGCCCCACCTGCGCGCGGCGTCGTGACGCGGCTGCCGGCCGGAGGGGGAGAGTCTGATGAGAACCGCATGGCTGGTCACCGGAGCGTTGGTTCTGACCGGTGTCGGGTTGTCGCCGGTGCCGAGCTCGGCCGGTGTGAGTGATGCTGCGCCGGTGCTCGATTGGAGTCGGTACGCGACGCAGGCGATCGTGACCGGTCGCCCGCCGGCCAGTTCGGAGGTGCTGCTCGGGATCGTGCACATTGCGATCGCGGACACGGTGGCCGGGCTCGGGTACGGCCGGCCGTTCAAGTTCGCAGTACGGCCGGATCATCGGGCGTCGGCTCCGGCGGCGGTTGCTACGGCGGCGTACGACGTACTGCGGGCTCGGGTACCTAACGCAACTGGGCTTGACGCGACGTACTCCGGCTATCTGGCTGGTGTGCCGGCTGGGCTCGCGAAGGACCGCGGCGTGGCCTTGGGGCGGTCCGTGGCGGCCGCGGTACTGGCGTGGCGGGCGGGAGACGGGTTCGACAACACCGTGCCGTACGTGCAGAGGACGCCGGGGCCGGGGGTGTGGGAGCCGACGGCGCCGACTCCGCCGGTGGACATCGTTCTGACGCAGGTCCGACCGCTCGCGTTGCGGTACCGGTCGCAGTTCCGTCCGGACGGGCCGGATGCGCTGACGAGCAAGCGGTACGCGCGCGACGTGGCTGAGGTCGCTTCTCTCGGCCGGAAGGACAGTACGACGCGGACTGCCGAGCAGACCGAGACGGCTCAGTTCTGGTCCGAACAGACTGCGCAGCAATGGAGTCGCGCGTTGTTGCAGCTGGCGGGGGACCGGCATCTCTCCCTGTCCGCGGCGGCGCAGATGCTCGCACTGGTGCACGTGTCGGCCGGTGACTCGGTGATCGCGTGCTGGGACGCCAAGTTCCACTATCTGTCGTGGCGGCCGGTGCATGCTGTCCAGCGAGCCGATACCGACGGCAACCCGCGTACGCAGGCCGATCCGAGCTGGCAGTCGCTGCTGAACGTGAACCACCCGGAGTACCCCTCCGGCCACGCCTGCTTCACCGCTGGTGCAGCTGGTGCGCTGCGGGCGTTCTTCCACACCTCGCATGTGCGGTTGGTGATGTCCAGTCTGGTCACCGGCACGACGCGGGTGTACCCGGACCTGTCCGCCGTGCGTAGCGACGTACGGGAAGCCCGGATCGTCTCAGGGCTGCACTTCCGTCACTCGATGACGGACGGCGACGCCCTGGGAAGTCAGGTCGCCGGATGGATCAGTGCTCGCCACTGACCGCCAAAGCTGCCAGGCCGTGGTCGAGGATTCCCTTGACCACGGCCAGGGCGTAGGACTCCTCTGGGCCGGTGATGGCCTGGTGGGACCAGCCGACGACGTCTTCGAAGGCTCTGACGTGGCGGTAGTAGTGGATGGCGTCCTGATCCAGGGTGTGAGGGCCGTAGCCCTCGAGGAATGCCTCGAGCTGGCTGGACGTGGTCGGCCCGACGTCGCCCATGCCGCCGAGCATGAACATCAGGTCCTGCTCGCGAGGGGCGTAGATGACGTCGTCCCAGTCGATCAGGTGGAGATGCTCGTCGACCAGGACGTTGCCGAGGTGCGGGTCGCCGTGGCAGATCACCCGCGGGCCGATCGGCGCCGGCGGGCGGTTGGTCTCGAGGTCCGTCACGACGTGCTCGTGCTGCTCCCACACCGCCGCCAGCTCCTCCTCGACCTCCCCATCGGGCGTCTGGAGCCGCTTGCGTACCTCCTGGGCGATCGCCGGCGTCCGCGCGTCGATATGGCTGTGCTTCGGCAGGGCATCCCTCAGCCGGTGCGGCGGCTCCGAGTCGTGCACCCGCCGGATGAGTACGCCGTACTCCGACCACTGCTCGTCCGTCAGCCCCGACTGCGCGGCCCGCACGCCGTCGATCCACGGCGTGATCGTCAGCCTCTTCTTCGCATGGACGCTCCACAGGCCACCCTCAGCGGTCCGGATCAGCTCCGGTACGCCGGGCAGCCCGCTGTCGGCCAGGAACGCCGCCACCTGATGGCCCGTGTTCGTGCCGGCGGCGCTCCACTTCACGGCGTACGTGTTGGTCGCCGTACCGGCCTTCCACACCTGCGCCGCGATGTCGGCGCCGTACGCCACCGGTGTGAGCTCCACCACCTCGAGCCCGAAGTCGGCCAGCAGCCATTTCCGCAGCAACGTCTCACCCACGCCCGCCAGCATGCCCGCCAACCGGCTCGCGTGCGAACCGATTAGGGGCGCGCCGGCCGTGGCAGGGTCAGCGGTAGTTGACGAACTGGACGGCGAAGTCGAGGTCCTGACCCTTGATCAGGGCCTGCACGGCCTGCAGGTCGTCGCGGCTCTTGCTGGAGACACGCAGCTCCTCGCCCTGGATCTGCGCCTTGACGCCCTTCGGGCCCTCGTCGCGGATCAGCTTGGACAGCTTCTTCGCGTTCTCCTGGGTGATGCCGGCGTCGATCGTGGCGGTGATCTTGTAGATCTTCCCGGACAGCTTCGGCTCGTCCGTGTCGAGCCCCTTGAGCGAGATCTGCCGCTTGACCAGCTTGTCCTTGAACACGTCCAGGACGGCGCTGACCCGCTCCTCGGTGTTCGCCTGCATGTCGATCGACTCGCCGGACCACTTGATCTGAGCGTCCACGTTCTTGAAGTCGAACCGCTGGCTGATCTCCTTCGCCGCCTGGTTCACGGCGTTGTCCACCTCCTGACGGTCCACCTTGTTCACGATGTCGAAGGAGGACTCCGAAGCCATGGGCACATCCTTTCCGATTTGCTGTCAGGGCCACTACCTGTTGTATCGTCTCCCACGCCGGTTCACGAACCAGCACCACCCTGGCGGGTTGCCCGAGCGGCCAAAGGGAGCAGACTGTAAATCTGTCGGCGTATGCCTACGCAGGTTCGAACCCTGCACCCGCCACCAGCTGTAAACCAGCCCCTGACCTGCGGAAACGTGGCTCAGGGGTTGTTCTTTGGGGTGGGCTGAGTGGTCGGGGGGCGCAGGGCGAGCCATTGTTCGGCGTTCCAGGCCTCGAAGCGTTCCAGTTCGGTGAAGCCCAGGTTCGTGGCCAGGCGCATTGAGCTGGTGTTGGCGGTTTGGGTGGTGAGAATGACGGGCTCGCCGGGGAGGGTGGCGCCGAACCAGGCGAGGGCCGCGGTGCAGGCCTCGGTGGCGTAGCCGAAACCCCATGCTTGGGGGAGGAAGAGGTAGCCGAGGTCGGCCTTGCCTCGGGCGGCCAAGGGACAGCGGACCCCAGATCTTCCATCCGCGCACGCTGACAAATGGTCGAACCAACGTCCTGCGGTCGTTCGAGGTGAGACCGGTGTCTGTCAGGATCACGGGTGTGCAGGAGTACTGGGAAGAGTCGTTGCCGGAGGCGTTGCGGGACGAGGTTTTGGGGCGGTACGGCGGGAAGCGGGTTGCGTACCGGGAGCGGTATCTCAGGGGAGTGCTGAAGGCGTTCGACGCGTTGGAGCAGTTGGCTACCGATCCGACGGCGGTGCGGTTGGCAGTGTGGTTTCATCGCGCCGAGAAGGACACCGAGGCGTCGGCGCGGCTGGCGGAGGAGCTGTTGCCGAAGTACGGCGTGAGCTCGGTGCGGACCGCCGAGGTCGCCCGGCTGGTCAGGCTGACCGACGCGCGCGCCACCGAGTCGGATGCCAACGGCAACGTCTTGCTCGATGCGATCAACTCCGTGTACGCCGATCCGCGGTACTCGACGCACGCCTCCGAGGTACGCCGAGCCTCGCACTACGACGTACAGGGCCGGCGTCAGCAGGTCGAGGCGCTGCTGGCGAGCGAGCGGATCTATCGGACGCAGCTCGCCCACGACCGCTACGAGACCGAGGCCCGCGCCAATCTCACCGAGGAGTTGGCGACGCTCGACGGACTGACGCCTCACCCGTGGCGCGGCTGGCAGCGGGCGGCGCTGCACACGGCGGCGGTGCTCTCGGCGCTCGTCGCGTTCATCGCGGGCGTGGCGGCGGTACGCAACCCCTGGCGCATCCCGGCGTACAGCGGCGACTCGGTCTGGCCGGCCGTCGTGCTGATGCTCGCCGCGCTCGCCACCGTCGCAGTCGTCTACAGCGCCGTACGCCGCAACGCCCGGATCGTGGCGGCCGCACCAGCAGTGGTCGGCGCCGCAGGGGTGCTGATCGTCTGGCTCACCACGCCGGACACCAACGGCGCCTCCGGTGTGGGCCAGCGCGTCCCGATGCTGATGATCCTGTCGATCATGCTCGTCGTGGCCGGTGCGGCGGCTTTCGCAGCCATCAGGTTCACCCGCAGCGAGACCAGGAACCGCGGCCAGCTGATCGCAGGCGTAGGCGCAGCAATAGTCGTGGTCCTGGCGGTCCTCCTGGTCATCGACCCGATACAGCGCGCCTACCTCCTCAGCGCCAACGAGTATCTGGAAACAAGCCAGCAGCCGGCCAACGACGCACGGTCGACTCTCGCCGGCGGATCGCTCTGGACCGCCCCGGGCAACTTGCAGAGCCTGGTCGCGACCTCTCATGGCATCGCGATCGCCCGCGCCCGGGGCTTCGTCGAGATGCTCGACCCCGCCACCGGCTCGTCGCGCTGGCGCTACACCCGCGCCGACACCGACGACGTACCGCATCTCTACTCGCTGAACGGCGGTCAGCAGGTGCTCGCGTCGTACGACGACCTCGGGTACATCGTCCTCGACGCGGACACGGGCAAACGCACAGCGGCCTGGCCGCAGAGCACCCGCGACTACGACATCGACGACACCGATCCGCTCATCACCGGCAAGTCGGTCAGCAAGGGCTCCGACAAGCTGTACGGCACGAAGCTCGACGGCTCGAACCGCTGGACCTACGAGCCCGGCCGCTGCACCAGCATCGGCGCGACCGCCACCGACGACACGGTCGTCGTCCAGCTCGACCACAGCTGCGGCAGCGAGCCGGACCAACTCGTCGGTCTCAACCTGAAGAACGGCAAGAAGCTGTGGACCCGCGACGACTCGATCAACGACCTGGCCACCGCCGGCGGCCTGGTCGTCGGTCTCCAAGGGAGACAAGGCCCGCTCGTCGGCGTCGATCCACGGACCGGTGACGTGAAATGGCGCTCGGACATCCCGACGGAGTGGGACTGCCCGCTCAAGACCGAGTCGTCCGGCGACCGCGTCGTACTGATGAGCTGCCCGAGCGAGGCGCAGAAGGTGACCGACACCGTCGTACGCGTCGTCGACGCCCGCACCGGGCAGACGATGTCGACCGCGTCGGCCAAGGTCCAGTTCGACGGGCGGTACGCCGTCACCGCGGACGGCGTCGTGGTCGGGATCGGGCCGTCGTACGGCGGGATCTGCCGACTGGCGACCGTCACCGACGGCAACGTCGCCTACCACGACCTCGATCGGTCGATCTCCTGCGGGTACGGCGTCCAGGCGGCCGGGAACCTGGTCTTGGTCAGTGGCGAGGACGGGATGATCGCGCTCAGATAGTGGGGAATAGGGTCTGCTTGGGCGGGAGTTGAAGGTTCCGACGGAGTGTCCGAGCGAGGAGAGCAATGAAACCCACTGAGTTCGTGAAGGTGAACGCACAGTTCTGGGGGGAGCACCTGAAGGAGGCCGCCGGTCACCTGCCGGTGAGCCACCGGGGCGAGCTGCCCGGGCCGATGCTGTTCCCGCGGATGATGGTGCTGACCGAGACGCCGGACTGGAACATCCTCGAGCTCGTCGGCCTGAGCCGCGAGTACCGCACCCTCGAAGTACGGCGGCAGAAGCTGGCCACCGTGGAGGAGTACTTCGGACTCGGCGACGGCACCGTGGTGGCGAACCTCGAAGGGCAGAACTGGTTCAAGGACGCGACGATCGCGACCGAGCCGGGACGGCACTCGCTGGACAAGCGGTTCCCGACAGCCGTGAACATGCTGGGCAACGAGGTGGTCGGCCCGGCGGACGAGCTGATGCGGTTCGCGCCCGGCAACTACTCGACCTTCGACCGGACGCTGCTCGTGCACGGCGGCGGCGACTCGCTGCGCGCGCACTGGGTGTTCTTCGCGCTGGCGATCCACCGCTCGGAGCCGGTCGACAAGTACCTGGACTTCCTGCGGAACTACTCCAACTCCCAGCCGCACATCGACCCGATCGGCACCATCAGCCTGCCCATCGACCCGGCCGAGCTGAAGGCGGACGCGTTCGAGAGCACGTACCTCGCGCACGGGCTGCAGGACTCGACCGTCGACGAGTTCCTCGACAAGCACGAGGGCATCCTGCTGTCGGCGTTCGACGCGGCCCGTTTGCTGCGGCAGCCGTCGCTCGACGACCTGCAGCCCGACTTCATCCTCGAGCGGGCCGATGGCCGTCACATCGTCGGCCGCCTCGAGCTCCCGGTCGTCGACGTCGTCAACGGCAAGAAGCGCCGCCGCTCCTTCCGGGTCCCGGTCCTCGAGAGCGCGGCCGAGCTCGAGCGCTACGCGGAGTACTTCGCGACCGCGGACAACCGCTCCCAGGTGAAGTCGAAGTACGACGTCGACGTGGCCGACCCGCGGCAGTTGCTGATCGTGCCGAGCCAGGAGACCGTGGTGCCTGCGCCGGGCGTGGAGATCGTCGACTACGACACGATGCTGCGCTTCCACCTGGCCGGCAAGTGACGCAGTACTTCGTCTACGGCCGCGATCGCGCCGGCACGGGTGACCTGAAGGGCCGGCTGACCGAGGAACACTGGGCCTTCATGGATCGGTACGCCGCGGAGCTGATCGCCCGCGGCCCGACCCTCACCGAGGACCGTGAGGAGTCGACCGGCAGCCTGCACATCGTCGACCTCCCGGACGACGAGGCGCTCAAGGTCTTCGCCTACGACGAGCCGTACTACGTCGGCGGCGCCTTCGAGACGGTCGAGCTGTACCGCTTCCACAACCGCACCGGCCGGACGATGTGGGAGTTCGCCACCGCGGTCGAGGGCTACAACCGCTATCTCGTCCTCACCAAGGACGAGTCGCGACCGCTCAGCTCCGATCACCTGATCGTGTACGGCGATCTGCGCGACGGCGACACGCACGTTGGTCGCGCGGCCCTCGTGGAGGCGCCCGACGCGGCGGCCGCGGCCGAGCTGGTCGAGGCCGAGCACGCCGAAGTACATCCTGGGGAGTTCGGCGGCAGGCGGTAATGAATTGGTCCCGGATTCAGCTGGGGCGCTCAGCGTTGCTGTGTGATCGATGACGAAGAGCTGTTCGAGTCGCACTCCTCACGGCGTTGATCACCGCGGCTGACCAGGCAATCCACGGCGGCCTGGGCGACGCGGCGACCATCAGCCGACGCGTCGCCCAGCCCGCAGGTCGAATGCGTCAGCCCCTCGAATTCCAGATACGTGAAACCAATGCCTTGCAACACCGGCCTGAGCTTCCGAAGCCGCCGGATCGCAGGGTCCGCCGTACCGAGGTAGGCCACCTTCACGCCCGGGTAGAGCCTGAGCTCGTGGTGCCAGTCGTACGAGCGACAACCCCGCCAGAACTCCAACGCAGGGCGCGGTAACCGCGGCTCCCGCTCGAGCCGCCGCATCTCCCCGTCGGTCGGGAACCCGATCGGCGAGACACCGCCCATGACCAGCGCCGTCGCGCGATCCGTCGACCGGGCGGCGATCTGCAGGACCCGGAATTGCTTGGAGAGCGTGTCGGCGATCGGGTAGTCCGGTGGGCGGCGGTTGTTCTTCATCAGTACGAGTGCCGGGCCGGAACCGCTTGCCCGGTAGGCGATGCGGGCGCCGGCCAGCTCGGCGTACTGGTACGTCATCGGGTGAGGATCGACTGGAGGGCGGCGGTGAGGGTGGCGCGGGTGCCGGCGGGGAGGTGGGAGGTGAGGTCCTGGATGCGGTCGACGACTGCGTCGTGGCACTGATGGGCCAGCTCTTTGCCGGCGGTCGTCAGCTCGATGTGGCACGCGCGGCGGTCGGTGGGGTTGGCGACGCGGGCCACGAGGTCGCGGCGTTCGAGGCGGTCGACCATGCTCGTCAGGCTGGAGCGCTCGATGCTCAGGATCCGGCTGAGGTCGGTCATGCCGAGCGGGCCGGTGATCAGCACGCAGAGCAGATGGGCCTGCTGTGGGGTCAGGCCGAGCGGCCGGCTCGTCTCGGCATGCAGGTCCTGCAGCCGATGCATCGTCTGGACCATCGCGCTCGCGAGGTCCGCGTCCCGAGCGGTCGTCGTCACCATCCCACCATGATAGTCCGGCTGCCTAATAGTTTGCTGTTCTAATGATTCGTGGTACTACTAGTTAGAACAGCGAACTATCTGAAGGAGTCGATATGACCGTGCGTTTCGGCTACGGATCGCCGGACGGAGTGCAGGAGGTGCCCGGGATCCTGCGGCTCGCCGAGCAGGCGGATCGCGACGGGTTGGACCACGTGAGCCTCGCGGACCATCCGTACGTGCCGGACATGCTCGACGGGTACGCCGCGATCGCGTTCGTCCTCGGCCGCACCGAGCGGCTGTCCGCGTTCGTCAACGTGACCAACCTGCCGCTGCGTCCCGCGCCTGTTCTTGCGCGTACGGCGACCTCGTTGTCCGCGCTGTCCGGTGGGCGATTCGTCCTCGGTCTGGGCGCCGGCGGGGCCTGGGACCGGATCACCACGATGGGCGTGCCGGAGCTGCGTCCTGGCGAGGCGGTCGAGGCGTTCGAGGAGGCGATGCAGTTGGTGCACTCGATGTCCGGCGGCGGATCTCCGAAGCCGACCAAGCATTACCCGATCGGCGCGCTCCGGCCGGCCGCCGTACCAGCGCCGCTGATCTGGACCGGCTCCAACGGTCCGAAATCGCTGGCAGCGACCGGAAGACAAGCCGACGGCTGGATCCCCGGCCACGCCGCCGACTGGCTGAGCGACCGCTACCGCTGGTCCCGCCCGATCATCGACGCGGCCGCGCTCGCCGTCGGCCGCAAACCTTCCGATGTGGCCACCATCTACAACTTCCCCGGTGCGATCACCGCGACCCCGCTCCGCCGTACCCGCGACGAGGACGGCCGCTGGATCGGGGGCTCCCCGGCCCAATGGATCGAAGAACTGACCGACGCCGTCGTCAACCACAACGCCGCCGGCTTCACCCTCTTCCCCCGCGGCGCCGACCCCTACGAAACCCAACTGACCCGCTGGTCCCAAGAAGTAGTCCCGGCCGTCCGGGCGGCAGCCGGAGTCTGATCAGTCCAGGGTCGCGAGTTCTTCTCGGGACAGCTGCAGGGCGCCGGCGGCGATGTTCTCCTCGAGGTGGGCGGGGTTGCCGGTGCCGGGGATGGCCAGGACGTTGGGGGACTGGTGGAGGGTCCAGGCCAGCCGGACCTGCTGGGGAGTGACGTTGTGAGTGGTCGCGATCTTCTCGATGGCCGCCGAGTGGTCGGTGGCGGCGCCGGCCTCGCGGGACGAGCCGGCGATGGCGAAGAACGGGACGTAGGCGATGTCGCGGCCGGCGCAGAAGCGGATGAGCTCGTCCTCGTCGCGGCGCTGATCGACGGCATAGCTGTTCTGTAGGCAGACGATCGGTGCGATCGCGAGCGCTTCCTCGACATGATCCAGCCGGACGTTCGAGATGCCGAGCTGCCGGATCAGGCCCTCGTCGCGGAGGTCGACGAGCCAGCCCAAGCGCTCGGCGATCGAGTCCTCACCGGGCTTCTTCATGATCCGCAGGTTCGCCACGTCGAGGGTGTCGACGCCGAGCTGCCGCAGGTTCGTCTCCACCTGCTCGCGCAACTCCGCGGCCGTCGAGGCGTGGTAGAACCCGCGCTCGGCATCCTCGCCCGGCCCGACCTTCGTGGTGATGGTCAAACCATCGGGGTACGGCGCCAGCGCCTCGCGGATCAGCTCGTTCGCGTACCGCTTCTCGCCCTCGCCGACCCGCAGCGTCCCGCCCGGTGACGCGTAGAACGCAGCTGTGTCGATGTGGTTCACGCCGAGCTCGACGGCGCGACGCAGTACTGCGATCGCGACCGAACGATCCGGGTTAGCGGTGATCCGCATCGCGCCGAAGCCCATCCGATTGACCGTGACGTCGCCCAGCCGCCAGGTCCCTGCCGCTGCCGCGTTCATTCCTCGATCGCTCCTCTCACCGCACGAAGATGCTGCCGGAACGTCAACGACGGATCCGCGGCCCGCTTGTCCAGGTACTCCGAGAACCGCACCTGCTCGCGCAACGACCGGCCGGCCCGGGTCTCGTCGGCCTGCCGGTGCTCGGTGTCACGGATCGACTCCGCGAGCGTCAGCAGCTCGTCCAGCCGCTCCGCCGGTACGAAGATCGCCCCGTCCTCATCCGCGAGTACGACGTCCTCCCGCGTCACCGTCCACTCGCCGATCGTTGCCTTGGACAACGCGTCGCCGGGCAGCGGGTCGAGCCGCAACGGACCGGTCGGCAGCGCGCCGAGGCTGAACACCGGCAACCCGATCGCGGTGATGTCGACCGTGTCCCGGTGCAGTCCCCAGATCACGATCCCCGCGATCCCCGCGGCCGCCGCCTCCAACGCAACCAGGTCCCCGACGCAGGCCTCGTCCCGCCGGCCACCGTTGTCCACGACCAGTACGTCGCCGTCAGCTGCGGACTCGAACGCCTCCAGGAACACATCCACGCTGCCCACATGCTGAGCCGGCAACACCCGTCCCGCGACCCGCTCGCCGACCACGGCCGTCAACGACACCGTTCGCACCGGCACACCAGCTCGAACACAAGCATCAGCAACATGCGCGGTGGTCAGGGCCGCAAACCGCTCAAACATGTCGATCCTCCCGGCGAAAGCGCTCACGACAGGAGGTAGTCCACCACGCCCGTCGACTTCCCGCGTGCGCGCCCCGCACTCGGCCGCGTGAAGCCGACTACCTCCTGTCGTTAGCGCGACAGAAACCTCAGTACGTCTTCCATCGGTGTCTCGGCTGTGGTGTCGATCGTGAGGCTGGGGACCGGTAGGTCAACGGCCTGGAAGGCGTTGTGGGTCCGCAGGCGGGCGTCGGCGCTGATCTGGGCGTCCTCGTGGGCCGAGCGGCGCGGGTCCGAGGTGGTCCGGTCGGTGATCCGTGCGAGCGCGACCTCGGCCGGCACCGTGCAGTGCACGATCCGGATGTCGGCGCGGGCGAGCAGCGGGGTCAGTCCGGGATTCCACAGCCGGTCCTGGAAGGCCGCCTCCGCGACCACCGTCGTACCGCGGCCGATCAGCAGGCCGATGACGTCGAAGAACGTCGACAGTGTCCGCATCGTGAGCGGATCACCGGGTCCGGGGACGAATCCCGGCGTCGCGTGCGCCATGCCTTCCTTGATCTCGTCGCGGCAGATCGCCGGGCAGCCGATCGCGGCCGCGATCCGGTGCGCCAGCGTCGTCTTCCCGGACCCGGGCGGGCCACTCACCACGACAAGCATCGGTTTCGAATGCACTCGCCGTACCTTATCGGTGACTGTCGGCGGGCGGTGTAAGACCAGCGTCAGGAACTGTCGGTGGGCGCGATTAGCGTCTGGTTCGTGACGACGTACTCCGCGGTCCGGACGACGGGGATCTACTGCCGGCCAGGCTGCGGCGCCAAGCCGCTCGCGGAGAACGTGAGCACCTTCGAGCTGCCCGCCGCGGCGGAGGCGGCCGGGTATCGCGCCTGTCTGCGCTGCCGTCCGTACCGAGTGGCAGGGACGGTCGCGGACGAGGCGCCGGAGCTGGTCTGCCGTGCGGTGCAGCTGATCATCGGCGGTCTGCTGGACGAGTCGGGCGAGGAGGAGCTGGGGGCGCGGCTCGGCGTCTCTGCGCGGCATCTGCGCCGGATGTTCAACGAGCACCTCGGTGTCACGCCGGACCAGTTCGCCCGGTCGCGGCGGGCACACTTCGCGCGCCGGTTGCTCGACGACACCGATCTCGGCATCGCGGAGATCGCGTTCGCGTCGGGGTTCGGCAGTCTGCGGCAGTTCAACCGGGCGATGCGGGAGATCTTCCGGGCGTCGCCGCGCGAGCTGCGCGACCGCCGGCGTCAGGGCGATCGCCTCACGGCTGACGGCGGACTGGTGCTGCGCTTGCCGTTCACCGCGCCGTACGACTGGGACGCGATGAGCGCGTTCCTGCAGGCACGCGCGATCCCGGGCGTCGAGTCGGTCGAGGACGGTGTGTACCGGCGGACGATCTCACTCGACGGCGAGCCGGGTGTGCTCGAGCTGAGACCGGGCGGCGATGATCATCTGATCCTGCGTGCGCACCTTCCGTTCTGGGAGGGCGTGATGCACGTCGTCGACCGGGCTGCTTGTCTGGTGGGTCTGGATTGTGAGCCGGTTCGGGCTCGTGCGCACCTCGCGGCCGATCCGGAGTTTGCGGCGATGGTGGCGGCTCGGCCCGGGGTTCGGGTGCCTGGTGCGTGGGGTCCGTTCGAGGTCGCGGTTGCCGCGGTCGTCCGGGATCAGTTGCCGCCGGAGGATGCGACCGAGGCTCTGCACAAGCTCGTCGAGGTGTACGGCGTGCCGGTGCCGGGGCTCGCGCACGGCCTGACGCACGCGTTCCCGGGGCCGGCGGCGCTGACCGGCGCGGAGCTGGTCGGGCCCCTCGCCCGGGAAGTTGCTGATGGCAACATCATGCTCGAGGGGGACCTTCAGGCGTTGGCTCCGTCCCTCGAAACCGTCACCAGCGCGCGTGCCGCGCAAGAGATCGCGCTACGCCTGGGCGCCCGCGATGCGTGGCCGCTGCCCGGCGAGAGCGAGCGCCTCCGCCCGTGGCGCTCACTCGCCGCCGTCTATCAGCTGGCCATCGCCTCGTAGGTGCCGGTCGTCAGCAGTTCCTTTGCCGCGGTGGTTGCCAAGGCATAGGCGGCACCGGTGATCGCCGGGCCCACGCTGATCCGGGCGACGCCGAGCTCCGCGAGTCGGCCGACGGTGGGAGCCCCCGGACCGACCATCACGTTGAGCGGTAGCGGCGATCCCTCGACGAGCTCCGCGATCGTCGCCGCGTCGACCACGCCGGGCACGAACAGCACGTCGGCACCCGCGTCGGCGTACATCTTCGCGCGCTCCAGCGTGCCCGTCCTGTCGCCGAACAGGTACGTATCGGTTCGTGCGTTGATCACCAGCTCGATGCCCGCGGCAACAGCCGCCGCCCGGGCCGCCTTGATCCGCTCGACGTGTACCGACGGCTCATCGAGCACCCGCCCAGTGCTGTCCTCGAGGTTCACGCCGACCACCCCGGCCTCGAGTACGCCGGCAATCGTGCCCGCGACGTCGCCGTACCCTGCCTCGATATCAGCCGTCACGGGAACCGGGACCGCCGCGCAGATCAGCCGCAGTGCGGCGACCGCCGACTCCCGGTTCAGGCCGCCCGCGTCGTCGACGCCATGCGCCCACGCGACACCGGCGCTCGTCGTCGCGATCGCCGTCGCCCCGGCGGCCTCGATCGCCCGTGCCGAGCCGGCGTCCCACGCGTTCGGCAGTACCAGCGGCGGCTGTTCGTGCAGCTCACGCAGCCGCCGCGCCAACTCGTTCTGCTCACTCCGCATCTGCATCCTCCTAAGGTTCGTCCCTCAAGGTTCGCCCGCCGGGCCGCCCCGGTCTGGCCATATTCGGTCAACTATGTCGTCTCATATTTCAAGACAATATGTCTCATAAATCAAGATTGTGGATTAGCGTGGACACTGTCGAGAGAGGGCAAAGGAGCCTGGG
Organism: Kribbella sp. NPDC051586; assembly: GCF_044453965.1. NCBI lineage: Bacteria > Bacillati > Actinomycetota > Actinomycetes > Propionibacteriales > Kribbellaceae > Kribbella > Kribbella sp. NPDC051586. The sequence goes on along the minus strand of NZ_JBITDF010000001.1, from coordinate 353,494 downwards.
ATGAACAACGTGTACACGCACGGACATCACGAGTCGGTACTGCGATCGCACAACTGGCGCACCGCCGGGAACTCGGCCGGATATCTGCTGGCGCACCTCCGCCCCGGGATGTCGTTGCTCGACGTCGGCGCCGGCCCGGGCACGATCACCGCCGACCTGGCCCGCCTGGTCGAGCCCGGCCGGACCACCGCGCTGGAGGCCAGCGACTCCGCCCTCGACATCACCAGGGCGACGTTCGCCGAGCTGGACCTCGACGTGGAGTTCGTCGTCGGCGACGTCCACGCGCTCGAGCTGCCGGACGATACGTACGACGTCGTCCACGCGCACCAGGTCCTGCAGCATGTCGCGGATCCGGTGCAGGCATTGCGCGAGATGCGCCGGGTCTGCAAGCCCGGCGGGATCGTCGCCGTTCGCGACTCGGACTACCACGGCTTCATCTGGTACCCGGAGCTGCCCGAGCTGGACGAGTGGATGGCGCTCTACCAGCGAATGGCGCGCGCCAACAGCGGCGAACCGGACGCCGGCCGGCGCCTACTGTCCTGGGCGCTGGCCGCCGGCTTCGAGGACGTCGAGGCCACCACGTCGACGTGGTCCTTCACCAACCCCGAGGACCGCGCCTTCTGGGGCGGCATGTGGGCCGACCGCATCCTCAAGTCCGCCCTCGCCGACCAGGCCCGCGCGGCCGGTGTGCCGGAGCAGCGCCTGGAAGCGATCTCCCGAGCCTGGCAGACCTGGACCACCACGCCGGACGCGACGATCTCGATCCTCCACGGCGAACTAATCTGCACGGCGTGAGCGCTGGCGCGAGATCTCGTAGAGGGTTGCGGTCGCGGCGTTGGCGGCGTTGAGGGAGCTGGCCGAGCCGGTGATGGGGATGCGGACCAGCTGGTCGGCCGCCTCCTTCCAGGCCGAGCTCAGACCGGCGGTCTCGTTGCCGATCAGGAGCAGGACCGGCTGCGTGAAGTCGAAGTCGTAGACGTCGGTCGACCCGTGCTCGTCGGTGCCGACGACAACGATCGGCACCGGCGAACGGCGTACCCAGTCGAGGACCTCGCGATGGGAGGGTACGCGGACGGCGGGAACCGCGAACAGCGAGCCCGTCGTCGCGCGGACCGCCTTCGGGTCGTACACGTCGGCGGCGTGCCCGGTGACGATCAGCCCGGCCGCGCCGAACGCGTCCGCGGACCGGATGATCGAGCCGATGTTCCCCGGCCCGGTCGGCCGGTCGAAGACCACCCCGAGGAACTCCGGCCCGACCGGGATCCGGTCGAGATCGTCGGCCGGCAACTCCAGTACGGCGATCAGCTCCGCGGGATCGTCCTTCTCGCAGAGCTCGGCCAGCAGCTCCGGGGCCATCGCGACCCGCTCGGCGCCCGGGACCCGCTGCAGCAGCTCCGAAGCCCATTTCGACGGCCGCCGCGAGGCGTCGGTGATCACCGTGCGCACCAGCCATCCGTTGTCTACAGCAACAGAAATCGGCCGCACGCCCTGGACCAGGAACTCGCCCGCCCGCTGCCGTTTGGTCCGGTTGGTCAGCGAGGCCTGCCAAACCTGAAACCGCGCATTCCGCGACGAGATCCGTTGCACGGCCACCACCCTACGACGGCGGCGGCGCGGTCGACTCCCGCACGATCAGCTCCGGGCGGAACAGCAGCGACTGCCCCTGGGTCGGACCCGAGTCGTCCAGCCGGGCCCGGAGCTGGGTGAACGCGGCCGAGGCCATCTCCGGCATCGGCTGCCGAACAGTGGTCAGCGTCGGCGCGTACAAATCGGCTAGCACGATGTCGTCGAAACCGACCACCGAGACGTCCTTGCCCACCTCGAGCCCGCCGTCCCGCAGTCCGCGGCAGACGCCGAGCGCGCACATGTCGTTGATCGCCACGATCGCCGTCGGGGGCTCGTCCAGCGCCACCAGCTCGGCGGCGGCTGCGCGGCCCAGTGCCGACGCCTCGACGTCGCCGAAATCGTCCGAGTCGCCCTTGACCGGCGCTCGCACCGACGCTGCCGGATCGATCCCCGCCTGCTCGAGACCGGCAGTGAACCCGCGGAACCGCTCCTTGCGGTTCACGCTCGCGAGCGCTCCGGACACGAAGGCCAGCCGGCGATGCCCGAGCTCGGTCAGATGCTGCGTGGCCAGTTGACTGCCGATCGCGTTGTCGACGCTGATACTCACCAGCGATGCGGGGTCCCCGGCCTGCGACGTACGGTCGAACGCCACCAGTTGGAGCCCGCGCTCGACCAACGGCATCACGTGCTCGAGCGACGGCAGCGACGAGCACAGTACGACGCCGTGCACGCCGTCGGCCCACAACTCGTCGATGTAGTCGCGCTCGCGGCGGGGATCGCGCTCGGAGTTGCAGAGCAGCACGTGGTATCCCTCGGCCAGCGCAGCGGACTCCAGATGCCGCGCGAGCGCGCCCCAGAACGGGTTGCCCACCGAGGGGACGACGAGGCCGATCGTGTTGGTGCGACCGGTGCGCAGTTGCCGGGCCGCCCGGTTCGGCCGGTAGCCGAGCTTGTCGATCGCGCGCTCGATCCGCTGCCGGGTCTCGGGCAGCATCCGGTGGTTCCGCCCGTTGAGCAGGTTGGACACCGTGCTCGGCGAGACGCCCGCCTCGGTCGCGACCTGCTGGATCGTCACCTCTCCAGTCCTCAATTCACCGCCCACCCGCGCATTCTGTCACCCCGTCGTCCTGCCGTCTCGCGGTGCAACGATGCATCACAGCCTCGCGAAAGTCCAGCCGAACTCGATCCTGGCCAACCCCTTGACGGCTGACGAAATCGCTTCCTAGCATGCGGTGCATCGTTGCACCAGCCTCGCACAGCTGCGCCGCTCCGGCTGGTAGATCGTTGCACCACTCCTCTTCCGCAGCACCACGAAAGGCGCGCCATGGAGTACACCCGCAGATCTGTCCTGACGGCCCTCGGGCTCGGCGCGGTCGCCGCCGCCACCGGGTGCTCGGCGTCGTCCGGCACCACCCAGGCGGCCGCCGACGGACCCGCCGAAGGCGAGATCACGCTGCTGACCCCGCTCTTCGAGGGCAGCACCGGTAAGCAGCTGCTGGAGGGCAAGCTGCTGCCGGCGTTCAAGCAGAAGAACCCGAACGTGACGGTGAAGGTCGACTACACGACGTACAGCGCGCTGAACGAGAAGCTCACCACCAGCCTGGCGGGCGGCCTGATGCCGGACGTGGTGATGCTCGGGGTCGGCTGGATCCCCCCGTTCGCGCACAAGAAGGTGCTCGCGCCGCTGCCCGACGCCCTCGCCAAGCGGTACGAGTACGAGGACCGGGTGCTCGAGCCGTCCCGGTTCGACGGCAAGCTGTACGCGCTGCCGATGGTGCTGGACACCCGGATCGTCACCTATCGCAAGGACCTGTTCGCCGAGGCCGGGATCAAGGCGCCGCCGAAGGACTGGGCCGAGCTGCGCGAGATGTCCAAGGAGCTGGCCCGCCAGGACGGCGCCGGCAAACTCACCCGGGTCGGGTTCGACCCGTTCTCGATCGATCTGCGGCAGTGCTGGGAGACCTTCCTGTTCGCGAACGACGGCAACCTGTTCGACGAGTCCGGGCAGCAGGTGAAGTTCGACGACGACCGCGGTGTCGAGGCGCTGCAGTTGTTCCTCGACGTGATCAAGGACAAGTCGGCGGACTACTCGTTCAAGTCGTCGGCCGGTCAGCCGAGCACTCTGCAGCAGGGCCGCGCCGCGATGATGATGGCGAACAACTCGCTCTGGGTGCAGCTGAAGCAGCAGACCCCCGAGCTGCTCGCGGAGGACAAGGTCGGTGCGTTCATCCTGGCCAACAAGGTGCCGGCGATGTTGCAGGGCGGGACGCTGGTCTCCCGCTCGGCCTCGACCAAGCACCCCGCGGCGGCCGAAGCGCTGGTGGAGTTCATGGGTACGCCCGATTCGATTCTGCCGACCGCACAGCAACGCGGGTCGGTGCCCGGCGTACAGAATCTGCGGACGTCGGACTACGTGAAGAACAACGGGTTCGTGAAGCTTGCCCTGGACAACATGAGCAAGGCCCGGTCGGAGGGCGGGACGCCCGCCTGGATGGAGATCCGGGAGAAGATCAAGACCACGCTGGAGACCGCGGTGGTCGGCAAGCGGTCCGCCAAGGAGGCGATCGACGAGCTCGCCGGCCTGAGCAAGGAAGCGATCTCGCGGCTGTGAGCGGCACGATCGTGTCGGAGCGGGTGCGTTCGGCGCCACCGGCTCCGGTCGCCGACCCACCTCGCCGTCTGCAACGCGGCCGACGGCGGGCCGGGTTGCTGATGGTTGCGCCGGCCGTGCTGCACGCGCTGATCTGGATCGGCATCCCACTGGTCGCCGCGGTCGTGCTGAGCTTCACGTCGTACGACGTGCTGACGCCGCCCCGCTTCGTCGGGCTGGAGAACTTCCGCGAGCTGCTGTCCGACGACGTGTTCCGCCGGGCGGTGCTGAACACCAGTGTCTACACGTTCTTCACCGTCCCGGTGGCGATGTCGATCGCGTTGCTGATCGCACTGATGCTCAACACCAGACTGGCCGGCCGGGCGATCTTCCGGACCGCGATCTTCATCCCGCAGGTGACCGCGACGATCGCGGTGGCGCTGGTCTGGCTGTGGATCTACGACCCGCGCAGCGGTCTGGCCAACGCCGTCCTGTCGTTCCTCGGCCTGGACGGACCGAACTGGCTGTCGTCCACCGACTGGGCGATGCCGGCGGTGATCGTGGTCGGCATCTGGCAGGGCATCGGCCTGAAGATGCTGATCTACCTGGCCGCGCTGCAGAGCCTGCCGACCGAGCTGTACGAGGCGGCGTCGGTCGACGGCGCCTCGAGGGTCCGGCAGTTCTTCAGCCTCACGCTGCCACTGTTGCGACCGGCAACGTTCTTCGTCTTCGTCACCTCGGTGATCGGCGCGTTCCAGTCGTTCGACCAGGTGTACATCCTGACCGACGGCGGCCCGGCGAACAGTACGACGATGATGACGTACGAGATCTACAAGTCGGCGTTCCGCGAGTTTCGGATGGGGTACGCGTGCGCGCAGAGCCTGGTGCTCTTCGCGCTGCTGCTGGTCCTGACCCTGCTGAACCGCCGGATCACCGGAGGTGACCGTGGCACCCGTTGAGACCGTACGCCGGGCCCGCGCCGGCCGGATCGCGCTGTACCTGACGCTGACCGCGATCTCGCTGGTGATGATCGTGCCGTTCGTCTGGATGCTGCTGACGTCGGTGAAGACGCCCGGCGACATCGCCGCGGTACCGCCGCGGCTGTTCCCGACGAAGTGGGCCTTCGGCAACTACGCCGACGCGCTGCGGGCCGCGCCGTTCGCGACGTACGCGCGGAACAGCTTCGTGATCGCGGTCAGTCACACCGTGCTGAACGTGGTGATCGCGTCGATGGCCGGGTACGCGCTGGCCCGGTTGCGGTTCCGGGGCAGCTCGCTGATCTTCCTCGCGTTCGTCGGTGCGCTGATGATCCCGACGTACACGAAGATCCTGCCGGAGTTCCTGATCGTGCGGTTCATGCCGCTGTTCGGCGGCAACGACATCACGGGGCAGGGCGGTACCGGCTGGCTGGACACGTGGTGGGCGCTGATCATCCCGGGCGCGGTCAGTCCGTTCTCGGTGTTCCTGTTCCGCCAGTTCTACCTGGACCTGCCGGTCGAGCTGGAGGAGGCGGCCCGGCTGGACGGCCTCGGCGAGCTCGGCATCTACGCGCGGATCATGACGCCGCTGGTGAAACCCGCGTTCATCACCGTCGCGCTGCTCACCTTCGAGGGGTCCTGGAACAACTTCCTCTGGCCGCTGCTGGTGACCAAGAGCGACAGCCTGCGGGTGATCCAGGTCGGGCTGTCGGTGTTCCGGACCGAGAACGACACCCAGTGGGCGTTCCTGATGGCCGGGACCACGCTGGCGACCGTGCCGATGGTGGTGCTGTTCCTGATCGGGCAGCGCTACTTCGTCCAAGGTTTCGCGACCGCGGGCATCAAATGACACTCACCGAAGGGAAGCAATCGATGGAACTGCAGGGGACGCGCGCATTGGTGACCGGCGCCGGGCACGGGATCGGCCGCGGGATCGCGCTCGGTCTCGCGGCGGCCGGAGCGGACGTCGTGGTCCACTACGGCAAGTCCGCCGACGCGGCCGCCCGGACGGTCGCCGACATCGAGGAACTCGGCCGCAAGGCGATCGCGGTCGCCGCCGACGTCACGAGTACGGCGGACGTCGACCGGCTGCTCGACGAGACCGTCGGGTTCCTCGGCGGCCTCGACGTGCTGGTGTGCAACGCCGGCCACCTGATCGGCCGGGTGAAGGTCGAGGAGATGTCCGACGAGCACTACCAGCAGGTGGTCGACGTGAACCTCGGCGCGACGTTCCGGACGACGCGCGCCGCGATCCCGCACCTGGCCCAGTCGGCGACTCCGCGGATCATCACCATGGCTTCGCTCGCCGCGCACAACGGCGGCGGACCCGGCTCGGTGCTGTACGCGGCGGCGAAGGCCGGGATCCGCGGCTTCACCAAGGGTCTGGCGAAGGAGCTCGGGCCGCGCGGGATCACGGTCAACTCGGTCGCACCCGGGTACATCGCCGAGACCGCCTTCCACCAGACCTTCTCGACCGCCGAGGCGCAGGCGAACATGGTCGCCGGTACGCCGATCGGTCGCGCCGGGCAGGTCGAGGACGTGGCGAACGCGGTCCGCTTCCTGGCGCTGCCGTCGTCGGGGTACCTGACCGGGATCACCCTCGACATCGACGGTGGCACGTGGCCCCGATGACCGGACATCCGCCGATCGAGCGCGGCGGCTGGTGGCACGAGTACGTCTGCCCGGCGCACGGTGTCGAGCTCGAGCACGCCGGGTTCGACACCGGTGAGTTTCCCGCGGCCGGCGCACAGTGCCGGCACGGTTGCCGCGTCGACACGCCCGCCGTTCGCGGGGCGTGGACCGTGCTCGCGCATCACTGGTGGGCACGACGGATCCGGCTGCTCTCGTACGACGGGGGTGGCGCCGAGCTGCTCACGTCGTACGCGCGGCTCTATCAAGAGCTCACGAAGGCCGGGGAGCATGAGCAGGCGCAGGGGTGGATGCAGCGCGGGCGGCTGTTCCACCAGGCGCTGACCGACGCGGTGTGGGGCGTGCCGATCGCCCACTCGATCGTGAATCTCGCCGGCCGGGCCGATCTCGCCGAGACGTTGCCGATGCTCGACGACATGGTCGCCGGCGCTCGTCGGGCCCGGGACGCGATGGTTGCCCAGGACAAGTTCTCGTCGAACTACACCGCCTGGTTCAACGCGTTGGGCGCAACGGCGAGTCAGGCGGCGGCCGCGGTTCGGGGTGAGGACTGGGACGGGGCGCACGAATGGCTGACGGGCGAGCGCGGACAGTTCGCCCACCTGGAGGTCGCGACCGGCGAGGACGGCTGGGAATGGGAAGGCAGCACGTACTACCACGGCTTCGTACTGCGGGCGTACCTGTTGAGCTTGCGAGGCTCCGATCCGGCCGCGGTACCGGAGCGGTTGGAGCGGATGATCGCGGCACTGGCCGGCATCGCGACCGAAGGCGGAATCCTGCCCGCGCTGCACGACGGTCCGTACCGCCGGGTGCCGCTCGCCCTGGAGTGGCTCGAGATCGTTGCTCTGGCGCGGCAACTCACGACACACCACGGCCTCGACGCGGTCGCGGACCGGGCTCGAGCGGAGATCGGTCCTGAGTACGACGGTCTTGAGGACAGGTTCACCGGCTGGTTCGCGGGCCCGCCACTCGATCGCGCCGTCGCGAGCTCGAGCTCTTCCTACGCGGTGATCCGCGCTGACGGCATCCACGCGGTCCTCGACCACGGCCCGCACGGTGGTTCGCACGGGCACCACGACAAGCTCGCGCTGTACCTGTACGGCGCGAGTACCCCATGGCAACCGGATCCAGGTCAGGTGCCGTACGGACATACGGAATGGCGTCGGCACTACAAGTCCGTCGTCGCGCACCCGACGATCCGCATCGACGGTCTCGAGCCTGCTGAGGCGACAGGTGTGCTCAGCCAGGACCAGACGTCGGCGACCGCGCAGGTCGACGGCTGGTACGACGGCGTACGGGCGACGCGGCAGTTGATCGTCGAGGACGGCCGACTGGTGGATGTGGTCCGTGTGACGGCGGATCGGGAGCGCGAGATCGTCCTGCAGTTCCGGCCGGATGTCCACCTGACCGTCGAGGTCGGGCCGGACGCGATCCGGACGACCTGGGCGGGCGACGAGACGCTCTACGGCTACCACCAGGGCGACGGCGTGCCCGTGACGCGGCCAGGCCCTGGACCGGCCGACGATCCACAGCGCCCCAGGACCTGGCTGGACTGGACAGTCGTGGGCACGTCGGCGGTCTTCCGATCCGTCTACTCGACCACACCGAACCCCGGGATGACTGATGTTTGACGAGCGCATCGACGTAGTCCGTGACGGTCTCGACGGCCGGTACGCCGCACAGTGGCGGCGGCTGCGTGAGCAGTGCGACTGGTACCGCACCCAGACCCCGCCGACCGAGCATCCGTCCGCGAGCATCACGTACTTCGGGCCGGCCGCCGCCAATCTGGCGCTGGCCTACCGGCTGACCGGGAACCCCGGGTACCGGGCCGAGGCGGCGCGCTGGATCTCGGCGGCGATCGGGTTCCCGCACTGGGGCAAGGCGCATCTGCCCGACCACGACCTCGACGCGGGCTGGCTGCTGCACGGGCTGTCGCTGGCCGCGACCTGGCTCGGCGACGACTTCGAACTGGCCGGCGAACTGCGGGCGAAGCTGGAGCTGCAGGGATCCCGGTTGTACGAGTACGCCGTGCAGTCCGAGGGCTCCTGGTGGAGTTCGTCGTACTGGCAGAACCACAACTGGATCTGCTACACCGGGCTCGCCGCGGCCGGGTACGCACTCGGCCACACGGAGTGGACCGAGCGGGCGAAGGCGAACTTCGCGACCGTGATCGAGTTGCTGCCCGCGGACGGCTCGGACATGGAGGGCGTCGTCTACTGGCGGTACGGCGTCCCGTGGCTGGCGACGTACCTCGACCTGCTGCAGGACCGCGAAGAGCTGGACTGGTGGGATCGGTGCCCGTTCCTGGCGAACACGTTCTCCTACCGGTTGCAGCAGTGTGCGCCAGGCTTCGAGGAGAACATCGACCACGGCGACTGCCACGACCGGCGGAGCGGCCACAGCGTCGCGCTGTACCGCAAGCTGGCCGCGGCGTACCGGATCGGCGAGGCGCAGTGGCTGGCCGATCTGGTCGCCGAGCGGTTCTTCTGGCGGGAGGCGTACGCGAGCGGCGTGAAGCCTGGCGTGATGCCGGAGGCGTATCTCGAGCTGCTCTGGTACGACGACTCGCTGCCGGCGGTCGATCCCGCGAAGAGCACCGCGTTGTCGGCGTACTTCCCGGACCTCGGCCTGGTCACCGCCCGGACCGGATGGGACGACGAGGCAACGATGGTGTCGTTCAAGGCCGCGCCCGGCGGCGGGCATCAGGCCTGGGAGACGTCGCACCGGCTGGATCGCGAGCGCGGCTGGGACACGCTGAGCGCCGGGCATCACCATCCCGACGCGGGGTCGTTCGTGCTGACCTCACGGGGTGCGTTCCTGGCGGTCGACGAGGGGTACAGCAATCGCAAGCGGGCCGGGGACCACAACCTGATCCTGGTGGACGGTTTCGGGTTCGCCGACGAGGACCGGTACCACGTGTACAAGGGGGCGCCGTACGAACGGCAGGCCCGGATGGTCGACGTTCTCGCGGCCGACGGGATGGCGCATGCGACCGCGCAGATCGCGGCGATGTACCCGGCCGAGCTCGGGATCACCCGGCTGGATCGCACGCTGGTGTTCACGCCGGCCGGTCGCCTGGTCCTGCTCGATCGGTGCGCTGCCGAGTCGCCACGGGACTGGACGCTGCTGCTGCACGCGGACTGGCCGATCGAGTACGGCGACGACATCGTGCTGCGGTCCGGGTCCGCGCAGGCGTGGGTGCGACTGCACACCCCGCTCGAGGTCGAGTCGGCCGTGACCGAGGTCGAGGCGAATCCGACGTCGAGCACCCCGAGCCTCCGGCTGACCCGCACGATGCACACGCTGCGCGCAACGGCCGCGAAGTCGACGACCGCGACGTTGCTGACCACGATCGAGCCGACTTCGGCGCTGCACCCGTCACCACCCACCGCTCGGCGCCTGCCGATGACCCGCGGCTACGGGATCGCTTTCGACGACGAGACCGTGCTGCTGGCAGACGACGGTCTGATCGAAGGGGAGCAGGCGAAGGCCGTGATCGAGACCGCGGACGGGAGGATCACGGTATGAGCCGCCGCGCGCTGGGCTGGCTCGGGTGGCTTGCGAGTCCGGCGCTCGCCGGCGTCGCGTTCTCGGTGCTGTGTCTGGGGATCGTGACGTGGTTGCCGGCCCTGGCCGCGGTGGGGTTCGCGTTGAACAGGTGGCGGACGGACGGCGACTCGCGCTGCTTCACCGGAGTGTTCGCCGGGTGGCGCAGGTACTGGCGTCCGCTGCTGCCGCAGTCGATCCTGATGACGATCGCCGCATTGGTTGCTGTGAGCAATTTGTCGTTCCTGGCCGGGCGGTCCGGCCCGCTCGTGGTGACACTGTTCATGATCCATGTCGGCCTGATCGCCGCCGCGGTCACTTACCACGTCGCGCTCGCCGTCTCGGCCGGCCGCGACCCGTCCGCCGCCGCGGCCGAGTGGCGTCGTACGGCGTTTCGGCTCGCCTTCACATCCGTACCGCGCGGCACCGCACTGCTCGGCGCCGCCATCGCCGCACCGGTCTTCTCGCTCGTGATCCCGGCCGGCCCGTTGCTCCTCGGCGCGACCGTGCCGGTCCTCGTCGGCCTCCTGGTCGCCGATCACGCCTAGGCGCACCATCAGTGCGCGCGCCTGCGTCTTCGGCCGCGGTGTCGGAGGCGGAGGGCGCCCCACAGGATCAAGGCGGGTAGCCACAGCGCGAGCAGCCAGGGGAGGCGCCACCAGCCGGAGGCGCCGTTGAGTTTCGGTTGTCCGGGGGCGACCAGCGGCCGGGCGGACGCTGACCAGGCGAGGAAGGCGTCGCCGATCGGCAGCGCGCCGAACGCGTACCGCTTGGTCTTCAGCCCGCTGAACGGCAGTCCGACCAGCTCGCCTTCGCGTGCCAGCCGGCCGGCGAGCGGATCGTTGTGTACCCGCGCCGCGCCGATCGCGACCACGGTCGCCGACATGCTCATCCCGAAGACCAGCGGCCCGGAGTCGACATCCCCCTGACCGCCGGTGCCCTTCGGGTACTCCCGCACGCCGACCCCGGTGACGAACTTGTCCTTGAAGATCTCGTACTGCGTGCGCGCGAACGTCGGGTCGATGTCCACCAGGAACCGCTGGATCATCGCCTGCGACGAACCCCGCGCCCCGGACACCTGTGGCGCGACCTGATGCGGAAGCAGACCCGTCGCGGGATCGAGCTTCGTCTTCGCCGCCGTCACCCAGTTGCGCGCGATCTGACCGAACCTCGGCGCGACGAGTGCGTCGTACTGGCGGAGCGAGGCGATCGCGACGACGGAGTCGACCGGCCACGCCTGGCCCGGGTACGCCGCCAGGAACGGTGTCTTCGCGGTCCGGAACGCGGTGGCGAGCTCGACCGACTCGCTCGTGAACGTGTCGAGGTCTGCGGCGTCGGAGTGACCGAGCGCGATCAGCCCGCCGCGCAGCCAGTTCGTCCAGCCTGCATAGAAGACGCCGTACTGCGGTTGCAGCGACTCGTCGAAGGGAGCGGTCCCGTCCGCGCCGGCCAGCCGGTCGAGGGACCAGCGGACCTCCAGGGTCGCATCGGCGGACCGTGCCGGGTCGCCGAGCCCGATCTGGACCCAGCTGAGCCCGTACAGCACGTTGAGGAAGAAGTATCCCTCCGGAAACTGTTTCTGCGCGGCCCGGTCCGCGCCGCCCTCGATCTCGGCGCGCAGGAACGCCAGCTGCTTCGGGATGCCACGGGTGGGATCAAGAACCAGGCGCGCGGTGCCCACCCCCGCCACGAGTGTGGCGATCACCGCTACGCCGATGACGAGCTTGCGCAGCACCCGAACAAATCTAGGGCCCGTTCGGCGACTACTGGGAGTCTCGAAGGTGACGTTCAGGTGCCCAGCGTCGATTCCCGCGTGATCAGGCGGGTCGGGAGCTTCATCGGGCCGGGGTGGGCCGAGCCGGCGATCGCGTCGAGGAGCAGGTTCGCGGTACGGCGGCCGAGCTCCTCCAGCTCCATGTCGACCGTGGTGAGCGGTGGCCGGCTCGCGAGGGCCATCACCGACCAGTTGTCGTAGCCGGTGACCGCGATGTCGTCCGGGACCGAGCGGCCCAGCTCGCGCAGGCGATCGCAGACACCGCGGGCGATCTGGTCGCTTCCGCAGGCGATCGCGTCGACGTCGGGCTGCGTCCGGAGCAGTACGTCGACCGCGTGCCGGCCCCAGCGCTCGCTCCACTCGCCGTGCAGGGGCTGGCCGGCGAACGCGTCGCCCGCAAACTCCACCGTGGCGGCGGCGCGGATCTGCGCGCTGTGGTGGGAATCCGGGCCGGTGACGTGCGCGATCTTCGAGCGACCGAGCGACAGCAGGTGCCGTACGGCGGAGCCGACCCCGCCGTGGTCGTCGACGATCACCGATGTGTCGCCCGGATCGGTCGACGGGCTGAAGGCGTACACGACCGGGATCGGCACCTCGATCGGCGCCCGCGGCTCGGTCCGGCGGCCGGTCACGATGATGCCGTCGACCCGTCGCGCGACCAGCGACTTCAGGTAGTGCTGCTCGCGGAGCGGGTCGTCGCGGGTGTCGCACAACACGAGCGCCATCTCGCCGGCGCTGAGGGCGTCCTCGGCGCCGAGCATGATCGGGATGCTGAACCGGCCGGAGCTGTCGGTGGTGATCAGCCCGACGGTGAAGCTGCGGCCGGACGACAACGCCCGGCCGCGGCTGTCGGGCGTGAATCCGAGCTGCTCGGCGGCCCGGCGGACCCGCTCGCGGGTCTCCTCGCGGAGCTGGCCGGTGTCGTTGAGCGCCTTGGACGCCGTGCTCGTGGAGACACCCGCCAACGCGGCCACGTCGGTGATCCGCGGCTGCGAATGCAGCGGTGACGCCATCCGGCAACTCCTTTCCGAGGTTTCCGGGAGTCTAGCCCGAAGGGTTGACCGCCGTCAGCATCCGCTCTACCTTCGTGCAGGAAAACGTGTTCCGGATTTTCCTAGACAGATTCCGTCCTCACTCAGGAGTCACGCGATATGAGCGCAGCCCCCCGCAGCCCCGCCGCCACCACCAAGGGGCGCCGCCGCCCGCTCGGACTCGGCCAGGCCACGATCACCGGCGGCTTCTGGGCGCCGCGGCAGACCCGCAACGGTCTGGACGCGATCCCGAGCGGCCAGGACCAGCTCGAGAAGGCCGGCAACCTGCAGAACCTCCGCCTGGCCGCGGGCATCGGCGAGGGCGAGGCGATCGGCCCGGTCTTCGCCGACTCCGACGTCTACAAGTGGCTCGAGGCCGCCGCCTGGGAGTACGGGCGCAACCCGGACGACGACCTGCTCAAGCGCATCCGCGAGCTGACCGCGGTGGTCGCCGCGGCGCAGCGCGACGACGGGTACCTCGACTCGGTCGTCCAGCTCCGGTACGGCGACGAGGGCCGCTACCAGCAACTCGTCTGGAGCCACGAGCACTACTGCGCCGGCCACCTGATCCAGGCCGCGGTCGCCCAGGTCCGCTGCACCGGCGACCGGGCCCTCCTCGACGTCGCGACCAAGCTCGCCGACCACCTCGCCGCGACGTTCGGCGACGGCAAGACGGTCGATGTCGACGGCCACCCGGTGATCGAGATGGCCCTGGTCGAGCTTTATCGAGAAACAGGTACGGCGGCGTACCTGGACCTGGCCAAGTGGTTCGTCGATGCCCGCGGTCACGGGATCATCGAGAACCACGGCCACTCCCCGGCGTACTTCTCCGACCGCGTCCCGGTCCGCGAGGCGACCTCGGTCGAAGGACACTCGGTCCGCGCGGTCTACCTGGCCGCGGGCGCGACCGACGTAGCGCTGGAGACCGGCGACGCCGAGCTGCTGGAGGCGTTGAAGCGGCAGTTCGACCACATGTGGTCGACCAAGACCTACGTCACCGGCGGACTCGGTGCACGCTGGGAGGGCGAGGCGTTCGGCGACGAGTACGAGCTGCCGGCGGACCGGGCGTACGCCGAGACCTGTGCGGCGATCGGCGGGATCCAGTGGGCCTGGCGGATGCTGCTCGCGACCGGCGAGGCGTCGTACGCCGACGCGATCGAGCGGATGCTCTACAACGGCTTCCTGGCCGGGGTGTCGCTCGCCGGCACGGAGTACTTCTACGTCAACCCGCTGCAGCTGCGCGGCGGCGCGTTCCCGGACAACGGCCGCAGTCCCGCCCACGGGCGCCGCGGCTGGTTCGACTGCGCCTGCTGCCCGCCGAACATCATGCGCACCCTCTCCAGCCTCGACGGCTACCTGGCAACCACCACCGACGACGCGATCCAGATCCACCAGTACGCGACCGGTGCGATCGGCGACCTGCAGGTGGAGACCGCCTACCCCTGGGAGGGCACGGTCCGCATCACGGCTCCGGAACCAACTGTTGTCGAGCTCCGCATTCCTGCCTGGGCAGAAGGTGCCACCGTCAACGGCGAGCCGGTCGAGCCCGGCACCTACGCCCGCGTCACCGCGGCCGACATCACCCTTCAACTGCCGCTGCACTCCCGGGTGGTCGGAGCAGATCCTCGGATCGACGCTGTCCGCGGTTGTGTCGCTCTCGAGCGTGGCCCGCTGGTGTACGCCGTCGAGCAGGTGGACAACTCGGCCGACGTGGACGACCTGCATCTGTTGCTAGAGGCACCTACCGCCGAGGAATCAGATCTCCTGGGTGGCGTAACTGTGCTGAGGGCCCAGGGTCGGGTGGGTACAGGGCACAAGCCGGGGTGGTCGTTCGAGCCTGGCGCCGACGACTCGACCGGGGACGCCGTCGAGGTGACCGCGGTTCCGTACTACGCGTGGGCGAACCGGGAGATCGGTGCCATGCGCGTCTGGCTCCCCAAGGTCTGATTGTGGTCACGCGTCGGCAGTTCCTCGGCCTTGCAGCCGGAGCGACCACGGCTGGTCTGCTTCCGGGCTGTAGCTCGGTCCTGCCCGAACCCGACGTCCAGGCGGCGGGTTTCGGGACGGAAGCCACCGGCACCGTGCAGGTGTGGTGCCGGGCGGCGACCCAGACCGGCCTGACCGACCTGGTGAAGAAGTTCAACGCGTCCCAGGACCGGCTCACCGTCGAGCTGACGCCGGTCCTGGACGCGCAGTACGTGACCAAGCTGGCGACCGCGATCCGCGGCCGGAGCGTGCCGGACCTGGTCGACATCGACGACATCAACTCGATGCTGTTCATCTACCGCGACGCGTTCACCGACCTCACCGATCCGCTGGCTGCGTTGGACTTCCGGGACAAGCTCAGCCCGGGCCACCTGCGGCTGGCGACCAAGAACGAGCGCGTGTACGGCGTTCCGTACCTCGCCGACAACTCGATGTTCTGGTTCAACACCGAGCTGTGCGACCGTGCCGAGATCGATCCGGACGAGGCAGTGAAGTCGTTCGACAACCTGCTCGACGCGGCCAAGAAGCTCCGCAAGCTCGGCGATGACATCTACGCGTGGAGCTTCCCGGCGAACAGCCCGGGCGCGCTCGGGTTCGTCGTACAGCCGATGGTGTGGGCCGCGGACACCGACCTGATCCAGGGCGCGATCGGCAGCCAGTCCGGGCACATCGTCGGCAACGACGTCGTCCAGCGGATGCTCGAGCTGCACCGGCAGCTGTGGGTGGACGGATTGGTGCCGAGGGCAAACTTCTCCGACGATGCGTCCCGCTGGGGCAGTGACTTCCGGGCCGGGAAGATCGGGATCTTCCCGTCGAACTACAGCGTGGTCGTGTCCGCGTCCGACGATGCGTTCCACCAGAAGGTCACGCCGCGGCTGCTGTCCGGGCCGGACGGCGGTTCGGCGTTCTTCGACGGCGGCGACAACATGTGTATCCCGCGCGGCGCGCGCAACGCCTCGGGGGCGTGGGAGTTCGTGCGGTTCGCGCTGGACCTGCCGCAGCAGATCGACCTGCCGGCCGGCGGGTACACGCCGGTGCGGTCGGACGCGCGGACTGCGGAGTTCGCGAAGAAGTATCCGTTGGCGACGCTGCCGCTGGAGCGCATCCAGGAGGGGTACGCGCCGACGACGCTGTCCTACAACCTCCTCTACAACCAGCCGGACGGGCCGTGGCTGCAGATGTTCCGCCGTGCGGTCTTCGACGGCGAACTGGAGGCCGCGATGAAGGAAGCCCAGCAGAACTACGACCGCATCCTGAAGCAGGGGCAGGCATGAGCACACCGCGATCGTTGACGCATCCGGGACGGACCGGGCTGTTGTTGGTCACCCCAGCGGTTCTCTTCGTCGGCGTCTTCGTGCTGGTGCCGTTGGCGTTCGCACTGGTGATCTCGCTGACCAACTGGCCGCTGATCGGCTCGGTGAAGTTCAGCGGGCTGAAGAACTACACCGCGATCATCTCCGACGCCGCGTTCGCCAAGTCCGTCCTCTACACGCTCCTGTACACGGTCATCGTGACCGGGCCGATCCTGGTGCTCGGCTACGCACTCGCAGTCCTGGTACGACGGAAACGCCGCGGCTCGACGCTGCTCCGTACCGTCTTCTTCCTCCCCTTCGTCGTCGGCCTCTCGACGCTCAGCTTCGTCACGGTTCTGGAGGCGCAGCCGGAGAGCGGCGTGATCAACATCGTGCTGAAGAAGCTCGGCATCACCGACGGTACGACGGCCTGGCTGGTGGACGGGCCGCTCGCCACCGGGCTGATCTGCGTGCTGGTCATCTGGGCGGTCAGCGGGCTGACGATGATGCTGCTGATGGCCGGCATGCAGGCGATCCCGCGCGAGTACTACGAGTCGGCCGAACTCGACGGCGCGGGCTGGTGGAAGCAGGAGCGGGACATCACGATCCCGATCCTGCGTCCGACGATCGCGATGTCGGTGATCATCTCGGTGGTCGGCTCGCTGCTCGCCTTCTCGCAGTTCTACATCCTGACCCGCGGCGGTCCGGGCACCGACACCACGACGGTGGTCCAGTACATCTACAACCGGGCCTTCGTCCAGCTGCAGCTCGGTGCCGCGACCGCGCTGTCGATCGTGCTCGTGATCGTGGTCGGACTCGTCACCGCGGCCCAGTTCCGGCTGCTCCGGGAGAAGGACTGATGAGACTCAAGAACACCTTCTACGTCATCGGCGGCGGCGGCGCCCTCCTCGTCTTCGCCGTACCGTTGCTCTGGGCCCTCTTCCGGTCGGTGCAGCCGAACGACGTGATCGTCGCGGCACCGAACGCGTCGACGTTCTTCCACCTGACCTGGGACAACTTCCGGACGTTGATCGAGGGGCCGGGCAACCTTGTCCGGGCCGTCGGCAACAGCCTGATCGTTGCCCTGAGCACCGCGGTGCTGACGGCGGTGCTGGCGACGTTCGCCGGCTACGGGTTCGCGCGGTTCCGGTTCCGGAGCGCACCGGTGCTGTTCGCGCTCGTGGTGGTGTCGATGATGATCCCGTTCCAGGCGATCCTGACGCCGCTCTACCTGGAGATGAACACGCTCCGGCTGACCGACAGCCTGCTCGGCCTGGTGCTGTTCTACACCACGGTCAACCTGCCGTTCGGGGTGTTCGTGATGCGGAACTCCTTCGCCTCGGTGCCGGTCGAGTTGGAAGACTCCGCGCACGTCGACGGCTGCGGCACGCTGCGGATGCTCGGCTCGGTACTGCGCCCGCTCATCACGCCGGGCGCCGCCACCGTCGCCCTCTACGCGTTCCTCGCCGCCTGGACGGAGTTCCTCGGCGCGCTGACCTTCCTGACCAAGGACAAGCTCTACACGCTGCCCGTCGCCTTGGTGAACGTCCAGGCGGGTGCGTACGGCGAGATCAACTTCGGCTCACTCGTCGCGGGCGCGGTGATCGCGATGATCCCCTGCGTGATCCTCTACGTCGGACTGCAGCGCTTCTACGTCACCGGCCTCGCCTCCGGAGCCGTCAAAGGCTGACTTTGAGCACGCACCAACCATTTCACCGCGTCCGAAGTGGTTGGTGCGTGCACAAGGTCAAAGGCTGGGGCGGATCTCGTGGTCGGCGTGGGCGGTGGCGTGGGCCTCGCCGACCTGGCGGCACAGGGCCATCAGGTCTTCCTCGTTCAGGACGTGCTGCTTGGCCTTCGGGCCTAGCTCGGTGATGTGGTCGCGGGCGCGGAGCAGCCGCTGGAAGACCCGCTCCCGCTCGGCCGGGTCGTCGGTGTAGTCCGGGTCGAGGTAGGCGTTCGCGTCGCGGCGGATGTGGGCCATCGCGGTCTGCGTCCGCCCGCGGGTGCTGAACAGTGAGGCGAAGATGGTGATCAGCAGTACCACGAGGATCACCACCAGCGAGAGACCGGTGCTGATCTCCATCACCTCGACGTGGTCGCCGCCGTTCACGAACGGCAGGTTGTTCTCGTGCAGCGCGTGCAGGATCAGCTTGGCGCCGATGAACATCAGGATCGCGGCCAGTCCGAACGACAGGTAGATCAGCCGGTCCAGCAGGCCGTCGAGCAGGAAGAACAGCTGCCGCAGGCCGAGCAGGCTGAACGCGGTCGCGGTGAACACGACGTACACGTTCTGCGTCAGGCCGAAGATCGCCGGGATCGAGTCGAGTGCGAACATCAGGTCGGTGGCGCCGATCGCGACCATCACCAGCAGCATCGGCGTCAGCATCCGGCGGCCGCCGACCACGGTGGTCAGCCGGTCCCCGTCGTACTCCTCGCTGGTCCGGAACAGCCTGCGGGCCAGCCGCACCACGATGTTCTGCGCCCGGTGCGACTCCTCGGTCTCCGGTTTGAGCATGTTGCCGGCGGTCAGCAGCAGCGCGACCCCGAACAGGTAGAACACCCAGGAGAACGTGTGCAGCAACGCGGAGCCGGCGAAGATGAACGCGGCCCGGGCGATCAGGCTCACCACGATCCCGACCAGCAGCACCTTCTGCTGGTTCTCCCGCGGCACCCGGAAGCCGGTCATGATGATCAGGAACACGAACAGGTTGTCGACCGAGAGCGCCTTCTCCGTGACGTACCCGGCGAAGTACTCCGAACCCATCTCGGTGCCGCCGATCACGAGCGCGCCGAGACCGAACAAGATCGCGATCCCGACGTACAACGTGGACCAGACCGCGGCCTCGCGCAGCGTCGGGACGTGTGCCGACCGGACGTGGAAGAAGTAGTCGAACAGCAGCAGGCCGGCGATCGCCAGCAATGTCAGCACCCAGACCAGCGGGGAGACCGTCATGTCGTAACCCAACCATGGTGGCCGCTCCTGATTCCCCGGTTGGCAAGAAATTGCCTAAAAGGCATCTTTGCTCTTTCGGCAACTTCTGCTACGGTCGGGTCATGGCCGAAGGGTTGCGGGAGCGGAAGAAGCAGGAGACGCGGATCGCGTTGAGTTGGGCGGCGATCCGGCTCGCCGTCGAGCGCGGGTACGGCGCGGTCCGGATCGAGGACATCGCCGCGGAGGCCGGGGTCTCGCTGCGGACGTTCCGCAACTACTTCGACAGCAAGGCCGACGCGATCGCCGCGCGCGAGGTGGACCGCAGCCTGAAGATCGCCGAGGAGCTGCGGGCCCGGCCTGCCGACGAGCCGCTGTGGGTGGCGATCCGCGCGGCGATCGAGGCCCACTTCGCGCTCGGCGAGGAGGGCCACGGCGGCCGGCGGCCGCCGGACGAGCAGTGGGTCAAGGGCATCCGGTTGATGATGACCGAGCCTGCGCTGCAGGGTGCGATCGTGCTCGCCTACGCACGGGTCGGCGAGGAGATGGCGGCCGCGATCGCCGAGCGGACCGGCACCTCGGGGATGTACCCGCGGCTGGTCGCCGACGTGATCGGCGCGGCCCGAGGGGTCGCGATGGCCGAGTGGATGCGGGCCGATCCGCCCCGCTCGATCGCCGACCTGCTGGCCGAGGCGCTCGACCAGATCGAGGCCGGCCTGCCAGTGCCTGAATAAACCAACTTGTTGATCCCCCCGGTCGCCGGGGTGGTCAGTCATGCCTAAACGGAGGAACGTCATGGACGCCGAAGTCGTCATTGCCGGGGCCGGACCGAACGGCCTCATGCTCGCCATCGAACTGCGCTTGGCCGGGGTCCAGCCTCTGGTGCTGGAGCGGCTGCCCGAACCGAACTCCACTCCGCGGGCCAATGGCCTGGTCGGCCAGGTCGTGCGGATGCTCGACCGCCGCGGGCTGTACGAGCGCCTCGCCGGTACGCCGGGTCCGCCGCAGCCACAATCGGCGTACATCTTCGGCGCCATGGAGCTGCCGCTGTCCGGGCTCGAGGACAATCCGGTGTATCTGCTGCCGGTCCCTCAGGTCCGGGTCGAGGCCGTGCTTCGCGAGCGTGCGTCGGAGCTTGGCGTCGAGATCCGTGCAGGTCATGAGCTGGCCGGACTGTCCCAGGATGCGGAGTCGGTCACGGTCGAGGTTGCCGGCCCGGACGGTGTGTACGACCTGCGCGCTCGCTATCTCGTCGGCGCCGACGGCGGCCACAGCCTGACCCGCAAGCTGGCCGGGATCGACTTCCCCGGCGTGACCAACGACCGCATGGTTTCCCGTACGGCGAGTGCGCTGGTGCCGCCGGAACTCATCGACCCGGCCACGGGTGCGCTAGAGGTCCCGGGGTACGGCGTGATCCCGCCGTTCATGCACCACCGGACCGAGCGCGGGATGTTCGTGTTCGCGCCGTTCCCCGGCCGGGAGGCAGTGAGCACCGGCGAGTGGGACGATCCCGCTGACGACGGCGAGATGACTTTCGAGGAGCTTCAGCAGAGCGCCGATCGCGTGCTCGGCGTGCACCTTCCGTTGACGCCGCCGGACGGCGACGGTCCGCGGTTGCTGCGTCGCCTCGCCGGCGGGAACAGCCGGCTGGCCGACCGGTACCGCGAAGGTCGGGTGTTGCTGGTCGGCGATGCCGCCCACGTTCACTCGGCGATCGGTGGGCCCGGGCTGAACCTCGGTCTGCAGGACGCGATCAACCTCGGCTGGAAGCTGGCTGCCGAGGTGCGGGGTACGGCGCCCGAGGGTCTGCTCGACACCTACGAGTCGGAGCGGAGGCCGGTGGGGGAGCGGGTCGTCCTGCAGACGCAGGCGCAGACGGCTTTGGTTGCTCCGGGCAATGAAGTGACGGCGTTGCGGGAGCTGTTCGGTGAACTGCTGACCGATCCGCACAACGTGCAGCGGATCGCGGACCTGATCACGGGCGCGGACATCCGGTACTACGACGGCGCACATCCGCTGGTCGGCCGCTGGGCACCGGACCTCACGGTGCGAGGCGCGACGTCTTCTCCTGCGCAGGTGCGGTTGGCTGAGTTGATGCGGTCGGCCCGCCCGCTCCTCCTGGACCTGACGCCGGACGGCGCGTTCGCCGAAACCGCTGTACCTGACGAGGTCGAGGTGGTCACCGGTCGCAGCGATCGCCCGATCGCCTTGCTCATTAGGCCTGACGGATACGTCGCCTGGGCAGCCGAGCGGGATGGGGTTGTCGAGCAGGGCGGTCTGCGGGACGCGCTGGCGCAGTGGTTTCAGGCCCGGCCTTTGACCAGCGCGACCAGGTAGCGGCACGGCGTCGTACCTGGATTGTGGAAGGTCGTCGCCGACGCCGGACCCAGTTGCAGGCAGTCGCCGGTGTGCAGGTCGTGGACCTGCGGGCCTTCGTGGAAGCGGAGATGTCCGTCGAGGATCCACAGCTGCTGGTATTTGAAGATGTACGCGTCGGCCGGGTAGGAGACCGACGCGCCTGCCGGCAGCTCGACCTCGACCAGCTCCAACGGTGATTCGGTCACCGGGGACACCGCGCGTCGGTGGTACCCGGTGACCGGGTCCGTCCAGACCGGCTGGTCGGCCGCCCGTCGCAGTAGCTCGCCGGTGTTCTCCGCGCGGGCGACCAGCTCGGACAACGTCATGCCGAGCGCGCCCGACAGCTTCCCCAGCAGTACGGCGGTGGGCTGCGCCTCGCCGCGCTCGATCTTGCCGATCATCGCCCGCGACACCCCCGACCGCTCCGCCAGCGCGTTCACGGACAGGTCCTGCGCTGTGCGGGCCTGCTGCACGGTCGCGGCCAGAGAGCGAGACAGATCGTCAATCACGTTGCCACTATAGCGGCAGTTGTGGCTACTATCGTGTCATGGTTCAGGTTAGAGACGCCTCGGCGGCCGACGCCGAGGCCTGTGCGGCGATCTACGCCCCCTACGTCACCGGCTCCGCCATCACCTTCGAGATCGACCCGCCGAGCGCCGAGGAGATGGCCGAGCGGATCGCCCGCGCCCAATCCACCCACGCCTGGCTGGTCGTGGAGGACGAAGAGCGCGTGGTCGGCTACGCGTACGGCGGCCCGATGAAGCCGCGCGCGGCGTACCGCTGGTCCTGCGAAGTCAGCGTCTACCTCGAAGCAGGCCGCCGCCGCACCGGCGCCGGCCGAGCCCTCTACGAAGCCCTCTTCACCCGCCTCACCAACCGCGGCTACCGCACCGCTGTGGCCGGTATGACCCTCCCCAACCCAGCCAGCGAAGGCCTCCACAAGTCCCTGGGCTTCGAACCCATCGGCACCTACCGAAACATCGGCTGGAAACTAGACACCTGGCACGACGTCGCGTGGGTTCAGCGTCCGCTCGCGGTCCTCCCCGACCCACCTCAAGAACCCAGCTAGCTCTTCGTCGGATCCGTCATCGGTGGGCAGTCCTCGCCCGGCTTGGTGACCAGTTCGAAGTGCCAGATCTCGTTGGAGAGGGTTTGGCAGAGGCCGTAGCGGTTGCCGTGACGGGAAAGCCAGTCGTCGGCGTTGGTGGGGCCAATGTCTACTGCGTGGCCGGTTACGTGGTGGGAGGCGTCGGGCTCGGCGACGTACTCGAGGGCCTTCTTCTTGCTGCCGTACTTGCGGATTGCCTTGTCCAGCAGCTCTTCCTGGTACTTCTTGCTGCGCCAGCCCGTGGTGACCTGCATCCGGATGCCGTCGTCCTTCATCGCGGTCTCGGCCTGCTGGACGGCCTTGCGGAGCGCGGGGTCCAGCTTGGCGATACCGGGGAGGCTCGTGTCGTAGGCGGACGTGTGGTCGGGGAGTACGCCGTCTGCCGAGCGCGGCGGTCCGCTCGAGCCGGCGGTCGACGGTGACGGGTCCTCCTGGGCCGAGACCGCCGTACACGAGGTCAGCCCCAGGCAGGTGACTGCGGCAACAATCGCCACGACAGTGGTGCGGTGATCGGTCAGCATGCAGACAGTTCATCCAAGGCGATGTTGCGAGAGCGTCTGCAAATCCGGATACGTTTTCGATACGCCCGGCCTGGTTCAATGGGTGGTATGCGGGTGCTTGTCGTCGAGGACGAGGTCTATCTCGCCGAGGCGATCCAGGCGGGGCTGCGGCTGGAGGCGATCGCGGCCGATCTGGCGTTCGACGGGAACGCCGCGCTGGAATCCGTCACCGTGAACGCGTACGACGTGGTCGTCCTGGACCGCGATCTCCCCGGCGTCAGCGGCGACGAGGTCTGCCGACGGATCGTTGCGCAGGGCATCGGATGCCGCGTGCTGATGCTCACCGCGGCGGGCGATCTCGACGACAAGGTCGCCGGGTTCGAGCTCGGCGCGGACGACTACCTGACCAAGCCGTTCGAGCTGCGCGAGCTCGTCGTACGCCTCCGGGCCCTGGTACGCCGCCCCGCTGCCGCCACGCCGACCGTGATCGAGTACGCCGGGGTGCGGCTCGATCCGTATCGGCGGGAGGTCTACCGCTCGGGGCGGTACGTGAAGCTCGCGCGGAAGCAGTTCGCCGTACTCGAGGTGCTGATGGCGGCTCGTGGCGGGGTCATCAGCGCGGAAACGCTGCTGGAGAAGGCCTGGGACGAGAACGCCGACCCGTTCAGCAACGCAGTACGGCTGACGATCTCGGCGTTGCGGAAGCGGCTGGGCGATCCGTGGGTGATCCACACCGTGCCCGGCGTCGGCTACCGGATCGGTGAGCCATGAGCGACGAGCGGCTGATGACCTGGCGACCGCGGCTGACGGTCCGGCTGCGGCTGACGCTGAGCTACGCGGGACTGCTGGTCGTGGCCGGCGCGGTCCTGTCGTGCATCATCTGGCTGGTCTTCCGGATCGTGCCGAACTACCCGCTCACCGCGGCCAACCCGCACGACCGGCAGCCCGCGCCGACCCGCGGCGAGATCCTCCATCTGGTGGTGACGCTGTCCGGGTGGGCGCTGGGATTCCTGGCCGTCATCGGGCTGGTCGGCGGGTGGTTCCTCGCGGGCCGGATGCTCAAGCCGCTGCAGGAGATCACGGCCGCGGCCCGGAAGGCGGCGAGTGGGTCGCTGGACCATCGGATCGGGCTGACCGGGATCCGGGACGAGTTCACCGATCTGTCGGACACGTTCGACGAGATGCTGGAGCGGTTGCAGCGGTCGTTCGAGCAGTACCGGCGGTTCGCGGCGAACGCCTCGCACGAGTTGCGCACGCCGCATGCGGTGATGAAGACGATGCTCGACGTGGCGCAGGCGGATCCCGAGCATCAGGACGTGCCGCAGCTGGTCAAGCGGCTGGCGGAGACCAACCAGCGCGGGATCGACATCGTGGAGACGCTGCTCAGCCTGACGGCGCTGAGCAACCGCGCAGTGGAGCTGGATCCGGTCGACCTGTCCGCCGTACTGCGGTCCGCCTGGCCGGCCTTGTCGGCGGAGGCGGCCGCGGCCGGAGTGACGCTGTCGTCCGAGCTGACCGAATCCGTTGTCGAGGGCAATGATGTGTTACTGCACCAAGTGGTAACGAACCTGGTGCAGAACGCGATCCGGCACGGCGGTCGCGACGTCGCGGTCACGGTCGCGCGCGGCGAGCTCGTCGTACGCAACGACGGCGCGGTGCTCGCCCCCGCGGCGGTACGGACGTTCGTGGAGCCGTTCGCGAAGAGCAGGTACGGCGCCGGGCATGGGCTCGGTCTGGCGTTGGTGGATCGGATCGTCGAGGTGCATCACGGCCGGTTGGCCCTGGCCGCGAACGTCGACGGTGGGCTGACCGCGTCCGTCGTACTGCCGGAAGCTCGACTGGATACCTGACCCGGCAGGTTGGTTGGCCCGGTGTGGGGGAGAGGATGGCGCGGTGAGTGACGAACGCCCTTCAGCCGACCGCCAGGTGACCGTACGAAGTGCTGTCGAGGAGGACGATGCCGCGCTGCTCGCGATCGAGCGCGTTTCGTGGGACGCGTCCTCCGGGTTCCCGTCGTACCAGGAGAACCTGAAGGACACGTTCTTCGCGCGCAGCGGGCCTGAGGCGCACCTGGTGGCGGAGTACGACGGTGAGGTCGTCGGCTATCTGCGGCTGCAGGACAAGTACCCGTTTCCCGAGGGCGCCGGTGTGCTGACCATCAACGGACTCGCGATCGCACCCACCGCGCGCCGCCTCGGCGCAGCCTCCGCACTCCTCGAAGCCGCCACGGCCGAGGGCGAACGGCAGGGCGCCCGCAAGATCAGCCTTCACGTCCACAGCACCAACACCGCAGCCCGCCGCCTCTACGAACGCCACGGCTACGTGGTCGAAGGCACCCATCCCAACGAATTCCTCATCGAGGGCGACCTCATCGCCGCCCTCGACATGGCCAAGATGCTCCAGCAGTAGCGAACTACGGGTTGAGGCCGTGCTCGCGGAGCCAGGGCTCGGGGTCGATGGGCGCGCCGCCGTGGGGGAGGACTTCGAGATGGACGTGCGGGCCGGTGGTGTTGCCGGTCATGCCGATGCGGCCGACCATGCTCCCGGCCTCGACAGAGTCGCCGACGGAGACGTCGAACTCCTCCATGTGGCTGTACGACGTGACGGTGCCGTCGGCGTGCCGGACCTTCACCTGGCGGCCGTAGGCGCCTTCCCAGTCGGCCTGGATGACCTCGCCGGCCATCACCGAACGGACCGGCGTACCCATGGGGGCCGCGAAGTCGAGTCCGGTGTGGTTGTGGGCCCAGCGGCCGCCGGCCTGGTTGAAGCGGGCGGTCAGGTGGTACCCCGTCGTCGGGAGGACGATCTTCGGCGCGGCCTTGGCGATGGCGGCTGCCTTCGCGATCGCCGCTGCCTTCGCGTCGGCGAGAGCCTTGGCCGATGCGGCCGCCTTCTTCGCCGCTGCTGCCTTCGCCGCCGCCAGGGCGAGCGCCCGGCGCTGTGTCAGCGTCGCGTTCGCGGCCATCTTCGCGGCACGCTGCTGGGCGGCCTTCGCGGCCGCGGCCTTCTGCGTCGCTGCCAGCGACAGGTCGATCCGGGACGCGTCCCGGGATCCGAGGTCGCGGCGGTCGATCCGGGCGGAGGTCAGAGCGCCGGCCTGTGAGGGGCTCAGGCCGGTTCCTGCGTTGGCGGTGGCCGGACCGGCTGCGGACGAGCTGAGCCCGACGGCGGTGGTACCGGCTGCCGCTGCCAGTGCGGCGGTCAGACCGATCAGCTGGGTACGGCGGGTTGCGAGGCGACTGATCGAGCGGTGCTTGGCCACCCGGCGCGGGGCAGCCGGACGACGAAGTGCCGGCCGATCCGCTTCCGGCACGTCTTGGTGCGTGGGCACGAGAAAACCTTCCAGGGAGGGGCGTTCGCCGTCGAGGGGGTACGGCGACCTCAACGACCATAACGAGGAGATCTCAAACGCCTCAAACACAGGTTGCGACCAGATGAACGAAATTGAACACGCTCAGTGAAGCTGTCCTGTCGCCGCGTGCGCACCCAGGCGTGAACCTGCACGATGAAGACTCAATGACCGGCGTGACACGGATCACCGGCCGATTGGCGCTGAGCAGGCCCTCCCGACCGGTATAAGCCCTCCCCGACGCGAAGGCGGGCACGGCGCCTGACGCCGTACTCCGCCTCCGCCTCGACCGTCCGGTCCTACCCGTACGTAGGCTCCTGCGGCCAGCCTTCGGGGGAGTCCTCCCAGTCTTCCTGGCGGCCGTACGGAGCGTGGTCGAGGAGGTGGTTGACGAACAGCAACCGGTCGACGCCGCGCTGGCCGGTCGAGTAGGTGCGGTAAACGGTGTCGCCGTCGCGCAGGAACATGCTGAGGAGGAATCCACCGCCCGCGCCACAGTCCGCGGAGAACGTCGTACCCGCGGAGGATGCGAACGGGACAGTCCAGCCCATCCGCTTCCAGTAGCCGGCCATCTGGTCGAGCGGCATGTCCGAGACGGTCGCCCAGGCGAGTCCGCTCCGGGCCAGCATGTCGAGGTTGGTGACGTGCTTGGTGAAGTACGTGCAGCCCGGGCAGAAGTGGTCCGGCCCGGAGTGCATGAACTGGTAGAGCGCGAGCTGCTGCTGGTCGCCGAACAGGTCCAGCAGCGTCACCGGTCCGTCCACCGACGCAAACGTGTACTCCCCGAACTCCACCATCGGCAGCCGTCGGCGCTGTGCGGCGATCCGGTCCTGCTCTCGAGTGGCAGCCTTCTCCGCGACCAGCAGCTCCGCGCGAGCCTTCTCCCACTCCTCTGCCGAAACAACAGTCGGCAATGCAGTCATGAGCTGTCCTTCCTTCTTCTAGGTCCTACTCGTACGACGGAGCCGTTCGGGCCTTCTCGACATCCGATTTCTGCCGGTCGCAGACGTCGCTGGGTTCCCGGTGCCCGGACCGGTAGGACTGTGCACATGAGGATCGCGATTCTGGGTGGAACCCGGTTCATCGGCAGGGCCGTCGTCGAGCGGCTGAGCGCGGAGGGGCACACGCTTCTGGTGGTGCACCGCGGCGACCACGAGCCGGACGGCCTGGCGGCGGTGGAGCACGCACACGTCGACCGCCACGACAGTACGGCGCTGGCCGCGGCCCTGAAGCCGTTCGACCCCGAGGCCCTCGTCGACATCTCCGGGATGAACGCGGCGGCCGCCGACGCAGCCCTCGGGGCGGTCGGGGCGTCGGTGAAGCTGATCGCGATCTCCAGCTGCGACGTGTACCGCGCGTACGACGGTGTGCACTCGGACCGTACGACGGACGCGCTGCCGCTGACCGAGGAGTCGCCACTGCGCGAGCGGCGCTTCATCGACGGACCGAAGAACGAGAACCTGGAGATGGAGGAGCGGTACCTGCCGCGCGGGGCGACCGTGCTGCGGCTGGGTGCGGTGTACGGCGAGCACGACTACCAGCAGCGGTTCGAGTTCATCCTGCGCCGGGTGCGGGCCGGCCGGAAGCGGATCCCGGTCGGATCGGGGCAGTTCCTCTTCAGTCGCGTGTACGTCGGGGATGTGGCGGCCGGGGTGTCCTTGGTGCTTGCGGGGGACTTCCCGGGCGCGTTCAACCTGGCGGAGCCGTCGACTGCGCCGTACCGGTTGTTCGCCGAGCAGATCCTGGCCGCGGCGGACGCTGCGGACGTGGAGCTGGTGAAGGTGCGGGACGACCTGCTGCCGGAGGATCTGGCCCTGACCGGGACCGTCGATCAGCATCTGCTGGTCGACTCGTCGAAGGCGCGGAGCGTGCTCGGCTGGGCGCCGGCGGATCCGGCCGGGACGCTCCGGACCTCGGTCCGATGGCACCTGGAGAACCCGCCGGCCGATGAGTCGGACGACTTCGCCGCCGATGACGCCGTACTGGACTGAAATTTGGTCAGAACCACGCGTGAGAACCGGTATGCTTTCCGGGACGGACTGAGGGGCTCGCAGGGTTGGCCGGCTCGATTTCACATCGAGGTGGCGGACCGTGTAATCTCTCTCCTCGGCCCGCCCCTTTAGCTCAGTCGGCAGAGCGTCTCCATGGTAAGGAGAAGGTCTACGGTTCGATTCCGTAAAGGGGCTCTGAGAACGGCATCCCACCTCCGGGTGGGATGACGAACTCTCCCGGCGGGGTAGCTCAGGTGGTTAGAGCACACGGCTCATAATCGTGGTGTCGCGGGTTCGACTCCCGCCCCCGCTACCAACGCAGTATCTCGAGAGTGCGATCACCCAAGTTGCGCACTCATGACAGAAGAGGCAGCAGTGGCCAAGTCAACCGACATTCGCCCGAAGATCACGCTGGCGTGCACGGTCTGCAAGGAGCGGAACTACATCACCAAGAAGAACCGGCGTAACGACCCGGACCGTCTTGAGCTGAAGAAGTACTGCCACCGCTGCAACGACCACACGGACCACCGCGAGACCCGCTGACCTCATCAGCTTCGCGAGGGCCGCTTCGGATTGCCGAAGCGGCCCTTTTGCTGTGTCTCAGACGGTCAGGATCGGGCGGCCGCACTCGTAGGCGGTGAGCCGCTCGTCACGCGGAGTGAGGCAGCAGGAGCCGCACAGCGTGCCCTTGCCGACCTCGCTCGTGTAGTAGAGGCAGCAGGTGTTGCGCAGGTAGACGAGCTTCCCGGCCGCGATCTCCACCTCGCCGAGACGCGCCAGTCCGCCGGGCGCTTTGGCCGCGAACGTCTGCCAGCGCTCGAGCAAGTACGCCGGCTGCACGGTGATCTCCTCGCGGGTCGCCGCGCAGAAGCCCATCGCGCATCCGGCCGCCACTCCGCCATGGAGTTGGCGTAGACCGGCCCGCGTCCGCCGGTGTAGTTCCTCGGACAGTGGGAGCAGGTGCTGCCGCAGTACGACGTCGTACAGCGTCTCCAGGCCGCCGGGGAGGAACTCGGCCGAGCGTACGGCGACAGCTGCGATGCCGTGGCCCTCGTGCGGCCTGACCCAGAGGTTCTGCGGGCGGATGTCGAGGACGCGGCCCTCCAGCGCCCAGAGCAGCAGCGCGGTCGCCGGTGCGCGGCCGGCGTAGAACGACATCATGCTGAGCGCGTTCGCATGGGCGGTGCGGTGGTTGCTGGCCTCGTCGTCGCGCTTGAGCAGCTCGGTGAGCTCGGGACTGCCCGGCTCCAGGATCCGGTCCACCCGGAGCCACTCGTCGCCCTCTGGTACGCCTAGCTCCACCTTGTACCTCGGCGCGTACCGCGCCAGCCCTGCGACCGCCGTCACCATCAACCTTCCCCAGTCAGATCGGTGGGCGGCGGCAACCCGTAAGGAGCGTACCTGGCGGTCCCACGCCTACTGCGCGGCACTCAGCACGGCACCTCGCACCTGCTCGCTACGGCGTGGGACCGCCAGGCACGCTCCGGCAGTGTGCCAGTAGGGTTAGCGGATATGACGATCGACGCCACGATGGTCGGCCGGAGCTACGCGGCCGCCGAGTCCTACCAGGTCGGCCGGGAGAAGATCCGGGAATTCGCCGACGCGATCGGTGATCCCAACCCGGCGTACCGCGGTGATGACGCCGTGGCGCCGCCGACGTTCGCGTTCATGCTCGGCAGTCGCGCGCTCGAGCAGCTGCTGAACGACGAGGAGCTCGGCCTGCGGCTGGACCGGATCGTGCACGGCGCGCAGAAGTTCAGCTACACCCGACCGATCAAGGCCGGCGACGACATCGCCGCGACCGCGACCATCACCACCGTCCGCAAGGCCGGTGACGTCGAGGTGATCATGTACGAGACCGCCCTGACCACCGTCGACGGCGACCCGATCGCCACGTCGACGTCGACGATCTCGCACAACCGGGGTGAATCGTGATCGAGGTAGGTACCGAGTTGCCGCCGCTGACCGTCACGTTCCGGCGCGAGGACCTGGTCCGGTACGCCGGCGCGAGCGGAGACTTCAACCCGATCCACTGGAGCGACCGGATGGCCGCGGCCCTCGGGCTGCCCGGCGTGATCGCGCACGGGATGCTGACGATGGCGACCGCGGTACGCGTCGTCACGGACTGGATCTCCGATCCGGCTGATCTGCTGGAGTACGGCGTGCGGTTCACCAAGCCGGTCGTCGTACCGGATGACGACAAGGGCGTGAACGTGACGTTCTCGGCGAAGGTCGACAAGGTCACCGAGGGGCGGGCCGAGATCGACATCACGGCGGTCGCCGGCGAGGAGAAGGTGCTCGGCCGGGCCAGGGCGGTCGTGCGCGTCCAGTGAGAACGCATGTGTCGCTGGCCGACTACACCACGCTGCGGATCGGCGGGTTGGCCGACAAGTTCGTCGAGGTCAGCACCGAGGACGACCTGATCACCGCCGTCCGCGACGCCGACGCCGCCGGGGAGCCGGTGCTGCTGCTGTCGGGCGGCAGCAACGTGGTGATCGGCGACGACGGGTTCCGCGGGACAGTCATCAAGATCGCGACGTCGGGTATCCGCGTCGAGTCGGACATGTGTTCCGGGGCGCTGGTGCACATCGCGGCCGGCGAAGACTGGGACGGCGTCGTACAGCGCGCGATCGCGGAGGAGTGGAGCGGCCTCGAGTCGATGTCCGGGATCCCCGGTCTGGCTGGGTCGACTCCCGTGCAGAACGTGGGCGCCTACGGTCACGAGGTTGCGGAGACGATCGCTTCGGTTCGGGTGTGGGACCGGGTTCACGGCAAGGTGCAGACGATTTTCGCCGCGGATTGTGGATTCAGCTACCGCAACTCCCGCTTCAAGGCGGATCCGTCGCGGTACGTCGTACTCGACGTCACCTTCCAGCTGCCACTGGGCGACCTGTCCGCCGAGGTCGGATATGCCGAACTGGCCCGGGTCCTCGACGTCGAACCAGGCTCCCGCGCGCCGATGACCGACGTACGCGAGGCCGTCCTCGCCCTGCGCCGCAGCAAGGGCATGGTCCTCGACCCCGCCGACCACGACACGTGGAGCGCCGGCTCCTTCTTCACCAACCCCATCCTCGACACCCCCGCCGAGGTCCCCGCCGGCGCCCCCCAATGGCCCCAACCGGACGGCCGAGTCAAAACCAGCGCCGCCTGGCTGATCGAACACGCCGGCGTCTCCAAAGGCTTCACCATCGGCGCCGCAGCCGTCAGTACCAAACACACCCTCGCCCTGACCAACCAGGGCAACGCCACCACCAAAGAACTCCTAACCCTCGCCACCCACGTCCGCACCCAGGTCCAACACTCCTTCAACATCACCCTCATCAACGAGCCCGTCCTGGTGAACTGCTCGCTCTGAGCGTCGGCGACGCGGCGGCCTCGACGGTCTGGGGTGCGTACCGAAGAACGGGTAGTGGTGCGCGATTCGGCTGGGGGATCGGTGGCGGTGCGCCTGGCTGGGGTCGGAGGGCTGCGGGACTACCCGTTCGTCGGTACCTGTGGACAAACTTCGGCCGGATTCGGCTGCAGGGGTGCAAGATGCCGCGGTGGAGATGGTCGGAGAAGTTCTCGCTCGGCTGGGTGGTTGGGCCTCAGCTGCCGAGTTGGTGCGGGTGACCTCCCGGAAATCGCTGGCAGCGGCAGTCCGGCGTGGCGATGTGGAACGACTCGCTCGTGGCGTCTACGGATTGCCAGGTCTCGCGACTGACCTGGCGACGGCCATCGCGCATGACGGCGTCCTGTCGCACACAAGCGCCGCAGCGGTCTGGCGATTGCCGCTTCTGGTGCCTCCAACCAAGCCTCACATCACGCTGCCGACGAACAGGAACGCCAAGGCTGGTCCGCCGGCCGTCCTGCATTGGGCGAATCTGCCGGCGGCGGACCGCCGCATCCGTCGGACCTCGCTGCTGCGAACCGTGCTGGACTGCGCCCGGATTCTCCCCTTCGGCGAGGCGCTGGCGGTGGCAGACGCAGCACTGGCCACCAGCAGGGTCACAGAGGAAGAGTTGATTGCGACTGCGGTCGCCCTGTCCGGATTCGGCCGGCCGAATGCGGTGCGCGTCGCGACAGCGGCCAATGGCAGCGCCGAGAGTTTCCTCGAGTCGATGCTGAGAAGCCTGCTGATCGAAGCCGGTATCGGAGGCTTCGAACCACAGGTGCACGTGAGCGCCGGCCCGTCGCGGGTGCGGGTCGATCTCGCAGATCGTGCGCTCAGGATCGTCCTCGAAGCCGAGGGATACGAGTTCCACGGTTCACCCGCGAAGTTCGCGGCGGACTGCCGCCGGTACGACGACCTGGTTGCGGCCGGCTGGCTGGTCCTTCGGTTCACCTACCAGCAGGTGATCGGCGACCCACGATGGGTGGTCGCGACTGTCGAGAGTGCGCGAGCGGGGCGGATCGCGGTACCGACGAACGGGTAGTGGTGCCGCGTCGATCGCCGGGGCGAGCGCGGACTGTGACGGGTGAGTTGGCGATCCGGGCACCACTACCCGTTCGTCGGTACCTGAAAAAGATTTGCGTGGGGACTAGGCGAGCTGAGCGAGAGGCGCTAATCTTTTGCGCAATCTGGTGGGAGGTGGAGTGTGAGGCGTAAAAGATTTTCTCGGCGGGAGGTGTTGGCCGGGGTGGGGGCCGGGCTGGCGGCTGGTGTGGTGCCTGGGTGTGCGGGTGGGGGTGGTGGGCAGTCGGGGGCGCTGCAGGTTTGGGGTGGGGTGCCGGCGGCTTCGGGGCCGGGGGATGTGGTGAAGGCGTTCCAGGCGAAGTTTCCGCAGTACAAGGTGAACTACACGCGGTTCGTGAACGACGACCGCGGCAACCTCAAGCTGGACACCGCGCTGCAGGGTGGCGTCGACATCGATGTCTACTTCACCTATTCGCAGGGTGCGATGGCGTTGCGGGCCGGCTCCGGGCTGGCGGCGGACCTGACCGACCGGGTGAGCGACGATCCGGAGCTGAAGGTCTTCCTCGACACCGAGCAGCCGCGATCGTACATCGACAACGGCAAGGTGAAGGCGCTCGCCACCGCCCGCGAGCCGTTCTTCGTGTTGTTCAACGAGAAGCTCCGGCAGCAGGCCGGCGTCGACCTCCCGCACGCGTGGACGATCGACGAGTTCCGCAGTACGGCGAAGCAGCTGACCACCGGCAAGACCGTCGGCGCGTACACGGTCCCCGACGTCGCAAGGATCGCCCTCGGACCCAACTACTGGTACGACGGCAACCGCAGCAACTTCGGCGACCCGCACTTCGAGCAGGGGTTCCGGCTCGGTCGCGAGATGATCGCCGACGGTACGGCGTTCCCGTGGACCGAGGTACTGGCCCGCCACCTCGACGCGTACCAGCAGAACTCGTTCCTGACCGAGGAGTTCCACCTCTGGTCGACCGCGCCGTTCAACCTGCGCTACCTGTACGACGCGAAGAAGTACCCGCACGACTTCAAGGTCGCGTTCGCCCCGTCGCCGACCGTCGACGGCAAGGACTGGAACGGCGGCTCGTACAGCAACTTCATCATGATCAACCCGAAGTCCCCGAAGTTCGAGGCGGCCTGGGCGTTCGTGAAGTTCTGGCTGACCGAGGGCGCGACGCCGATGCTCAAGGGCGGCAAGCTCCCCGCGCTCGGCAGCGTCACCGACGACCAGGTGATCACCGGCATGCTCGGCAAGGAGCCGGACAAGTACTTCGACCTGGACTCGTTCCGCCGCGTCGTACTCGAGGCGCATCCCAAGCTCGCCACCGACACCCGGCTGACCGGGTTCCCCGAGATCACGCTCGCCGTGAAGCAGCAGCGCGACCTGTGCTGGCTGGGGGAGAAGGATCCGGGCGTCGCGATCCGTGAGGTACGGCGGCTCGCCGACGCCGCGATCGCCCGTAACGAGAGAAGGCCCTGATGGCCACCGCCGCAGTCGCCACCGCCTCGCGGGTCCGGACCGAGAAGGCGCCCGGGATCAAGCCGCGCGGCTGGATCGGGTTCCTGTTCATCGCGCCCAACCTGCTCGGCGTGATCGCGTTCACCCTGATCCCGCTGATCAGTGTGGTCGTGCTCGCGTTCACCGACTGGAACCTGGTGTCCGGTCTCGGCGGCATCACCTTCAACGGCATCGACAACTTCGTCGCGATCGCCCGCGACCCGGGGTTCTGGCACGCGATCGGCCTGACGCTGGTGTACGTCGTGGTGTCCGTCCCGCTCACTGTCGTACTGGGACTCGGCCTCGGCATCGCACTGAACCGCCCACTCCCCGGACGCGCTCTGCTCCGGGCGATCTTCTTCCTCCCGTACATCGTCAACGTGGTCGCGATCGGGATGACCTGGCTGATGTTGATGAACCCGAAGGCCGGCCTGGTCAACCAGGTTCTGGACGCTTTCGGCGTCCAGCCGGGCTGGTTCGCCTCGTCGCACTGGGCGCTGCCCGCGCTGATCGTGATGGCGATCTGGGGCGGCGTCGGGTACTGCTCGCTGATCTACCTGTCCGCGCTGCAGGACGCGCCGCGGCAGCTGTACGAAGCGGCCGATATCGACGGCGCGTCGGCCTGGGCGAAGTTCCGCGTGATCACCTGGCCTTCGTTGCTACCGACAACGATCTTCCTGTTGGTCACGCTGATCATCGGAGCGTCACAGGGCTTCGGCCTGATCGCGCTGATCACCGCCGGCGGTCCGGGCGACTCCACCACGACGATCTCGTACTACATGTACCAGACGGGCTTCCAGTTCTACCGGTTCGGCTACGCGTCGGCGATCGGCTTGGTGACGTTCGTCGGCGTACTCGTCCTGACACTGGTGACCTGGCGGGCGCAGCGAGGAAGGGCCCTCAATGAGTAAGAAGTGGATGTGGGGGATCCCGCTGTGGATCCTCGCGATCGCGTTCCTCGCGCCGTTCGCTTGGATGATCTCGACCGCGCTGAAGCCGGACGTGGACGCGTACAAGATCCCGATGCAGTGGATCCCGAATCCGTTCCAGTGGGACAACTTCAGCACGGTGCTGACCGGGGCAACTTCGGTCCTCCCGGCGTTCGGCCGCTCGGTGTTCGTCGCCGTATTGCGGGTCGCGGGCGAGCTGATCACCGCGACGATGGCCGGCTACGCCTTCGCGCGGATGTCGTTCAAGGGCCGCGACAAGCTGTTCCTGCTGTACCTGGCGACCGCGATCATCCCGGCGCAGTTGCTGCTCGTCCCGCGGTTCATCTACTTCCAGAAGCTCGGCCTGTACGACACGTTGTGGGCGCTGATCCTGCCCGGCATGTTCACCGTCCTCGGGACGTTCCTGATGCGGCAGTTCTTCATCAGCCAGCCGGCCGAGTTCGCCGAGGCCGCCCGGATGGACGGCGCGAACGAGTGGCGCGTGTTCAGCCGCATCTACTTGCCATTGGCAACACCGGTGATGAGTGCGCTCGGCATCCTCGCGTTCGTCTGGTCCTGGAACGACTACGAGACGCCGCTGGTGCTGATCAGCAACCCGGACCGCTACACGCTGCCGCTCAGCCTGACCAATTTCGTCGACGAACAGGGACAGATCGCGCCCGGCCTGACGATGGCCGCCTCGGTGATCTCGATCGTGCCGGTGCTGATCGTGTTCGTCGTCCTGCAACGCCGGTTCATCGCCGCCATGACTCACACAGGGATCAAATGAACAACATCTCAGGTGTCTTTCCGCATCTCGCCCAGATCGGCGACTTCGGTCCGCCGCGCAGCGAGCTCGGCGTCGGTTCGCTGATGCCGTGGAACGGGAAGCTCTACGTCCAGAACTACAACTCCCACAAGGCCCGGTCGGGCGCCGGCGTCAGCCTGCGCCGGATCGACGCCGACCTCTCGATGGAGATCGTCGCCGAGACGCTCGGGGTCGACGGCACGTACACCAACCGGTTCGTGCACTTCCCGACGTCGAAGCTCGTCCTCGGTCCGCACGTGATCGACGAGCACCACAAGATCGTCACGATCCCCGAGCTCCAGCCGTTGCGCGTCTGCGGCACCGCGCGACACCTGACCAAGCCCGACACGCACGTGTACGTGCTCGCGATGGAGGGGGAGCTGCTCGAGCTCGACCTCACGACGTACGAGTGCACGCAGCTCTTCGATCTCAACGAGGAGCTCGGCACCGACGGCGAGATGAAGGTGCACTACAAGGACTGCTACACGTCCTTCGGCCGGCTGGTGGTGTGTTCCAACGAGTACGCCGAGCCCGAGTGGGCCGGCGAGCGGTCGCGCGGCCGGCTGGCGGAGTACGACGGAAGCGCGTGGAAGGTGCTGCGGGAGGATCCGTTCACCGCGATCGGCGGGCGGCACGAGTTCGGCGGGACGATCTTCGCGACCGGGTGGGACCGGGCGTCGGCGATCCTCGAGGTGTTCACCGAGGCCGATCAGAAGTGGACGCGGTACCGGCTGCCGAAGGCGTCGCACTGCTTCGACCACAAGTGGCAGACCGAGTGGCCGCGGATCCGGGAGGTCGAGCACGAGCGGCTGCTGCTCGACCACCACGGGATGTTCTACGAGCTGTCGCCGTGGGCGTACGGCGGTCGGATCTGGGGCGTGCGGCCGATCTCGACGCATCTGTGGGTGCTGGGCGACTTCTGCTCGTGGCGCGGGATGCTGGTCGCCGGGGCGGACAACGCATCGCCGAGTCACGGGCTGAACCCGACCACGGCCGAGCCGCAGTCGGGGTTGTGGTTCGGGAAGACCGACGACCTGTGGAGTTTCGGGAAGCCGGCTGGTTGGGGCGGTCCGTGGTGGGAGACACCGGTCGAGGCCGGGGTGCCGTCGGATCCGTACCTGATGACCGGCTTCGACGGGAAGTGTCTGCACCTGGAGAACTTCGGCGAGGAGGCGATACGGGTGACGCTCGAGATCGACTTCCACGGGCACGGGCGGTTCGGTGCAGTGGAGACGCTGGCGGTCGAACCGGGCCAGATCCGGACGCATGTGTTCCCGCCTGGTTTCAGTGCGCACTGGGTGCGGGTGGTGAGCGACACCGACGGTGTGGCCAGTGCGCAGTTCGTCTATACGTGATGATCACGGGATGGCAGACGACCGGCGCGGTGGGGTGGGGAAGGAATTTCACATGGAGAGAGCTGGTAGCCCGAGTCCGTTGCAGCTGGTCAAGCGGGCTCTGCCCGAGCTGAACGGTGCGATGCAGCGGGTCGCCGAGCACATCCTGGCGAACCCGGACGAGGTCGCGCGCGGGTCGATCACCAAGCTGGCCGAGGTCGCCCAGACCTCGGCCGCGACGGTGACGCGGCTGTCGACGCATCTCGGGTACGCCGGGTACCCGGCGCTGCGGGCCGCGCTGGCCATGGAGGTCGGTCGCGGTCTGGAGGCCGGGTGGGCGAGTGACATCGGGATGGCGATCGGTCCGGCCGATCCGCCCGAACAGGTGCTGAACGTGCTCGCCTCGACCCAGGCCAACGCACTCCGCAATGCGCTTGCCGCCATCGATCTCACCGCGGCCACCCGGGTCGCGGACGCGATCGCCGGCGCGGGCCGTACCCATATCTACGGCGAGTGGGGCGACGCGATCCCGGCCCGGGAGCTGTACATCCGGCTGCTGCGGATCGGGATCCCGGTGTGGTTTTTCGACGGACCGCAGTCGTCGCAGATTGGCGCGGGCCTGCTCGGCGAGGGCGATGTGGCGTTGACCGTCACACGATCTGGGACGGACCGGACCACGCTCGACTTCGTCAAACGCTCCGGGGAGGAAGGCGCTCTGACCGTCGCCATCACCGGGATGGTCGACTCGCCGATCGCGCGGCTGGCCGACATCACCTTCGACACCGGGACGCCGAACGGCGCGAACTGGACCGAGTTCTTCGCCGGGCGCGCGAGCGACGTACTGACGGCCGGCCTGTTGTTCGTCCTGGTTGCGCAGCGGGTGCCCGATCACCTCACCGCCAATCACCCGAACGGGCCCGGGCAGCCCGTCGTCCGTCCGGACGCCGATCTCCATCCCGACACGTTCGTCAATCCTGATACCTGAGAGGTCTTTGAATGCAGCAGCTCGAGGTCCAGACCGATCTGACCGTCGTCGGCGGCGGGCTCGCCGGGATCTGCGCGGCGATCGGCGCCGCGCGGCAGGGGAGCACCGTGGCGCTGGTGCAGAACCGGCCGGTGCTCGGCGGCAACTCGTCCAGTGAGGTGCGGGTGTGGGTGTGCGGGGCGACCGCGCACGGCGTCCAGAGCTTCGCGCGCGAGACCGGCATCATGGGTGAGCTGTTCGTCGAGAACCAGTACCAGAACCCGCTGGGGAATCCGTACTACTGGGATCTCGTGCTGCTGGAAGCAGTCCGGGCCGAGCCGCTGATCACGCTCTACCTGAACACCGACGTACGGTCGGTCGAGGCCGCGGACGGAGAGATCCGCTCGGTGACCGGCTGGCAGATGGGGTCGGAGAAGGAGATCCGGTTCGTCAGCCCGGCCTTCGTCGACTGCTCGGGCGACGGGCTGGTCGGGGTGCTTGCGGGGGCCGAGTACCGGACCGGGCGCGAGCCGCGATCGCTGTACGACGAGTCGTGGGCGCCGGACGTGCCGGACTCGAACACGCTCGGCAGCACGATCCTCTTCTACACCAAGGACGCCGGCGAGCCGGTGCGGTTCGTGCCGCCGTCGTTCGCGCGGGACGTCACCGAGACCGCGATCCCGGACCGCCGGGTGATCCGGACCGACCTGAACGGGTGCGCGTTCTGGTGGATCGAGTGGGGCGGCTCGCTCGATGTCGTCGACGACAACGAGGCGATCCGGGACGAGTTGCAGGCCGTCGTGTACGGGATCTGGGACTACATCAAGAATTCCGGGCGCTTCGACGCGGACAACCTGACGCTCGAGTGGATCGGATCGGTCCCGGGCAAGCGCGAGTACCGGCGGTTCCTCGGCGATCATGTGCTGACCCAGCAGGATGTTTTGCAACAGACCCCGTTCGAGGATCGCGTGGCCTTTGGTGGTTGGTCGATCGACCTGCATCCGCCTGGTGGGGTCTACGCGACCGAGCGCGGATCGAAGCACTGGCATCCGGACGGGAACTATCACATCCCGCTGCGCTCCCTGTACTCGCGGAACGTGCGCAACCTGTGGATGGCCGGGCGCAACATCAGCGCGAGTCACGTAGCGTTCGGTACGACGCGCGTGATGGCGACGTGTGCGCTGCTCGGCGAGGCGGCCGGGGTCGGCGCGTCTGTTGCCGTGCGCAACGAATTGTCTCCGCGGGAGGTGGCGCTCGAGCACTTCGACCTGGTGAAGCGGGCGCTGACCCGCGCCGACTCGTCGGTCCTCGGCGTGATCGACGACGATCCCGCCAACCTTGCGCTGTCTGCCTCCGTCACCGCCTCATCCACCCTCGCGCGGCCGGCTGTCGAGGTGTCGTCCGGGACTCTGCCGTTGACGAGCGACGTCGGCATGGTCATCCCCGTCGACCCGGCCCTTGACGGCTTCGAGCTGCTCGTCGACTCCACCGGTGGCACGCTGACCGTCGAGCTGCACGACCCGGTCAAGCCACAGAACTATCTGCCCGCCGCCCTCATCGACTCCTGCACGATCGAGGTACCCGCCGGCGAGAAGCGCTGGGTCCAGGTCCCGCTGTCGTGGCGGCCGTCCAGGCCGTCCAACGCCTTCATCGTACTGCGGAAGACGCCTGACATCTCGCTCCACACGGCGTCGACCGGGCTCCCCGGGACTGTGCACTTCGCCCATCGCGACCCGACTCCCGACGAGCAATGGACCGAGCAGTTCCGCGCCTGGAAACACATCCTGCCGCGCGGCGGTCTGTGCATCCGCCTCGGCGACACGGCGGCGTACTCGGCCTCGAAGGTGGTCGGCGGCTACTCCCGCCCGTACGGCGGACCCAATCTCTGGTCGTCCGAGGATCTGGCCTGGGACCCGAACCCCTGGGTGGAACTCACCTGGCCTGAGCCGGTCGAACTCTCCGAGGTCGTCGTCATCCTGGACGCCGACGTCCAGGAAGACCTCATCAATCTGCACCACCACCGCACCCCGTTCGAGTCGCTCCCCACGCTGCTCGCCGACTACGCGCTCGAATCGCGTATCGACGGTGGATCCTGGCAGCCCATCGCGACTGTCACCGACAACCACCACCGCACCCAACGACATCAACTGGCCGACCCCACCCAGGCCACCCAGCTGCGTCTGATCGCCCACCGCACCAACGGCGCCTCACGAGCCCACGTCGTCTCGATCCGCGCCTATGGTCAGTAGCGCCAGTCGAGTTCGTGCTCCTGCATCCACTGGGACAACGGATCGGCAGCGCGCGGGGAGGTGGCGGCACCGGTGAGCAGGTCCGCGAGGACCTGGCTGGGTGCGGCGAGGCGGAGTCCGGTGGAGGTCTTGCGCGCGCGGGTGTAGACGACGTCGGCCGCCGGCTCCGCGAGGACGATCGACCCCGTCTTTGCCGGTACCAGCTCCCAGGCGATCGCGGCGGCTTGCGCGTCCGGGGTGTAGATGACTGTCGGCCCGCTGGGAGTCTCCGGGGACCAGTGCCGGGCTGCTTGGGTGCCAGTGAGAGCGTGGCGAATCGGGGTGGTCGGGATGCGATCAAGGACGGGGCGGGCGCCTGGTTTGGTACGCCAGTAGGTCAGGCGGGTGGTGCGGGTGAAGCGGAAGTCCTCGTTCCAGCGGCGTAGCAGGGCAAGCCAGCCCGGGACGGTGACGACCCCGGGGGCACGACGTTCGACGAGTTCCTCTTGCTCGAGCCGGTCGACGATTCGCCGTACGGACTGGGCTGGAACGCCGCTGGTGGTCACCAGGTCGTGCGTCGTCCACAGGCTGCGGAAGTCCAGGAGGGCGCGGATGACCAGTGCGGCCTTGTCTCCGGCGTACGGCGTGGCGGCGGTCGCGTTCATCCGCCTGCCCCGTCGCTCGCCACCTGGATCCCGAGCGGCACGGTCGCGTACGTCGTCCACTCGTACTGGTCGTGGTCGCGGTTGAGCTCGATCAGGGTGACCTCCGTCAGTTCGGTCGTGGCGACCCCGCCGCCGAGAGCGCGCGCCAGCTTCTCGAGCGGCTCCGCGGGCGCGATCTGGTTCCAGTAGCCGAGGGAGACGTGGGGATCGAGCTCTGGCAGCACGGGCACGGAGTCGCGGCCCCAGACGTCGGTGATCGCGGCCCGGAGCTGAGCGCGGAGCCTGCGCATCCGATCAACCGGTGTGACCGGAAGTTGGAGGCTCTCGACATCGACGACCGCGGGGCCGAGCTTGATCTCGAACGGCCGGAAGTGCTCGAGCCGCCGCTGCGTCGCCTCGAGGATCGGCCCGAGATCGGTCTGCGGGACCTTGTCCGTGAACCCGACTCCTTGCAGCGTCAGATGCAGCCACTGCTGAGGAACCGGCGTGATCCCGGGGAGCGCCTCGACCAGTTGCTGGTACGCCGCGTGCACCTCGGTCAGCACGGAGTCCTCCGGAAAGAGGATGTGCCAGGTGTAGAACGATCGCCCGGGCCGCCAGTTGGGCCGCCAATACCAGTGATCGCGGACTTCCTTGATCATGTCTGGTCCTCTCGCATGCGTCGTGCCGTGTAGATACGTCGGGCATC
This sequence comes from Kribbella sp. NPDC051586, assembly GCF_044453965.1. Lineage (NCBI taxonomy): Bacteria > Bacillati > Actinomycetota > Actinomycetes > Propionibacteriales > Kribbellaceae > Kribbella > Kribbella sp. NPDC051586. The sequence goes on along the minus strand of NZ_JBITDF010000001.1, from coordinate 311,334 downwards.
GGCCGCCGTGAACCCGTTGGTCGTCGACCGGGCAGTGAGGTCCGGGCGCTGGGTGAACTCGACGACCCGGTCCCGGAGCAATCGGGTCTTCGCACTCCGCCCGAACGGCGCTGTGAGTGCCGCGACCTCTGCGAGCCGCTGGATCAGTGGGCGAACGCGGTACTCCGGCTGCGTGTCCAGCACCGGCTCGACGGCCTCCAGGGCACCGTCGAGCTCACCGAGGATCAGCCGCGCTTTCGCCTGCTGCAGGCGGGCCATGCGTTCGGATCCGACGTTCCGCAGGGCGTACGGCGCGGCCTCGAACAGGGCGACGCTGTGATCCGCATGCTCCGCCGTCTGGTGCGCCTCGCCGAAGGCCAGGTAGGTGTCGGTCCACAGCCCTCCGGCGCGCTCAGGCGTGCAGACGAAGATGCCGCCTGGTTCGGATCCCGCCTGCCGAACGGTGAGGGTCTGAGCCATTTCGAGCAGCTCGCGGGCCTTGTTCGTCCGGCCTGCCCGGGCGAGGTCGACCGAGGCTGCGCTGGCAAGGAAGAGCCGTGCTGTGCCGGCGGCGTACCGCAGTCCGTCCTCGGCGTACTCCGCCGCGCGGGCGAAGTCGTCCTGCCAGAACGCGGCGGTGTGCTGGGTGGCTCGGATCCAGCCCCGCAGTACGTCGTGATCCGCGGCTTCGGCGCAGGCCCAGGCTGTCCGCGTGTGGCTCTCGGCGATGTCGGGGCGGCCGAGGTCGACGGACATCCAGGCGAGCAGAGTGATGGCCCAGCCGGCGGCCGAGTACAGGTCGCGGGACTGGCGCGGCGACTGATTGCCGGCCAGCAACCCGAAGGCGCGGTCGCGGATCGCCCGGCTGGTGGCGAACAGTTGCCGCGTCGGCGTGCGGAGGTAGGACTGGGTGATGCGCTCGATGTCGGCCTGGAGTTGCTCGACGGTGAGCTCGCCGACGTTGGACTGCTCGGCGAACGACAGCAAGGTGATGGACTCGTCACCCGCGTCGATCAGGTCGTCGTCATGGCCGATCATCGACGGCGGGGCGAGGTCCGGCTCGGTGGCGGAGAGGCCGGACGGCGGGAAGAACCCGAGCTCGTTGTCAAAGGCAACATTCAGGACGTGGCGCAGGCCGGAACGGTAGGCCGCGCCGGGCCAGCGGACGGCGCCGCGTTCCAGCTTGGCGATGTAGTGGCCGTCGAGTTCGTACTTGATCTCGGTGGTGTCCCACAGCCAGGCGCAGATCGCGTCGGCCAGCTCGCCCCGGGACATGTGTTCGCCCGGAGCGCGGCGGGACGGAGTGTGTTCTCGCGCCGTCCGCAACAAGTCGTTGGGCTCTGGCATGGCGGTAACTGTAAGGCGCCGAACACCCTCTGCGACGGGCAAATCGGCCCCTGTGGATGATCTGCCCCGACATGCCCCGATCTGCCCCGGAAACACTGCTGGGAAAGGGTTTTCGGCTCTCGTCGCGTAAGGTTTGTGGCCCCGGACGCCCTCGCCGATGCCGATGAAGCCGCGCTAGACCGCTTGCTGAGCGTGAGCGCGGCGGGGCAGCACGGGGCAACCCGGGGCAGATAGGGGCAGCCCCTCACCACCCACCTGCGTCAGCCACCGGTCCTCCACCCACCCGCGCTCCACCCACCCGCGCTCCACCCACCCGCGCTCCACCCACCCGCGCTCCACCCACCCGCGCTCCACCCACCTGCGCCCCGCTCACCGACGCCGCGGCAACCCCACCTCGCTCCGCAGCCAACCCACCGTTGCAGCCCCTGCGGCCGCGGGGCATTCTGGGGCGGCCCTCGCCGGCCGCCGGCATCAGCCGATGGGCTTCCCTCCGTCCGGCTACCTGCTGTCCGGCGGGGTGGTGGGCAGTGCGGGGCAGAGTCCTGGGTGGTGGATAGGTTTGGTGGATGCCTGAGGAAGCTGTGACGACGTTGCGTGCTGAGTTGGAGCGGTTCGGGCGGGCTGAGGAAGGGTTTGCGCTGCTCGAGGTGTTTCTGGAGGTGGCTCGGCCGTGGTTGGGGGCGGTGGTGCTGGATCCGGTGGGGTTGCACCTGCCGGACGGCATGACTGAGGACCGCGCCGTCGTACAGGGGCTGATCGAGGAGCTCGAGCGGGCGCCGCGGGGGAAGGGCCGGGTTGTGGAGCGCGGGTTCGACATGGCCGATGAGCAGGCGCGGTGGGACTACGTACGGCTCGCGTACAGCTCCAACCAGGCAACGGTGTGGAGCCGACGCGGGCGAACGACGTACTTCGAGGCATCCGGGCGGCACAAGGCGACGTACTGGCTTCCGGACAGCCTCAAGCGCGACTACTTCGAGGCGCTCGGCTCCCGCGGCTGGACCATCCCGCCGGACTGGCTGACCGCGGTCGCCAAGCGCCCCAAGCCGTGGTGGAAACGCGGCGGACGCTAGCCAAGGGCGGGCAGACGGGTCAGGGCCTCGGCGACCGCCGACTGGATCTCGGCGTCGTCCCAGCTGCGGTCGGTCATGGTGTTGGAGAGATAGGCGTCGTACGCCGCCAGGTCGAGGTGGCCGTGGCCGCACAGTGCGGTGAGGATGACCTTCTCCTCGCCGGACTCCTTGCAGCGTTGGGCTTCCTCGATGGCGGCGGCGAGAGCGTGGGTCGGCTCGGGAGCGGGGACGATCCCTTCGGTGCGGGCGAACTGGACGCCGGCGGCGAAGCACTCGGACTGCGGTTTGGCGACCGCCTCGATCTCGCCCGACTCGTACAGGTGGCTGATCAACGGGCTCATCCCGTGGTACCGCAGGCCACCGGCGTGGATCGGGTCGGGGACGAAGTCATGGCCGAGGGTGTGCATCTTCATCAGCGGCGTCATGCCGAGCGTGTCACCGAAGTCGTACGCATAGGTGCCCTGCGTCAGCGACGGGCAGGCCTCGGGCTCGACTGCGCGGATGACCGGCGACATCCGGCCGGCCCACTTCTCCCGCAGGAACGGGAACGCCAGGCCGCCGAAGTTCGACCCGCCGCCGGTGCAGCCGACCAGGAGGTCGGCGGTCTCGCCGACCATCGCGAGCTGGATCAGCGCCTCCTCGCCGATGATGGTCTGGTGCATGAGCACGTGGTTGAGCACGGAGCCGAGCGCGTAGTGCACCTCGGGATCCTGGACCGCGGCCTCGACCGCCTCGCTGATCGCGATCCCGAGTGAACCGGTGGAATCGGGGTGCTCGGCAAGGATCTTCCGCCCGGCTTCGGTCAGGGCCGATGGACTCGGGTGCACGGTCGCGCCGAAGACCTGCATCATCGTCCGGCGGTACGGCTTCTGGTCGTACGACGCGCGCACCTGCCAGACCTCACACTCCAAGCCGTACTGCGCGCAGGCGAACGCGAGGGCCGTCCCCCACTGCCCCGCACCTGTCTCGGTGGTGAGCTTCCGGACGCCGGACTTCGCGTTGTAGTAGGCCTGTGGGACCGCCGTGTTGGGCTTGTGCGATCCCGCCGGCGAGACCCCTTCGTACTTGTAGTAGATCCGCGCCGGGGTATCGAGCGCCTTCTCCAGCCGATGCGCACGGTACAACGGGCTGGGTCGCCACAGCTTGTAGACGTCGAGCACCTCGCCCGGGATATCGACGTACTGCTCCGGTGAGACCTCTTGCATGATGAGGTCCATCGGGAACAACGGCGCCAGATCGTCCGGCCCGATCGGTTGCCCCGTCCCCGGATGTAGCACCGGCGGCGGTGGCGTCGGCAGATCGTGAAGCACGTTGTACCAACGGGTCGGCATCTCGTCTTCCGGCAGCAGGATCTTCGTCGGCGTCATGCCAGCAAAGTTAGGCCCGCCCCAATCCCCGAGCAATGACCTGAACCGGAACTCGACCAGCACTTAATTTGCACAGGTCAACCGCTCGACCGTGCCGCCGGTCCGGACGCGATAGACCACGTCGGACGGCTGCCGGGACTCGAGCGCATCCGGTACGCCGAGCTGCCGCAGCAGCATCCGTCCGATCATCTCGTGTGACACCGCCAACGGCCGCCGTACGCCGGCCCGCTCGATCTCCGCAAGCGCTCGACCAGCCCGTACATCGCCGTCCGCATAACTCTCACCCGCCGGAAAACGGAACCCGTACTTGTCCCGCTCCCGAACCACACGCTGCCCCGGCCAGCCCGCGTCGATCTCAGCCGACGTGAGCCCGGACCACAACCCATGGTCGATCTCCGCCAGATCGTCGAGCACCGTCACAGTCAGGCTGAGCTTCGAGGCGATGATCGAAGCTGTCCGCTGCGCACGGCCGAGCGGGCTCGCGAAGACCGCATCGATGCCCTCGGCCAACAGCAGTTCGGCGTTCCGAGCGGCCTGACGCAGGCCGAGCTCGGTGAGTGGTGAGTCCAGGCGACCTTGGCGGCGGCCGGTCTCGTTCCACTCGGTCTGGCCATGGCGGGCCAGGTGGATGGTCAGGCCGGGACGGCTGCGGGGGTGCCGAGCCACTGGTCTATTTCGGCCAGGAGGGATTTCTGGACCTCGGGTGGGGCGGTGGAGGCGAGGACCGAGCTGCGGGCGAGATCGGCCAGTTCGGGGTCGGTGAAGCCGTGGACGGTGCGGGCGGTTTCGTACTGTTCGGCTAGGCGGGAGCCGAAGAGGAGAGGGTCGTCGGCGCCGAGGGCGATGCGGGCGCCGGCCTCGTAGAGGTCGCGGAGGGGGACGTCCTCGGGGCGGCGGTAGACGCCGAGGGAGACGTTGGAGGCCGGGCAGACCTCCAGCGCGATCTGGGCGTCGACGACGCGCTTCAACAGGTCGGGATCCTCGACGGACCGTACGCCGTGACCGATGCGGCCCGCGCCCAGCTCGTCGAGGCAGGTGCGCACGGTGGCGGGACCGCACAGCTCACCGCCGTGCGGCGCGGCCAGGAGCCCGGCGTGGCGGGCGATGCGGAAGGCCGGCTCGAACTCCGACGTCGTACCGCGGCGCTCGTCGTTGGACAGGCCGAACCCGACCACCCCACGCCCGACGTACTGCGATGCCAGCCGGGCCAGCGTCCGTGCGTCCAGCGGATGGCGGGTCCGGTTCGCGGCGATGATCACCTGGACGGCGATCCCCGTCGACTCCGACGCGTCCCGCGCCGCGTCCAGCACCAGGTCCGTGAACTCCGTGATCCCGTGGAAGCGGTTCGCGTACCCGGACGGATCCACCTGGATCTCCAGCCAGCGCGATCCGTCCGCCCGGTCGTCCTCGGCCGCCTCGCGGACCAGACGCCGTACGTCGTCCTCCGTCCGCAGCACCGAGCGGGCGATGTCGTACAACCGCTGGAACCGGAACCAGCCGCGCTCGTCCGCCGCCGACAACTCCGGCGGCCAATCGGTCCGCAACGCGTCCGGCAGCCGGACCCCGTGCTTGTCTGCCAGCTCGACCAGCGTCAGATGCCGCATCGACCCGGAGAAGTGCAGATGCAGGTGTGTTTTCGGCAGCACCCGCAGATCCCGCTGCGTCATTACCGAAGGTTACCGAGGCCCTACCCGCCCGGCGAAATCCGGCCGCAGATCCGCCGGCGACATCCGGTCAGCCGAGGAGCTTGGCGATCCGGCCGAGGCCCTCGGCCAGGTCGTCGTCGCCGAGCGCATAGGACAGTCGCAGGTACCCCGGCGCGCCGAACGCCTCACCCGGCACCACCGCCACCTCGACCTCATCCAGGATCAGGTCGGCGAGCTCGGAGGACGTGGTCGGCGTACGACCGTGGATCTCCTTGCCGAGGACGCCCTTGACCGACGGGTACGCGTAGAACGCTCCGGTCGGCTCCGGGCACTCGACGCCGGGGATGTCGTTGAGCATCCGGACCATGGTCCGCCGACGCCGGTCGAACGCCCGCTTCATCTCGTCGACCGCGCTCAGGTCACCGGAGACGGCGGCGAGCGCGGCCCGCTGGGCGACGTTGCAGACATTCGAGGTCTGGTGCGACTGCAGGTTCGTCGCGGCCTTGATCACGTCCTTCGGACCGATCATCCAGCCGACCCGCCAGCCGGTCATCGCGTACGTCTTGGCGACACCGTTCAGTACGACGGTCTTGTCGGCCAGCTCCGGTACGGCGACCGGGATCGACGTCGCCTTCGCGTCGCCGTACGTGAGGTGCTCGTAGATCTCGTCGGTGATCACCCACAGGTCGTGCTCGAGGGCCCAGCGGCCGATCGCCTCGGGGCTGTCGACCGCGCCGGTCGGGTTGCTCGGCGAGCAGAACAACAGCGCCTTGGTCTTCCCGGTCCGGGCCGCCTCGAGCTGCTCGACGGTGACGCAGTAGTTCTGCGACTCGTCCGCGAGCACCTCGACCGGTACGCCACCGGCCAGACGGATGGTCTCCGGGTACGTCGTCCAGTACGGCGCCGGCAGCAGGACCTCGTCGCCCGGGTCGAGGAGCGTGGCGAACGCGTTGTACACCGCGTGCTTGCCGCCGTTCGTGACCAGGACCTGCGATGCCTCGACCTCGTAGCCGGAGTCGCGCCTCGTCTTGTCGGCGATCGCCTGCTTGAGCTCCGGCAGGCCGCCGGCCGGGGTGTAACGGTGGTTCTTCGGGTCCCGCGCGGCCTCGACCGCGGCCTCGACGATGTAGTCCGGAGTCGGGAAGTCCGGCTCGCCCGCGCCGAACCCGATGACCGGGCGCCCGGCCGCCTTGAGCGCCTTCGCCTTGGCGTCGACCGCCAGCGTCGCCGATTCACTGATGGCGCCGATCCGCGCCGAGATCCTGGAACCCATGCGGCCATCCTGGCACCCGCTCCGACCGCCCGCCGCGCGGTATCACCAGGTGACGTGGATCCCCAGGCCATCACAACCGGCGGTTTGCGATCGGCCCGGGCGGGCACGGCCCCGGGCGGGCCGATTGTGATGGCCTGGGGATCCGGGAACACGCGGGGGGTGCGGTCCGTTGGGACCGGGTGGAGGCTGTATGGTTCTGGTCGCGGTGCGGCGCCCGGGTAAGGGGTCGTTCGGGTGGAGCCTCAGTTCGACCAGGTGGCTCAGACCCCGTACACTCTTCTAGTCCGGGCGTTGGTGGCCCTGATCCGGCATGCCTGAGATCAGGTTCGACGCGGCGTCCGGATGGATTGCAGAGGGCACTAGCTCAACTGGCAGAGCATCGGTCTCCAAAACCGAAGGTTGGGGGTTCAAGTCCCTCGTGCCCTGCAAATCCTGACCGGCGCAGGGCCGGTCAGGCCGCCGCTAGCGAAAGAGGTAGGTCGTGACGGAGACGCGCACCCCGGCACCGTCCGGCGCCGGCAAGCCTGCGGAAGGCAAGCAGCGCCGTGGACTGGTGCGCTTCTACCGCGAGGTGGTCGCCGAGCTCCGCAAAGTCGTCTGGCCGACCCGCAAGCAGCTCTCCACCTACTTCGTGGTCGTGCTGACCTTCGTGGTGTTCGTCATCGCGATCGTCTCGGTCCTCGACCTCGCCTTCGGCTGGGCGATGTTCAAGATCTTCGGCTGAGGTTCGCCGAACGACCCACCGCAGGCCCGACCCGAAGCAGACAGACCCCGATCCAGATGACGGAGTACGACGTGTCCGAGCGCGACGACGAGATCCTCGACAACGAGGACGAGTTCGACGTATCCGACTCCGACGACGACCTCGAGGTCGACTTCGACGAGAACGCCACCGACGATGACCTGTTCGGTGACGACGACGACGATGACGACCCGTTCGCGGACCTCGACGACGAGGACAGCGACGAGGACGTGGTCGACGAAGAGTCCGACAACGAGTACGCCGCCGACGACGAGTCGGAGGTGCCCCCGGCCGACGCCGACACGTCCGACGACGAGCCGGTCGTCGTGGTCGCTGCCGCCGACGAGGCCGAGGACGCCGAGGTGGTGACCGAGGAGGACGTCGAGGACGCCGCCGAGGAACTGGCCGAGGAGACCGCCGAGACCGCGCCGCTGACGACCACCGAGCCGCCCGTCGCGGCCGACGACGTAGTCTTCTCCAGCGGCGAGACCGACGACGCGGACGACGACGCCGACACCGAGGCGCTGGCAGCAGCCGCCGCCGCTGCGGAGGCCGACGCCGCAGAGGCCGAGCCGGAGGAGCCGGGCGATCCGCTCGAGGAGCTTCGCAGCCGGCTGCGCTCGCAGATCGGCGACTGGTACGTCGTACACACGTACTCAGGGATGGAGAACCGGGTCAAGGGCAACCTCGAGAACCGGATCAACTCCCTGAACATGGAGGACTACATCTTCGAGATCATCGTGCCGACCGAAGAGGTCGCCGAGATCAAGAACGGTCAGCGCCGGATGGTCAAGCGCACCGTCCTCCCCGGCTACGTGCTGGTCCGGATGGACCTGACCGACGAGTCCTGGTCGACCGTGCGGCACACGCCGTCGGTGACCGGCTTCGTCGGGAACAGCCAGAAGCCGGTCCCGCTCAGCCTTGAAGAGGTTGAGAAGATGCTCGCTCCGGCCGTCGTGGCGGCGGCCGAAGCGGCGGCAGCCGAAGCTGGCGCCGCACCCGCCAAGACCGCGGCCAAGAAGAAGGTCGAGGTCGCCGACTTCGGTGTCGGAGACTCGGTCATGGTGGTCGACGGGCCGTTCGCGACCCTGCACGCCACAGTCACGGAGATCAATGCCGAGGCCCAGCGGATCAAGGCCCTGGTGGAGATCTTCGGCCGGGAGACCCCGGTGGAACTCAGCTTCAACCAGATCCAGAAAGTCTAAGGACCCGACAGAATGCCTCCCAAGAAGAAGATCGCTGCCCTGGTCAAGGTGCAGCTCCAGGCCGGTGCCGCGACGCCGGCGCCGCCGGTCGGTACCGCGCTCGGTCCGCACGGCGTCAACATCATGGAGTTCTGCAAGGCGTACAACGCCCAGACCGAATCCATGCGCGGAAACGTCGTACCGGTCGAGATCACGATCTACGAAGACCGTTCCTTCACCTTCATCACCAAGACGCCGCCGGCGCCGGAGATGATCAAGAAGGCCGCGGGTCTGCAGAAGGGCTCCGCCGTTCCGCAGCGCGACAAGGTCGGCAAGATCACCCGCGACCAGGTCCGCGAGATCGCGACCACCAAGATGCCGGACCTCAACGCCCGCGACATCGACGCTGCCATGAAGATCATCGAGGGTACGGCGCGCTCCATGGGCGTCACCGTCGACGGCTGACCGGCACCTACTTTCATCACGCAGTTGTGGCAGGGCGAAGCGCCGCCCGGGAGACCACACCCCAGAGAGGAACATCAGTAATGGCACAGCGCAGCAAGGCTTACCGCGCCGCCGCGGACAAGATCGACTTCGATCACCTGTACACGCCGCTCGAGGCGATCCGGCTGGCCAAGGAGTCTGCCGGCACCAAGAAGTTCAACTCGACCGTGGACGTCGCGATGCGTCTCGGGGTCGACCCCCGCAAGGCCGACCAGATGGTGCGCGGCACCGTCAACCTTCCGCACGGCACTGGCAAGACGGCACGGGTCCTCGTCTTCGCCACCGGTGAGAAGGCCGAGCAGGCGAAGGCCGCCGGCGCCGACTTCGTGGGCGACGACGACATGATCAAGAAGGTGACCGACGGCTGGCTCGACTTCGACGCCGTCGTCGCGACCCCTGACCTGATGGGCAAGGTCGGCCGTCTCGGCCGCGTCCTCGGCCCGCGTGGTCTGATGCCGAACCCGAAGACCGGCACCGTTACGCCGGACGTGGTGAAGGCCGTGAACGACATCAAGGGCGGCAAGATCGAGTTCCGGGTCGACCGGCACGCGAACCTGCACTTCATCATCGGCAAGGCGTCGTTCGACGAGGCCCAGCTGGTGGAGAACTACAGCGCCGCGCTCGACGAGATCCTCCGCCTCAAGCCGGCCAGCTCCAAGGGCCGCTACATCAAGAAGACCGTCTTCTCGACCACGATGGGACCGGGCGTACAGGTTGACCCCAACCTGTCCCGCAACCTCTCCGAGGACTCGGTAGAGGCCTGAAGCCTCACCTCTTCGCCAGCAATGCCCCCGGAATCTCCGGGGGCATTGCTGTTTCCCGTACTTCCGCGTCGTACCACCGCTCCGAGGTTAGTTCGTGAGGGTGGTTACCAGGTCCGGGGTTAGGGAGGACGGGGTGGGGTGGCCGATTAGACGGAGGGTGTGGGCCAGTTCTGCGGTTAGGTCGGTCAGGAGGCGGGTTACGGCGGGGGAGGAGCCTGCGGTCAGGGCCCAGAGGGCCGGGCGGCCGATGAAGGCTGCTCGGGCGCCCAGGGCGAGGGCGGCGAGGATGTGTTCGCCGCGGCGGATGCCGCCGTCGACGTACACCTCGACTCCGGTGCCGGCTACGGCTTCGGCGACCTCGGGCAGGGCCTGGGCGGTCGGGATCGAGGCGTCGAGCTGTCGGCCGCCGTGGTTCGACACGATGATCCCGGCGGCGCCGGCGTCCGCGCAGCGTTTCGCGTCGTCGCCGCGCAGTACGCCCTTCACGACCACGGGCAGACCGGTGCGCTCGGCCAGCCAGCCGATCACGTCGGGGTTCAGGTCGTCGGCCTTGTCGAGGTCCTCGTCGGTCCACTCGCCTTCAGGCAGGTTGGCGAGGAACTGTCCGGGTTCCGCCAGGTCCCAGACCGTCTCGCCGTCGTCTTCCTTCCGGCCGACCACCGGGGTGTCGACGGTGAGCACGACCGCTCGCGCGCCGGCTTCGACCGCGGCGTCGAGCATCCGATGGGTGATCTCGCGGTTCCGCAGGATGTAGAGCTGCAGCCACCACGGGGCCCCGGTCGCGCCGAGCTCGGCGAACTTCGTGCCCGCGTTGCTGGAGATCCCGAGCAGGGACTTCGCCGCGCCGACCCCGCGCGCCATCGCCAGCTCGCCGTCCGGATCGGCCATCCGGTGCATCGTCGACGGCGAGACCAGGATCGGCGAGTCGACGGGCACGCCGAGCACGGTCGTCCTCAGGTCGATCCTGGAGACGTCGTTCAGTACATGCGGGCGGAACCGGTACGCGGACCAGGCCGCGGTCGCCTCCCCCACACTCACGCCCCCGGCTGAGCCCTGCCGGAAATACCGGTGGACGGCCTCCGGGAGCTTCTCGGCGGCCGCGGCTTCCAGGGTGTCGATCCATCGCATGCGGCCCATCGTCGCACTCGTCCCGTCGGTGGTGCGATGAAATTTCGAGGGCGCCCCTGGTGCGAGGGCGGTACAGTTGACGGCATGACGCAGTACGGGCGGCGATTTCTGCGCCCCGGCCGGCACGACGGTGCCGACGGGGTGAGCTGCTGCTGCGCTCTCTCCTGAGGTGACCGCGGCCGACCGGGGTGGACCCCCGTTCGAGACCGTCATCCTGGAGAGAAACCCATGTCTGTCCTCACTGCTGAAGAACTCAACGCTGCCCTGGCGCTCCGCGACCTCACCGATCCGGCGCAGGGGGCACACTCCGTCCAGCTGATCGTCGACTCGATCCGTACGTCGCTCGGCGCGGCCTGGCCGTACACCGAGATCTGGACCCGCCGCGACCATCCCGTGGTACCGCTGGCGGACAACTACGACAACCTCGGCTACGCGACCGGCGCCGTGACCCGCGAAGCCCGCTACACGCGCTACGTCTCGGAGACCGAGGTACTGCGAAGCCACACGTCCGCGATGATCCCGCCCGCGCTTCGTGAGCTCGCGAAGTCGGACGTGTCCGATGTGCTGATGATCTGCGCGGGCATCTGCTACCGCCGGGACTCGGTCGACTGGCAGCACACCGGGACCCCGCACCAGCTCGATCTGTGGCGGATCAGCCGCAACGTGACGCTGGGCGAGCCGGAGCTGGAGGAGATGATCGCCCGCCTGGTCGACACGATCCTTCCCGGTCAGACCTACCGCACCGTGCCGGCGGTCCATCCGTACACGATCCACGGCCGCCAGATCGACGTACTGCTGGACGATCAGTGGATCGAGATCGGTGAGTGCGGGGTCGCGGCTCCGCACGTACTCCGCATGGCCGGTCTGGACGAGAGCTGGACCGGACTGGCGATGGGGCCCGGTCTCGACCGGCTCCTCATGCTCCGCAAGGGGATCCGCGACATCCGCCTGCTCAGATCGACGGAGTCACGCGTAGCGAGCCAGATGCTGGATCTCTCGCCGTACAAGCCGGTCTCGTCCATGCCGCCGGTACGACGCGACCTGTCCGTCGTGGTCGGAGCGGAGGCCGACGTGTCGGCGGAGGTGCTTGGTGACAAGGTCCGTGCCGCGCTCGGCGCGGACGCCGATGCGGCGGAGTCGCTGGAGGTGCTGGGCGAAACGTCGTACGACGACTTGCCGACGGGTGCCCGTGAACGCCTCCAGCTGACCCCGGGTCAACGCAATCTGCTGGTCAGGCTGGTCCTGAGGCCGGTGGACCGCACGCTGACCGACGCGGAAGCCAACTCCCTGCGGGACAAGGTGTACCGGGCTCTGCACGAAGGTCCGGTGATGGAACTCATCGCCTCTTGAGCTCGCGGGCCGCGACCACGAACGCGCACACGGCCAGGGGCAGCTCCAGCAGCAACGCCTCGGTCAGCGAGAGGGTGCGATCGAAGCCGGCCGACGCAGTACTGACGTCGAACCAGGCGTCGGCCGTCAGGAGCGTGCCGGCGGCCATCGCGCTCAGAGCGGCGTACCTGTTGCGCTTGTGCAGCAGGTACGCCGTGAGGCCCGCGGCGATCGCGGTGCCACAGTCGAGCCCGATCCAGGTGAGTTTCCAATGGCCAGCCTGGTAGGTGCTCGGCAGCGTGGCCGCGAGGATCAGGCACCACGGAAGCAACACCGCTGCAACGCCTGCAGCGACAAACGCGGCCAGACCCTGAGGGGATCGGCGTGGTCGGATCAGGCCGTCCAGCCGGCCCTCGGCGATGTAGTCCTCGAGGGCGTCGGCCACCCGGTCGTCGATCGCGTCGCCGAGCTTGCCGTCCAGGGCGTCAGCGACCGGGGCGGCGGGGTGGGGAAGGTGTTTGTACGGCCTGTTACCGAGTGTCGTCGTCATGTCTTCGAGCATCCCGGCGGCCCCCGCCCGGCACAGTCCGGTCAGCCCACGAACCGGGGTGGGGATAACCCCCGGTGAGCTCGGTGGGATGTCCTCATACCGGCTGCCCGTCCCGACGACGTAGGTTGTGACGGCACGCAGGCGCTGATACGGGGAGGTGGTCCGGATGACGGTTGTGGCGAGTCCGGTTCCCCGGGCACCGTGGCGGCTGTGGCGTTCGCCGTACTTGTGGTTGGCAACGATCCATCTGCTCGGTGATGCGGTGGTCGTGCTCACGTCCGGCCTGCTGGTCCTGCTGACCGTCACGGTCGCCGTCGTCGCCTGGCCGCTGGCGTACGTCGGCATCCCGCTGACCGTCGGCGCAAACCGGTTCGTCTACTCTGTGGCCGGCTGGGAGCTGGCCCGGGCGCGGATCACCCGCGGGCAGCAGATCCGGCCGTTGGTGCCGCCGCTGCCGACCGGTTCGCGGATCGCGGACGCGCGGGAGGCGCGGGTGGACCAGGGACTGTGGCGGCAGTTCCTGTACTACGTCCTGCTGTTGCCGCTAGCAATGATCTGGATCGCGCTGATCGTGGTCGCCTGGTCGATCCCGCCGGTGCTGATCGCGTTGCCGGCGTACTACTCGCACTTCGCCGCGTCGCAGGCGCAGCTCGGGCCGTTCGTGGTCGACTCGGTCACGAAGGCATCGGTGGTGGCGGTCATCGCGGCGATCTTCCTACTGTTCGCCTCGCCCTGGCTGATCCGCGCGGCGTCGGCCCTGGATGCGGAGCTCGCGCGGTCGCTGCTCGGCCGGTCCGAGACCGGCGCCTTGGCGGAGCGCGTCTCCCAGCTGGTGACGAGCCGGCAGCAGGTGGTCGACTCGGTCGAGGCCGAGCGGCGGCGGATGGAGCGTGACCTGCACGACGGTGCGCAGCAGCGGCTCGTGTCGCTGGCGATGACACTCGGGCGGGCCAAGAACCGGTTGGGGGACAAGGAGCCCGCGGTGCGTTCGCTGATCGAGGAGGCGCACTCCGAGGCGATGCAGGCGATCGCCGAGATCCGTGATCTGACCCGAGGTCTGCATCCCCCGGTGCTGAGCGACCGCGGTCTGGACGCGGCGTTGTCGGCTGTCGCGGCCCGGTCGCCGGTGCCGGTCCGGCTGAGTGTCGACGTACACCCGCGGCCGTCGCTGACGATCGAGTCGATCGCGTACTTCGTGGTGACGGAAGCGTTGGCCAACGTCGCCAAACATGCTGACGCGGCTCAGGCGGAGGTGCACGTGGCGCGGGTCGGTGACGTACTGCGGGTCGAGGTCAGTGACGACGGGCAGGGTGGTGCCGATCCGGCGAAGGGGAGCGGGTTGCGCGGACTGGCCGACCGGGTGGCCGGTGTTGACGGACGACTCACTGTGGACAGTCCGCTCGCCGGCGGGACCACGCTGATCGCGGAGGTGCCGTGTGGTTGAGCTGCGTGTGGTGATCGCCGAGGACTCGGTGCTGCTGCGTGAGGGCATCGTGCGGCTGCTGGAGGAGCAGGACTGCACGGTGGTCGCGGCGGTCGGGGACGGCGACGCGCTGCTGAAGGCTGTCGAGGCGCACCGGCCCGACGTGTGCGTGGTCGACGTACGGATGCCGCCGACGTTCACCGACGAGGGGCTGCGGGCAGCGCTGGTGATCCGCGAGCAGTACGCGGACGTCGGCGTACTGGTGTTGTCGCAGTACGTCGAGGAGCGGTACGCGAGCGAGCTGATCGGCGGGAATCCGGGTGGAGTCGGATACCTGCTGAAGGATCGGGTTGCCGATGTGGATCAGTTCATCGACGGACTGCGCCGGGTCGCGGACGGTGGCGCGGCGCTGGATCCGGAGGTGATCTCGCAGCTGCTGGTGCGCTCGCGCCGGGTGGATCCACTGGCTGTACTCAGTCCGCGGGAACAGGACGTTCTCCGGGCGATGGCGGAGGGCAAGTCGAACGGCGGGATCGCGCAGGCGCTGGTCGTGGGTGAGGGCGCCGTCGAGAAGCACATCAGCAACATCTTCCTGAAGCTCAACCTCACGCCGACCGACGGGGAGCATCGCCGGGTGCTCGCTGTCCTCAAGTTCCTCGGCACGTGATGACGAGCGCGCAGCGAAGGATGCTGATCATCGGACTGGTGCCGTTGCTGGTGCTTGTCGTCATCGGGTCCGCGGTGACGGTGTCGTTGATCCGGGGCAAGCTGTCCTACAGCTACTCGGCCGCCTTCGCGCCGGGCGCCGACGGGGTGCGGATCACGGCCGACGTGCCGACCCAGGTGCTGGCCAGCGTCGACGGGCAGGTGCATGTGAGCGTCGACGGGACATATGCCGAGCAGAAGCCGGACCTGAAGGTGTCGACGGTCGGCGGCCGGTTGCTCGTCGAGACCAGATGCCCGGACGCGCATTGCTCGGTCGATCTGACCGTGGAGGTGCCGACGGCCGCGGCAGTCCAGGCGAAGGTAGACAGCGCCTCGGTCAACGTGGTCGGCGTCTCGTCGCCGCTGACCCTGGCGGTCAGCGACGGGTCGGCCGACCTGATCCGGGTGCGGAGTCCACAGGTGTCGGTGGACGTCCAGCGCGGGTCGGCCACGCTGAGCTTCGACAGCCCGCCCGACCGGATCGCGGCGACCACGAGCGACGGATCGCTGACGGTGCAGGTGCCGCAAACCGCGACGTACGCGATCGATGCGGTGGCCGCGCAGGGGTCCACCGACTTCCACGTCCCGGACGATCCCACTTCGACCCGCCACATCTACTTGCGATCCAGCTACGGCAGCATCACCATCCAGTAGCTACAACGCCGCGCAGAAGGTCTTCGCCTTCGTCGTGATGGACGACCAGTTGGCGGCCGCGACGTCGGCCGGGGAGACGACGTCGGTGCCCGCGCTCACGGCCAGGGCGCCGGCGGCGAGGAAGTCGTGAGCGTTGGTGGCATTGACGCCGCCGGAGGGGATCAGCGGTACGCCGGGGAACGGGCCGTTCAGGTCCTTGAAGTACTTCGGCCCGAGGTGGTGGGCGGGGAAGATCTTCACGGCGGTCGAGCCGAGAGCCAACGCCGTCATCACCTCGGAGGGCGTGAAGGCGCCCAGTACGGCGGGGATCCCCGCGGCGCGCGCTGCCTCGGCGATCGCGGCCGCCCCGGGACCCTGGCCGGGGGTGACGAGGAACTGGGCGCCGGCGTCGATCGCCCGGGTTGCCTGGTCGGCGGTTTGCACGGTGCCGGCGCCGACGACCGCCCCGGTCTCGGCGGCCGTGGTGGCGGCGCGTTCCAGGTGCCGCGGCAGGTCGGGGGTGGTGTAGGTGAGCTCGACGACATGGATGCCGCCGGCAACCAATGCGGCGCAGAGGTCGCGGGC
Organism: Kribbella sp. NPDC051586; assembly: GCF_044453965.1. Classification (NCBI taxonomy): domain Bacteria; kingdom Bacillati; phylum Actinomycetota; class Actinomycetes; order Propionibacteriales; family Kribbellaceae; genus Kribbella; species Kribbella sp. NPDC051586. The sequence goes on along the minus strand of NZ_JBITDF010000001.1, from coordinate 295,105 downwards.
GTCGGAGATCTCCGGGGCGCGGACGACGGTCAGCACCCGGTCGGCTCGAAGCAGCTCCAAGGTGTTCACGGCAGGTTCCTCTCAGCTGGTGGTACGGCGAATGGCGTGGCCGGGGCGGGCCGACGTTCGGTGCGAGTCGTCGATGACGGGGGCACCGTTGACGAACACGTACGGGATGCCTTCGGCCTGTTGACGGGGCTCGGGGAAGGTGGCGGCGTCGCGGACGCTGTCGGGGTCGAAGAGAACCAGGTCCGCGGCGTAGCCCTCGCGAACGAAGCCCCGGTCGGGGAGGCGCAGGCGACGGGCCGGGCGGCCGGTGAGGTGGTGGATGCAGTCGGCGAGCTCGAGTACGCCGAGCTCGCGGACATAGTGCGCGAGGTACCGCGGAAAGGTGCCCCACGAGCGCGGGTGGGGTTTGCCGCCGACCAGGATCCCGTCGGAGCCGCCGGTGTGCGACGGGTGCCGCATGATCGCGCGGACGTTCTCCTCGTGGCCGACGTGCTGCAGGATCGAAGTGGCGAGGTCGTCGCCGACCAGGATGTCGAAGAAGATATCGGCCGCGGGAGTGCCGGAGCGCGCCGAAAGCTCAGCGATGGTGTGACCGACGGCGTCGGCCAGCAGCGGGTTGCGGACCCCGCCGATCTCGATCGTCTCCCACTCGACGACGCAACCGTGGCACCCGTCCGAGCCGACCTGCTCGAGTTCGTACGTGATCTTCGACCGCGCCGCCGGATCCTGAAGCCTGGCCAGCAACGCGTCCGGTCCGCCCTCGGCGGTCCAGCTCGGCAGGATCGCGGCCAGGGTGGTTGCCCCGGGCAAGTACGGGTAGGTGTCGGTGGTCAGGTCGACCCCGCTCGCGAGGGCCTCGTCGATCATGGCGACGAGGTCGGCCCCGCGGCCCGCGTTCGGCGCGAAGTTCATCACCGCGTGCGTCAGGTGCAGCGCGCAGCCGGAACGGCGGGCCACGTCGACCATCTCGCCGTACGCCTCGAGCGCACCTTTGCCGTACGAGCGTTGATGCGGCGCGTAGTACCCGCCGTACTGCGCGACGACCTCGCAGAGCGCGACGAGCTCGTCGGTGTCGGCGAACATGCCGGGTGTGTAGGTCAGCCCGCTGCTCATCCCGACCGCGCCGTCGCGCAGGCCGTCGGCGAGCAGCTGCTTCATCGTGGCAAGCTCCGCGGCGGTCGCTGGACGGTTGGAGGTGCCAACGACCATCATCCGCAGCGTGCCCTGCGGGACGAGATACGCCGCGTTGCAGGCGATGCCCTCGTCGAGACGGTCGAGGTACCCGGCAACCGTCGACCAGTTGAAGTCGAAGTCGTCGGGCTCGCCGTTCCAGCCGGCGATCTGACGGCGTACGACGGCCCGGGTCGGATCGTCGATGGGTGCGAACGAGAGCCCGTCCTGGCCGAGCACCTCCAGCGTGACGCCCTGGCTGACCTTCGCGGTGTGGTCCGGGTTGACCAGGATCTGCAGGTCCGAGTGCGAGTGCATGTCGATGAAACCGGGCGAGAGCACCAGCCCGTCGGCGTCGATGGTCCGATGCGCGGCAGGCAGGTTGTTGCCGATGGCCACGATCCGCCCGGCGTCGACCGCGACGTCGGCGTGGTATCCGGGCGACCCGGAGCCGTCGATGACCAGCGCCCCCGTGATGAGTAGATCCGTCATCTCAGAAGAACGTCCGGACCAGGTCGACGATCACCGGATCGGCCGCGTCGGGGTCGTCGATGACCGGGATCAGGCCCCACTTGTCGAACGCCGTACAGGGATGGGAGAGGCCGACGCGGAGTTCGTCGCCGATCACGACCGGTTGCTCGTCGCCGAAGTGCAGGTAGCCGTGCTGGTCGTTCAGGTTGGTGACGGTCATGCCGGTGGCCGGCAGGATGGGCGAACCCTCGGATCGCGGCCGGATCAGCTGCGGTTCGGGCCAGTCCTGGTCGAACGGGAAGTCGCGACGCCCGCCGTCGAAGATCGCCAGGCCGGGCTCGGGCTGGGAGGTGATCCGCATCCAGCCGTGCATCGCCGATACGAGCTGCTCGCCGTCCGTGCGCGGGTTCGCGCCGAGCGGCGACACCCGGCGGTAGAGCCCGTCGTCGTGCGTGATGTACGCACCGGACCGCAGTACGACCCGGGCGCCGTCGCCGGCCTCCGAGGCGAGGACCTTCGCGACCTGCTCGAAGTACTGGCTCCCGCCCGCACTGACGATGGGTACGACGTCCGCGTCGTACACGCTCTTGAGCCGGTGGTGGACCTCGGCCAGATCGCGCAGGTACGCGCGGACCTCCTCGAGGTTGGCCTCGTCGACGCCGTGGCCGATCGCGCCCTCGTACCCGGCCACGCCGACGAGCCGCAGCGTCGACGCGTCGGCGATCGCGTTGCCGACGGCCAGCGCGGTCTCGGCGTCGCGGGCACCGGTCCGGCCGCCGATGCCGCCGACCTCGACCATCACGTCGAGCGGACGCGCGTCGGGTCCGACGTACGCCGACCTGGCCGCCTCCATGATCTCGACGGTGCGGACCGAGTCGGCCCACACCATCACCTCGAACGACGGGTCGGCGGCGAGCTCGTCGGCGATCCAGCGCAGTTGGAGCGGGGAAATGACCGCGTTCGCGATCAGCACCCGCTGTACGCCGTACGCACGGGCGACGCCGAGCTGGAAGCCGTTGGCGAGCGTGATCGCCCAGGCGCCGGCGTCGAGCTGCATCGCCCAGAGCGCGGGCGCCATCGTGGTCTTGCCGTGCGGCGCGAGCTCGACGCCGTGGCGCTTGCACCAGGTGTCGAGGGTGTCGACGTTGTGCCGCAGGCCGGGCGCGGACAGCGTCATCAGCGGGGTGGGCAGTTGGGACAGCCGCGGCCGGCCGGCCAGGACCTCGGCGACGGTCCGGCCCCAGAAGGCGGGTGGAAAAGCCTTGTCCTGCCAACTCACCTGCTGATCGGCAAGAGCGGCGACGGCGGCGGCATCGTAAGCAGGCATCTGATCCCCTGGGGTCGAAGTTGCAGAATACGCAACGCTCATTGCGTATTCTGACTCGTCGGTTGTAGCATCACGGCCAAAGTTGCGTCAACGCACACCTATCCCATCACCCCGCCGCCAAGGAGTGCCGATGCCCGAACCGCTCCCTGAGACGGCAGCTGTCTGCATCGGCGAGGCGATGATCATGCTGGCCGGCGGGCCGGGGCCGCTCGCGGACGTCGAGGTGTTCCGGCGGTCGGTGGGCGGCGCGGAGTGCAATGTCGCCGGTGGGCTCGCCGCTCTGGGCGTTCCGACCGCCTGGATCTCGCGGCTGGGCGACGACGGCTTCGGCCAGCATGTACTGCGGGACTTGCAGAAGCGCGGCGTCGAAGTCGGAGGTGTGGAGCAGGATCCGGTTCGTCCGACGGCGCTGTACGTCAAGGAGTCGGAGGACGGCCGGTCGCGGATGCACTACTACCGGACCGGCTCGGCGGCAGCCGCAATGGATCCAGGGTTCCTGGACCGGCCCGCTGTGAGCGAGCGACTCACGCAAGCCCGGCTCGTACACACAACCGGCATCACTGCGGCGATCTCTGCGACCAGTGCGCAGATGCTGGAGCGGCTCGCGACCGAGCCGAGGTCCTTCCTGCTGAGTGTGGATCTGAACTGGCGGCCGATGCTGTGGCGGGACAAGGACCCGGCGCCGTTGTGGCGGTTGCTGAAGGCGGCCGACATCGTGCTGATCGGTGCGGATGAGGCGGAGGTCTTTGCCGGGACTGGCGACCCGGACGGGCTCTACGAGCGCATCGGCGCCTCCACGTTGGTGGTGAAGAACGACGCGCACACTGCGACGGTGATCGAGCCGGACGGCCGCACTGACGTGCCGGCGTTGTCGGTAGACGTCGTGGAGACCGTCGGGGCAGGGGATGCGTTTGCGGCGGGGTTCCTGGCAGGGACGCTGGGTGGGCTGCCGATGGTTCAGCGGCTGCGGCTGGGACACCTGACTGCCGCGGCTGTATTGACGGCGCCCGAGGATCACGCGCCGCCCCCGGCGCCGGAAGTGCGTGAGCGGCTGCTGACCTGCACCGACGAGGAGTGGGCGGCCACGAAGATCGGCCCGGCATGAGTCAGAGCCTCGGGCGGGCCCTGCAGATCCTCACCAGCCTCGGCGAGGGTGAGCGATCGCTGGACCAGCTCGCCGGTGAGCTGGGGGTGCACAAGACGACAGTGTTGCGGCTCCTGCGCACCATGGAGGCTGACCGGTTCGTCCGGCGCGACGCCGCGCACCGGTACCGGCTGGGGTCGCGACTGTTCGCCCTCGCGGATGTTGCGCGCGAACAACACGTCGTACGCGAAGTCGCCGCGCCGTACCTGCGTGAGCTGAACCAGAAGACCGGCCAGACCGTCCACCTGGCCGCGTGGGAGAACAATGAGGTCATCTACGTCGACAAGCTCGACAGTGTGCGCTCGGTGCGGATGTACTCACAGATCGGCGTACCGGCTGCGCTGCACTGCACAGCGGTCGGCAAGGTCCTGCTCGCCGCGCAGCCCAAGCGGCGGCGGGAGGCGTTGATCGAGGCGCTGGACTACCACGTTTACACCCCGAACACGATCACTGACCCTGGCCGGCTGCGGGACGAGCTGGACACGGCAAGAGAGCGTGGCTGGGCCCAGGACAAGGCGGAGCACGAGGCGTTCATCAACTGCATCGGTGCGCCGCTGAAGGACGGCGCCGGCCGCGTTGTGGGGGCCGTGTCGCTGTCGGTTCCCGACGTACTGCTGAACTATGAGCAGGTGCTCGAACTGCTACCCGAGCTGCTCGCCACCGCCAACGCGATCAGTGCCGACTACAACTGATCAGTGCCGACTACAACTGAGAGGTGTCAGACCTGATGTCCGACAAGACCGTCGTCTCCACCACCGACGCGCCGCCGCCGATGCCCGTGTTCTCCCAGGGCGTCCGCAAGGGCAACATCCTGCAGGTGTCCGGCCAGGGGTCGGTCGACCCGGCCAGCGGCGACTTCGTCTTCCACGGTGACGTGAAGGCGCAGACCACCCGGGTCCTGCAGAACATCGAGGCGATCCTGAAGGCCGGCGGGGGGAGTATCGACGATGTCGTGATGCTGCGCGTCTACCTCACCGAGCGCGACAACTTCGCCGCGATGAACGAGGCGTACGCCGACTTCGTGTCGACCCGCACCCCGAGCGGCGTGCTGCCGTCGCGTACCACCGTCTTCACCGGCCTGCCGCTCGCGGACATGCTGGTCGAGATCGACGCGCTCGCCGTTCTGAGCTGATTCACCCGAAGCCCGGGCCAGGTGGTCCGGGCTTCGAATTGCCCGCGCGCTTTCCCGTATGGCGGGATATGATTTCACGATGCAGGAAACCCGGGGTTCGGTGCAGTCGATCGACCGTGCTGTGGCGATCCTGCGGTGTTTCGACGCGCGTACTCCGGATCTCGGGATCAGTGATCTGGCCCGGGCAACCGGTCTGTCCACGAGCACGGTGCATCGGCTGCTGCTGGCCATGCAGGAGAACGGACTCGTCCGGCAGACGGCCCACCGGCGGTACGCGATCGGTCCGCTGGTCGTGCAGCTCGCGCACAGCGGTGGGATTCCGGCCGGCCTCCGCGACGCCGCCATGCCGGTGCTCCGTGCACTCCGCGATGACACAGGGGAGACCGCGGCCGTGCACGAGTTGCTGCCGTCCGGGCAGCGCGTCGTATTGGACCAGGTCGAGAGTCACCACCAGTTGCGCCGTACCTACACGGAATTCGGTCTACCGGTCGCGTTACCGCTCGGTGCGCCGGGGAAGTCGCTGCTCGCGTTCCTGCCGTTCGAGCGGCAGCAGGAGGTCCTGAAGGGGCCGCTCGAGCAGGTACAGCCGGCGACCATCACCGATCCGGAGGTGCTGGCCGAGCAGTTCGCGGACATCCGTCGGCGCGGGTTCGCGATGTCGAGGACCGAGCGGACGGCGGGGATCTGCAGTGTGGCGGCGCCGGTGTTCGGCTACTCCGGGCAGGTGGCCGGCTGTCTGAGTGTGTCCGGCCCCGAGACGCGGATGCCGGTCGAGCGGATGGAGGAGTTCGGGATGAGGGTCGTCGCGGGTGCCTGGTCGGTGTCGGAGTTGCTGGGTGCCACCCCGGCCGCACGGGACCGCAGTACGGCGCTGGCCGGCGGCCGGTGATGTCCCAGGCCCGAAGTCTTCTGAAGATCGCACCCGCGGTCTATCTGCCCGCTCTGCTGTACGGAATCGGCCAGGGCGCCATCGCGCCGGTCGTAGCGCTCTCGGCCACTCATCTGGGCGCCTCGGTTGCTGTCGCCGGTCTGGTCGTCGCGGCAGCCGGACTGGGCCAGGTGATCGGTGACATCCCAGCAGGTGCGCTGACGAACCGCATCGGTGAACGCAGGGCCATGCTCGGCGCGACAGTCCTGGTTGCGATCGCGCTGGCCGCATGTCTCGTCGTTCCGAATGTCTGGGGCCTGGCCATCGCCATCGGCTGCACCGGACTCGCCGGTGCGGTCTGGGGCCTGGCCCGGCAGGCGTATCTGAGTGAGGCCGTTCCGATCGAGCTCCGCGCTCGCGCACTGTCGACGCTGGGCGGCGTACAGCGCATCGGCTCCTTCATCGGCCCGTTCCTCGGTGCGGGCGTGATGAAGTTCCTCGGTACGGACGGCGCCTACTGGGTCCACCTGGTGGCCGCACTACTGGCTTGTGCGGTCCTGGTGAGCCTGCCGGATGTCGCACACACCCGCGACCACAGACCGGTCGCAGCACAGTCCACCTGGGTCGTCATCCGCGACCACCTCCCCGTACTGCGGACTCTCGGCGTCGGTGCGCTACTGGTAGGAGCAGTCCGGGCCTCGCGGCAGGTGGTGATCCCGCTGTGGGCGCTGCACATCGGACTGGATCCGCAGACGACCAGCATCATCTTCGGACTGTCCGGTGCGGTGGACATGCTGCTGTTCTATCCAGCCGGCTCGGTGATGGACCGGCTAGGCCGCAAGTGGGTCGCCGTACCGTCGATGTTCGTGCTGGGACTCGCGCACCTTCTACTGCCGCTCACGCACACCGCTGTCACGCTGACCCTGGTCGCGATGCTGATGGGGATCGGGAACGGGCTGGGCGCCGGCGTGATCATGACACTGGGCGCGGACGCGTCGCCGCCGGTCGGCCGGGCCCAGTTCCTCGGGGCGTTCCGGCTCTTCGCGGATACCGGCAACGGGGCAGGACCGTTGCTGCTGGCCGGTGCGACCGCCCTGCTCGGTCTCGGGCCCGCCATCGTCATCATGGCGGGCACCGGCTGGGCTGCGGCCACCGCGATGAGCCGCTGGATCCCACCGCATCCGGCGCGCTCCGACTGAGGTGGGTCACTGGTTCAGATAGGCCAGCACAGCGCGGACGCGGCGATGTGACTCGTCGTCCGGAGGGAGGTCGAGCTTGGTCAGGATGTTCGTGATGTGCTTCTCCACCGAGGCCGGGGCGAGCACCAGTTCCGAGCAGATCGCCGAGTTCGACAAGCCCTGGGCGACCAGGCCGAGGACCTCGCGTTCCCGTGGGGTCAGCGCACCGATGCCCTGATCGCCGCTGTTGCGCGCGAACAGCTGCCGGATCACCTCGGGGTCCATCGCCGTACCGCCCGCCGCCACCCGTTCGATCGCGTCCAGGAAGTCGTCGAGCGCTGTCACCCGATCCTTGAGCAGGTAGCCGACCGCGCCGTGCCCGTCGGCCAGCAACTCGGCCGCGTACACGCGCTCGACGTACTGGGACAAGATCAGCACCGGAGCCGTCGGCCGGCGCGCACGGATCGCGAGGGTGGCTCGCAGGCCCTCGTCGCGGAAACCGGGCGGTAGGCGTACGTCGACGATGGAGAGGTCGGGCTCGTACTCCTCGACGGCGGTCTCCAGCGCCGGTGCGCTGTCGACGGCCGCGACCACGGTGTGCCCTGTGTCGGTCAGCATCCGGACCAGGCCGTCGCGCAGGAGCAAGAGGTCTTCGGCGATCACGATGCGCATGGCAACTCCGTGAGGACGACGGTCGGGCCGCCAGGTGGACTGGTGATGGTCAGCGTGCCGTCCAGAGCCTCGACCCTGCGACGCAGGCCGACCAGCCCGGATCCGGCCGGGTCGGTCCCGCCGCGGCCGTCGTCACGGACCTCGACCTGAAGGCGTTCCGGCGTACGACGGACGACGACTGCGCACTCGGATGCCGCACTGTGCTTGGCGGCGTTCGCCAGCGCCTCCGCGACCACGAAGTAGGCCGCCGACTCGACGGCGGCCGGAAGCCGGCCGGCGTCCGCCGCATCGATGGTGACGGGCATCGGGGCATCGCCGGCCAGCGCGACGAGTGCGGCGGCCAGTCCGCGGTCGGTGAGGATCGGCGGATGAATGCCGCGGACGAGGCGGCGGAGCTCGGCGAGGGCGTCGTCGAGTTGGCGACGGGCGGTCCGGACGCCCTGCTGGACAGGATCGTCCTCGGGCACAGCCGTTCGCAGCCGGCGCTCGGTCAGCGCCAGCGTCATCCCGGCCGCGACGATCCGGGCCTGGGCACCGTCGTGCAGGTCCCGCTCGATCCGCTGCAGCTCGGCGGCCTGTGCGTCCACCACCCGGCGGCGGGTGTCGGCCAGCTCGACCGCCCGGTCCGCGAGCCGCTGGCGTGGGCCCGGTCCCAGCAGCTGCTCGGCAATGGTTGCCTGGAGCATCGAAATCCGGCGGACCAGCCAGGCGGAGAGCGGGGTCAGCGACAGCCCGATCGGAACCAGCAGCAGCAACCCGGGCACGGTGTTGACGAAGAAGTCGATTCCCGGCGGGGCGTTCGGGTTCGGGACGAAGCCCAGCCAGAGCGGTGCGAGCGCCATCCCCGTGGTCACCAGGGCCGCGATCGTGCCGATCAGGCCGATCCCGGTCCCCAGCGGGAACAGCAGCACGAGCCAGGCCAGGTCCCGCCAGGTCGCCGCCTGCCGGGCCAGTGCCCGGCCGCTGGTCCACGGGTTCCGCGTGCTCACGGTTTCGTACGGCGCGGCGACCCGCCGGCCGAGGACCCAGCCGGCCCGGCGCCGTTCCCCGCCGGCGATCCGGCGGGTCACCCAGGTCACCGGGACGAAGACCGGCGGGCCGAGGTACGTGATCGACAGCAGGCTGCAGATCACCGTGGTCACCACGACCCAGAACAGGGCGACGGGCCCGACCAGGACGCCGGCGACCAGCGACGCGAATCCCCTGACCGTACGACGAAGCACAGGCCCAAACCTAGCGGCCGGAGGGCGGATCACAGGCCGGGAAGGGACCGGCGCCGGATCACCAGGTGGGCGGGGACGGCGCCGGCGACGATCCCGAGGGCGGCCACGCCGCCCAGCAGACCGAAGTACCGCAACGGCTCGGCGAACAGCCGCCACCGACCGTCCTGGCCGACGCTGAACGCGCCGACCACGATCCCGGTGATCAGGCAACCGATCATCAGCGCGACCGCGACGGTGATGACCGTCTCCCGTGCGAGCAGACGGTGGAGCTGTGGACCGGTCGCCCCGGCCAGCCGCAGCCCGGTGAATTCCCGCCGCCGCGCCCCGGTCGAGACCGCGAACGTGTTGACCACCGCGATCGCGGTGAAGCCCAGCGAGATCAGGACCATCAGCTCCCACGCGCCCTGCTGCTTGCTCGCGTCACCCGGCTTGCTCGCCGTGTCGCTGACGACGGTCAGGCCGGGCCGGTCCGCGTGGATCGTCCGACCCAGCGTGTCCGGTCCGGTCAGGTGGAGCGCGCCGACCAGCCCACGCGGATCGTGTTCGACGACCAGGCCGGCCGGCAGCACCAGCTCGCCGAAACCGCGCCAATTGCCGTAGACGGCGATCACCGTGAGTTCCTTGCGCGTCCCGTCGGCCAGCCACAGGGGAATCCGGTCGCCGACCTTCCAGCCGCGCTGTTCCGCGATCGGCCGGCTGACGGCCACAGCGTCGTCGCGCAGGTCCAGCCGGCCGGACACCACGTCCAGATCGACGACAGCGCGCCCAGCCGACCGGAGTCCCTGAGCAGGATGGTGCTTGGGCTTGCCGCCCTCGTCGAGGATCACCTGCGTCGGCACGGTGGCCGCGGAACCCGCGACGTCCGGCGCGGACGCCAGCCGGATCGCAGTCCAAGGGGCAGACCGTCGCCGCTGACGCTGACGGTCGCCGCCGCGGTCCGGGCGGCCTCCTGATCAGCGGTGACCTTGGCGAGGATGTCGCCGTTGGCCAGCATCGTTGCGTTGACGGCGAACATCAGCGTCAGCGGAATCGCCACACCGGCGATCCGCCGGATCTCGGCCCGGCTGATCGCGGCCGCGACCCGGCCGGTGACCCCGGTCAGGGCGACCGGCCGGGACACCACGGCGGTCAGGAGCCGGACCACGACCGGCCCGGCGGCCGCCGCCGCGCAGAGCAGCAGCGAACTCGAGATGAACCCCATGCCCATCCCGAACGGCCCACCCAACGGCACCAGGATCAGCACAGCCGCGGCGCCGCCGGCCAGTACTGCGGCGACGACGACCCGCACGACCCATCCGCAGGCGGCTTCGGTCACCGTCTCTTGCAGTGCTTGCGTCGGAGCGATCTTGACCGTACGGCGGACGGCCACCCGCGTGGACACCTGCGACACCACAAGGCCGACCACTGCCGCGCCGATCAGCACCAGCGGATCGAGGCTGACGGCGAACTGCGCCGGCACCGCGCCGAGGTCACGCAGCCGGGTGGCGATCAGATGCGCGGCGACGATCCCCAGCGGCAGCGCCGGTACCGCCGCAACCAGCGTGACCAGGGCGTTCTCGAGCCCCAGCATCCGCCGCAACTGACCAGGGGTCGCACCGATGGTGCGGAGCAGAGCGAGTTCGCGCAACCGCTGCCGGACCCCGAGCGAGATCGTGCCGGTCAGCACGAACATCGCGGTGAACCCGGTGATACCCAGCACGAACCCGAAGATCGAGATGGCGGCGACGTAGTCCGGCACCGCACCCGGCAGATCCGCCATCGCCTTGTCGTGCCCCGTGCGTACCGGGAAACCACCCGCGGCCCTGCGCAGATCGGCGATCAGCCGGCCCCGATCCACCGACCCGTCGGCCAGTACGCCGATCGCGGTCGGTCCGGCCAGTCCGGACAACTCGCTGACGTCCTGATCCGCAACGAAGACGGCGGCTTGTCCCGGCACCTCGGTCGCAGCAGCGGCCACGCCGGCCAGGCGGAGGTCGCGTTCACCTGTCCTGTCGCTCAGATGGATCTGCTGACCCAGCCGCAGGCCCGCCGCGAGGCTCTTCTCGACAACCACCTCGCCCGGACCGGGCGCCGTACCGGCGGTCAAGCTGTACGGCGCCAACTGTGCCGACTGCCAGCCGTGAGCGACGACGGAACCGCGTTGTGGTGCGTGCAGCGGCCGGCCGGCCGACTCGAGCGCAACGGGAAAGGCGAAGTCCGCCACCGCGTGGGCCGTTCCGGGAATGCCGGCAACGGTTGCGGTCAACTCAGCAGGCAGGACGGGAGCACCGGTGAGCTGTTCGCTCTTGGTCTTGACCTTGACCTTGTCCTTCTTGTCCTTGGTCGTGCTGAGGACCACCGACCGCTCACCCGACACCATCGCCGCCGCGGCGCCGAAGCGGCTCTGCGCTGTCCCCGCGGTCAGCACGGAGAAGAGCAGCAGGCCGCCGCCGGCGAGCAGGGCGATCGCGAGCAGCGCGGTCAGGAAGGTTCCGGCGAACGCACCGAGGCGCTTCCGGGTGGTCGCGGCCGCGAGCCGGAGGCTCATCGGGTCAGCTCCGTCATCCGCGTCGCCACCACGTCCGCGGTGGGAGCGGTCAGGTCGCCGGCCAGCCGGCCGTCGGCGAGGAAGACCACCCGGTCGGCCCAGGCCGCGGCAGCCGGATCGTGAGTCACCATCACGATCGTCGCGGCGAACTCGTCCACGAAGCGGCGCAGCAGTCCGAGTACTTCGCGGCCCGTCGCGAGGTCCAGGGCACCGGTCGGCTCGTCGCCGAAGATGACCTCCGGCCGCGCGGCCAGCGCCCGGGCCAGGGCCACGCGCTGCTGCTGACCGCCCGACAGTTGCCCGGGCCGTGCGTGCTCACGACCCCGCAGGCCGACTCGATCGAGCACCTCGCGGGCCCAGTCCCGGTCCGGGCTGACGCCGGCGAAGCGCTGCGGCAGTACGACGTTCTCCAGGACGGTCAGCGCATCGACCAGGTTGAACGCCTGGAACACGAAACCGACATGGCGCCGACGTACCGTGGTCAGCTTCGGCTCGCGCAGCGCGCCGACGTCCTTCCCGGCCAGGGAGACCCGGCCGGACGTGGGCCGGTCGAGGCCGGCGGCGCAGTGCAGCAGGGTCGACTTGCCCGATCCGGACGGCCCCATCACCGCTGTGAAGGATCCCCGGGCGAAGCTCGTGGTGACGTCGTCGAGCGCCCGGACGCCGGTCCGGCCGGGATAGATCTTGGAGACCTCGGTCAGTTCGACCACGTCGCCGGTGTGGGGCCGCTGGGACTTCCGCCTGAACATCATGCGGTCGATCCTTCGCGAACGCGCTTCCCGCGCCCACCGTGCGACCCTGGATCATCGGGGTAGGGCAGGCCCTACCCCGGACCCGGCAACCGATTTGGTCCTGTCAGGCGGGCGTGTCACACTGGTTCCTGCCGAAGACCGCTGGTTGTCACCTCCGGGTGACTGAAGGTCCCATTCAGGTGGGCGGCCCGCGTAGGTGACTTGGATAGTGAAGCATGTATGTTCACGCCCCTTGCGCCTGCGCAAAGGGGCGTTTTTCTTTGTTCAGGGGTCCTAGGCGTGGAAGCCGATAGAAGGAGACCCCCATGGCGAGGCCGGACAAGGCAGCCGCTGTCGCGGAGCTGACGGACGAGTTCCGCAGCTCCAACGGCGCCGTGCTGACCGAGTACCGCGGTCTCACCGTTGCGCAGCTCAAGCAACTGCGGACTGCGCTCGGTGACGACGTGAACTACGCCGTGGTGAAGAACACGCTGACCAAGATCGCGGCCAAGGACGCAGGTGTCGACTCGTTCGACTCCCTGCTCGAAGGCCCCTCCGCGATCGCCTTTATCAAGGGCGACCCGGTGGTTGCGGCCAAGGGACTGCGTGACTTCGCCAAGGCGAACCCCCTGCTCGTCATCAAGGGTGGAGTGCTGGAAGGCAAGGCACTCGGCTCTGACGAGATCAGCAAGCTCGCTGACCTGGAGTCGCGTGAGGTCCTCCTCGCGAAGCTCGCAGGTGCGATGAAGGCGGCCCCGCAGCAAGCGGTGTCGCTGTTCGCTGCTCCGCTGTCGCAGGCCGCGCGCCTGTTCGCGGCGCTGCAGGACAAACTGCCGGCCGAGGCCGCCCCTGTGCAGGACGCAGTGGCGGACGAGGCGCCGGCCGTGCAGGACACGGTCGAGGCACCTGCCGAGGCGAGCACCGAGGAGACCGCTTCAGCCGAGAGCTGAGGCAGATCTCATCCGCAACACCCCATCAGTGATCACCAAGCAACATTTGTCAGGAAGGACCGCCATCATGGCGAAGCTCAGCACCGAAGAGCTCCTCGGCCAGTTCAAGGAACTGACCCTGCTGGAGCTGTCGGAGTTCGTTAAGGCGTTCGAGGAGGAGTTCGGCGTCACCGCCGCCGCCCCGGTCGCCGTTGCCGCTGCCCCGGCCGCGGGTGGAGGCGCCCCGGCCGAAGAGGCCGCGGAGCAGGACGAGTTCGACGTCGTCCTCGAGAGCGCCGGCGACAAGAAGATCCAGGTCATCAAGGAGGTGCGCGGTCTCACCAGCCTTGGGCTGAAGGAGGCCAAGGACCTCGTCGAGTCGGCCCCGAAGCCGGTTCTCGAGAAGGTCGACAAGGCTGCCGCGGAGAAGGCCAAGGAGGCCCTCGAGGGCGCCGGCGCCACCGTCACCCTGAAGTGACCTCAGTTACACTCCGTCAAGGAGCGTAACGAATGTGTAGAGAAGGGCGGTCCCCGCAGGGGGACCGCCCTTCTCGCATTTCGTCATGGTTAGGATCGCAACCGCTTGACTTCCAGGGGTTACGCAAAACCGTACTCGTGCGTAACCTAGGCCACTGCTCCGTCGTTGGACCCGCGTACTCGTCGGTTCGGGGCAGCCAGAACATTCCCGTGAGGAGGACCGGTGGGCGTAGAAGTCCGCGTCGAGGGTCTCACCAAGTCCTTCGGCAGCCAGCTGATCTGGGGCGACGTGTCCCTGACTCTGCCGGCCGGTGAGATCTGCGTCATGCTCGGCCCGTCCGGCACCGGGAAGTCCGTGTTCCTGAAGACGCTGATCGGGCTGCTCAAGCCCGACAAGGGACATGTCTGGATCGAAGGCACCGACATCGCCACCTGCAGCGAGCGTGAGCTCTACGACATCCGCAGGCTGTTCGGCGTGCTGTTCCAGGACGGCGCGATGTTCGGCTCGATGAACCTGTACGACAACGTCGCGTTCCCGCTGCGCGAGCACACCAAGAAGTCCGAGTCCGACATCCGCTCCATCGTGATGGAGAAGATGGAGATGGTCGGCCTGGTCGGCGCCGAGCGGAAGCTGCCCGGCGAGATCTCCGGCGGGATGCGCAAGCGGGCCGGCCTGGCCCGCGCGCTGGTTCTCGACCCGGAGATCCTGCTCGTCGACGAGCCCGACTCCGGTCTGGACCCGGTGCGGACGTCGTTCCTCAACCAGGTGATGATCGACCTCAACGAGGCATTCAGCCCGACGTTCCTGATCGTCACCCACGACGTGAACACCGCGCGGACGGTGCCGGACAACATCGGCATGCTGTACCACCGCCACCTGGCCATGTTCGGCCCGCGCGAGATGCTGCTGTCGAGCGAGGAGCCGGTGGTCCGCCAGTTCCTGAACGCGCAGATGGTCGGCCCGATCGGCATGTCCGAGGAGAAGGACGCCGAGGAGCTGGCCGCGGAGGCCGGCCAGGAGCTGCCGCCGCTGCCGCCGATCCCGATCCAGCAGCTGCCCAGCAGCGGCATGCTCCGGCCGACGCAACGTGAGCCGGGCGCCTGGTGCCGGGAGAACGGCGTCACCCCGCCGCCCGGTTCGTTCGAGTCGAACGTGGTGGGCGCCAGGTGACAGTTTCTGCAACCGCCCCGCTGAAGCACGCAGGTTCGCTGTTCGCTTTCGCTCTCGACACCGGCCGGGCCACGTTCCGGCGGCCGTTCCAGGTCAAGGAGTTCCTCCAGCAGGCCTGGTTCGTCGCGAGCGTGACGATCATCCCGACCGCGCTGGTCGCGATCCCGTTCGGCGCGGTGATCGCGCTGCAGGTCGGCGGCCTGATCAAGCAGTTCGGCGCGCAGGCGTTCACCGGCTCCGCGGCGGTGCTGGCCGTCGTACGAGAAGCGTCGCCGATCGCGACCGCGTTGCTGATCGCCGGGGCCGGTGGATCGGCGATCTGCGCGGACCTCGGCTCGCGGAAGATCCGTGAAGAGCTCGACGCGATGATGGTGCTCGGCATCGACCCGATCCAGCGCCTGGTCGTGCCGCGGGTGCTGGCGACGATGCTGGTCGCCTTCTTCCTCAACGGGTTCGTCAGCGTGGTCGGTGTGATGGGCGGCTACGTCTTCAACGTGGTCCTGCAGGACGGCACACCAGGTAGCTACATCGCGAGCTTCACCGCGCTCGCGCACCTGCCAGACCTGTGGCAGGGCCAGGCGAAGGCCCTGGTGTTCGGGTTCATCGCCGCCGTCGTCGCGGCGTACAAGGGTGTGAACGCGGGCGGCGGCCCGAAGGGTGTCGGCGACGCGGTGAACCAGTCCGTCGTCATCACGTTCATGCTGCTGTTCGTCGCGAACTTCTCGATGACCGCGATCTACTTCCAGCTCGTCCCGCCGAAGGGTGCGTGACGTGTCGGCCCTGATGGACAACCTGGTCAAGAAGCCGCTGAACTCGCTCGACCACCTCGGTGAACAGCTCGCGTTCTACATCAAGGCGCTGGCCTGGTCGGGCAAGTCCGTCACGCGGTACCGCAAGGAGATCTTCCGGCTGCTGGCCGAGGTGACGCTGGGCACGGGCGCGCTCGCGGTGATCGGCGGCACGGTCGGCGTGATCACGTTCCTGGCCTTCTTCACCGGCACCGAGGTCGGCCTGCAGGGCTACTCGGCGCTGAACCAGATCGGCACGTCGGCCTTCGCCGGCTTCGTGTCGGCGTACATCAACACCCGTGAGATCGGCCCGCTGATCGCCGGTATCGCGCTCGCCGCGACGGTCGGCTGTGGTTTCACCGCGCAGCTCGGCGCGATGCGGATCAGCGAGGAGATCGACGCCCTCGAGGTGATGGCGATCCCGTCGCTGCCGTTCCTGGTCACCACCCGGATCATCGCGGGGCTCGTCGCGGTCATCCCGCTGTACGTCGTGGGTCTGCTCGCGTCGTACTTCGCCACCCGGCTCACCGTGACCACGTTCTACGGGCAGAGCACGGGCACGTACGACCACTACTTCCATCTGTTCCTGCCACCCGGAGACGTGCTCTGGTCGTTCGGCAAGGTGCTCGTGTTCTCGGTCCTGGTCATCCTGGTGCACTGCTACCACGGCTACCACGCGACCGGCGGTCCGGCCGGTGTGGGCGTCGCCGTCGGTCGCGCCGTACGGACCTCCATCGTCGTCATCAACGTCGTCGACCTGCTGCTGTCGATGGCCATCTGGGGTACGACGACAACGGTGAGGTTGGCCGGATGACCAGGCTGATCTCGCACAAGGTCCTCGGCGTCGCGTTCATCGGCGTGCTGTGCTTCCTGCTCTGGCTCACCTACGCGTTCTACGCGAAGGTCTTCACCAAGACCGTGGACGTGGAGCTGAAGACCAGCCACATCGGCCTGCAGCTGAACGAGCACGCCGACGTGAAGCTGCGCGGGATCATCGTCGGCGAGGTCCGCGGGGTCTCCACCGACGGTGACGAGGCGACCGTCCGGCTGTCGCTGAAGCCGGACCAGGTCGGCGAGATCTCGCGCGCGGTCAGCGCCCGGATCCTGCCGAAGACGCTGTTCGGCGAGAAGTACGTCGCGCTGGTGCCGCCGACCGGCGCCGAAGGCCCGCACATCAAGGCCGGCGACGTGATCAGCCGGGACAAGACCGCGGTCGGCATCGAGATCGAGAAGGTGCTGAACGACGCGCTCCCGCTGCTGCAGGCCGTCGACCCGGCCGACCTGAACGCGACCCTGAACACGCTGGCCACCGCACTCGAGGGGCGCGGCACCGAGATCGCCGGGACGCTGACCCAGCTCGACGGCTACCTGAAGAAGCTGAACCCGAGCATCCCGAAGCTGATGGACGCCCTCGTCAGACTCACGCAGGTCTCCGACCTGTACGGCGACGTGACGCCCGACCTGGTCCGCGCCCTGCGCAACCTGACCATCACCGGCAACACCGTGGTGGAGAAGGAGCAACAGTTGCAGCAGTTCTTCGGCAACGTGCAGAACCTGTCCACGACCGGGAACGCGTTCCTGAAGGAGAACGAGGACCGCGTGATCCGGCTCGGCCAGGTCAGCCGCCCGGTGCTCGACCTGCTCGAGAAGTACTCGCCCGAGGTGCCGTGCTTCCTCCAGGTGATGACCGAGACCGCCCCGATCCTGAACGACACGTTCCGCGACGGCCGGCTGAACATCAACCTCGAGCTGATCACCAACCAGCCGACGCCGTACGAGCCGAACGAGCTCCCGGCCTACAAGGACCACCGCGGCCCGACCTGCGTCGGCAGGAACTACAGCCACCCCGGGTCGAAGCCCGGGCCGTACACGCAGGAGAACCCGGCGCCGTACATCACCGGTGACGACGGCGTGATCGGTGACCACAACAAGAACCAGCGCTTCCCGCTCAACCTGCAGCTGAACCGCGCGATGCCGGGCTTCGCGATGGACACCCAGGGCGTCGGCACGCCGGCCGAGCAGAAGGTCGTCGACTCGGTCGTCGGCCCCGAGATGGGCGTCGCGCCGCAGGACGTACCGGACCTGACCACGCTGATGGTCGGCCCGCTGCTCCGCGGAGGCCAGGTGAACCTGAAATGAGCTTCTTCGACAAGAAGACCACCTTCGACACTGTCCGGCTCGGGATCTTCGTGGTGGTCACCACGATCGCGACCGCGCTGCTCGCGGTGACGATCGGCAACATCACCTTCAACTCGACGACGAAGTACCGCGCGGTCTTCACCGACGCGGTCGGGCTGAACCAGGGCGACGACATCCGGATCGCCGGTGTGAAGGTCGGCCAGGTCGACAAGATCCAGCTGTACCAGAACACGCTGGCGATGGTGACGTTCAGCGTCGACTCCGACCAGGTCGTCGACACCTCGACGCACGCGACGCTGCGCTACCGGAACCTGGTCGGCAACCGCTACGTCGCGCTGACCGACGGCGTCGGCGGCGGGCAGCGGCTGAAGAAGAACGGGATCATCCCGAAGGAGCACACGACGCCCGCGCTCGACCTGTCGGTGCTGTTCAACGGCTTCAAGCCGCTGTTCACCGCGCTCACGCCGGCGGACGTGAACCAGTTCGCGTTCGAGGTGATCAAGGTGCTGCAGGGCGAGGGCGGCACGATCGAGTCGCTGCTGGCCAAGACCGCGTCGCTGACCACCACGCTGGCCGACGCGGACCAGGTCATCGGGGACCTGATCACGAACCTGACCTCGACCCTGCAGATCGTCTCCCAGCGGCAGCAGAACTTCTCCCAGCTGCTGGTCAACCTGCAGCAGTTCATCACCGGCCTGAGTCAGGACGTCACCCCGATCCTGAACTCGCTCGGCTCGATCAACTCGCTGAACACCAAGACCGCCGGCCTGCTGCAGCAGACGCGGGTGCCGATCAAGGCCGACCTGGACAAGCTGCGGATCACCGCCTCGACGCTGGACGACACCCAGGCGATCTGGGTGAAGACCCTGCAGTTCATGCCGCAGAAGCTGAACTCGATGACCCGCACCGCGTCGTACGGCTCGTGGTTCAACTTCTACCTGTGCAACTTCGACGGCAACGTCACGCTGCCGACGGGGACTCGCGTTCCGGTCGCCTACGACCTCAACTCGGCGAGGTGCAAGAAGTGAAGCCGTTCCGCGAGCAGAACCAGGTGACGATCGGCGTGATCGGGCTCACCGTGATCGGCCTGATCATGCTGGCCGCGTTCAAGGCGCAGGACCTGCCGCTGATCGGCGGCGGGACGAAGTACTCCGCGCAGTTCTCCGAGGCCGGCGGCCTGAAGGCGAACGACGAGATCCGGGTGGCCGGCGTCCGCGTCGGCAAGGTCCGCAAGGTCGAGCTCGAAGGCACCCACGTCCGCGTCGACTTCGTGGTCGACAAGGGCGTGAAGCTCGGCGACCAGACCGGCGCCGAGATGAAGATCAAGACGCTGCTCGGCCAGAAGTACCTGAAGCTCGACCCGGCCGGGCAGGGCCAGCTGAAGGCCGGCTCCGAGATCCCGTTGGCCCGGACGGTTTCGGCGTACGACGTCGTCGACGCCTTCACGGATCTGGCCAACACGACGGACCGGATCAACACCGCGCAGCTGGCCAAGGCGCTGGACACGTTGTCGGCGACGTTCAAGAACACACCCGAAGAGGTGCAGGCCTCGCTGACCGGACTGTCGCGGCTGTCGCGGAACGTGGCCAAGCGGGACGAGCAGCTCAAGTTGTTGCTCCAGCACTCCAACGTGGTCACCAAGGTCCTTGCCGACCGCAACCAGCAGCTGATCAAGCTGATGAAGGACGGCAACACGGTCTTCCAGGCGGTGCAGGCGCGGCGGGCGCTGATCCACCAGTTGCTGGTGTCGACGCAGCAGCTGTCCGCGCAGATCACCGCGCTGGTCCGGGAGAACCGCAAGGACCTCGCCCCGACCCTGCAGAAGGTCAACGCGGTCCTCGCGGTCCTGCTGCAGAACCAGAACTCCCTGGACGCGAGCATCAAGGGCCTGGCCCCGTTCGTCCGGGTCTTCACCAACACGCTCGGCACCGGGCCGTGGTTCGACACCTACCTGCAGAACCTCGCGCCGGTCCCGGAGATCCCGCTGCCGAAGGTGCCGATCCCCGGGCTGCCGGCGATCCTGGGAGGTGGCGGCTGATGAAGGTCAACGCCCTGTCCCGGCTGATCGCGATCGGCGTGGTCGTGGTGATCCTGGCGGTCAGCGCCGTGACGTTGTGGCCGAAGCCCGAGCGGGTGACGGCGACGGCGTACTTCCCACGCGCAGTCTCGGTGTACCCGGGGTCCGACGTCCGGATCCTCGGCATCAAGGTCGGCGAGGTGGAGAGCATCACGCCGGCCGGCCGGACCGTCCGGGTGAAGTTCTGGTGGGACGCGAAACACAAGGTGCCGGCGACCGCGAAGGCAGTGATCGCGTCGCCGTCGATCGTCGCCGACCGGTACATCCAGCTGACCCCGGTGTACTCCAAGGGCGCTGTGATGGCCGACGGCGCGCAGATCCCGATCGAGCGGACCGCCGTACCGCTGGAGCTCGACCAGATCTACCAGAGCCTGAACGACCTGTCCGTGGCGCTGGGTCCGAAGGGTGCGAACGACCAGGGCGCGCTGGCGCGGCTGCTGGACGTCTCGGCGAAGAACCTGAACGGCCAGGGCGCCAAACTGAACCAGACCATCACCGACGTCTCGAAGCTGACCAGCACGCTGTCCGGCAACTCCGCGGCGTTGTTCAACACCATCCGGCAGCTGCAGACGTTCGTGTCGGCGCTGGCCGCCAACGACCAGCTGGTCCGGCAGTTCAACTCGAACTTCGCCGCGGTCTCGACCACCCTGGCCGGCGAGCGTCAGGACCTGGGCTCCGCGTTGTCGCTGCTCGCGACAGCGCTCGGCGAGGTAGCGACGTTCGTCAAGGACAACCGCGGCCTGGTGAAGACCACGGTCAGCAGCGCCACCAAGCTGTCGCAGATCCTGGTCAAGGAGAAGGCCGCGATCGCTGAGGTGCTCGACACCGCGCCACTCGGTCTCGGCAACCTGGCCCGGATCTACAACCCGCAGTTCGGCACGCTGGACCAGCGCATCAACCCTGCTCAGCTCGACGATCCGGCGACGTTCATCTGTTCGCTGCTCCTGCAGGCGAACCAGTCGATGTCGACCTGCTCGGCCTTGAAGCCGGTCCTCGACGCCCTGGCCAAACTGCCGCTGATCACCCAGCTGACCGGGACCAACGCGGCGATCAGCGGCGGCCCGGCCGGTACGCCGTGGGCGCCCCCGCCGAAGGCTCCGTTGAGCAGCCCCGACCCGGTCGATCCGACGCTCGGGGGGCTGGTCAAGTGAGACGCCCCAGAACCCACCGCCGTACGTCGATCGTCGCGGGAATCGCCGCGCTGGCGATGCTGCTGAGCGGCTGCGACTTCAGCGTGTACTCGCTGCCGTTGCCGGGCGGCGCCAAGATCAAGGGCCCGTCGTACACGGTCACCGTCGAGTTCGCCGACGTGCTAGACCTGGTGCCGAAGTCGACGGTGAAGGTGGACGACGTCACCGTCGGCACGGTCGAGAAGGTGTGGCTGGACGGGTACGTCGCGAAGGTGCGGATCAAGCTGCCGAAGAGCCTCGACCTGCCGGACAACACCCACGCCACGATCCGCCAGACCAGCCTGCTCGGCGAGAAGTTCGTGTCGCTGTCGCGGCCGACCGGTTCCGAGCAGCCGCGCGGCAAGCTCGAGAACGGCGAGCTGATCCCGTTGTCGAGGACGACCAGCAACGTCGAGGTCGAGGAAGTCCTGTCCGCGCTGTCGCTGCTGCTGAACGGCGGCGGTGTCGCGCAGCTGCAGATCATCACCCAGGAGCTGAACAAGGCGCTGACCGGCAACGAGCCCGCCATCCGGGACGTGCTGACCCAGCTGAACACCTTCGTCGGCACCCTGGACCAGAACAAGGCGCGGATCGTCACCGCGATCACCGCGGTCGACGCGCTGGCCAAGAAGCTGAACGCGCAGAAGGTGACGCTGGCGACCGCGATCGACTCGCTGCCGAAGTCGATCGCGACCCTGGACAAGCAGCGGGCCGCGCTGGTCAAGACGCTGCAGGCCCTGGCCACGCTGGGCAACACCGCGACCCGGGTGATCACCTCGGCGCAGAAGGACCTGGTGGCCAACCTGCAGTCGCTCTACCCCATCCTGACCAAGCTGGCCGAGGCGGGGGAGAACCTCCCGAAGTCGCTCGAGCTGCTGTTCACCTATCCGTTCCCGGACCAGGCCGCCAACGCCGCGAAGGGCGACTACACCAACCTCGGGATCACCGTCGACGTGAACACCCAGAAGGCACTCAAGGGCCTGCTCGGACTGACGCTGCCGACGGTCGGACCGACCGCGCTGCCGACCGGCCGGATCAGCCTCCCGGTGCACCTGCCGACCAGTCCGGGCAAGAGCGGTGCCATCCTGCCGACGCTGCCGGTCCCGACCGGTACGGCGACGACCTGCATCACGCTGCTCGGACTGCCGGTCTGCACCCCGCAGCTGAAGCGGTCCGGATTCGATCCCGACCTGGCTCGGGCGCTGATGCCGGGGGCGGTCAAATGATCACCAGAGCGGTCCGGATCCAGCTGATGGTGTTCCTGCTCATCACCGTCGTCGGCGTCGCGTTCGTCGGCGCGAAGTACGCGCAGGTCGACAAGCTGATCGTCGACACCGACTACACCGTCAGCGCCAGCTTCGCCGAGTCCGGCGGCATCTTCTCCGGCGCCGAGGTGACGTACCGCGGCCAGCCGGTCGGCCGGGTCGGGCAGCTCAAGCTGCTGTCCGACGGCGTGGACGTGAACCTCGTGATCGAGAAGAAGTTCAAGATCCCGAACGACCTGCTCGCGGTGGTCGCGGACCGGTCCGCGATCGGCGAGCAGTACGTCGACCTGCAGCCGCGCCGCGACGGAGCGCCGTACCTGCAGAACAACTCCAAGATCGCCCGGCAGGACACCGCGATCCCGATCGACACCACCGAGCTGCTGCTGAACCTCGACCAGCTGGTGAACTCGGTCGACAAGAACAGCCTGAAGACCACCGTCCGCGAGCTCGGCGAGGCGCTGAAGGGCAAGGGCACCGACCTGCAGAAGATCATCGACAGCTCCGGCCAGCTGATCGACACCGCGGACGCGAACGTGCTGCAGACGATCAAGCTGATCAACGACGGCGACACCGTGCTCGCCACCCAGGTGGCCAGCGGCGACGCGATCAAGACCTGGGCGAAGAACCTGGCGCTGCTGTCCGACACCCTGGTCAGCTCGGACGCGAACCTGCGCAAGGTGATCGACCAGGGCTCGCTCGCATCCACCCAGATCACCGGGCTGATCCAGGACAACCGCGCGGACATCGCGGTGCTGCTGGGTAACCTGCTGACGGTGAGCGAACTGACCGCGGTCCGGCTGGATGCCGTCGAGCAGCTGTTCGTCGTCTACCCGGCGGTGGCGATGGGCGGGTACGTCGTACCGGCCAAGGACCCGGGCACCGGGCACTACGACGCGCACTTCGGTCTGGTCGTCGGCCTGACCCCGCCGGCCTGCCGGCCCGGGTACGGCGGCACGGACAAGCGGGTCCCGCAGGTGACCACGAATACCCCGGCCAACACCAAGGCCGGCTGTACGGCGAGCCCGTCGACGGGGATCAACGTCCGCGGCGCGCAGAACAAGCCGAGCCCGTCGTCGCGCGACCTGAACCGGACCGGCTACGGAGTCGGGTACGACCCGGTCACCGGCCAGGCGGGCGGGACGGCCGGGATGCCGGAACTCACGCTCGGCTCGACCGGCGGTCAGGAGGAGCTGCTCGGCAGCGACTCCTGGAAGGCCCTGATCCTCGGACCGGTGACGAGCAAGTGATCGCACGGAACGGCCGGATGATTCTGGCCTGGGCACTGAGCGTCCTGCTCCTGGTGGCGCTGGCCGGGCTGACGCTGTCGGTGGTCGGCCTGAGCAAGCAGCGGGCCGCCGACTCGCAGCGCGACGGCGCGATGAAGGCCGCGCGGCAGCTGGCGCTGGACTTCACGACGTACGACTACCAGACCTGGGACGCGGACTCCAAGCGGGTGCTGAACGACTCGACCGGGCAGTTCAAGCAGGAGTTCCAGTCCGGGATCGATGCGGTGAAGACCGACGTGGTGGCCAACAAGGCGACCTCCAAGGGGGACGTGAAGGAGGCCGCGGTGGTCTCGAACGACAAGGACTCCGCCCAGGTGCTGGTGATCGTGAACGCGGTGGTGACGAACACGGCCTCGACCGACGGGGTCGAGCGCCGGTACCGGATCAAGCTGGATCTGGTCCGGGAGAAGAGCCACTGGCTGACCGCCGACCTCCAGGTGGTGGGCTGATGGCAGACCGCCGCAACCGTCCCCGCATCGCCGGCCAGCGCCGCACTGCCGGTACGACGCCCACGGTCGACGAGACGCCCGTTGCCGACGACATGCTCGTCGCCGACGAGACGCTCGAAGCGTCGCCGCCCGTCGAGGACAAGGTCTCCGATGCCGTTCCGGAGGATGTGACACCAGCCACACCCGAGCCCCCGAAGGCCGAAACCAAGGCCGCTGTCACTACGCAGCGTGATCGTCGGCAGAGCGATGTGCTGCTCGCGGCCCTCGGGCTGGTCGTCGTTCTGACCCTGGTCGTCGCCGGCATTCTCGGGGTGAAGGCATGGCACGGGAAGCAGGCCGAGGGCGCCCGCGACCAGGCCGCGGTCGCCGGCCGGAAGGCGGCCGAGACCGCGCTCAGCTATGACTACCGTGACCTGGACAAGAGCTTCGCCGCCGCTCGCGCGACGATGACCCCGGACTTCGCCGCGAAGTTCGACGCGACCGCCAAGGTGGCCGGCGAGCTCGCCACCAAGACCAAGGCGACGGTGAAGGCCGACGTCCGCGAGGTCGGGGTCCGCGACGGCGACGCCGACCGGGTCACGCTGATCATCTTCGTCAACCAGACCACCACCAGCACGATCACGAAGGGTAGTCCCCGGGTGGATCTGAACCGGACCCGGTTCACAATGGTCCGAAACGGCGATCGATGGCTGGTCCAAGAGATCGCCGGACTGTAATCTCTAGGTGACTCCGCACCAAGAGGACGCTGGATGTCTCGTGGGTGATCTACCCACTGGAGACCCCGGGTCGGTCCTTGACGGAGAGGGTGGTCCAACGGCAAACTATTGGACCCCGTTGGACAGGCTTGCCTGGATCATGTAGCCTATTGCTTTGCGCTGCCTTTTTCCTCGCCTCGGCTTCGGGTCTCGACTTGACTGGGGCGGCTTGGCGTGCGCTCCCAGCACCGATGTGATTTTGCGAGCCCGTGGAAGGACGCCCCTTGGTCGCCTCGCGCAACCCCCAGTCCGACAGCATTTCCAACGTCACCGGCCCCCGCCGCATCTCCTTCGCAAAGATCTCCGAGCCGCTTCAGGTTCCGGATCTGCTTGCGCTTCAGGTGGATAGTTTCGACTGGCTGGTCGGTAACGAAACGTGGCAGGCCCGTGTGGCCGCCGCCGAGGCCGAGGGGCGGTCGGACCTGTCCGGCCCCAGCGGCCTGGAAGAGATTTTCGAGGAGATCTCCCCGATCGAGGACTTCAGCGGCACCATGTCGCTGTCGTTCCGCGACCACCGCTTCGAGCCTCCGAAGAACACGGTGGACGAATGCAAGGAGCGCGACGTCACGTACTCCGCGCCGCTGTTCGTCACCGCCGAGTTCATGAACAACGAAACCGGTGAGATCAAGAGCCAGACCGTCTTCATGGGCGACTTCCCGCTGATGACGCGCAAGGGCACCTTCGTCATCAACGGCACCGAGCGGGTCGTCGTGTCCCAGCTCGTCCGCTCGCCCGGTGTGTACTTCGAGCGCACCCCGGACAAGACGTCCGACAAGGACATCTTCACCGCCAAGATCATCCCGTCGCGCGGCGCGTGGCTGGAGTTCGAGGTGGACAAGCGCGACATGGTCGGCGTCCGCCTCGACCGCAAGCGCAAGCAGAACGTCACCGTCCTGCTCAAGGCGCTCGGCTGGACCGACGCGCAGATCCTGGAGGAGTTCGGCGACTACGAGTCGATCCGGCTGACCCTGGAGAAGGACCACACCTCCGGGCAGGACGACGCGCTGCTGGACATCTACCGCAAGCTGCGTCCGGGTGAGCCGCCGACCCGCGAGGCCGCGCAGGCGCTGCTGGAGAACTACTACTTCAACGGCAAGCGCTACGACCTGGCCAAGGTCGGCCGCTACAAGATCAACAAGAAGCTCGGCCGTGACGAGGCGCACGACATGGCGGTGCTGACCGTCGACGACATCGTCGCCACGATCAAGTACCTGGTCGCGCTGCACGAAGGCAAGACCGAGCTGCCGGCCCCGAAGGGCGAGATCGTCGTCGAGGAAGACGACATCGACCACTTCGGCAACCGCCGTCTGCGCACGGTCGGCGAGCTGATCCAGAACCAGCTCCGCACCGGCCTGGCCCGGATGGAGCGGGTGGTCCGGGAGCGGATGACGACCCAGGACGTCGAGGCGATCACGCCGCAGACCCTGATCAACATCCGTCCGGTGGTGGCGGCGCTGAAGGAGTTCTTCGGCACCTCCCAGCTGTCGCAGTTCATGGACCAGACCAACCCGGTCGCGGGCCTGACCCACAAGCGCCGGCTGAACGCGCTCGGCCCGGGTGGTCTGAGCCGTGAGCGGGCCGGCTTCGAGGTCCGCGACGTGCACCCGTCCCACTACGGCCGGATGTGCCCGATCGAGACCCCGGAAGGCCCGAACATCGGCCTGATCGGCTCGCTCGCGTCGTACGGCCGGGTGAACGCGTTCGGCTTCGTCGAAACGCCGTACCGCCGGGTCGTCAGCGGCCAGGTCACCGACGACGTCGACTACCTGACCGCGGACGAGGAGGACCGGTTCGTCATCGCGCAGGCCAACGCCGCGCTGACCGACGAGAACCGGTTCGCCGAGGAGCGGGTGCTGGTTCGCCGGCGTCACGGTGAGGTCGAGCTCGTGCCGGTCGACGACGTGGACTACATGGACGTCTCGCCGCGCCAGATGGTGTCGGTGGCGACCGCGCTGATCCCGTTCCTCGAGCACGACGACGCCAACCGCGCGCTGATGGGTTCGAACATGCAGCGCCAGGCGGTGCCGCTGATCACCTCGGACGCGCCGCTGGTCGGCACCGGGATGGAGTTCCGCGGTGCGGTCGACGCCGGCGACGTGGTGGTGTCGGACAAGGCCGGCGTGGTCAAGGAGGTCTCGGCCGACCTGATCGAGATCGCCGCCGACGACGGCACGTACCAGACCTACCGGATGGCGAAGTTCCGCCGCTCGAACCAGGGCACCTGCATCAACCAGCGTCCGCTGGTCGACGCCGGGCAGCGGGTCGAGATCGGTTCGCCGCTGGCCGACGGTCCGTGCACCGACGAGGGCGAGATGGCCCTCGGCCGGAACATGCTGGTCGCGTTCATGCCGTGGGAGGGTCACAACTACGAAGACGCGATCATCCTGTCCCAGCGCGTCGTACAGCAGGACCTGCTGACCTCGATCCACATCGAGGAGCACGAGGTCGACGCCCGCGACACCAAGCTGGGTCCGGAGGAGATCACCCGGGACATCCCGAACGTCTCCGACGAGATGCTGGCCGACCTCGACGAGCGCGGCATCATCCGCATCGGCGCCGAGGTCACCACCGGCGACATCCTGGTCGGCAAGGTCACCCCGAAGGGTGAGACCGAGCTGACCCCGGAGGAGCGGCTGCTCCGCGCGATCTTCGGTGAGAAGGCGCGCGAGGTCCGCGACACGTCGCTGAAGGTGCCGCACGGCGAGGAGGGCACCGTCATCGGTGTCCGCGTCTTCGACCGCGACAACGGCGACGAACTGCCGCCGGGCGTCAACCAGCTGGTCCGGGTGTACGTCGCCCAGAAGCGGAAGATCTCGGTCGGCGACAAGCTGGCCGGCCGCCACGGGAACAAGGGCGTCATCTCCAAGATCCTGCCGGTCGAGGACATGCCGTTCCTCGAGGACGGCACCCAGGTCGACATCATCCTGAACCCGCTGGGCGTGCCCGGCCGGATGAACGTCGGTCAGGTCCTGGAGACCCACCTCGGCTGGATCGCCAGCCGCGGCTGGGAGGTCGACCCGGACAACACCGAGGAGTGGGCACAGCGGCTGATCAAGATCGGCGCCGGTTCGGCCGAGCCGATGACGAACGTCGCCACCCCGGTCTTCGACGGCGCCAAGGAAGAAGAGGTCACCGGCCTGCTCTCCTCGACGCTGCCGAACCGCGACGGTGTCCGGATGGTCGACGGCTCGGGTAAGGCCAAGCTGTTCGACGGCCGCTCGGGTGAGCCGTTCCCGGAGCCGGTGGGCGTCGGCTACATGTACATGCTGAAGCTGCACCACCTGGTCGACGACAAGATCCACGCACGGTCGACCGGTCCGTACTCGATGATCACCCAGCAGCCGCTGGGTGGTAAGGCCCAGTTCGGTGGCCAGCGGTTCGGCGAGATGGAGGTGTGGGCCCTCGAGGCCTACGGTGCCGCCTTCGCGCTGCAGGAGCTGCTGACCATCAAGTCCGACGACGTCGTCGGGCGGGTCAAGGTGTACGAGGCGATCGTCAAGGGCGAGAACATCCCGGAGCCGGGTATCCCGGAGTCGTTCAAGGTTCTGGTCAAGGAAATGCAGTCCCTCTGCCTCAATGTCGAGGTGCTCTCGTCCGACGGAAGCCGGGTCGAGATGCGCGACAGCGAGGAGGACGTCTTCCGGGCGGCAGAGGAACTGGGCATCGACCTGTCCCGGCGCGAGCCGAACAGTGTCGAGGAGGTCTGAGCGGGTTGCCGCTTGACATCAACAACCAACCCACTCAGACCACTTTTAGCAACGGGAGATAACACATCGTGCTCGACGTGAACTTCTTCGACGAGCTTCGGATCGGCCTGGCCACCGCGGACGAGATCCGCCAGTGGTCCCACGGCGAGGTCAAGAAGCCGGAGACGATCAACTACCGGACGCTCAAGCCCGAGCGTGACGGACTCTTCTGCGAGAAGATCTTCGGTCCCACCCGGGACTGGGAGTGCTACTGCGGCAAGTACAAGCGCGTTCGCTTCAAGGGCATCATCTGCGAGCGGTGTGGCGTCGAGGTCACCCGCTCCAAGGTGCGCCGTGAGCGGATGGGCCACATCGAGCTGGCCGCGCCGGTCACCCACATCTGGTACTTCAAGGGTGTCCCGTCGCGGCTCGGCTACCTGCTCGACCTCGCCCCGAAGGACCTGGAGAAGGTCATCTACTTCGCGGCGTACATGATCACCGACGTCGACGACGAGGCCCGGCACCGCGACCTGTCCTCGCTCGAGGGCCGGGTGGACGTGGAGCGCAAGCAGCTCGAGAACCGTCGTGACAACGACATCGAGCAGCGGATGAAGAAGCTCGAGGAGGATCTGGCGCAGCTCGAGGCCGAGGGCGCCAAGGCCGACGTACGCCGCAAGGTGAAGGAAGGCGCCGAGCGTGAGGTCAAGCAGCTGCGCGAC
Source organism: Kribbella sp. NPDC051586 (assembly GCF_044453965.1). Taxonomy (NCBI): domain Bacteria; kingdom Bacillati; phylum Actinomycetota; class Actinomycetes; order Propionibacteriales; family Kribbellaceae; genus Kribbella; species Kribbella sp. NPDC051586. Next base: position 265,743 of record NZ_JBITDF010000001.1, on the reverse strand, counting down.
CGTGCGCAGCGCGAGATCGACCGCCTCGACGAGGTCTGGACCCGGTTCAAGAACCTCAAGGTCCAGGACCTGGAGGGCGACGAGATCCTCTACCGCGCCATGAAGGAGCGGTTCGGCAAGTACTTCGAGGGCGCGATGGGCGCCGCCGCGATCCAGCGCCGGCTGGAGACCTTCGACCTGAAGGCCGAGGCGGACAACCTGCGCGAGACGATCAAGACCGGCAAGGGCCAGCGCAAGACGCGGGCCCTGAAGCGGCTCAAGGTCGTCACCGCGTTCCTGGCCACCAACAACAGCCCGATGGGCATGGTGCTGGACTGCGTCCCGGTCATCCCGCCGGACCTGCGCCCGATGGTGCAGCTCGACGGTGGCCGGTTCGCGACCTCGGACCTGAACGACCTGTACCGCCGGGTGATCAACCGGAACAACCGGCTCAAGCGACTGCTCGACCTGGGCGCGCCGGAGATCATCGTCAACAACGAGAAGCGGATGCTGCAGGAGGCCGTCGACGCGCTGTTCGACAACGGCCGTCGTGGCCGTCCGGTCACCGGCCCGGGCAACCGGCCGCTGAAGTCGCTGTCCGACATGCTCAAGGGCAAGCAGGGCCGTTTCCGTCAGAACCTGCTGGGCAAGCGCGTCGACTACTCGGGCCGCTCCGTCATCGTGGTCGGCCCGCAGCTGAAGCTGCACCAGTGCGGTCTGCCGAAGGCGATGGCGCTGGAGCTGTTCAAGCCGTTCGTGATGAAGCGGCTGGTCGACCTCAACCACGCGCAGAACATCAAGTCCGCCAAGCGGATGGTCGAGCGTCAGCGCGCCCAGGTCTGGGACGTGCTGGAAGAGGTCATCACCGAGCACCCGGTCCTGCTCAACCGTGCGCCTACGCTGCACCGGTTGGGTATCCAGGCGTTCGAGCCGCAGCTGATCGAGGGCAAGGCGATCCAGATCCACCCGCTCGTCTGCTCCGCGTTCAACGCGGACTTCGACGGTGACCAGATGGCGGTGCACCTGCCGCTGTCGGCCGAGGCGCAGGCCGAGGCCCGGATCCTGATGCTGTCGACGAACAACATCCTGAAGCCGGCCGACGGCCGTCCGGTCACAATGCCGACGCAGGACATGATCATCGGCATCTACTTCCTGACCATGCTGAAGGAAGGCGCCAAGGGCGAGGGCCGGGCGTTCAGCTCCGTGGCCGAGGCGATCATGGCCTTCGACCGCAAGGAGCTGTCGCTGCAGGCCAAGGTCAACCTGCGGCTGGACGAGTCCGGTGTGCCGGCCGGTGTGACCGAGCGGGCCGAGGGTGGCTTCGCGCTGGAGACGACGCTGGGCCGCGCGCTGTTCAACGAGGCGCTGCCGCACGACTACCCGTTCGTGGACGTCGAGGTCGGCAAGAAGCAGCTGGGCGGGATCGTCAACGACCTGGCCGAGCGGTACACCAAGGTCGAGGTCGCGAACGCCCTCGACAACCTGAAGGACCTCGGTTTCCGCTGGGCCACCCGCTCCGGTGTCACGGTGTCGATCGACGACTTCAGCACGCCACCGTCCAAGCCGGAGATCATGGCCCGGTACGAGGCCCAGGCCGAGAAGGTCCAGAAGCAGTTCGAGCGGGGTCTGATCACCTCGTCCGAGCGGCGCCAGGAGCTGATCGAGATCTGGACCGGCGCCAACGCCGAGGTCGGTAAGGCGATGGAGGAGAACTTCGCCAAGGACAACCCGATCTGGATGATGGTGCACTCCGGTGCCCGAGGCAACATGATGCAGATCCGGCAGATCGCCGGTATGCGTGGTCTGGTCGCCAACCCGAAGGGCGAGATCATCGCCCGGCCGATCAAGTCCAACTTCCGCGAGGGCCTGTCGGTGGTCGAGTACTTCATCGCCACCCACGGCGCCCGGAAGGGTCTGGCCGACACCGCGCTGCGGACCGCCGACTCGGGGTACCTGACCCGTCGTCTGGTGGACGTGTCGCAGGACGTGATCATCCGCGAGGAGGACTGCGGCACCGAGCGGGGCCTGCCGAAGCAGATCGGCGAGAAGGACCCGTCCGGCAAGGTCGTGCACGCCGAGAACGTGGAGACCAGCGCGTACGCGCGGACCCTGGCCACCGACGCCCTGGACGCCGACGGCAACGTCGTGCTCGCCGGCGGCGCCGACCTGGGCGACGTGTCGATCGCGAAGCTGGTCGCGGCCGGGATCGAGGAGGTCAAGGTCCGGTCGGTGCTCACCTGTGACGCCAAGACCGGTACCTGCGCGAAGTGCTACGGCCGTTCGCTGGCGACCGGCAAGCCGGTCGACATCGGCGAGGCGGTCGGCATCATCGCGGCCCAGTCCATCGGTGAGCCGGGTACGCAGCTGACGATGCGCACCTTCCACACCGGTGGTGTCGCGGGTGATGACATCACCCACGGTCTGCCGCGTGTGGTCGAGCTCTTCGAGGCCCGTCAGCCCAAGGGCAAGGCGCCGATCGGCGAAGCGGCCGGCCGGATCGCGATCGAGGACACCGACAAGACCCGGAAGCTGGTGCTCACCCCGGACGACGGTTCCGAGGAGGTCGCCTACCCGGTGTCGAAGCGGGCCCGGCTGCTGATCGAGGACGGTCAGCACGTCGAGGTCGGTCAGCAGCTGACGCAGGGTACGCCGGACCCGCAGGAGGTTCTGCGGATCCTGGGTGTCCGCAAGGCGCAGGAGCACCTGGTGGACGAGGTCCAGGAGGTGTACCGGTCGCAGGGTGTGGCCATCCACGACAAGCACATCGAGATCATCGTCCGGCAGATGCTGCGCCGGGTCACGGTGATCGAGTCCGGCGAGGCGAACCTGCTCCCGGGTGAGCTCGCGGACCGGATCATGTTCGAGGCGGAGAACCGCCGCGTCGTGGCCGAGGGCGGTACTCCGGCCTCGGGTCGTCCGGTGCTGATGGGTATCACCAAGGCCTCGCTGGCCACCGAGTCGTGGCTGTCGGCCGCCTCCTTCCAGGAGACGACCCGCGTCCTCACCGAGGCCGCGATCCACGGCAAGTCCGACTCGCTGGTCGGTCTGAAGGAGAACGTCATCATCGGCAAGCTGATCCCGGCCGGTACGGGCATGGACCGGTACCGCAACATCCGGGTGGAGCCCACCGAGGAGGCGAAGGCCGCGATGTACTCGATGGTCGGCTACGAGTCGTACGACTACGACTTCGGCCCGTCCTCGGGCCAGTCGGTCCCGCTCGACGACTTCGACCTCGGTTCGTACCAGAACTGATTCGAAGCACGCGCAAGAGGGCGGCATTTCCCACTGGGAAGTGCCGCCCTCGCCGTTTGTTCGGGCCTGGTCACACGAGCGGATATCCACGCGTCTTGGGGGTTCTGCACTGGCACACCAGCGCAGAACCCCTCACTCGAGGGGATATCCACTCGTGTGTGGGGCACGGCCGGCGGGGTGTGTGCGGGCACAGTCGGGAAAAGACACTCGGGGTGGCGGCTGAAAGTGTGCGCGGGATAGGCCAAGATTGGTGCATGACGGATCTGCCGGCCTACCTGCGGCCTTTCGTCTTGGGGGTTCTGGATGGTCCCGATGTACGTGTCGATCGCTTGGGGGAGATCGACCTGTACCGCCCGCCCGGGACCGCCCGAGGCGGTGCAATTCTCTTTGTGCACGGGGGTCCTGGACCTGCCGGTCTCGAGGTCATGCCTCGGGAGTGGCCGGTCTACAAGGGCTATGCGACCGCTGCCGCCAGGCGAGGCCTGGTGGCTGCAGTCGTCGACCACAGCCTGATCCACGGACTCGACCGCCTGGTCGCGGCCGCGGACGAGGTGGAGGCCGCGGTCGGCGTACTGCGTTCCGATCCGCGGGTCGACCCTGATCGGGTCGGTCTGTGGTTCTTCTCCGGTGCCGGCCTGCTCGCCGGGGAGTGGCTGGACAGCCGCCCCGACTGGTTGCGGTTCGTCGCCCTGACCTACCCCCTGCTCGCCACCCCGCCCGGTGTCGACGAACTCGTTCCCGCCGCCGAAGTGATCGGCAAACACGACCGGGGCGGTGGGGCGGGGAAAGCATCAAGTACAGACCTGCCGGTTTTGCTGACCAGAGCTGGACTCGAGCGTGAGGAGCTCGCCGGTCCGGTCGCGGAGTTCGTTTCCGCGGGAGGCGCCGCGCTGGACATCATCGACGTACCGAAAGGGCACCACGGGTTCGACATGCTCGACCACACCGAAGAATCACGCGCCGCCGTCACCAAGGCTCTCGACTGGGCTATCGCCCACCTCGGCGAAGAGCCCGGCGACGACGGCAAGCTCCTCGTCCCACCCCCGGCCAAGAAGAAGACCACCGCGACCCGGCGTACGCCGACGGTCGCCAAACCGGCCGCAGCGGTCAAGGAAGCGCCTGCCGGGCCCGCCGGCCAGCAGACGCTGCCCACGACCCCCAAGGCCACTCCTGCCACTCCTGCTCCCGCTGTAGCCCCTGCACAGGCCCCGCTCGCCGATCTGGGGATGGCGACCATCGCGGCCGTCACCGCCGACACTCCGGCCGCCCGGGTGATCAGTCGCGAGCACGCAGCGTTCGCAGCGCACGACCTCGAGGCCTTCCTGGCCATGTACTCGCCGACGGCGCGGATCCTGCTCGCCGACGGCACCGAGCTGAAGGGCCGCCGGTTCCTGCGCGAGCACTACCGGCCGCGGTTCGACGCCGGCCAGTGCAAGACCGAAGTGGTGCAGCGACTGATGCTGGGGGAGTGGGTGGTCGAGCACGTGCTGTCGTACGACGACAGCGGGACCACTCCGCAACTCGGCCTGTACCGCGTCGTCGACGGCCTGATCACGGACGTCGAGTTCCGCGCCTGACCCGTGATCGACCACCTCGCCGAATTCGACCGGACGGCCGCGCTGTTCGCGGCCGTCCTGGCCGACGCCGACCCGGCGCTCCCGGTGCCGGCGTGCCCGGGCTGGACCGTCGCCGACCTGGCTCTGCACCTCGGAGCCGGCCAGCGCTGGGCGGCCTCGATCCTGCTCAGCAGCACGTCCCAGAAGGTCCCGCAGGTACTGCGTACGACGATCTCCTGGGCGGACTGGTATGCCGGGACCAGCGCGGCCCTGATCGCGGCGATCCGGGCGATCGACCCGGACGAGCCCTGCTGGAACTTCGCGCCGGTGGACCAGCGCGCGGGATTCTGGACCCGGCGGCGCATGCATGAGACGGCGATCCACCTCGTGGACGCCCTGCAGGCAACCGGTTCCGGGACGACTGGTCCGGCGACCGTACCTGCGGAGATCGCGGCCGATGGGGTGGACGAGGTGTTCGGGGTGTTCCTGCCCCGGATGCTGGCCCGCGGGTTCGCGCCGGCGGTGACCCGGCAGGTCGGCGTACGCGCCACCGACACCGGCCACGAATGGACCCTGATCCCTGTGTCACAAGGCGATCGGCCGCAGGTGGAGCGGGGCCGGGCGGTCGGGGAAGCGGTCCTGTCAGGGACCGCGTCGGAGCTCGACCTGTGCCTGTGGAAGCGCTTGCCGGGAGCCGTTCTGACGGTCGAGGGGGACGCCGGCGCGGCGGCTGATTTCCTCGCGGGGAGAGCCACTCCGTAGGCCTTGTACACTGGAACAGCGAAAGGTCCTCGACCGTGGTCGATTACTCATTTTGACCGTGCTTGAGGCACCCGCTAGTCTTAACGATCGTGCCCGGGGTCTTCCTTGGGCCGTCATGCGTGCCCCTCGTCCAACGGGTCGGGCCGCGTGGCACGGGACTTCTGACCGACAGTCTTGAGATTAAGGCCCCGGTACGCCCGTGCGCACGCGACACACCCGACCGCGGGGGTCAGGCAAGAGCTACAAACCCAGCCGGACGACAGAAAGAGACCCACGCGGTGCCCACCATTAACCAGCTGGTCCGCAAGGGCCGCCAGGACAAGGTGTCCAAGAACAAGACGCCGGCCCTGAAGGGTTCCCCTCAGCGTCGTGGTGTGTGCACGCGCGTCTACACGACCACGCCGAAGAAGCCGAACTCCGCTCTTCGTAAGGTTGCGCGTGTCCGCCTGACCAGCGGTATCGAGGTCACCGCGTACATTCCCGGCGTCGGCCACAACCTGCAGGAGCACTCGATCGTGCTCGTCCGCGGCGGCCGGGTGAAGGACCTCCCCGGTGTCCGGTACAAGATCATCCGCGGTTCGCTCGACACCCAGGGTGTGAAGAACCGTAAGCAGGCTCGCAGCCTCTACGGCGCGAAGAAGGAGAAGAGCTAATGCCGCGCAAGGGCCCCGCCCCGAAGCGCCCGGTCATCATCGACCCGGTCTACAGTTCGCCGCTCGTCACCCAGTTGATCTCCAAGATCCTGGTCGACGGCAAGAAGCAGATCGCGCAGAGCATCGTCTACAACGCGCTCGAGGGCACTCGCACCAAGACCGGCACCGACCCGGTGATCACGCTGAAGCGTGCGCTGGACAACGTGAAGCCGAGCATCGAGGTGAAGAGCCGCCGCGTCGGTGGTGCCACCTACCAGGTGCCGATCGAGGTCAAGCCCGGTCGCTCCACCACGCTGGCGCTGCGCTGGCTGACGTCGTACTCCCGCGCTCGTCGCGAGAAGACCATGTCCGAGCGCCTGATGAACGAGATCCTGGACGCGTCCAACGGTCTCGGTGCGTCGGTGAAGCGCCGCGAGGACACGCACAAGATGGCCGAAGCCAACAAGGCTTTCGCCCACTACCGCTGGTGATCCGGGGTCCGATCCGGACCCCAGCGATCACCGTTTGACGCAAGACAGAATCGAGAGGTAGACCACCGAGGTGGCCGTACAAATCACCACCGACCTGGCCAAGGTCCGCAACATCGGGATCATGGCCCACATCGACGCCGGCAAGACGACGACGACCGAGCGGATCCTCTTCTACACCGGTATCACCTACAAGATCGGTGAGGTCCACGACGGCGCCGCCACGATGGACTGGATGGAGCAGGAGCAGGAGCGCGGCATCACGATCACGTCCGCCGCGACGACCTGCACCTGGAAAGACCACACCATCAACATCATCGACACCCCGGGGCACGTCGACTTCACCGTCGAGGTGGAGCGCTCGCTGCGCGTCCTCGACGGCGCTGTCGCGGTGTTCGACGGTGTCGCCGGTGTCGAGCCGCAGTCCGAGACCGTGTGGCGCCAGGCGGACCGGTACGGCGTGCCGCGGATCTGCTTCGTCAACAAGCTGGACCGGACCGGCGCGGAGTTCATGCGCTGCGTCGACATGATCGTCGACCGGCTGGCCGCGGTGCCGCTGGTGCTGCAGCTGCCGATCGGTTCCGAGTCCGACTTCATCGGTGTCGTCGACCTGGTCGGCATGCGCGCGCTGACGTGGCGCGGTGAGACCACGATGGGTGAGGACTACACCGTCGAGGAGATCCCGGCCACCCACACCGAGATCGCCGCCGAGTGGCGCGACAAGCTGATCGAGACGCTGGCCGAGGCCGACGACGAGATCATGGAGATGTACCTGGAGGGCGACGAGCCCACCCAGGAGCAGGTTGTCGCGGGCATCCGGCGGGCGACCATCGCCAGCAAGCTGACCCCGGTGCTGACCGGCACGGCGTTCAAGAACAAGGGCGTCCAGCCGCTGCTCGACGCGATCAACGCCTACCTGCCGAGCCCGCTCGACGTCCCGGCCATCGAGGGCCACGACGTCAAGGACGCGGAGCAGGTCGTACTGCGCAAGCCGTCCGACAGCGAGCCGTTCTCGGCGCTGGCGTTCAAGATCGCGGCCGACCCGCACCTGGGCAAGCTGACCTTCATCCGGGTCTACTCGGGCAAGCTCGAGACCGGCACCCAGGTGCTGAACCCGACGAAGGGCCGCAAGGAGCGGATCGGCAAGATCTACCGCATGCACGCGAACAAGCGTGAGGAGATCGCGTCGATCGGCGCCGGCCACATCGTCGCCGTGATGGGCCTGAAGGACACCACCACCGGTGAGACCCTGTCCGACCCGGCCAAGCCGGTCGTGCTGGAGTCGATGCAGTTCCCGGCCCCGGTGATCTCGGTCGCCATCGAGCCCAAGTCGAAGGCCGACCAGGAGAAGCTGGGCGTCGCGATCCAGCGGCTCGCCGAGGAGGACCCGACCTTCCAGGTCCGGACCGACGAGGACACCGGCCAGACGATCATCGCCGGTATGGGCGAGCTGCACCTCGAGGTGCTGGTCGACCGGATGAAGCGCGAGTTCCGCGTCGAGGCGAACGTCGGCAAGCCGCAGGTGGCCTACCGCGAGACGATCAAGAAGAAGGTCGAGAAGGTCGACTACACGCACAAGAAGCAGACCGGTGGTTCGGGTCAGTTCGCGCGTGTGATCATCAACATCGAGCCGACCTCGGTCGAGGCCGGCGGCGAAGGCGGCTACGAGTTCGTCAACTCCGTCACCGGTGGCCGGATCCCCCGGGAGTACATCCCGTCGGTGGACGAGGGCGCCCAGGAGGCGATGGAGTTCGGCGTACTGGCCGGCTACCCGATGGTGGACGTCAAGGTCACGCTGACCGACGGCGCCTACCACGATGTCGACTCCTCCGAGCTCGCCTTCAAGATCGCCGGTTCGATGGCGTTCAAGGACGCGGCCCGGCGGGCGACCCCGGTCATCCTCGAGCCGATGTTCGCGGTCGAGGTCATCACCCCCGAGGACTACATGGGTGAAGTGATCGGCGACCTCAACTCACGCCGTGGCCAGATCCAGTCGATGGACGAGGGCCCCGGTGGCAGCCGGGCCGTGAAGGCTCTGGTGCCGTTGTCCGAGATGTTCGGGTATGTCGGTGACCTGCGGTCCAAGACCCAGGGCCGCGCGTCCTACTCGATGCAGTTCGATTCCTACGCCGAGGTTCCGAAGAACGTGGCGGAAGAGATCATCAAGAAGGCCCGGGGCGAGTAATCTCTCGCTCCTGACCACCACACCCCAAAGCGCGTCGGCGTACGGCGTAGTCAACATTTATCCAGGAGGGCCCCAGTGGCGAAGGCGAAGTTCGAGCGGACCAAGCCGCACGTCAACATCGGCACCATCGGTCACATCGACCACGGTAAGACCACGCTTACCGCGGCGATCACCAAGGTGCTGCACGACAAGTACCCGAACCTCAACGAGGCGTCGGCCTTCGATCAGATCGACAAGGCGCCCGAAGAGCGTCAGCGCGGTATCACCATCTCCATCGCGCACGTCGAGTACCAGACCGAGGCCCGGCACTACGCCCACGTCGACTGCCCGGGTCACGCGGACTACATCAAGAACATGATCACCGGTGCGGCCCAGATGGACGGTGCGATCCTGGTCGTCGCCGCCACCGACGGCCCGATGCCGCAGACGCGTGAGCACGTGCTGCTCGCCCGTCAGGTCGGCGTGCCGGCGATGGTCGTCGCGCTGAACAAGTGCGACATGGTCGACGACGAGGAGATCCTGGAGCTCGTCGAGCTCGAGGTTCGCGAGCTGCTCTCGGAGCAGGAGTTCGACGGCGACAACGCGCCGATCGTGCGGGTTGCCGCACACCCGGCGCTGCAGGGCGACGCCAAGTGGGGCGAGTCGATCATCGAGCTGATGAACGCGGTCGACTCCTACATCCCGCAGCCGGAGCGCGAGGTCGACAAGCCGTTCCTGATGCCGGTGGAGGACGTCTTCACCATCACCGGTCGCGGCACGGTCATCACCGGCCGGATCGAGCGCGGTGTGGTCAAGATCAACGAGACGGTCGACATCGTCGGCATCCGTCCGGAGAAGCAGACCACCACGGTCACCGGTATCGAGATGTTCCGCAAGCTGCTCGACGAGGGCCAGGCCGGTGAGAACGTCGGTCTGCTGCTTCGCGGCACGAAGCGCGAGGACGTCGAGCGCGGCATGGTCGTCATCAAGCCGGGCACCACGACCCCGCACACCAACTTCGAGGCTTCGGTCTACATCCTCTCGAAGGAGGAGGGCGGCCGTCACACGCCGTTCTTCCAGAACTACCGTCCGCAGTTCTACTTCCGGACCACGGACGTCACCGGCGTCGTCACGCTGCCCGAGGGCACCGAGATGGTCATGCCGGGCGACAACACCGACATGTCGGTCGAGCTGATCCAGCCGATCGCCATGGAGGAGGGTCTGAAGTTCGCGATCCGTGAAGGTGGCCGCACCGTCGGCGCCGGCCGGGTCACCAAGATCCTGAAGTGATCTCACGAGGTCCGCGTGGGCTCGTAGTCTGAGCCCCGCGGACCTCTGCTGTGCGCCTGATCCGGCGCTCAGGTGGTACCGGATCAGGCGTGGAGCCACCCGATTGGCGTTTCGGCGCCGATCTCTGGCACAATATTCAGGTTGCTCAGGCGAGGCCGCCGGGGTGCGCCCCAGATCTTCCGATCTGGCTGGTGCGCCGGACCGGAGACCATGCCGAGGTTCGGTCCGAGACCGGGCCCCGATCACCATCCCAGGTCGAAGAAGCGGTGGGTCACGCGCGTGCCGCGCAGTATTGCACCGGTGTGGCGACACACCCGACCTCGGGGGTCGGAGCAACGCACCGAAAGACGATAGAGAAGGACGAAGCGAAGCGATGGCGGGACAGAAGATCCGCATCCGGCTGAAGGCCTACGACCACGAGGTCATCGACAGCTCGGCACGCAAGATTGTCGACACGGTGACGCGTACTGGTGCGAAGGTTGCTGGCCCGGTGCCGTTGCCGACGGAAAAGAACGTGTTCTGCGTCATCCGCTCGCCGCACAAGTACAAGGACAGCCGCGAGCACTTCGAGATGCGCACCCACAAGCGGCTCATCGACATCATCGACCCCACGCCGAAGACCGTCGACTCGCTGATGCGCCTCGACCTGCCGGCCGGTGTCGACATCGAGATCAAGCTCTGAGGACGCGGAAAGACCAATGAGCACTGTTAAGAACACGCGCGGTCTGCTGGGCACCAAGCTCGGCATGACCCAGACCTGGGACGAGAACAACCGAGTCGTCCCCGTCACCGTGATCCAGGCCGGGCCCTGTGTCGTCACCGGCGTCCGCACCGCGGACCGGGACGGCTACGACGGCGTCCAGATCGCCTTCGGCGACATCGACCCGCGCAAGGTGACCAAGCCCCAGCGCGGCCACTTCGACAAGGCCGGCGTGACGCCGCGGCGCCACCTGCTGGAGTTGCGCACCGCCGACGCCAGCGAGTACACGCTGGGTCAGGAGATCAAGGCCGAGGCCTTCGAGGCCGGTGAGCGGGTCGACGTTTCCGCCACCAGCAAGGGCAAGGGTTTCGCCGGTGTGATGAAGCGGCACGGCTTCCACGGCCTGCGCGCCACCCACGGTGTGCACAAGAAGCACCGTTCGCCGGGCTCCATCGGCGGTTGCGCCACCCCGGGCCGGGTCTTCAAGGGCCTGCGGATGGCCGGCCGGATGGGCGCCGAGCAGATCACCACGCAGAACATCAGCGTGCACGCGATCGACACCGAGCGCGGCCTGATCCTGCTCAAGGGCGCCGTACCCGGCCCCAAGGGCGGGCTCGTGCTGATCCGCAACGCCGCGAAGGGAGCTGCGAAGTGAGCACCGTCGACGTCGTCGTCGTGAAGGGCGACAAGGTCAGCAAGAAGGGTTCCGCCGAGCTTCCGGCCGAGCTGTTCGACGTCCAGGTCAACGTGCCGCTGATCCACCAGGTCGTGGTGGCCCAGCTGGCCGCGGCCCGCCAGGGCACGCACAAGGCGAAGTCCCGGGGCGAGGTGTCCGGCGGTGGCGCCAAGCCGTACCGCCAGAAGGGCACCGGTCGCGCCCGCCAGGGTTCGACCCGCGCGCCGCAGTTCACCGGCGGTGGCGTCGTCCACGGCCCGGTGCCGCGCGACTACAGCCAGCGGACCCCGAAGAAGATGATCGCCGCCGCGCTCCGCGGCTCGCTGTCGGACCGGGCCCGTGACGGCCGCGTGTTCGTCGTCGAGAGCTTCGTGGACGGCGACAAGCCGTCCACCAGGTCGGCGCTGAAGGTGCTCGCCGAGGTCACCGACCCGGGCAAGGCGCTGGTCGTGGTCGACCGCGCCGACGAGCTGACCTGGCTGAGCCTGCGCAACGTGCAGCACGTGCACCTGATCGCGGCCGACCAGCTGAACGCGTACGACGTGCTGTGCAGCGACGCGGTCGTGTTCACCAAGAGCGCGCTCGACTCGTTCGTCGCCGGCGCGCCCAAGGGCAAGTCCGTCAAGGCCGTCGCCACGTCGACCGAGGCCGAGGAGGTAGAGGCATGAGCCACGGAATCAACAAGGACCCGCGCGACGTGCTGCTCCGGCCGGTCGTGAGCGAGAAGAGCTACGGCCTGCTCGACGAGCAGAAGTACACGTTCGAGGTCGACCCGGACGCCAACAAGACCGAGATCAAGCTCGCGGTCGAGAAGGTGTTCAAGGTCAAGGTCTCCGACGTCAACACGCTGAACCGCAAGGGCAAGCGCCGCCGGACCCGTAGTGGCTTCGGCAAGCGTCCCGACACCAAGCGGGCGATCGTGACCCTCAAGGGTGACGACCGCATCGATATCTTCGGAGGCCAGTCGTAATGGGAATCCGCAAGTACAAGCCGACGACCCCGGGCCGCCGTGGCTCGAGTGTGGCCGACTTCGTCGAGCTCACCCGTTCGACCCCCGAGAAGTCGCTGCTGCGTCCGCTGCCGAAGAAGGGCGGCCGGAACAACTCCGGCAAGATCACCACCAGGCACCACGGTGGCGGTCACAAGCGGGCGTACCGGCTGATCGACTTCAAGCGGTACGACAAGGACGGCGTGCCGGCGAAGGTCGCGCACATCGAGTACGACCCGAACCGCACCGCCCGGATCGCGCTGCTGCACTACGTGGACGGCGAGAAGCGCTACATCCTCGCCCCGTCGAACCTGCAGCAGGGCACGGTCGTCGAGAACGGCCCGGCCGCCGACATCAAGGTCGGCAACAACCTGCCGCTGCGCAACATCCCGGTCGGTTCCACCATCCACGCGGTCGAGCTGCGGCCGGGCGGTGGCGCCAAGATGGCCCGCTCCGCCGGCTCCAGCATCCAGCTGGTCGCGAAGGAAGGCCGGATGGCCACCCTGCGGATGCCGTCCGGCGAGGTCCGGATGGTCGACGTGCGCTGCCGCGCCACCCTCGGTGAGGTCGGCAACGGCGAGCAGTCGAACATCAACTGGGGCAAGGCGGGCCGGATGCGCTGGAAGGGCAAGCGCCCGACCGTCCGCGGTGTCGCGATGAACCCGGTCGACCACCCGCACGGTGGTGGTGAGGGTAAGACCTCGGGTGGTCGCCACCCGGTGTCCCCGTGGGGTCAGGCCGAGGGCCGGACCCGCACCCGCAAGGAAAGCGACCGCATGATCGTCCGGCGCCGCAAGGCCGGCAAGAAGCGCTGATAGGAGCCGGCCAGAATGCCACGCAGCTTGAAGAAGGGCCCGTTCGTCGACCACCACCTCGCGAAGAAGGTGGAGGTGCAGAACGAGAAGGGCACCAAGAACGTCATCAAGACCTGGTCCCGCCGATCGATGATCGTGCCGGACATGATCGGCCACACGATTGCGGTGCACGACGGCCGCAAGCACGTGCCGGTGTTCGTGACGGACGCGATGGTCGGGCACAAGCTCGGCGAGTTCGCACCGACCCGGACGTTCAGGGGTCACGAGAAGGACGACCGGAAGTCACGGCGTCGCTGACCATGGTCAGTGACGAAGCGAAAGCAACCTACGGAGAGATTCGAACATCATGAGCGTTCAAGAGCGTAGGGCGATCAGCGCCCGTCGCGAGAGCCTGCTGGGCGAGCAGCCCGGGGCCTTCGCGGTCGCGCGCTTCGTCCGCGTGACGCCGATGAAGGCGCGCCGCGTGGGTGACCTGGTGCGCGGTCTGGGCGTCGACGACGCACTCGCCACTCTGAAGTTCGCCCCGCAGGCCGCTGCCGCGACCGTGTACAAGGTCGTCGACAGCGCCGCGGCGAACGCCGAGGGCACCGAGCACCTGAGCCGGGCCGACCTGGTCGTGGCCAAGGTCCTCGTGGACGAGGGGCCGACGCTGAAGCGTCACCGCCCGCGTGCGCAGGGCCGGGCCACCCGGATCGACAAGCGGACCAGCCACATCACCATCGTGGTGACCCCGCGCGTCACCGACGAGCCGGTCGAGAAGGCCCCGGCCAAGAAGACGGCCGCCAAGAAGTCCGCGGACACCGCGGACACGGCGAAGAAGGCCCCCGCCAAGAAGACGGCCAAGAAGGCCGCCGACAAGGCAGAGGCCGCCGACAAGCCGGCCAAGAAGGCGACCGCCAAGAAGTCGGCCGCCAAGAAGGCCACCGCTGAGAAGAAGGAGTCCTGACGTGGGACAGAAGGTAAACCCGCACGGGTTCCGTCTCGGCATCAGCACCGACCACAAGAGCCGTTGGTACGCCGACAAGCTGTACAAGGACTACGTGGGCGAGGACGTCAAGATCCGCCGCCTGCTGAGCAAGGGCATGGAGCGCGCCGGCATCTCCCGCGTGGAGATCGAGCGCACCCGTGACCGGGTCCGGGTCGACATCCACACCGCTCGTCCGGGCATCGTCATCGGCCGCCGCGGCGCCGAGGCGGACCGGATCCGGGGCAGCCTGGAGGAGCTCACCGGCAAGCAGGTGCAGCTGAACATCCTCGAGGTGAAGAACTCCGAGGTCGACGCCCAGCTGGTCGCACAGGGTGTGGCCGAGCAGCTGTCCGGCCGCGTGGCGTTCCGCCGCGCGATGCGCAAGGCGATGCAGACCACCATGCGTGGCGGCGCCCTGGGCATCCGGATCCAGTGCTCCGGCCGGCTCGGTGGCGCGGAGATGTCGCGGTCGGAGTTCTACCGCGAGGGCCGCGTCCCGCTGCACACGCTGCGGGCCGACATCGACTACGGCTTCTACGAGGCCCGGACGACCTTCGGCCGGATCGGCGTGAAGGTCTGGATCTACAAGGGCGACGTCGCCGGCACCCGCGCCGAGCGCGAGGCGCAGGCTGCGGCCCGCGCAGCCACCCAGCAGCGTGGCCGTCCGGCCCGCCGTGACGGTGGCGACCGCGGCGACCGTGGCGGTCGCGGTGGTGACCGTGGTGGTCGCGGTGGTGACCGTGGCGGTCGTCGTGACGACAACAACGCCCGGAACGACGCGCCGAAGGCCGAGGCCGCCCCGGCGGCCGAGAAGCCGGCCGCGACGACCGGAACGGAGAGCTGAACCATGCTCATCCCCCGCAAGGTCAAGCACCGCAAGCAGCACCACCCGAAGCGGACCGGTGCTGCCAAGGGCGGTACGACGCTCGCCTTCGGTGAGTTCGGCATCCAGGCACTGGAGAGCCACTACGTCACCAACCGGCAGATCGAGGCCGCGCGTATCGCGATGACCCGGCACATCAAGCGTGGCGGCAAGGTGTGGATCAACATCTACCCGGACCGCCCGCTGACCAAGAAGCCGGCCGAGACCCGGATGGGTTCCGGTAAGGGTTCGCCGGAGTGGTGGATCGCCAACGTCAAGGCCGGTCGCGTGCTGTTCGAGCTCTCCGGTGTGCCGGAGGACATTGCTCGCGAGGCGATGCGCCGCGCGATCCACAAGTTGCCGATGAAGTGCCGCTTCATCTCCCGAGAGGCAGGTGAGAACTGATGGCTACCCTGACCGCCGCCGAGCTGCGGAACCTCGGGCGGGACGAGCTGATGACCAAGCTCGGTGAAGCCAAGGAGGAGCTGTTCAACCTCCGGTTCCAGGCTGCCACGGGCCAGCTGGAGTCCCACGGCCGGCTGCGCGCCGTCCGCAAGGACATCGCCCGCATCTACACGGTGCTGTCCGAGCGTGCGCTCGGGATCACCGAGGAGGTCGACGCCCCGGTTGCCGAGGCGGAGGCCGACGAGCCTGCGGACGACAGTGAGAAGGCGAACGCATGACCGAGAACGTGAAGGACGAGACCGTGAGCACGACCCCCGAGGCGCGAGGCCGCCGCAAGACCCGTGAGGGTCTGGTGCTGAGCGACAAGATGGACAAGACCGTCACCGTCGAGGTCGAGGACCGGGTCAAGCACAAGCTGTACGGCAAGGTCATCCGGCGTACCAGCAAGCTCAAGGCGCACGACGAGCAGAACGCCGCCGGTATCGGCGACCGCGTCCTCCTGATGGAGACCCGGCCGCTGTCGGCGACCAAGCGCTGGCGCGTCGTCGAGATCCTCGAGAAGGCCAAGTAGTTCCCGGCCCCCGGCCGGAAACCATTCGAATTTATTCGTTCCGCAAGGCTCACGCGAGTGAGAACCAGCGAGACAACCAGGAGATCAACAGATGATCCAGCAGGAGTCGCGACTGAAGGTCGCCGACAACACGGGTGCCAAGGAGATCTTGTGCATCCGCGTTCTCGGTGGCTCCGGTCGGCGCTACGCCGGTGTCGGTGACACGATCGTCGCCACCGTCAAGGACGCGATCCCCGGCGGTGGTGTCAAGAAGGGTGACGTCGTGAAGGCGGTCGTCGTGCGGACCGTGAAGGAGCGCCGGCGTCCGGACGGCTCCTACATCCGCTTCGACGAGAACGCCGCGGTGATCCTGAAGGCCGACGGCGAGCCGCGCGGCACCCGTATCTTCGGGCCGGTCGGCCGGGAGCTGCGGGAGAAGCGCTTCATGAAGATCATCTCGCTCGCGCCGGAGGTGCTCTGAGATGGCCCAGCAGAAGAAGCTGCACGTGAAGAAGGGCGATCAGGTCCGTGTGATCGCCGGTAAGTCCAAGGGCCTCGAGGGCAAGATCATCCAGGTCTTCCCCGACGACGAGAAGGTCATCGTCGAGGGCGTCAACCGGGTGAAGAAGCACACCAAGGTGCAGCAGGCCCAGCGCGGCGGCACCACCGGTGGCATCGTCACCCAGGAAGCCCCGATCCACGTCTCGAACGTGGCGCTTCTGGTCGAGGTCGACAAGGACGGCAAGAAGCAGAAGGTGACCACCCGCGTCGGCTACAACCGCGTCGAGGTGCAGAAGCGCCGTCCGGACGGTTCGACGTACACCGGTTTCCGGAGCGTCCGGATCGCCCGGCGTACCGGCGAGGAGATCTGATGACGACCGCAGTAACCGAGAGCAGGGTCCAGCCGCGGCTGAAGACGAAGTACCGCGAGGAGATCGTCGGCAAGCTGCAGGACGAGTTCCACTACGCCAACGTCATGCAGGTGCCCGGGCTCACCAAGATCGTGGTGAACATGGGCGTCGGCGAGGCGGCGCGTGACTCCAAGCTGATCGAGGGCGCGGTGAAGGACCTGGCCGCGATCACCGGCCAGAAGGCCCAGGTCACCAAGGCCCGCAAGTCGATCGCGCAGTTCAAGCTGCGCGAGGGGATGCCGATCGGCGCCCACGTGACGCTGCGCGGCGACCGGATGTGGGAGTTCCTGGACCGGCTGCTGGCGCTCGCGCTGCCCCGGATCCGCGACTTCCGCGGTCTGTCGCCGAAGCAGTTCGACGGCACTGGGAACTACACCTTCGGTCTGACCGAGCAGGTGATGTTCCACGAGATCAACCAGGACCGCATCGACCGGGTCCGGGGTATGGACATCACCGTGGTGACCACCGCGAAGAACGACGACGAGGGTCGGGCCCTGCTGCGGGCGCTCGGCTTCCCGTTCAAGGAGAACTGACGTGGCGAAGACAGCACTCAAGGTCAAGCAGGCCCGGAAGCCGAAGTTCGCGGTGCGTGGCTACACGCGCTGCCAGCGCTGCGGCCGGCCGAAGGCGGTCTTCCGCAAGTTCGGCCTGTGCCGGATCTGCCTGCGGGAGATGGCGCACCGGGGCGAGCTGCCCGGTGTGACCAAGTCCAGCTGGTGACCGTCTCCACCCCCGAACTTCTCCCCATTCACCATCTAGTCACCGTAGGTCGCCGAACGGCGAAACCACGGCGGGAAAGAGGCCCCAGGCCATGACGATGACCGACCCGATCGCAGACATGTTGACGCGTCTGCGGAACGCCAATCAGGCGTACCACGAGTCGACCGCGATGCCGTACAGCAAGATCAAGCAGGGTATCGCCGACATTCTCCAGCAGGAGGGCTACATCGCCTCCTACAAGGTGGAGGAGCCCAAGGAGGGCGCCGTCGGCAAGACCCTGATCGTGGACCTCAAGTTCGGCCCGAGCCGGGAGCGCTCCATTGCGGGCGTGCGCCGGATCAGCAAGCCGGGCCTGCGGGTCTACGCGAAGTCGACCAGCCTGCCCAAGGTCCTCGGTGGCCTGGGCGTCGCGATCATCTCGACGTCCCAGGGACTGCTGACCGACCGTCAGGCCAAGAACAAGGGCGTCGGCGGGGAAGTCCTCGCCTACGTCTGGTGACGAAGAACCGGAAGGAGGACCACTGAAATGTCTCGCATCGGTAAGCTCCCGGTCACGGTCCCGTCCGGCGTCGACGTCACGATCGACGGCCAGACGGTCACTGTGAAGGGTCCGAAGGGTCAGCTGTCGCACGTCGTCGCTGAGCCGATCGCGGTCAACCGCGAGGAGGACGGCGCGATCGCCGTCACCCGCCCGGACGACCAGCGCAAGAGCAAGGAACTGCACGGCCTGTCCCGCACCCTGATCGCCAACCTGGTCACCGGGGTCACGGACGGCTACGAGAAGAAGCTGGAGATCGTCGGCGTCGGGTACCGCGTCCTGTCCAAGGGACCGACCCAGCTGGAGTTCTCGCTCGGGTACAGCCACACCATCACGGTGGACGCGCCGGAAGGCATCACGTTCAACGTGGAGGCGCCGACCCGGTTCTCGGTGATCGGCATCGACAAGCAGTCGGTCGGTGAGGTCGCCGCCAACATCCGCAAGCTGCGTAAGCCCGAGCCGTACAAGGGCAAGGGTGTGCGGTACGCCGGCGAGCAGGTGCGCCGCAAGGTCGGAAAGGCTGGTAAGTAACCCATGGCGATCGGACTGCGTCCGCACAAGCACTCCGCCAAGAAGACGGCCTCCCGGCTGCGTCGGCAGATCCGGGTCCGGAAGAAGATCAACGGCACGGCCGAGCGGCCGCGGCTGGTGGTCACCAAGTCCTCGAGGCACCTGTTCGTTCAGGTCATCGACGACGTGGCCGGCAAGACGCTGGTCTCCGCCTCCACCATGGAGGCCGACCTGCGCGGCGCCGAGGCCAACAAGACCGACAAGGCCAAGACCGTCGGCGGCCTGATCGCCGACCGCGCCAAGGCTGCCGGGATCGACTCGGTCGTGTTCGACCGGGCCGGGAACAAGTACCAGGGCCGCATCGCAGCCCTGGCCGACGCCGCCCGCGAGGGCGGGCTCGGCTTCTGATGGCGACAAGGGAAGAAGGTAGTTCGAAATGAGCGGAGGCCAGCAGCGTCGCGGAGGCGGCGCCGGTGGTGAGCGCCGTGGCCGCGACGGTGGTCGCGGTCAGCAGGCGGACAAGACCGCCTACATCGAGCGCGTGGTAGCCATCAACCGTGTCGCCAAGGTCGTGAAGGGTGGTCGTCGCTTCAGCTTCACCGCCCTCGTGGTCGTCGGTGACGGTGAAGGCACCGTCGGTGTGGGTTACGGCAAGGCCAAGGAGGTGCCCGCGGCGATCGCCAAGGGCGTCGAGGAGGCCAAGAAGGCGTTCTTCAAGGTGCCGCGGATCCAGGGCACCATCCCGCACCCTGTCCAGGGCGAGAAGGCCGCAGGCGTTGTGATGCTGCGTCCGGCCGCTCCCGGTACCGGTGTGATCGCGGGTGGCTCGGCGCGCGCCGTACTGGAGTGCGCCGGGATCCACGACATCCTGAGCAAGTCGCTGGGCTCGTCCAACTCCATCAACGTGGTTCACGCCACCGTCGAGGCGTTGCGCAGCCTGGAGACCCCGGAGGCCGTGGCCGCGCGCCGTGGCCTGCCGGTCGAGGACGTCGCGCCGGCGGCCCTGCTGAAGGCACGGGCGGAGGTGTCGTCCTGATGGCTCGCCTGAAGGTGACCCAGACCCGTTCCGGCATCGGTGGCAAGCAGAACCAGCGCGACACGCTGCGCACCCTGGGCGTCAAGCGGATCGGCGACACCGCCGTCCACGAGGACAAGCCTGAGGTTCGCGGCATGGTCCGTGCGGTTCGCCACCTCATCACCGTCGAGGAGGTCGACTGACATGGCGCTCAAGGTTCATCACCTGCGCCCGGCGCCCGGCGCCAAGACCGCCAAGACCCGCGTGGGTCGTGGTGAGGGCAGCAAGGGCAAGACGGCCGGCCGCGGTACGAAGGGCAGCAAGGCTCGTAACAACATCCCCGAGTGGTTCGAGGGTGGCCAGATGCCGCTGCACATGCGGCTCCCGAAGCTGAAGGGCTTCAAGAGCAGGAACCGGGTGGAGTTCCAGGTCGTTAACCTGGACAAGCTCGGACAACTGTTCCCCGAAGGTGGCGAGGTCGGCATTGCGGACCTGGTCGCCAAGGGCGCGGTCCGTCGCGGTCAGCCGGTCAAGGTACTGGGTGACGGCGAGCTGACCGTGGCACTGCAGGTCTCGGCTCACAAGTTCTCCAAGTCCGCCACGGACAAGATCCAGGCGGCTGGGGGGACCACGACCGAGGTGTGACACGTGGTCCAGGGCTCGTAACGCCCGGTGCTTGATATCCTGCGCCGGTCGGACGAGCCCTGGCTCGTCTCTTGCCCAGCGGCTTAGCTAGGCCCCTGCCGTGCCCGCGGCAAGGGAAACTTGTGGGAGGACAGGGTGTTAGGCGCCTTTGCCAACGCGTTCAAGACTCCGGACCTGCGCCGGAAGATCTTGTTCGTGCTCTTCATCGTCGTGATCTTCCGGATCGGCTCCGTCGTACCGGCACCCGGCGTCAACGTTCAGTCTCTGCACACGTGTATCAAGATCTCGCAGGGCGGTGCGAACGCCAACCTGTACAGCCTGATCAACCTGTTCTCCGGCGGAGCGCTGCTGCAGCTCGCGATCTTCGCGCTCGGCATCATGCCCTACATCACCGCCAGCATCATTCTGCAGCTGCTCACCGTGGTGATCCCGCGGCTGGAGTCGCTGAAGAAGGAAGGCCAGGCGGGACAGGCCAAGATCACCCAGTACACCCGGTTCCTGACCGTCGGTCTCGCGATCCTGCAGTCGACCGCGTTCGTGGCGCTGGCCCGGACGCCGGGCCGCCTGTTCCAGGGCTGCACCGAGCCGCTGCTGTACAAGGACGACTGGTTCACCGTCAGCGTCATGGTGCTGACCATGACCGCCGGCACCGGCGTGATCATGTGGCTCGGTGAGCTGATCACCGACCGCGGCGTCGGCAACGGCATGTCGATCCTGATCTTCACCCAGATCGTCGCCACCTTCCCGACCAATCTGTGGAGCATCCGCAAGCAGAAGGGCGTCACCACCTTCGTCGTGGTGATCGCGATCGGGTTGGTCATCATGGCCGCGGTCATCTTCATCGAGCAGGCCCAGCGCCGGATCCCGGTGCAGTACGCCAAGCGCATGGTCGGACGCAAGATGTTCGGCGGTACGTCGACGTACATCCCGCTGAAGGTCAACCAGGCCGGTGTCATCCCGGTGATCTTCGCGTCCAGCCTGCTGTATCTCCCCGTCCTGGTCAGTCAGTTCCAGCAAGGCAAGGGCTGGTCCAACTGGATCCAGGGCAACTTGGTCAAGGGCGACCACCCGATCTACATGGTGACGTATGTCGCCCTGATCATCTTCTTCACGTACTTCTACGTCTCGATTACCTTCAATCCGAAGGAAGTTGCGGACAACATGAAGAAGTACGGCGGCTTCATTCCCGGGATCCGGGCGGGGCGGCCGACGGAGGAATACCTCAAGTACGTGTTGGACCGCATCACGCTGCCGGGCGCGGTGTACCTCGCGGCGATCTCGATGATCCCGCTGGTCGCTCTCGTCCTGCTGAACGCGAGCCAGAACTTCCCGTTCGGTGGTACGTCGATCCTGATCATGGTCGGCGTCGGACTCGACACGGTGAAGCAGATCGAGAGTCAGCTGCAGCAGCGAAACTACGAAGGGTTCCTGCGCTGATGAGAATGTTGCTGATGGGTCCGCCCGGGGCGGGCAAGGGTACGCAGGCAAAGGTGCTTGCCGATCGCCTGAATATCCCGGCCGTGTCCACCGGCGACATCTTCCGTGCGAACGTGAAGGACGAAACGCCGCTGGGCATCGAGGCCAAGCGGTACATGGATGCCGGCGACTACGTCCCGGACGAGGTCACCAACGCGATGGTGCGTGACCGGCTGTCCGAGGCCGACGCCGGCGACGGCTTCCTGCTGGACGGATATCCGCGGACACTCGCCCAGGTGGGCACGCTGGACGACATCCTGGCCGACCACGGCCACAAGCTGGACGCGGTGGTGGCGCTGGTTGCCGACATCGACGTCCTGGTCGGCCGGATGCTCAAGCGGGCCGAGACCGACGGCCGCACGGACGACTCCGAAGAGGTCATCCGGCACCGGCAGGACGTCTACACCGCCGAGACCAAGCCACTGCTGCAGGTGTACGCCGAGCGTGGCGTGCTGGTCGAGGTGGACGGTGTCGGCGAGATCGACGAAGTGAGCGAGCGGGTGCTCGCTGCCCTCAAGACGGTGACCGAATAACCCGATGATGTTCAGGGACCGCGGGATCGAGATCAAGACCCGCGAGCAGATTCTGGCCATGCGCAAGGCCGGCCTGGTGGTCGGCCGCACGCTGGAGCTGCTCCGCGGGCAGGTCAAGGCCGGTATCAGCACCGGTGAGCTGGACGCGATCGCGGAGGACAACATCCGGTCCTCCGGCGCGACCCCGTCGTTCAAGGGGTACCACGGCTTCACCGGCTCGATCTGCGCCTCGGTGAACGACGAGATCGTGCACGGCATCCCCGGCGGCCGGGTGCTCGCCGACGGTGACCTGATCTCGATCGACTGCGGCGCGATCGTCGACGGCTGGCACGGCGACGCCGCGATCACCGTCGGTGTCGGCGCGGTCGAGGACGAACTGCTCGAGCTCGCCCGGATCTGCGCGGAGTCGATGTGGCGCGGGTTCGCCGCCGCCCGGCTCGGCGGCCGGCTGACCGACATCTCGGCCGCGATCGAGGCGCACGTCCGCGCGAACTCGTCGTACGGCATCGTCGAGGACTTCGTCGGCCACGGGATCGGCTCGGCCATGCACCAGCCGCCGAACGTGCCGAACTTCGGCCGCCCGGGCCGTGGCCCGAAGCTGGTCGAGGGGATGGCACTCGCCGTCGAGCCGATGCTCACGCTCGGCAAGCAGGACAACCACACGCTCGAGGACGACTGGACGGTCGTCACCGACGACGGCCGGTCGGCCGCGCACACCGAGCACACGTTCACGCTCACGCCGCAGGGCCCGTGGGTGCTGACCGCGATCGACGGCGGCGAGTCGAAGCTGGCCGAGCTCGGCGTCAAGTTCGGCGCCCTGGCCGACTGACGGACACGGGGGTCCACCCGTCGGGGGACGCCGGGCGGACCGGAGCTGGGGCACACTTGAGACATGCCTCAGTACCAGCCGTACCAGCGTTTCACCGAAGCCGACCGGGACAAGATCGCCGGACGGCTGCGGGACGCGTTCGCGGACGGCCGGCTGGATCAGCCTGAGTTCTCGTCCCGCCTCGATCAGCTGTACACCGTCCAGACCTACGGCGAGCTCGAGCCGCTGGTGCGGGATCTGCCGCCGGTGCGCACCTACCAGACGCCCGCGGTCGTGCAGGACGCCAAGCCGGCCCCGGCTCCCGGTGACTTCCCGGAGAGGAAGAAGGATGCGCGTCCGCACCGCCACGGGCTCGGCGCGCTGGGTGGCGGCTTCACCGGCGTCGTGATGATCAACGTCGTGATCTGGTTCGTGATCGGGCTCGGCAACGGCGGGCACTGGCCGTCGTTCTGGCCGGTCTGGCTGCTGATCCCCTGGGCGATCATCGCCCTCGGCGGCCTCGGCAGGCGCCGTTGACGGCGGCCCAGGTCAGGGCGTACCTCCCGGCCCCACGGCTCCGGGCGGATCTCGCCTGGCAGCTGCACCAGGGGGCCGCGGTGGTCTACGTGATCTGGTTCGCGGTCGCCGTACCGCTGGCGATCGTGGGGCTGCTGCTGGAGCCGCGCTGGGTGGGCTGGTTCGTGCTGGCCTGGTTCCTGGTGCTGGTCGGGTTCACGCTGGCGCTGCGGGTCGCTGACGGACGCCGGCGGCGGTCGTGGACCGACGCGGCGGAGCAGATGGGCTGGCGGATCAGCGCCACCGGGGCGGACCTGCGCGACCGTTGGCCGTTCCCACCGTTCAACAGCGACCCCAAGGCCGAGGTCGTCGACGTGACCACCGGGCGGCACCGGGGCCGGGAGTTCTGGACCGGGCGTTTCCGGCACAAGGTACGGCGGCGCGAGCTCGGCTTCGACTTCCTCGACCTGCAGGTGGATCGCCCCCTGCCGCCGCTGCAGGTGCTGCCCGCGGGCCTGGCGCCGGTCGCCGCGGCGAGCCTGCTGCCGCTGCCGCTGACCATCGACGGGCTGCCGGCGCAGTACCGGTTGTTCAACGGCCGTGAGGACCACGCGATGGCGATCCTGCACCCGCGGGCGGTCGAGGCGCTGGCCGGCGTACCCCCGTTCGGCTTCAGCTGCGAAGGCAAGCGGTTCGTCGCGATCCTGCCGGCGTACCGCGATTCGGTCACTGCGCTCGCACAGTTGGATGCGGTCTGTGACGTCCTGGACCTGATGCCCGAGCAGGTGTGGCGCGAGGGCGAGCAGTGGGCGGCCACCCATACCTGAGCGGGGGGCTCGATTGGGTTTCCCGTGGGTGTGTGGCGTACACTTTTTCCTTGGCTCTTTGTAGCCATAGCCAGTCACGTCTACAGAAGTGCGAGGACATGCCCAAAAAAGAGGGAGTAATCGAACTCGAGGGCACCATCGTCGAGGCCCTGCCGAACGCGATGTTCCGTGTTGAGCTGTCCAACGGGCACAAGGTGCTCGCGCACATCAGCGGCAAGATGAGGCAGCACTACATCCGGATCCTCCCCGAGGACCGGGTCGTCGTGGAGCTGTCGCCGTACGACCTCACCAGGGGTCGGATCGTCTATCGGTACAAGTAAGACCCACCAACACCTGTCGAAGAAAGTAGCTCGATGAAGGTCAATCCGAGCGTCAAGAAGATCTGCGACAAGTGCAAGGTGATCCGCCGGCACGGCCGGGTCATGGTGATCTGCGAGAACCCGCGGCACAAGCAGCGGCAGGGCTGACAAAGCTCGACGCAGTACACGGCACTTTCGCACCACAGCGCGCATGCTCATCCAGGCGACTGGATGTTGCCCCCGGAACAGAGGCCGGGGCCTTGCCGGTGAACGCAATCCTCACCGAGGCGGGCAAGGACGCAGCGCGCCACCACACCTCTGCCGACGAAAGGAACACCGCCACATGGCACGCCTCGTAGGAGTCGACCTGCCGCGCGACAAGCGCATCGAGGTCGCTCTGACCTACATCTTCGGCGTGGGCCGCACGCGCGCCCACGAAACGCTGAAGAACACCGGGGTCTCCCCGGACAAGCGCGTCCACGAGCTGGGCGACGACGAGCTGGTCAAGCTCCGGGACTGGATCGAAGGCAACTACAAGATCGAAGGTGACCTCCGTCGCGAGGTGACCGCGGACATCCGCCGCAAGATCGAGATCGGGTCGTACCAGGGTCGCCGGCACCGCAGCGGGCTCCCGGTGCGCGGTCAGCGCACGCGGACCAACGCCCGTAGCCGCAAGGGTCGCCGTAAGGCGATCGCCGGCAAGAAGAAGAAGTGACCCGGATGCCTGCAAACGATTCCGTCGACCAGCCCAGGAGCAACTGACCTATGCCTCCCAAGAGCCGCAGCGCGGCCGGCGCGAAGAAGGTGCGCCGCAAGGAGAAGAAGAACGTGGCCGCCGGCCACGCGCACATCAAGAGCACGTTCAACAACACGATCGTGACGATCACCGACCCGACCGGCGCGGTCATCTCGTGGGCTTCCGCGGGCACCGTCGGCTTCAAGGGTTCGCGCAAGTCGACTCCGTTCGCCGCGCAGATGGCCGCCGAGGCCGCCGGGCGCCGGGCGATGGAGCACGGCATGCGCAAGATCGACGTGTTCGTCAAGGGTCCCGGCTCCGGCCGTGAGACCGCGATCCGTTCGCTGGGTGCGGTCGGCCTCGAGGTCGGCACCATCCAGGACGTCACCCCCGTCGCCCACAACGGCTGCCGCCCTCCCAAGCGGCGCCGGGTCTGACCCCAGAGAGAGGAAGGTAGCGAACCATGGCCCGTTACACCGGACCTATGACCAAGAAGTCGCGCCGTCTCGGGGTCGACCTCGTCGGTGGCGACAAGGCGTTCGAGCGTCGTCCGTACCCGCCGGGTATGCACGGCCGCGGCCGCCCGAAGGAGAGCGAGTACCTGCTCCAGCTGCGCGAGAAGCAGAAGGCGCGTTACTCGTACGGCGTTCTCGAGAAGCAGTTCCGCCGGTACTACGAGGAGGCCTCGCGGCGCTCCGGCAAGACCGGTGACAACCTGCTGCAGATCCTCGAGTCCCGCCTGGACAACGTGGTCTACCGCTCCGGCCTGGCCCGGACCCGGCGGCAGGCCCGTCAGCTCGTCGTCCACGGTCACTTCACCGTGAACGGCGTCAAGGTGAACATCCCGTCGTACCGGGTGGCTGCGCACGACATCATCGATGTCAAGCAGAAGTCGGCCGAGACGACGCCGTTCATCGTCGCCCGCGAGACGCACGCCGAGCGCGTCGTCCCCGCGTGGCTCGAGGTGATGCCCGAGCGTCTGCGGATCCTCGTCCACCAGCTGCCGACCCGGCAGCAGATCGACACCCAGGTCGCCGAGCACCTGATCGTCGAGCTCTACTCGAAGAACTGACCGCGTGCCGGCCGGTGGCCCCCGGGCTGCCGGCCGGTCCGGCGCGTTCTTCATCCATCGCGACCTCAAATAGTGGTCGTCGCGACAGAGAAGGAACACGAAGTTGCTGATCGCACAACGCCCCACCCTGACCGAAGAGGTCGTCGACGAGTACCGCTCGCGGTTCGTGATCGAGCCGCTGGAGCCGGGCTTCGGTTACACCCTCGGGAACTCGATCCGCCGGACCCTGCTGTCCTCCATCCCGGGGGCAGCCGTCACCAGCATCAAGATCGACGGTGTCCTGCACGAGTTCTCGACCGTTGCCGGGGTCAAGGAAGACGCCACCCAGCTGATCCTGAACCTGAAGGACCTGGTCGTCTCGTCCGAGCACGACGAGCCGGTCACCATGTACCTGCGCAAGCAGGGCCCTGGTGACGTGACCGCCGCCGACATCGCGCCGCCGGCCGGTGTCGAGGTGCACAACCCGGACCTGAAGATCGCCACCCTGAACGAGAAGGGCCGGCTCGAGATGGAGCTGGTCGTCGAGCGCGGCCGCGGTTACGTCTCCGCCGTGCAGAACAAGTCCGCCGACGCCGAGATCGGCCGGATGCCGGTCGACTCGATCTACTCGCCGGTGCTCAAGGTCACCTACAAGGTCGAGGCGACCCGTGTCGAGCAGCGCACCGACTTCGACCGCCTGGTCGTCGACGTCGAGACCAAGCCGTCGATGCTGCCCCGCGACGCCGTCGCGTCGGCCGGTAAGACGCTGGTCGAGCTGTTCGGCCTGGCCCGCGAGCTGAACGTCGAGGCCGAGGGCATCGACATCGGCCCGTCGCCGGTGGACGAGCAGATGGCCGCCGACCTGGCCCTGCCGGTCGAGGACCTGCAGCTGACCGTCCGGTCGTACAACTGCCTCAAGCGCGAGGGCATCCACACCGTGGGTGAGCTGATCTCGCGCAGCGAGCAGGACCTGCTGGACATCCGGAACTTCGGCTCCAAGTCGATCGACGAGGTCAAGCTGAAGCTGGCCGAGATGAGCCTGTCGCTGAAGGACTCCCCGCCCGGGTTCGACCTGCGCGCCGCGTCCGGTGCCTACGGCAACGAGGCGGACGACGAGGACGAGAGCTTCGCCGAGACCGAGCAGTACTGAGCTGACCAAAGGCCCGTCGAGGCCTCTTCCCGAGGCCCCTGGGCCTGAGATTCCTGGAGTAATGAGATGCCAACCCCCACCAAGGGTGCCCGGCTGGGCGGCAGCCCGGCGCACGAGAA
The DNA here is from genome assembly GCF_044453965.1 of Kribbella sp. NPDC051586. Lineage (NCBI taxonomy): Bacteria > Bacillati > Actinomycetota > Actinomycetes > Propionibacteriales > Kribbellaceae > Kribbella > Kribbella sp. NPDC051586. The sequence goes on along the minus strand of NZ_JBITDF010000001.1, from coordinate 237,803 downwards.
GCTGATCCTCAGCAACCTCGCGACGTCGCTGTTCGAGCACGGCGCCATCACCACCACCGCGGCCAAGGCCAAGCGCCTGCAGCCGCTGGCGGAGCAGATGATCACCAAGGCGAAGCGTGGTGACCTGAACTCGCGCCGTCAGGTGATGAAGCGGATCAAGGACAAGAGCGTCGTGCACGCGCTCTTCACCGAGATCGGCGAGCGGTACGCCGACCGTCCGGGTGGCTACACCCGGATCACCAAGCTCGGCCCGCGTAAGGGCGACAACGCCCCGATGGCGAAGATCGAGCTGGTCGAGGCGCTGGCCGACTCCCCGAAGGCCAAGAAGACCGCCAAGAAGGCTCCGGCCAAGAAGGCGGCCGCTCCGAAGGCCGAGGAGAAGGTCCAGGACGAGCCGAAGTCGGACGTCCAGGACGTCGAGGCCGGCAAGTTCGAGAACTCCGCTGCTCCGCTCGCCGACGGCTCCGCGCCGGCCGGCTTCACCATCAAGGGCAACGAGAACTCGATGAAGTACCACACCGCCGAGTCGCCGTGGTACGACCAGACGGTCGCCGAGGTCTGGTTCAAGACCGAGGCGGACGCCGAGGCCGCGGGCTTCGCCAAGGCCGGCGAGACCGAGGACGACGACAAGTAAGCACTCCTTCAGTGCTCCTCGGAGCCCCCTCACCGCACGGTGAGGGGGCTCTGTTGCGTTAGATTGCCGTGTGCGTTGGCGGATAGACCTCAGGTACGACGGAACGGGCTTCCACGGCTGGGCGCGTCAAGAGGGACTCCGTACCGTGCAAGGTGCGCTGGAGGAGGCCATCCGGGTCGTACTGCGGCTGCCGGAGCCGGTGACCGTGACCTGTGCGGGCCGGACGGACACGGGGGTTCACGCCCGCGGCCAGGTCACCCATGTGGACGTGGAAGGCGCTGTGGACCCGCTGAGGCTCCTGAGAGGGCTGAACGGCGTCCTGCCCGAGGATGTAGCTGTCACGGCCGTCACGGCGGCTCCAGAGGGCTTTGACGCCAGGTTCTCCGCTCTGGCCCGCCGGTACGTGTACCGTCTGTGCGACGACCCGGCCGGCTGGGACCCGCTGACCAGGGGACAGGTACTGCGAGTGGGGCGGCCGCTCGACGTGGACCGCATGAACGCCGCCGCGGCCGGTCTGCTCGGCGAGCACGACTTCGCGGCGTACTGCAAGAAGCGCGAGGGTGCCAGCACGGTGCGCGCGCTGCTGGACTTCTCGTGGCAGCGCACCGGCCTCGGGCAGTTGAAGGGCACCGTGATCGCGGATGCCTTCTGTCACTCGATGGTGCGGGCTCTGGTCGGTTCGATGATCCCGGTGGGTGACGGACGCCGCGATGTGGAATGGCCGAGCGCCGTACTGGCCGGGAAGGTGCGGGACTCGGCTGTGTCCGTGTTGCCGGCGCATGGGCTGACGCTCGAGGAAGTGCGGTATCCGGCGGACGACGAGTTGGCCGCACGGGCGTTGCAGGCCAGGCAGGTCAGGGGAGAGGTGCATCAGCGTGGGTGACCACTTCTTCTCCGCGGACCCGCAGTCGGCGGACGTACGGCGTACCGTCGAGGCGCGGATCTGGGGGAAGCCCTACGTGTTCACGACGGCGACCGGTGTGTTCTCCCGGGACCGTCTGGACATCGGTACGGCGGTGTTGCTGCGGGAGACCGAGCCGCCGAAGCAGGCCGGCACGTTCCTCGACCTGGGCTGTGGCTACGGGCCGATCGCCTGTGCGCTGGCGCTGGAGGTCCCGAAGGCGACGGTGTGGGCGGTCGACGTGAACAACCGGGCGCTCGAGCTGACCGGGGTGAACGCGGCGGCGGCGGGGGTTGCCGAGCGGGTGCGGGCGGCGCTGCCTGACGACGTCCCCGAGGTCGTGCTGTTCGACCAGATCTGGTCCAACCCGGCGATCCACATCGGCAAACCCGAGCTGCACAAGATGCTGCTGCGCTGGCTGGCTCGGCTCGCCCCCGACGGCGTGGCCTGGTTCGTCGTCGGCAAGAACCTGGGTGGCGACTCCTTGCAGCGCTGGATGACCGAGCAGGGCTACCCCTGCGAGCGGGTAGGTAGCGCGAAGGGCTTCCGGGTCCTGCGGGCTACCCGCGGCCGTTGACGCCCTTGCCTGGCTGCCCCTTGCCGGACTGATGACCGCGCTCCGTTGAGGGATCCGCGCTGCTGGCCAGGGTGCTTCCGGCGCGTGGCTGGCCGGCCGTGGCGGCAGCGACGCTTCTGAGCAGGGCCTCGTCGCCCGAGACGCTGGTCTTGCTGACAGGCCTACCGGCCTTATTGATCGCTGCAGTGACCTGGTGGCTCAGCCGCTCGCCGGCCGTGGCCCGGTTCCAGGAGTGGAGCTTCGTCTGGCCCGACTGGTCGGCCTCCGCTGCTTTCGCGATGATGGTCCGCAGGTTCCCGGCCAGGGTCTCGCGGGCGCTCTCCAGCTGGGCCCTGTCGACGACTGCGCCGGGTTCGGCGAGGTTGAGGGCTGCGACCGTCTCGATGCGTTCGCTCGGCGGCGTGGTGAGCAATCTGGCCGTGATCTCGTGTGGCTCCAGGCCGAGCCTGCGTCCGGCGCTCTCGGTCAAGGTCGCGACGACCTGCGCGGTGGCCGTCGTACTGCGGGGAGCATTGTCGCCCAGCTGATCCGTGTCGAAGCCGAGTGCGGTGAAGACGCGGGTCCGTTGCCGGCCGACGAAGTCACTGCGGAGCTGGTCCTCGAGCGCCTGGTCCGCGGGATCGTTCGGCGTGGTTCCAGGGGTGACCGGGTTGCAGAGGCGGGTGGCCTGAGCAGTGACCTCGTCGACGGCCTGCCGGAGCTCCGGCGTGGGCGGTCTGCTCGGGTCGGCGGTCACGAGGACGTCGATCACCTTCTCCCGGTCGAAGGTCAGGGAGCGGTCCGTGCCCGCGAACCCGAGTGCTCCGTCGGGGAGGCCCGATGCGTGCAGTGCGCCGTTCCAGTAATCGGTCTTCATCTTGAGTTGCAGCACCGACGTCCCGCTCGCGCCGCCCTGCGAGATGGGCGCTCTGCCGGTGGACAGCTCGGTCTGGACGACCGCCATGACGTCCGCGACCTGCTGGTAGCCAGGCCGATCGGTGCTGATCTCGTCCCGTGCTTCCGCGTTGCGGCTGAGCAGGTTCGTCACCGCCTGCCGGCCCAGGTCGTCGCCGCGGCTCCGGGCACCGCGCGCCGGCTCGCTGCTCCGGTCGTGACACCGCTGGAAGGTGTCGTCGAGTTCCCGGACGAGGGACGCTTTCAGCCGGGCCACGTGATCGTCCGGCAGAGTACGCGCGGAGCCGTCCGGCAGCCGCCGCTGCAGGGGATCGTTCTCGATCACGGCATCGGCCAGGACGTCGAACCGCTGGGCCGGAGGAGTCCGGATCAGCAGGTCGTCGAGTTCGCCCGGCCGCATCCCCAGGTGGTTGCCCAGTCGCTCGGTGAGCGTGCTCGTCGCCCCCTGGACCAGCGGATGCAGGTCGTCCAGGTCCCGGAGCTGCGGAAAGGCACGATGGACGAGTGAGTCCTCGATGATCCGCGGGAGTACGACGTTGGCGCGCAGTCCCCGGTCCAGGGCCTCCAGCGCAGGGGTCATGGCCGGGTCGGGCGGCGCCACCTTCTCGAGGTAGACGGTGACGAAGGCGTCCAGCGCCTGCCGGACGTTCTCGGCTTCCTCGCGCGTCGGCTGGTACTGCCCCGCGTAGTGGGCGTTGAACATCCGGCCGCCGCACGTCTCGAGCCAGTGGGCGGTCCGCGCGCCGAGGAGGATCGAGCCGTCGGACCGTACCCTGCTCCGGTTGTCGTTCCAGTCGGTCCGCCGGTACAGGTCGAACACGTCGTACCGGCTGTTGTGACCCAGGACGGAGGTCAGCTTGTGTGCCCAGTCGAACGCCTGCTGGTCACCGCGACTGAAGCGACCATCGATCAATTCGTATCTGCCCGGCATGTCGCGGCCCTTCGTCCTCGGGGGAAGAACCGCGCCAGACTAGCGACGGAACGGGCTACGAACAGCAGGCGTCAAGCACCGATTGGGTTACGCTGCGGACCGTCCAGTGCCGGGATCCCGGGTCCCGCTGCAACGAACGCGCCACCGGCGCCGTCCTGAGGGTATGGAGGCAGCCTTGGCGGCAGCACAGGCACGGACAGGGCCGCTCGACTTCGAGGTGTGGGTCACCGCGAAGGCAGACGCCCTGCTGCGGTTCGCCTATGTGCTGACCGGCGACGCCAACCTCGCGGAGGACGCCGTACAGGATGCCCTGACGACGGCGTGTGCGCGCTGGGGTCGGGTCAGCCGGGCCGACGACCCCGAGGCGTACGTGAAGCGGATGGTGGTGAACGCGCACATCTCCTGGTGGCGCAGGTTCCGCCGGCGGGAGACACCCGCGCCGGACCCGGTGCGGACCGCTCGTGCTGTTTCGGACGGGACGGCGGCCCGGGCCGAGTCCGAGGCGATCTGGGCGCTGTGCGCGACGCTGCCGGACAAACAGCGAGCTGCCGTCGTACTGCGCTTCTACGAGGAGCTGTCGTACGCCGAGATCGCGCAACTGCTGCATTGCGCGGAGGCGACCGCACGGTCGCATGTCCATCGAGCACTGGCTGCACTGAAGACCACGCTGAGTACGGAAGGAGCCGAGGATGCCTGAGCACGACCCTGAGCAGGAGCTCGGCCCCAAGTTCACAGCTGCACTGCACAACCAGGCCGCCCACCAGGCTGCCAACCAGATCCACCCGCAGAACAGCGGCCTGGCCCACGAGGCCCGTCGGCGTGTGCATCGGCGCAGGCAGGGGTGGTCGGTCGCGGCAGGCGCAGTACTGGTGGCTGCTGCCATCGGAGGTGTCTGGGGCCTGGCCGGGGGCGAGTCGCCGGTTGCCACCAGCAACAACGACTCCAGCGGCGACAGCAAGGCTGCGGCCCCGAACACAGTTCAAGGTGTCGCTCCGTCCCACCAGTCGGCGGTCGGGTGTCCGGTCGACCACCCGATCCTCAAGGCGGCCGGTCCGGACGTGCTGCAGGCCGACGTCGGGCTCGACGTGAACACTCCGGTGACCGGGCTGCGTGCCTGCCGCTACGGCTTTGCCGCGGGTGGGACCGGGCTGCTCGGGCAGGAGTCGTTCAACGCTGCGACGGCACAACAGGTCGTCAACGCGATCAAGGTGCTCCCGGAGCGGAACGCGCAGCTCCCGACGTTCAAGTGCGTACCGCAGATCGCCAAGCCGTCCGAGGCGATCGTGCTCCGCTTCGACACCCCTGCGGGTATCCGGGAGATCTGGGTCGAGTACGACGGTTGTCAATCGGCCGGGTTCTTCACCGGCACGCACACCTACGGCCTGTTCTCGGCGCCGCTCAAGCTGTTCATGACCGGATCGGTCCGTCCGTCCGGCGGGACCTACCTGGACGCGCTCAAGGACTGGTAGCTCACTCGACTCCGCGCTGTGGCATGCGGACCGAGCGGTCCCGGCTGCTCGTACAGCTTGCCGTTCCAGTGCGAGCCGGCAAACGATAACCGGTCGCCCGGGACGGGCCTCGGCGGTCAGACTGGGGGGATGGGTCACGTGGATGTCGGTGGTGTCGGGTACGAGTTGCCGGACGGGCGGGTGTTGCTGGACGACATCACGTTCCGCGTCGGCGACGGCGCGAAGGTCGCACTGGTCGGTGCGAACGGGTCCGGCAAGACCACGCTGACCCGGATCATCGCGGGCGACCTGAAGCCGCACAGTGGCAGCATCGCCCGGTCCGGTGGGCTGGGCGTGATGCGGCAGTTCGTCGGCTCGGTGCGGGATTCGTCGACCGTTCGCGACCTCCTGCTCGGGGTGGCGCCGGAGGCGATCCAGCAGGCCGCGGCCAAGCTCGACAAGGCCGAGCTGGCGATGATGGAGTCCGACCACGAGAAGACCCAGCTCAAGTACGCGCAGGCTGTGTCCGACTGGGGCGAGGTCGGCGGGTACGACGCCGAGGTGCTGTGGGACGTGTGTACGACGGCAGCGCTCGGCGTACCGTTCGACCGCTGTCGCTGGCGTGAGGTGAAGACGCTGTCCGGCGGTGAGCAGAAGCGCCTGGTGCTGGAGGCGTTGCTGCGCGGTCCGGACGAGGTGCTGATCCTGGACGAGCCGGACAACTACCTCGACGTACCGGGCAAGCGCTGGCTGGAGGAGCAGCTGCGCAGCAGCGACAAGACCGTGCTGTACATCAGCCATGACCGGGAGCTGCTGGCGAACACCGCCACCAGGATCGTCACCGTCGAGCTGGGCGCCGCGGGCAACAACGCGTGGACGCACGGCGGCGGGTTCGCGACGTACCACGAGGCCAGGCGGCACCGGTTCGAGCGCTTCGAGGAGCTGCGCAAGCGGTGGGACGAGGAGCACGCGAAGCTCCGGGCACAGATGCTGATGTACAAGCAGAAGGCGGCGTACAACTCCGACATGGCGTCGCGCTACCGCGCGTCCCAGACCCGGCTGCGCAAGTTCGAGGAGGCCGGTCCGCCGCAGGCGCTGCCGCGCGAGCAGAAGGTCAGCATGCGCCTCACCGGCGGCCGCACCGGCAAACGGGCCGTGGTGTGCACCGGGCTCGAGCTGACCGGTCTGATGAAGCCCTTCGACCTGGAGGTCTGGTACGGCGAACGCGTCGCCGTACTGGGATCGAACGGCTCCGGGAAGTCGCACTTCCTCCGGCTGCTCGCCAACGGCGGTTCGGATCCGGACGTGGAGCACCAGCCGGTCGGTGACGTGAAGATCGCCCCGGTGGCGCACACCGGCAACGCCAAGCTCGGTGCGCGCGTGCGGCCCGGGTGGTTCGCGCAGACACACGAGCACCCGGAGCTGCTCGGCCGGACGCTGCTGGAGATCCTGCACCGCGGTGACGACCACCGCGAGGGCATGGGGCGCGAGCTGGCGTCACGGAAGCTGGACCGGTACGAGCTGGCGCATGCGGCCGAGCAGTCCTTCGACAGCCTGTCAGGTGGGCAGCAGGCGCGGTTCCAGATCCTGCTGCTCGAGCTGTCCGGCGCGACGCTGCTCCTGCTCGACGAGCCGACCGACAACCTGGACGTCGAGTCTGCGGAGGCACTGGAAGAGGGTCTGGACGCCTTCGACGGCACAGTCCTCGCAGTCACCCACGACCGCTGGTTCGCCCGCGGCTTCGACCGCTACCTCGTCTTCGGCGCCGACGGCTCCGTCTACGAGCCCGACGAACCGGTCTGGGACGAGGGCCGCGTCGAACGCGCACGCTAGGGCGCGACGCACCAGCCGTCGCGGTAGGCGGTCCAGTTGCCCTCGGTGGCGGCGAAGTCGACGTACAGGGCCAGGCCGAAGTTCTGACGGGTTGAGTCGCCCAGACCGAGGCGGGCGCCGCGGACTGCCGCTGCGACTGTCTCGGCGTGGCCCCAGTGGGCCGGGTTGTTCTCCCAGTACGCAGGGAGGCCCATGAGGAGGTCTGTGGTCGGAGGAGTGACCTCCAGCGCCAGCTTGGTCTGCTTGGCCACGTACCCGCCGTACAGCGATTCCAGGGGCATGGCGGTGTCGTAGGACATGACAGCGATCTGGTTGACCCTGCGCGCCACCTGAGCGAAGTAGTCCTGCGACCACCACTTGTCGATCGGGATCGCGTGCAGATACCAGAGCGGGTCGATCTGCGCGGCCGCGACCGACAGTGTCGTGCCCAGTGCGCGAGTCTCGTCCAGGACCGCCAGGTAGCCGTTCGAACCGGACCGCACCGGCTCGAAGTCGTAGTGGATGCCCTGGAACCCCTGCTCCAGCACGGCTTTCGCCGACGTGACGACCTGCCGGCGGACGGCTGGATCCTCGAGATCCATCCCGGGGTCCTTGCCCGGCTGTACGACGTCGCCGAGCCAGGCCTGCACACGTACGGCGGGTGCCGCCGCGTGCATCGCGTCGACGAACCAGCGCGCCTTCGGCGATACCTTTGCCAGCGGCAACGAACCGTCGTGCTCCAGCGGTCCGGCGTGTACGTACAGGTCGCGGATGCCGGTGCCCTGCAACCGCTGGGCGAGCGCCGTCACGTCGGCGGGGGTCTTGCGGCCGTCGACCCAGGCATGTCCGAGCCAGAGCGCGTCGTGGTCTCGTGTCCGGCCCGATGGGTCTCCGGAGTACTGCAGTCGAAGCGAGGCCGCATAGGTGCCCAGCGGTGCGACCAGCAGTACAACGACAGCGAGGGCAGCCGGCACGACGATTCGCCGGAGGCGGGACCAGGAGCGCCAGCGGCGTCTCACGAACGCGGCTCGAGGCCGTCGTAGATCAGGGCGAGCATCCGGTCACGGATCGCCGGCTCGAGCTTGACCGCGGTCGCGCCGCGGGACGCGCCGATCAGCAACGCGTACACCTCGGCCATCTCCGCGTCCGCCCGGACCGCGCCGGCCCGTTGCGCCGCGGTGAGCAGGCCGTTGAACGCCTCCCGCATGCCGCGACCGGCCGCCTGGGCTTCCTCGCCGGCAGCCGCTCCGGCGGCGGCCAGCGCCTCGCCGATCGCCAGCTTCGACGCCGACTCCGACACCACCTGGGTGAAGAACTCGAAGAACGCCTTCCCCGGGTCGTCGCAGCCGGCCAGCTCCAGCGCCCGGTCCCGCAGCCGCTCCAGCCGCAAGGTCAGGACGGCCTCGAGCAGCTCGGTCTTGGTCGGGAAGTGCCGGAACACGGTGGCGATCCCGACCCCGGCCAGCCGGGCGACATCGTCGGTGGACGCGCTCGGCGATCGCCCGAAGACATCGTCCGCCGCGGTCATGATCCTGGCCCGGTTGTCGCGCGCGTCTGCTCGCACCCCAGCTCCCCTCCGTCGCCCTCAGCCTAAGAGACGCCGCGAATCGCTCATGGGTTGTAAACGAAGTCGTTACTCCATATATTCGATAGTCATCACTCCGTTTATCTCCTGTGAGGAACCCGATGACTCCCGAAGAGGTCTTCCTGAAGCTGGTCCACGGCGTCGCCGACCGCGACTTCGCCGTACTGCCCGAGCTGTACGCCGAGCAGACCGACGTCCGCCACCCGATGAACCCGTACGGCGACCATCCGCTGCTGTCGAAGGCCGCTCTCGCGGAGCACTTCGGCGTGACCGGTCCGCGGGTGACCGAGGTGGTTCGCTTCCAGCCGGCCAACCTCCGGGTCCACCAGACCGCCGACCCGGAGGTGATCGTCGCCGAGTTCGAGTACGCCGGGACCGTCGTGGCCACCGATGAGCCGTTCAGCGTGCCCGCGATCTTCGTACTCCGCGTCCGTGACGGCCTGATCGTCGAGTCCCGCGACTACATCGACCACCTGGCGATGATCCGCGCCCGCGGCCAGGTCGAGGAACTCATCAGCCACCTACGGGAACCGGCCACCGCTCCGGCGGCGTCCTAGTCCGCAGAGGCGCCGGATGGCCCCGGACCGAGGCACTCAGCCCGCCCGGGGCCATCTCCAATCCAGCTACTCCAGCCGGCGCCCGTCCAGCTTCAGCCGGCGGACTGTCGTCTCTGGGAAGCGCGCACGGTCCCGCGTGTCCGGGTACGGCGTTACCGTCGCGGGCTGCCCTTCGACTCGAGCGATCTCGGCCAAGAGCTGCTCCCGCAGTCCGGATGCGATCTCCTGGTGGTTCACGCTGTCGATCAGGTTGTCGAGCTCGTACGGATCGGCGTCGAGGTCGTAGAGAGCCCGCTCGACGTACGTGTCAGCCGCCGGCACATCGCCGGCCGAGGGAGCGTGCACGTAGTACTTCCACCGGTCTGTCCGTAGTGCCCGGCCCACCTCGGACTCGCTGACCTGGATCAGCACACCGTCGCGTGCAGACTCCCGCAGTGGTACTCCGTCGAGGTGGTCCGGCAGTGCGATCCCAGCGGCGTCCAGCAGCGTCGGTACGACGTCCACCGTGCTGACCGGTGTGCTGACGCGAGCACCACCGCGGTACCCGGGCCCCTCGACCACCAACGGCACCCGGACCGACCCGTCATGTGGTGAGCGCTTGTACTCGCTGTTGCGGGTCTTGAAGTGCGAGCCGTGGTCAGACGTGTACAGCAGGAGCGTGTCGTCCGTGAGGTCGAGGCTGACGAGTGCGTCCCGCAGTCGGCCCAGGCACTCGTCCACACGTTTGATCTGGCCGTAGTACCCGGCTGCGTGCTGATGCGCCGTACCAGGGAGGGTCGCCAGGTCAGGTGGGAGCCACGCGTCGGTGTAGGTGTCCCGGTAGACCTGCGGCGCCGGGTAGTCGTCGTGCTCGTTCTGGTGGTGCGGCTCGATCAGCGACAGGAACAACATGAACGGTCCGTCGGCTCTGGTGATGAAACGGATCGCCGCGTCGGTCAGTGCGTCCGGCCGGTAGCCCGGCAGGAACACCGGTTCGCCGTCGCCGTCGTACACGACGGTCCGATAGGCGTCCGAGGTGAACTCGAGCAGGTTCGAGGCCAGCCAGTAGTCGTACCCGGCCTGCTCGTCGCGCGGCACCGGGTCCTGCGTGGCGAGGTGCCACTTGCCGATGTACGCCGTCTGGTAGCCCGCCTCGCCGAACAGGCGGCCGAGCGTCGGTGCGTCGGTCGGCAGCGGTACGCCGTTGCGGAAGACGCCGGTGTTGGTCGGGTACATCCCGGTCTGCATCGCGGCGCGGGCCGGTGCGCAGACCGGGTTGGTGGTGCAGGCGGTCTCGAACATCGTGCCGCGACGGGCCATCAGGTCGAGGTTGGGCGTGATGCCCAACGGGCTCCCGACGGTGTCCCAGCGCTGCTGGTCGGTGAAGAAGACGATCACATTAGGGCGCATCAAGAGGTCTCATTTCAGTCCGGAGAGAGCGATGCCCTCCACCAGGAACTTCTGGGTGATCACGAAGAAGACGGCGGTCGGGATGAACAGGATCAGCGCGCCGGCGGCGGTCAGGTTCCACTGCGTGAAGTACTCCTGGTTGAACAGCGTCAACCCGATCGGCAGCGTGCGCATCTCGGTCCGGCTGGTGACGATCAGCGGCCAGAGGAACTCGTTCCACTGGAAGACGAAGGTGAACAGTCCGAGCACGGCCAGCGCCGGCTTGCACTGCGGCAGGATCACCCGCAGATAGATCCGGAACTCGCCCGCGCCGTCCACCCGGGCCGCCTCGATCAGCTCGTCCGGCAGCGGCCGGATGAACTGCCGCATCAGAAAGATGCCGTAGGCATCCATCAGGAACGGCACGATCAGCCCTTGGTAGCTGTCGATCCAGCCGAGGCTCGCGAAGATCGAGTAGATCGGCAGCATCCGGACGAAGAACGGCACCATCAGCGTCGACAGCACAGCGACGAACGCGATCCGCTTGCCCGGGAACTCCAGCTTCGCGAACACATACCCGACCAGCGGGTCGAAGATCAGGTGCGAGACCGTGATCGCGCCGGCCATCACCAAGCTGTTCAGGAAGAACCGCCCGAACGGCGCGGCCTCGAACAGCCGGGTGAAGTTGTCCCAGTGCAACTCGGCCGGCCACAGCACGGGGTCACCCGACTGCACCTCGCCGTCGCTCTGCAGCGCCAGCACGATCATGTAGAGCAGCGGAAGTACGGTGACCAGGGCGAGCGCGACGAGGACGACGTACGCCGCGATGCGGTCACCGGGGAAGAGTCGTTCACGCATCGGTCTTGTCTCCGATCCGCAGCTGTACGAGGGACAGGATCAGGACGACGATCAGCAGCAGCAGCGAAAGCGCCGACGCGTACCCGAAGTCGTTGTCGTTGAACGCGACGATGAACAGGCGATGCGCGTACAGGCTCGTCGCGTTGCCCGGGCCGCCGCCGGTCACGATGTACGGCAGCGCGAACTGTTGCAGCGTGCTGATCAGCCCGATGATCGAGACGAACAACGTCGTCGGCGCGAGCAGCGGCAGCGTGATCGAGAAGAACCGGCGCCACGGTCCGGCGCCGTCGATCCGCGCGGCTTCGTAGTACAGGCCCGGAATGCCTTGCAGGCCGGCGAGGAACAGGACCATCGTGTAGCCCGCGCTCGACCAGACCGTGATACCGACGATCGTCGACAGCGGATGGGTGCTGAGCCAGGTCTGGCCGGGCAGGCCGATCGCCTCGAGCAGCCGGTTGAGGATGCCGACCTGCGGGTCGAGGATGTTGCGCCAGAGCAGGCCGATGATCGACACCGACGTCAGGTACGGGATCAGCAGTACCGAGCGGAACAGGGTGCGGCCGCGCAGCGACTGGTTGAGGATCACGGCCAGTCCCAGGCCCACCGCCGTACCGACGACCAGCGTGCCCGCGGCGTACGCGAGCGTGATCAGGAACGAGTGCACCACCTCGGGATCGCCGAAGGCGCGGCTGAAGTTGCCCAGGCCGACGAACGAGGCGCCGTCGGAGTCGTACACGCCGGTCAGCAGTTGGTTGCCGATCGGGAGGAAGAACAGGAGCACGAAGAACAGCACTGCCGGGGTGAGGAACAGCCATGCGGTCAGCGCCTGCCGGCGACGGATCACAGTGCCGCCCCGGCCTGCTTGCGGAAGTCGTCCAGCGTCGGGCCGACCGGCGCGTGCTGGATGATCATCTGCTGGTAGGCCTTCTTCCACAGCTCGTTGATCTGCGCGGCCTTGCCGCTCGCGGACAGGGCGATGTCCTGCTTGGCCACGACCGCGAGCGACTTGGCGATGACGGCCAGGTTCGGATCGGCGGCGACGGACGGGTCGGCGGCCCAGCTCTTCCGCGGCATCGACATGCCGGCCTCCTTGGTGGCGGCCAGCTCGACCTTCACCGCGGCGAGCTTGGTGATCAGTTCCCAGGACAGCTTGGGGTCCTTCGCCTTCGACGGGATCATCAGCCCGGACCCCGCCATCGCCGCGGACTGGACCGCGCCGGTCAGCGGTACGGCGACACCGAGCTCGATGTCCGGACTGCCCTGCCGGATCGGCCCGATGTCCCACGGCCCGGACACGAACATGGCGGCGCGCTTGGCGGAGAACAGCTTCTGCGGACCCGAGTAGTCGGTAGTCGCCACCGGCGCGGGGGAGACCTTGTGGGTGTAGACCAGGTCCTGCATGAACTGCAGCGCCTTCAACGCGTCGTCGTCCGGCATCATGAACTGCTTGGCGCCGACGTTGCTGAAGTCCACCCGCTGCTGGTTGTAGAACGGCGCCGCGTAGCTCGCGTCGGAGTTCAGCGCGCAGCCCGAGACCTTGTCCTTGGTGTTGGACTTGGCCGCATCGAGGAACTCGTCCCAGGTCGTCGGCGGGGTGTCGACCATCGCCTTGTTGTAGAAGAGCAGGCCGTTGGCGGTCAGGTGCAGCGGGATCGAGTACGTCTTGCCTTCGTACTGGCGGGCGACGACGGCCTGGTCGAGGAAGTCGCCGGGGAAGCCGAACGCCTTGTCGTTCGTGGCGAAGTCGTCCAACGCGAGGACGTTGCCAGCCAGGCCGTACTGCGTGCCGGTGCCGGCGCTGACCTCTTCGACCAGGTCAGGCACGTTGCCGGAGCGGAAGTCCGCGGTCAGCTTGGTGGTCAGGTCGGGCCACTGGAACTTCTGCCAGTTCATCTGCAGGTCGTGGTCCTTGCCGAACTGGTCGATCACTTCCTTGTAGGCCTGGTACCCGTGCCCGGCGTTCCAGTAGATGGTGAACGTCCGGCTGTCGGCCTTCTTCGAGGCGGGTTTCGCGGGCGAACAGCCGACGGCGCCGAGCACGGTGGCGCCGAGGCCGAGCTGGAGGAACGAGCGGCGGTTGAAGGAGGGCATGACAAACCTTTCGAACGGCGTTTCTGGGGGCGCGGTGGTTCTGCGGTCAGGCGGAGGCGCGGTGGTTCAGCACCCAGGGCATGGACAGCTCCCGGGCCGGCAGCGTGGGATCGTCGATCCGGGCGAACAGCGCCTCGACCATCTCGGTGAAGTCGAGTTGGTGCATGCCGACGCTGGTCAGCGGCGGCTGGGAGTACGTCGCCTCCCGGGTGTTGCCGGTACCGATCACGGCCAGGTCGTCCGGCACCTTGACGCCCCGGTCGACCGCCGCCTGCAACGCCGCGAACGCGCCGCGATCGGACTCGGAGACGACCGCGTCCGGCGGGTTCGGTGAGTCGAGCAGCTCCCGGACCACGAGTACGGCGTCCTCACGGGAGGCGGCTCCCACCCGGACCAGGTTCGGATCGACGTCCCGGCCGGCCTGCCGGTGCGCGTCGACGTACCCGAGGTAGCGATCCTCGGGGGCGCCGTTGTGGGACAGGAAGGCGATCCGCTCGCGGCCGGCGTCGATCAGGTACGAGGTCGCCTCCGCGAGCGCCGTACGAACGTTGTTGCGGACGACATCGACCCCTGGCATCCGCAGGCCGTCGCTGAAGGCCATCAGGGCGCGGGTGGAGCGGCGGGCGGCGGTCAGGTCGAGGTCGTCGCTCAGGCCCGGGGTGAAGATCGCGCCGTCGACATGGCCGCGGGTGATGACCCGCAGGGACTGGGCGGCGCGGTCGAGACGGCGTACGGGAACGCCGATCACGGAGTACCCGTGCGCGGCAGCGACGTCCTCGCACTCCCAGGTCAGCCGATCCAGCCACGGTCCCACCGGCGGGGCATACACGATCGCAATCAACTCCGACCGCTGCCGCCGCAAGCTCCGCGCCGCGGTGTTGCCCTTGTAGCCGAGCTTCTGTGCCGCGGTCTGCACCCGCTTCCGGGTCGCCTCCGGCAACGGCGTGGTCCGATCGGCCCGCCCGCTCAGCACATAGGAACAGGTAGCAACGGAAACCCCCGCCGCCTCCGCCACATCCCTGAGCGTCGTCCGCCCTTCCCGAACCATGGTGAAAGCATTAACCTACCTACAGAAGCAGGCAATACCTCTAAGTTGGTTAATTTCCTACACATTAACCAGTTCGGCAACCCCCGCGGGTTTCCCGCCGAGTCGTGGCGATCGGTCGGCCGCCCAGCCGACGAGTCGTGGATTCTGGCTGGAATTCGTCGCCCTGTCCCACGACTCGGCGAGCGGCTCGAAGTTGCGGATGCCGGCGGAGGTCGGAGCGGAGCGGGGGTGGGGTCGGTGAAGACGCCGACCTGCGCGTCGCGACCTGGCCAAGCGGCTCCCGTACGACGACGCCGCGTTCGATGACGTCATGGCGTCCCTTGTCCTGCACTACCTGGAGGACTGGACCGAGCCGCTCGCCGAGCTCCGTCGCGTCCTGAGGGGGCGGACGCCTGATCCTGTCGGTGAACCACCCGATCGTGTACCAGGCGTTGAACCCAGACGCCGACTACTTCGACGTCACCGAGTTCTCCTTCGACGCCGGACACGGCGGCCGCGGCGACGAGGACATGCGAACGGCCCCTCGGCCGGGAGTGGTCGAGGGGCCGTCCGAGCGAATTGAGGTCAGCGGTCGCCCATGGGGACGTACTGGGTGCCTCGTTCGCCGGTGTAGATCTGCTTGGGGCGGGCGATCTTCTGGTCGCCGTCGCCGAGCATTTCCAGCCACTGCGCCAGCCAGCCGGAGGTGCGGGGGATGGCGAACAGGACGGTGAACATCTCCGGCGGGAACTGCAGGGCCTCGTAGATCAGGCCGGAGTAGAAGTCGACGTTCGGGTAGAGCTTGCGGGAGACGAAGTACTCGTCCTCCAGCGCGATCTTCTCCAGCTCGACGGCGATCTTCAGCAGCGGGTTGATGCCGGTGACCTCGAAGACGTCGTCGGCGGCCTTCTTGATGATCTTGGCCCGCGGGTCGTAGTTCTTGTAGACCCGGTGGCCGAAGCCCATCAGCCGCTCTTCGCCGTTCTTCACGCCCTCGATGAACGACGGGACGTGGTCGACCGAGCCGATCCGGCGGAGCATCTTCAGCACGGCCTCGTTGGCGCCGCCGTGCAGCGGGCCGTAGAGCGCCCCGATCCCGCCGGCCACCGCGGTGTACGGGTCGACCTGGGTGGAGCCGATCGCGCGGACCGCGTTCGTGGACGCGTTCTGCTCGTGGTCGGCGTGCAGGATGAACAGGATCTCCAGCGCGCGCACCAGCCGGTCGTCGGCGGCGTACTTCGGCTCGCTCATCTTGAACAGCATCGACAAGAAGTTCGCCGTGTAGCTGAGCTCGTTGTCCGGGTACACGTACGGCTTGCCCTGCGCGTGCCGGAACGCGAACGCGCCGAGCGTCGGCATCTTCGCGATCAGCCGGCGGATCTGCAGCGCCCGCGACTCCTCGTCGAAGATGTTGCGCGACTCGGGGTAGAACGTGGACAGGCCGCCGACCGAGGCCAGCAGCATCCCCATCGGGTGCGCGTCGTACCGGAAGCCCTGCATGAAGGTCTTCAGGTTCTCGTGCACGAACGTGTGATACGTCACGTCGTGCGCCCAAGCCTCGTACTCCGCCTTGTTGGGCAGCTTGCCGTTCACCAGGAGGTACGCGACCTCGAGGTAGTTCGACTGCTCGGCGAGCTGCTCGATCGGGTACCCGCGGTACTCCAGGATGCCCTTGTCACCGTCGATGAAGGTGACGGAGGAGCGGCAGGACGCGGTGTTGACGAAGCCCGGGTCGTAGGTGGCCAGGCCCCCGTCGCCGTCGGATGCGCTGATCTGCTTGAGGTCGGCGGCACGGATGGTGCCATCGGTGATGGCAAGGTCGAAGTCCTTGCCGGTCCGGTTGTCCCGGACGGTGAGCGACTGTTCGGTCACAATGCCCTCTTCGGAAGCTGGCGTCATCGCCTGGATGAATGAGGGTAGATCAGCCGGCGGGACGCGGGTTCGGACTGCAATCTTCACCGCTAAACTAGTGCGGTCCTCAGCTGCTTCCAAGCCGGGGTCCCCTCGGCGTGTGGGCTCGCTTTGACCCACGCGTGGCCTCACCGGTATTCTGGGCTGCTGTTGTGCGTTCCAGGTCGATGCCGTGTCGGCTGACCGCTCGCCGACGTCCAGTTCTAGTCAACCTCTGAGAAACGAAGGTCAACGACCGTGCGCACGTACAGCCCGAAGCCTGCTGACGTCACTCGTGAGTGGCACGTGATCGACGCCACCGACGTCACGCTCGGTCGGCTCGCCGTCCAGATCGCCACCCTGCTGCGCGGCAAGCACAAGCCGACGTTCGCACCGCACGTGGACGGCGGCGACTTCGTCATCGTCGTCAACGCCTCCAAGGTGGCCCTGTCCGGCACCAAGCGGACCGACAAGCTGGCGTACCGCCACTCGGGTCACCCGGGTGGTCTGACCGCGACGCCGATCGGCGAGATCCTCGACAAGGACCCGCGTAAGGCCGTCGAGAAGGCCGTCTGGGGGATGCTGCCGAAGAACCGCCTGAGCCGGAAGCTGCTGACCAAGCTGAAGGTGTACGCCGGCCCGGAGCACCCGCACACGGCCCAGCAGCCGAAGCCGTTCGAGATCACCCAGATCGCCCAGTAAGCGATCGACGAACCAGGTAAACGAGGATTCACAGCGTGAGCGACATCACCACCGAGACCGAAGAACTCGACACCGAGGTCCCCATCGACACCGAGGGCCCGGTCGCCTACACCTCCGAGACCAACCCGGCTCCGGAGCAGCGCGCCGAGCAGGGTCGGGTCGCGGTCATCAACCCGGCCGGCGCCACTGGTCGCCGCAAGGAGGCCGTCGCCCGCGTCCGGATCGTCCCGGGCACCGGCAAGTGGAAGATCAACGGGAAGGACCTCGACGTCTACTTCCCGAACAAGGTCCACCAGCAGCACGTGAACGAGCCGTTCGTCGTCGCGGGCCTCGAGGGCTCGTACGACGTGATCGCCCGGATCAACGGCGGCGGCATCACCGGCCAGGCCGGTGCGCTGCAGCTCGGGGTGGCCCGCTGCCTGAACGCGGCGGACCTCGAGGCCAACCGCCCGGGTCTGAAGAAGGCCGGTCTGCTCACCCGCGACGCGCGGATCAAGGAGCGCAAGAAGGCCGGACTCAAGAAGGCCCGTAAGGCGCCTCAGTACAGCAAGCGCTGATCACCTGATGGGGCGTTTGTTCGGCACGGACGGAGTCCGTGGCCTGGCGAACGTGGACCTGACCGCGGAGCTGGCGCTCGACCTCTCGGTCGCGGCAGCTCACGTACTCGGCGAGGCCGGTGCCTTCGAAGGGCACCGGCCACGCGCCGTTGTGGGCCGGGATCCTCGTGCCAGTGGTGAGTTCCTGGAAGCCGCCGTGGTGGCCGGTCTGGCCAGCGCCGGCGTCGATGTCGTCCGGCTCGGCGTACTGCCGACGCCGGCCGTCGCGTATCTGACCGGCTCGACCGGCGCCGACCTCGGTGTGATGCTGTCCGCCAGCCACAACCCGATGCCGGACAACGGCATCAAGTTCCTGGCCCGCGGCGGGATCAAGCTCGACGACGTGATCGAGGACGCCATCGAGGCCCGGATGAACGAGGAGTGGCAGCGTCCGACCGGCGCGGCCGTCGGCCGCGTGATGGACGACGGGCAGGGCTTCGAGACATATGTCTCGCACCTGGTCCGCTCGGCCCCGAACCGGTTCGACGGGCTCAAGGTCGTGATCGACTGCGCCAACGGCGCCGCCTCGCAGACCGCGCCGGAGGCACTGCGCCGGCTCGGCGCCGAGGTGGTCACGGTCGCCGCCGCCCCCGACGGCCTGAACATCAACCTGAACTGCGGATCCACGCATATCGAGGGTCTGCAGCGCGAGGTGATCGGTCACCGCGCCGACGTGGGTATCGCCCTCGACGGCGACGCCGACCGCTGCCTGGCGGTGGACGCGAACGGCGAGCTCGTCGACGGCGACCAGATCCTCGCCGTACTGGCGCTCGCGATGCGCGACAGCGGCCGGCTGTCCAACGACACCGTCGTCGCGACCGTGATGAGCAACCTGGGCTTCGTCCAGGCGATGGTGCGGGAGCGGATCGCGGTCGAGCAGACCAAGGTCGGCGACCGGTACGTGCTCGAGGCAATGAAGGCCGGCGGCCACAAGCTCGGCGGTGAGCAGTCCGGGCACGTGATCCTGTCCGACCACGCCACCACCGGCGACGGCACGCTGACCGCGGTCATGCTGTTGGCCCGGGTCGCGCAGACGGGGAAGAGCCTGGCCGACCTGGCCGGCGCGATGACCCGCCTCCCGCAGGTGCTCGTCAACGTGAAGAACGTCGACAAGTCCCGCGCCGGCACCGACAGCGCGGTCCAGTCCGCCGTCGCCGAGGCCACCAGCCGCCTGGGCGACACCGGCCGGGTCCTGCTTCGCCCGTCGGGCACCGAGCCCCTCGTCCGGGTCATGGTCGAAGCCGAGTCCTCGGACACCGCGGACGAGATCGCTCACTCCCTCGCAGACGTGGTTGCGACTTCCCTGAAACTCTGACGTCCACACCCAATGGGGGCCTTGAACAAGCAATAACTTGTTCAAGGCCTCCACTGCTTGTGACCGGGTGGTGGCGTGGGGGCTGTGACCGTCGCGCCGGGGAAGAGCTTGGCGGGGACCAGTTGGGGTGGGAGCGGGTCGGCGCCCTCGAGCTCGCGGATCAGCGCCTCGGTGCCGAGCTGGCCAAGTTCCGGGCCGGGAGTCCGCATCATGGTGAGTTCCGGGTCGGACATGGCCGCGGTCTCGGGGACCATCAGCAAGGCCAGCACCGACAGGTCGCCGGGGATGTCGCGGCCGTTGTGTCGGAGGCCGGAGACGACTCCGAGCGCGGCGTACTCGTTCAGGACCAGGACCGCGGTCGTCTCGGGATGGTCGGCCAGCAGGCGTTCCGCGGCGAGCTTGCCGGCCTGAGTGGTGTCCGAGCAGGGGAGTACGACCACCGGCAGCCCGTACGACGCCGCGACCCGTCGATAGGCGTCCTCGGTCCGGACCCAGGGGCCGTAGTCGTGGAACCGCGGATCGTCCAGATCGCCCGAAATCAAGGCCATTTCGCGATGCCCGTGCTCGTACAGATGCTTCACCGCGTCCTCGACCGTCGTGTCGAAATCGATGTCCACGTGCGACAGTCCTTCGAGCTCGGTGGTCCGGCCGATCAGCGCGAACGGCGTCCGGGCCTGCTGCAGTACGTCGACCCGCGGATCGTCCAGCTGCACCTCCATCAGTACGACACCGTCGACCAGGCCCTGGCCGAGGAGCTCGCGCAATTCGACCCCGTCGTTGCCGACCGGCCACAGCACAAGGTGGTAATCCTCCTTGCGCGCCGCCTCGGCCGCGCTGGTGAAGAACTCCGCCGTCGACATCCCGAACCGGTGCTCGAGCGCCGGGTACGCCATCGCGATGATGTGCGTACGACGGCTCGCCAGCGCGCGGGCCACCACGTTGCGGCGGTACCCGAGCTCGGCCATCGCCTGCTCGATCCGCGCCCGCGTCGCCGCCGTCACCGGTTTCGTGTCGTTCAGCAGGAACGAGACGGTCGCGATCGACACACCGGCACGCTGAGCGACGTCCCGCATCGTGACCATCGATTCAACCCCCTTCGAGGACCTCTGACCTCTTGACAGCGATGTGACCTACGGAACATAGTCCTTCAACGCCTCAGTTAAGCGGTTTACCGCCCAATCGACAAGTGCATCACCGGTTTTCCTCGTCCCTTGGTTAAACGCTTAGAAGGAGCCCGATGTCATGATCAGCAAGCGGATCGCCGCCGCGCTGGCGGGTGCGACGACGGTGTCGCTCCTGCTGGTCGCCTGCGGCGACAACGGTGGCGGCGGCCAGTCGTCGTCCTCGTCCGGCGACAGCGTCAAGAGCCTCACGATCCTGGACTACTACAACAACGACCCGGACAAATCCCTTGTGCAGAAGGGACTTGACTCCTGCGCGTCGAAGCTCGGCATCACCATCCAGCGGGAGACGGTGCCTGGTGACACCTTGATCCAGAAGGTGCTGCAGCAGGCCTCGTCGAAGACGCTGCCCGACGTGCTGATGCTCGACAACCCCGACGTACAGCAGATCGCCGCGACCGGCGCGCTGGCGCCGCTCAACGACATGGGGCTGAGCGGCGACGGAGTCATCAAGGGCATGGTCGACGCGACGTCGTACCAGGGCAAGCTCTACGGGCTCGCCCCGGTGACGAACACGATCGCGCTGTTCTACAACAAGGACATGCTGGCCGAGGCCGGCGTACAACCGCCGAAGACCTGGGACGAGCTGAAGGCCGCGGCCAAGAAGCTGACCAAGCCCGGCCGCTACGGGATGGCCTTCAACGCCAACGCGACGTACGAGGGCTCGTGGCAGTTCCTGCCGGCGATGTGGACCAACGGCGGTGACGAGACCGACCTGACCAGCCCGCAGGTGGCCGAGGCGCTGCAGCTGTGGACCGACCTGGTGAAGTCCGGGTCCGCTTCCAAGAGCGTGATCAACTGGACCCAGGGCGACGTCAACGACCAGTTCATCGCCGGCAAGACCGCGATGATGGTCAACGGCCCGTGGCAGATCCCGGCGCTGAACAAGAATCCCAAGATCAAGTGGGACGTGGTCACGTTCCCGCTGAACAAGCCGGACCAGACCCCGGTCGCGCCGCTCGGCGGCGAGGCGTGGACGGTCCCGCTGAACAAGGACCAGGCCAAGCAGCAGAAGGCCGCGGACTTCGTGAAGTGCCTGAACTCGGACGAGAACGAGCTGGCCTGGGCGAAGGCCCGGTTCACCATCCCGACCAAGACCTCGCTGCTCGACGAGTACGTCAAGGAAGTGCCGTCGATGAAGGCCTTCACCGAGCAGGTCAAGACGGCCCGCGCGCGGACCGGCAAGCTCGGCGACAAGTGGCCGGACGCGGCGAAGGTGATCTACCAGGCCATCCAGCTGGCGCTGACCGGCAAGGCCTCGCCCCAGGACGCCTTCAAGCAGGCGTCCGGAGGCTGATCCATGGTGGCTCTGACACGTACGTCGGTGGCCGGCCGCGAGCGGGTACGCGGCCGGCGCCGCCGGGGCGAGGACCTGACCAAGATCCTGTTCGTGCTGCCGGCCGCGGTGGCGATGGTCGCGCTGTTCGGCTACCCGGTGGTGAAGAACCTGCTGATGAGCCTGCAGGACTACGGCCTGAAGACGTTCTTCACCGGGGTCGCGCCGTGGGTCGGGCTGCAGAACTACTCCACGGTCGTGCACGACAAGCTGTTCTCGGACGCGATGCTCAACACCGCGCTGTTCACGATCGGGTCGATCGCGTTCCAGTTCGTGATCGGGCTCGGGCTGGCGCTGTTCTTCCGGCAGCGCTTCCCGCTCGGCGGCCTGCTGCGCTCCCTGCTCCTGCTGCCGTGGCTGCTGCCGCTGATCGTGTCGAGCGCGACCTGGCGCTCGATCCTCGAGCAGGACAGCGGCATCCTCAACCGGACCCTGATGGGCCTGCACATCGTCAACGATCCGGTGCCGTGGCTGAACTCGCCGTCGGTCGCCCTGATCGCGGTGATCGGCGTGAACATCTGGATCGGCATCCCGTTCAACGTGACGCTGCTGTACTCCGGTCTGACCGAGATCCCGGACGAGCTCTACGAGGCCGGGCAACTCGACGGCGCGACCGGGTGGCGCGCGTTCTGGCACATCACCTGGCCGAACCTGCGGTCGGTGGCGGGTGTGGTGCTGATGCTCGGGGTCGTCTACACGATCAAGGTCCTGGACATCATCCTCGGCCTGACCGGCGGCGGACCGGCGAACGCGACCCAGACGCTCGCGACCCAGTCGTACGAGAAGTCCTTCGTGGAGTTCAAGTTCGGGCAGGGCGCCGCGTTGAGCAACATCCTGATCGCGATCTCGTTCGTGTTCGCGATCTTCTACCTGCGCAGCACCCGCCGCGCGGTCGACGAGTAGGAGGGCAGCATGCGACGTACGGCGTACACCGTCATCGGGATCGTGATCCTGGCCGTGATGCTGTTCCCGGTCTACTGGATGGTCAACGCGTCCCTGCAGCCGTCCGGCAACACCTTGACCGCCGGCTTCCTGCCGTTGCACCCGACGTTCGGCGGCTACAAACGCGCCCTCGACGAGCAGGGCGGCAACCTGGTCACCAGCATGATCATCGCGGCCGGGACGGTCGTGCTCAGCCTCGCGATCGCGACGCCGTGTGCCTACGCGTTGTCGCAGTTCAGGTCCCGCTGGGTGTCGATCGGGCTGCTGGCGATCCTGATCTCGCAGATGATCCCGGGGATCGTGATCGCGAACGCGCTGTACACGGCGTACGAACGGATCGGGCTGCTGAACTCGATCCCGGGGCTGATCGTGGCGAACTGCAGCAGCGGGATCCCGTTCGCGATCCTGATCCTGCGTTCGTTCATGATGTCGCTGCCGCCGTCGCTGGTGGAGGCCGCGCGGGTGGACGGCGCCGGGCTGTTCTGGGCGTTCGTGGCGATCGTGCTGCCGATCAGCAAGAACTCTCTCATCACCGCGGGACTGTTCAGTTTCCTCTTTTCCTGGAGCGACTTCCTGTTCGCGCTGACGCTGACCACCAAGGGCGGCATACGGCCGGTGACGCTCGGGATCTACCAGTACCTCGGCACGCAGGTGCAGAACTGGAACGCGGTGATGGCGACCGCGGTGCTCTCGGCGATCCCGGCCATCGTGCTGCTGGTCGCCGCGCAGAAGTACATCGCCGCCGGCGCCATCGGCGGGGCCGTCAAATAACCCTTACAAACAAGGACAGACTATGACGATTCGCGTACTCGTCTGGGGCGAGAACCGGCACGAGCAGATCGAGCCGCACGTCCGGGAGATCTATCCCGACGGCATGCACACCACGATCGCGGCCGGGATCGCCGAGAACCTCACCGACGCCAAGGTCACCACCACGACGCTGGACGAACCGGAGCACGGCCTGACCGAGGAGGTGCTGGCCGAGACCGACGTACTCGTGTGGTGGGGTCATGCCGCACACGGAGAGGTCGACGACAAGGTGGTCGACCGCGTGTACCAGCACGTGCTGTCGGGTATGGGCCTCATCGTGCTGCACTCCGGTCACTGGTCGAAGATCTTCGGCAAACTGATGGGGACCACGTGCACGCTGCGCTGGCGCAGTGAGCGCGACCGTGAGCTGGTGTGGACGATCAACCCGACGCACCCGATCGCGCAGGGCGTCCCGCACCCGATCGTGATCGAGCAGCAGGAGATGTACGGCGAGTTCTTCGACATCCCGGTCCCGGACGAGCTGATCTTCGTGTCGTCGTTCACCGGTGGCGAGGTGTTCCGCTCCGGCTGCACGTTCCGCCGCGGGCACGGGAAGATCTTCTACTTCTCACCGGGTGACCAGGACTTCCCGGTGTACCACCACAAGGACGTCCGTCGCGTCATCGCGAACGGGGTCGCGTGGGCGAAGTCCGACCTGCCGGAGCGGGCGGTGCCGACCTTGCTGCGGTACGAGACCGACGACTTCTTCAACGGTCACGGCTACACCGGCCCGATCGAGGAGCCTGCGGATGCCTGAGCCGTTGCGCCTGCTCCAGGTCGGCGCCGGCGGCATGGGCCGCGCCTGGCTCCGCACCATCGCCGCGAACCCAGATGTGCGGCTGGTAGGGCTCGTCGACCTCGACCTCGAGACGGCGCGCGCGGCCGCCGACGAACACGGCTACCCCGACCTCCCCATCGCGACCTCGATCGACGAACTAGCCGGCCAGGCGGAGGCGCTCATCGACGTCACCGTCCCGGTAGCGCATCCGAAAGTCAGCGTCGACGCACTGCTTCGCGGCCTCCCGGTCCTGTGCGAGAAGCCCTTGGCCGAGACAGTCCGCGAGTGCCTGCAGATGGTCGCGGCTTCCGAAGTCAGCGGCAAACTGCTGATGGTCTCGCAGTCCCGCCGCTACTTCCGCGCCGTAGCGGCCTTCCAACGCCAGCTCGCCGAGCTCGGCCCGATCGGCACGCTGTCGTGCGAGTTCTACAAGGCCCCGCACTTCAGCGGCTTCCGGGAGCGGATGGCCGAGCCGCTCCTGGTCGACATGGCGATCCACCAGTTCGACCTGTCCCGCAAGCTGATCGGGGCCGAGCCGGTCTCGGTGTACTGCGACTCGTACAACCCGTCCTGGAGCTGGTTCGACGGCAACGCGGCCGCGTCCGCGATCTTCACGTACGCCGACGGCACCCGCTTCTCCTTCGTCGGCAGCTGGTGCGCGTCAGGCCTCGAAACGTCCTGGAACGGCCTGTGGCGAGCCAGCACCCCAGGCGGTACGGCGACCTGGGACGGCGACAACCCGCCCGTCGCACAACTGTCCTCCGGCGATCCCCTCCCCGCCGTGATGGCCGACGAGCCCGAGGAGATCGCCGGCTCGTTGGTCGAGTTCGTCAACGCGGTCCGTACGTCGGCGACGCCGCAGTCCGAAGTCCACTCCAACGTGGTAAGCCTCGCCATGGTCGAAGCCGCCGTACGCTCCGCCACCACCGGAGCGCCCGTCCGCATCGCCGACGTCATCACCGGCGCGTACGACGAGGCGCTCGCAACCACTGAGGACCCGGCCCTTCACGCCGCGCTGAAATCCTGGCCCAACCCGCTGAAGGCCGTCGGCCTCGAGCCCTAGCCTCGGACAGCCTCCGGGGACCTTGGACAAGCAATGCCTTGTCCAAGGTCCCCAGTGCTGGTCAGAAGATCGCTTCCGCAGGCGCTGAACCTGCGGGACATTTCCGTTTAGCCTGTCGGCCATGACGACGACGCGGTCACGGCTGATCCCCATGCGCCCGAGGGACCCGCACGAGCCTGGTCGCACGGCGTCCTCGCTCGAACTGTTCTTCGACCTGGTGTTCGTGGTCGCGGTGAGTGTCGCCGCGTCCCAGTTGCACCACGCGCTGTCGGACAAGCACATCGTCGACGGCCTGGGGTCGTACGCGATGGTGTTCTTCGCGATCTGGTGGGCGTGGATGAACTTCACCTGGTTCGCCACCTCGTTCGCCACCGACGACTGGCTGTACCGGCTGCTGACGATCCTGCAGATGAGCGGTGTACTCGTGCTCGCCGCAGGTATCGAGCAGGTCTTCGCCGACCGTGACTTCAAAGTGGTGGTGTTCGGCTACGTCGTGATGCGGGTCGCGATGATCGCGCAGTGGCTGCGGGCGTCCCACCGGACCGGGGAGAGCCGGCAGGCGACCCTGCGGTACGCCGGTGGGATCGCCGTCGTGCAGGTGCTCTGGCTGACCACACTGGTGATGTCCGGGCCGGTGGTGGTGGTCGCCTGGTGCATCTTCGTGCTCGCCGAGCTCGCGGTACCGGTGGTGGCGGAGCGGCGCTGGACGACGCCCTGGCACCCGCACCACATCACCGAGCGGTACGGCCTGTTCACGCTGATCCTGCTCGGCGAGAGCCTGCTCGCGTCCGCCAACGCGATCATCGAGGCCGTCCACGACCACGAGTCGCTCGGCCCGCTGATCGCGCTCTCGGTGCTCACGCTCGTGGTCACCGCGGCAATGTGGTGGATCTACTTCTGGCCGCCGCATCACACCGCGATCAGGTCGTTCACGAGCTCCTTGCGGTACGGCTACACGCACTACTTCGTGTTCGCCGCAGCCGGTGCGTTCTCGGCCGGAATCGAGGTCGAGATCGACAGCATCACGCACCACACCGAGCTGAGCGACATCGCCGCGTCCTACACGGTGACGATCCCGATCGCGATCTTCGTCCTCAGCATCTGGTGGATCGCGATCCGCGACAACGCCGATCGGACCGTCAACGTCGTCGTACCGCTGGGTGCCGTGCTCGTCCTGCTGGATCCGCTGATCCCCGTCCCGTTCGCCCTCACCGCGGTGTTCATGGCGCTGATCGTGGCGACCCTCGTCGTCCACCCGCCGGTGCAGCGGTCAGATGGGGTTGCGGAGCTCCGCTAGAGCGGTCGCCACGCGGCCGTGAGCGGCCTCCAGAGCGGCCCGGGCCTCCCCGACGGGTGATCCGGTGAGGAGATGGACCAAGGCGGGCTTGAGCTCGCCGTCGGCCTCGGCCAGGGCGGTCTCGCAGGCGGCCTCGTCGGCGCCGGTCGCCTCGGCGAGGATGCGGAGCATCCGGCCGCGGAGCTTGTTGTTGGTCGCGACCAGGTCGACCATCAGGTTGGACCAGGTGCGGCCGAGCTTGATCATCAGCGTCGTGGAGAACGCGTTCAGGATCATCTTCTGCGCGGTGCCGGCCTTCAGCCGGGTCGAGCCCGCGATCACCTCGGGGCCGGTGTCCGCCGCGATCACCACGTCGGCCAGCGGCGCCAGCGGGGCGTCCGGGTTCGACGTGACCAGCACGGTGGTCGCCCCGGCCGCCCGGGCGGCCTTCAAGGCGCCGGCGACGTACGGCGTGCTTCCGGAAGCGGCGAGGCCGACGACGAGGTCCTGGCCGGTGACAGCGGCCGCGTCCAGCGCGCCGCCCTCCTCGGAGTCCTCGACGTTCTCGACCGCGCGCAGCAGCGCCTCCATCCCGCCGGCATGGTGGGCGACCACCAGACCGTCCGGCACATGGAACGTGGGCAGCAGCTCGGCGGCGTCCAGGACCGCCAGGCGTCCCGACGTTCCGGCGCCGAAGTAGTGCACCCGGCCACCGCCGCGGACCGCCTCGACGGCGGCGTCCACGGCCTTGGTCAGCTCCGGGATCACTGCGCTGACGGCGCCCGCGACGCGGGCGTCCTCGTTGTTCAGCATCTGGAGGATCTCGGACGTGCCCACCGCATCGATGGCGAGCGTCCTCGGGTTGCGCTGCTCGGTCGGTGAGGTCACGGGATTGATGTTAGTTTTCTACTGAAGGATTTTCAATTCCGTTCATCTTTGACAAAAGGGTTGACGTCACTCGGAACCTTTGAGCCGGTGCCCGCGGACCGCGCTGGCGGTCTCCTCGAGCGCCTTCCGGGCGTCCGGCAGCACCTGCTGAGCGACCCCGATGAACAGGCAGTCGATCACTGTCAGTTGCGCGATCCGGCTCGCCATCGCTCCCGAGCGGTACGTCGTCTCGCGGGCGGCCGTGGTCAGGACGAGATCCGCCGTCCGGGCCAGCGGCGAGCGCGGGAAGTTCGTCACCGCGACCGTGGTGGCGCCGTGCTTGGCCGCCTCCTCGAGCGCCTCGACGACCTCGACCGTGGTGCCGGTGTGCGAGATGCCGATCGCGACGTCGCCCTCACCGAGCAGCGCGGCGCTGGTCAGCGCGATGTGCACGTCGGACCAGGCGAACGCCACGCGGCGGATCCGGTGCAGCTTCTGCTGCAGGTCGAGGGCCACGAACGCGCTCGCGGCGAAACCGTACAGATCGACCCGCGGCGCCTTCACGACGGCATCGACCACCTTGGCCAGGGCGTTCACGTCGACCTGCTGCGCGGTCTCGCGGACCGCCCGCTCGTCGGCGAACGCGACCTTGCTGACAACGTCGGCCAGCGAGTCACCGGGCTCGATGTCGCCGCCCACCTCCGGGCGGATGCTCTCCTGCGCAGACTGGGCCGCCAGTTGCAGGCGGAGCTGCGGGTAGCCGGGGACGCCGATCTGCTTGCAGAACCGGATGACCGTGGTCTCCGAGGTGGAGGCCACCTCGGCCAGTTCGGAGATCGTCATCGCGGCCACTCCGCCCGGGTCGGCGAGGACCGCGTTCGCCACCCGCTGCTCGGCCGGCGCCAGCGCGGGCATCACCGCGCGGACCCGGACCAGCAGCGGCCCCGTGGGTTCTGGAGAGGTTGTTGAATTCATGACAGCCACGGTACGGCGACTATGCACGAAGTGGGGTCACCGACGCGAAAGTCTCCAACCTGTTGCGGTAAATGATTCAGGCGTTCGTTCGCCGTCGAGAAGAACACCAGTCCCGCTCGTGATCTTCACACCGTCGACGTAGACACCGCGGCCCTGGTACAGCGGGTCGGTCGTGTACCGCCAGCGGATCGTCTGATCGCCCGCACCCAGCTCAGCGGTGACCTGATGCCAATGCCGGTCGCCGGAGCCGCTGATGGAGCCGTCGGTGTCGGTCACCGAGCCGCGGTCCCGCACCGAGAACGGAACTTTCGTCCAGGTCGTCCCATCGGCGGAAGTCTCCAGATACAGCAGATCCGTGTCCTCGGTGTCGACGAACAGGTCGAAGGCCAGCTTGGCTCCGCCCGCCGGTACGGCGACCTTGGTGGACAGCGTCGTGGTCGCGTTGTCCGTCGTACCGGAGAACCAGGCGTCCTTGCCGTGGCGCGGGCCGACGCCGAGCGCCAGCGCGAGCGCCTGGGTGACGGCCCGCCGGGCCGGGTTGTTGCTGCCCCAGTCGCGGCTCGGGTGGACCCGGTTCGTCAGCAGGATCGCGAACGACCGGGAGTCGAAGTCGATCACGATCGAGGTGCCGGTGTACCCGGTGTGGCCGGCCGTCCGTGGGCCGGACAGACCGCCCATGTACCAACGCTGGTTGAGCTCGAAGCCGAGGCCGTGGTCGTTGCCCGGGAAGGCCTGGTTGAAGTTCGTGATCATCGCGGTGACCGAGGATTCCTTGAGGATCCGGGCGCCGCGGTAGCTGCCGCCGTTCAGGAAGGTCTGCGCCAGTACGGCGAGGTCGTCCGCAGTACTGAAAACGCCCGCGTGGCCGGCGACGCCGCCCAGCGACCAGGCGTTCTCGTCGTGCACCTCGCCCCAGACCATGCCGCGCGGCGGCGAGGTCTGGTACTCCGTGGCGGCGATCCGCGGCTTCTTCTTCGGGTCCGGGTTGTAGCCGGTGTCGCGCATCCGCAGCGGCTTGGTGATGCCGTCGGCGACCAGCTTGTCGAGCGTCTTGCCGGTCACCCGGTGCGCGACCTCGCCGAGCGAGATCAGGTTCAGGTCGCTGTAGAGGTAGGTGCTGCCGGGCGGGTTCTGCAGCTTCGCGGTCAGCGCCATGTGCAGGCGGGAGGCCGGGTCCGGCTGCGAGCTCCACAGCGGCAGCCAGGACGGGAATCCGCTGGTGTGCGTAAGCGCCATGCGGACGGTCACGGCCTCCTTGCCGTTCTCCGCGAACTCCGGGACGTACGTCGCGATCGGCGCGTCCAGGTCGACCTTGCCCTTCTCGACCAGCTGCATCACCACGATCGACGTGAACAGCTTGGACACCGACGCCAGGTCGAAGATCGTGTCGGTCCGCATCGGGATCTGCTGGTCCGGCGGCAACTCGGTCCCGGCGCCGTCGGCGTACTTCAGCGCCATCCCCGTGGCCGTCCGGGTGACGACCTTCCCGTCGTGGCCGAGCAGCGTGACCGCGCCGGCGTACAACGGCTTCGTCGTCCCGCTCGGTTGCGTCCAGCCGGCCACCTGGGTCAGGGCCGCGTCGATCGGCGCCGGGTCCAGGCCCGCGGCCGCAGGGGTCGAGTCGCGCAGCAGCGTGGACTTCGGCGCGTATCCGTCGTACGGGTGGTCGAACCGGCCCGAATTGTTGCCGCCAGCAACCGCAGGCGTTCCCATCGTCAGCATCACCGCCGAAGCTATCGTGAGCGCAGCGAGCCGTTTCATCGGTGCGCGCCCTTGTACAGAAGGTACTTCGCCCGGCGGGCCGTCCAGGCGTCGGTCTCGGACTTCCAGGCTGCCACGATCTCCTCGGCGGTCGCATCCGCCAAAAGCATGGTCCGGAACCGGTCCGATCCGGTGAGCAGATCGATCCACCGGCCGGGTGGGGTCTCCTCCCGCCAGGTGAATTCCGGGTAGAGCTTACGGGCCTCGACGATCATGTGCGTCGCCGCGGTGATCGCCTCGATCCGGTGCGGGTCGGTGATCTGCACCTGGACGCCGCCGCAGAGCACGTTCGCGTTCTTGCTGATCGTCGGCGTGAAGTACGCCTCCCGGAACGCCACGCCCGGGATGTTCTTGGTCTGCAGCGCCTCGGCCCACTTGTAGTCGACGTACGGCGCGCCGATCAGCTCGAACGGTCGCGTCGTACCGCGGCCCTCGGACATGTTGGTCGCTTCGAACAGGCACAGGCCCGGGTACACCAGCGCGGTGTCCGGGGTCGGCATGTTCGGGCTGGGCATCACCCAGGTCAGCCCGGTGTCGTCGTACAGCTGGTCGCGCTTCCAGTTCGACGCCTGGATGACCTGGAGCTCCTTGAGCCGGCCGCCGTTCGGCTCGAGCGGGAGGTACTCCGCGTTGAACATGCGGGCCAGCTCGCCGACGGTCATGCCGTGCTGCTGGACGATCTCCTTCTTGCCGACGCCGGAGGTGTAGCCGGGCTTGAGCATCGGACCGCGGGCGTAGCCGCCGACCGGGTTGGGCCGGTCGAGGACGACGAACTTCGCGCCGGTGCGGACCGCGGCCAGCATCGCCTCGAACATCGTCCAGATGTAGGTGTAGAAGCGGGCGCCGACGTCCTGGATGTCGAAGACGACGGTCTCGACGCCGGCCTTGGTGTAGAGACCGGCCAGCTTGTCCGCGTTCGCGCCGTAGGCGTCGTACACCATGATCCCGGTGCGCGGGTCGATGTGGTCGCCCTCCGACCCGCCGGCCTGCGCGCTGCCGCGGAAGCCGTGCTCGGGGCCGAACACGGCGGCGATGTTCACCTTCCCGGAGGCGTGCATCGTGTCGACGATGTGCTGGAAGTCCGGCAGGATCCCGGTCGGGTTGCTGATCACGCCGACCTTCTGCCCGGCCAGCGCCCGCCAGCCGTCCTTGGCCAGCACCTCGGCGCCGGTCATCACCTTGCGACCCGACGCGGGCTGTGCGGCCCCGCCGGCCTGGGCGGCCGGTACGTCGATCAGCGGGGCGGCGGCCAGCGCACCGGCGCCGGCGAGCAAACTACGTCGCTTCATGGACATCTCCTCAGGGACGGAACGTGAGGTCGGCGATCATCGGACGGTGATCGCTGGCGGCCTGAGCCACTGGTACTTCGGCGGGCACCTCGGCGTGGCGCACTGTCAGACCGGTGCCCACCGTGACGAAGTCGATCCGCTTGTTGGCGGCCACCGCCGGGTAGGTGTACGGGCCGCCGGTCGTCGAGCCGGCCGCGGCCCACGAGTCGGTGAGCCGGGTCCACAGCCCGGCCAGCTCCGGCGCGTCGGCCTCCGCGTTGAGGTCACCGACGAGGACCTGCAGATCCTTCTTGCGGTCCTGGGCCAGGATCCGGAGAGTGTCTGCCACCTGCATCTGCCGGACCGACGGGTCAGCTCGATAGTCGAGGTGCGTGCAGTAGACGTGCAGCCGACGCCCGCGCACGTCGACCTCCGCCTCGAGGAAGCCGGGCGCGGGAGCGGGGACCGGGTTCGGGTCTTGCGTGGACAGCCGCGTGATCGAGTGGTTCTCGGTCCGGATGAGCGGGAAGCGCGAGAGCAGCCCGACGCCGTACTGACGCCTCGGCTGACCGGCGGCCGGCGGGTCGAGGTCGTAGATCGGCGCGAACGCCGAGTGCATGCCGAGCTTGGTCGCGAGCTCCGACAGAGTGTCCAGCCATTGGCTACGGACGTCCCAGTGGACGTCGACCTCCTGTAGCCCGATCACGTCGGCATCGAGCGCCTTCAGGGCCTGCGCGGTGCGGTCCAGGTCGAAGACGTTGTCCTCGCCGGCGCCCGCGTGGATGTTGTACGAGGCAACGGTCAGGCGGGTCCGCCTGGGGTCGAAGGTCAGCCCATGACCGAACGGATGCATGGCCTTGGCCGGATCTGCCTTGGTCGGGATGTCCACCGGGAGCTTCCCCGTCGGGGCGATCTCGCCGTACAGGACCTTGGCCAGCGCTTCCATCGACGGAGCCGTGCTGCCGTACGTGACGAGCGTCGTCGGCGCCGGGTCGAAGTACGCGACGTCGTACGGGTCACGCACCGGAACCACGATCACCGGCCGGCCTGTCGCGAGCAGCGCGTTGACCAGTTTCTGCTGTTTGGCCTGCTTGTCGGTGACCTCGGTGTCCCACGCCTTGTTGGTCAGCACCACCGTGAGATCCGCGACGGCGGCCACCGCGTCGGCGATCTTCGCGTCGGTCGGCGTCGTGCCGGTGTCCTTCACAACCGCGGTGGCGCCGCGCGCCTGGAGCGCGGCCGCGAGGTTCGTGGGGCTGTAGCCGGTGACCAGGATGGTTCGCGGCGCGGGGGAGAGCGGCAGCAGGGCGGCGTCGTCGCGGAGGAGCGTCGTACTGCGGTCCGCGATGCGCTGCGCCTCCGCGTAGTTGGCCGGCGTACCGACGATCTTCGCGACGCGGGCCAGGTCGACGTACGGGTGGTCGACCAGACCGGTGCCGCGCTTCAGGGTCAGGATGCGTCCGACGCTCTCGTCGATCCGCGACTCGCTGATCCGGCCGCTGCGGACCGCGTCGAGCACCGAGTTGTACGCGAGGCCGGGGTCGACGGGCATCAGCAGCTGGTCGACGCCGGCCTCGATCGCCCGGAGCGGGATCTCGGCGTCGCCGTACTTGTCCCGGACGCCCTGCATCCCCAGCGAGTCGGTGATCACCACGCCGTCGAAGCGGAGCTGCTCGCGCAGGATCCCGGTCAGGATCGGCCGGCTCAACGTCGCCGGGTCGCCGGACGGGTCGAGCGCGGGCACGACGATGTGCGCGGTCATGATCGACTGGATGCCGGCCCGGATCGCGGCCTGGAACGGCGGCAGGTCGATCCGGGTCCACTCGTCGAGGGTGTGGCCGATCACCGGGATGCCGGTGTGGCTGTCGGTCGCGGTGTCGCCGTGGCCGGGGAAGTGCTTCGCGGTCGAGACGACCCCGCCGTCGCGCTGGTAGCCCTTCACCTGGGCGGCGACGAGCTCGGCGACCAGGGCCGGGTCGGACGAGACCGAGCGGACACCGATGACCGGGTTCAGCGGGTTCACGTTGACGTCGGCGTCCGGCGCGAAATCGGTGGTGATGCCGAGCGCCTTGAGCTCGCGGCCGGCGATCGCCCCGGCCGAGCGCGCGTACGCCGCCGAGCGGGTCGCGCCGAGCGCCATCCCGCCGGGGAACTGGGTCGCGGGCGGTCCGACCCGGACCACCGAGCCGTACTCCTGGTCGGTGCCGATCTGCAGCGGGATGCCGGTGTTGGTGAGCGACGCCTCCTGCAGACCGTTCGACAGGCGGGCGATCTGCTGCGGGTCCTTCGTCGAGTCGGTCCAGGTGAAGTAGATGACGCCGCCGAGGTTGAACTTGGCGACCACCTCGGCCGGCGTGGCCACGCCGTACAGGCTGGTGTTGCGGGCGTCGGCGGTGTCGGCGGCGGGCCCGTAGGCGTAGCAGACGAAGAGCTGGCCGACTTTCTGCTCGAGCGTCATCCGGCGCAGGGTGTCGCGGACCCAGCGGTCCGGGGTGGCGTCAGCGGTCGTGGTAGCGGCAACCGTCGTCCCCGCGACGGCTGCCGCCGCGAGTCCGAGGGTCTGTCGGCGGGTCAGTTCCATGGGCGTCACCAAATCGGTCCGGCGGGCAGGGGCGAACGTCACGGTAATTGAATTACAGATACTCCCCCGCGACGCGAAAGTTACCCACGCGCGCACGGTGGGTCAAGAGTCGGTGACGGTCAGCGTAGAGAGGTGTCGTGACGTACGACGATCTCGGTCAGCCCGACGGGCGCTACGACGGCGAGCACGGCGCCCCTCCACGGCACGTATGTGACGAGAAGCTCCGGGTCGGATTCCACGACGCCACCACCGAGCGGCATTGCGCGCCGTAGCCCGGACTGCCTCAACCCGAGCCCGCGGGCCTTTCCGACTGCTTCTTTTGCCGTCCACAGCTCAAGGAACGCGACCAGTCCATCGGGCTGCTGTTTCGTCCACGCCAGCTCCTCCGAGCTGAACCGGCGCTGGGCCAACCGCTGCACGTCCCGCGGGTAAACCTCCTCGAGATCCACGCCGACCGGACCGTCGTCCGACGCTGCGACGACGACCAGGTGATGGCTGTGGCTGATGCTCACCGCCAGCCCCGGCACGTGTGGTCGCCCGGTCTCGTCGTGGTGGAGGACGGGCTTGTCGACCAACGTGCCCGCCAGATCGAGCAGCAGCCTGTGAGCCGCCGCACGCGGCTCGGCGCCAGCGGGCGCGACCCAGACATGTACAGAACCGCCCACTGGTCGAAGGTATCCCGACCGGCAGACGTCGCCTCAGGAACCTTTGTCGACAAACTGACACACCTCCTGTAATTGGTCCTCTCGACCGCCTGGAAACTGGATCTGTGGCTCGTACCGGTATCGCACTAACTTCGAGATATGACCGCCGCGTGTGAGATCCCCACAGTCCAGGTAGCCAGTCACGGACGCTTGCTGAACAGCCAGTTCGTGCGGTTGCTGGCGATGGTGTTCGGGTCGGGGTTGAGCATGTATCTGCTGACCTCGGTCGTGCCGCTCTACCTGGCCGCCAACGGCTCCGGTGGGATGGGCGCCGGGCTGTCGACCGCCGCGATGATGTTCTCCGCGGTAGGGGTCGAGTTGCTGGTGCCTCGGATGCTGGCTCGCTGGGGCTATCAGGTCGTCCTCGGGCTCGGTCTCGTGCTGCTCGGCGCACCCTCGCTGGTCCTGCTCGCCTCCGCGGCGCTGCCGGTCGTGCTCGGCGTCTGCATCGTGCGCGGCGCCGGCCTGGCGATCCTGGTCGTCGGCGCGGTCGTGCTGGTCGCCGAACTCACCCCGTCCACCCGCCGCGGTGAAGCCCTCGGTGTGTACGGCGTGGCTGTCGGCGTACCCGCGGTCATCGGCCTCCCGCTCGGCGTGTACCTGACCAACGTGATCGGCTTCGGCGCACTGTTCGTCCTGGCTGCGGTCGCCTCGCTCGCCGGCCTCCTCGCCTTGGTCGGTCTGCCGGGTAAGGCGAGCACCGAGGAGCAGCACGTGAAGGTGCTGGGCGGCGTACGGCCCAGCGGGCTTCTGACCCCTACTCTGATCTTCGCCGCAGTGACTGTTGCTGCGGGCATCAGCGTCACCTTCCTGCCGCTGGCCGTTGCCGGTGACAAACATTCCCTTGTCGCCACAGCCCTTCTGCTGCAGGCGATCGGAGCGCCGATCGCCCGCTGGCTGGCAGGTCGCTACGCCGACCGCGTGGGTCCTGCCAAGCTCCTGGCGCCCGCGCTCGTCCTCGCCGCCGCGGGTGCTGGTTCGCTCGTCTTCCTGCCCAGCGCCGTCGCGATCCTGGTCGGCTCGACCTGCTTCGGCATCGGCTTCGGCGCCGCGCAGAACCTCACCCTGACCCTGATGTACAACCGCGTGGATCGCTCCCGCTACGGCCAGGTCAGCGCGCTGTGGAACCTGGCGTACGACGGCGGCTGGGGTGCCGGCGCGATGATCTTCGGCGCGGTGGTCGGCGGGGTCGGTTTCCAGGTCGCCTTCGCGCTGACAGCGGCGGTCGTCGCGGCAGCCGTCGTGCCTGCGATCAGAGCTTGCGCAGTCTGACCCAGCGGACGGCGTGGTCGGGGCCCTTGCGGAGGACCAGAGTTGCGCGGGAGCGCGTCGGGAGGATGTTCTCGCGCAGGTTCGGGCCGTTGATGCCGTCCCACAGCGACTCGGCCTTCTTGATCGCTTCCTCGCGGCTCAGCTCGCCGTAGCGGACGAAGTACGACTCGGGGTTGCGGAACGCCGTCTCCCACAGCTTGAGGAAGCGCGCCACGTACCACGAGCGGACGTCGTCGGCCGCGGCGTCGACGTACACCGAGAAGTCGAAGAAGTCGCTGACCGCGAGGCCGCTCTTGCCGTCCGCGTGCCGCGGCGCCGGCTGCAGGACGTTCAGGCCCTCGAGCAGCAGGATGTCCGGCTGCTCGACCGTCGTCCGTACGCCGGGCATCCGGTCGTAGTGGAGGTGCGAGTAGACCGGCGCCTCGACCGCGTCGATGCCCGACTTCACCTCGACCACGAACCGGAGCAGGGCCTTGCGGTCGTACGACTCCGGGAAACCCTTGCGCTGCATCAGGTTCCGGCGCTCGAGCTCGGCGTTCGGCCAGAGGAATCCGTCGGTGGTGACGAGCGCGACCCGTGGGTGCTCCGGCCAGCGGGCGAGCAGTTCGCGCAGCAGACGGGCGGTCGTGGACTTGCCGACGGCAACCGACCCGCCGATGCCGATCACGAACGGGGTGCGGGTCGCGGCCGGCTGGCCGAGGAAGCTCTCGGTATCGGCGTGCAGCGCGCGGGCGTGCCGGACGTACAGCGACAGGATCCGCGACAGCGGCAGGTACACCTCGCGGACCTCGTCCATGTCGATCTCGTCGCCGAGACCGCGCAGCCGCTCCACCTCGTCCGCCGTCAGCGGTGAGACCGTGGTCTCGGCCAGTTGCGCCCAGGTGGCCCGGTCGAGCTCGGTATAGGGAGTCACCTCCCGCGACGGCTGCAGCATGTGGCCCATTCTTCCCACCGGCGGGGATCGCACCCACATCGGGCCGACGTGGCCTTCGTCTCAACTGAGCCACGACGCCGAAACTTTCGGTGACCGCCTGGTGTGTAAGGATCACCATCCGATGACCGTTGATCCCGCCTGGCTCGGTTTCCAGCGGCTGCCCGAGGTGACGGTGCATGCCTCCGGGGCGCTCGCTCAGACGATCCGTGCCGAACTCCGGCAGACCCGGCGCGTGCGCACGGACGTACAAGTTGCCGTGTGCATCCTGACCCGGGTCCGGGAAACCCCGTTGTGGCGTGAGGTCGAGGCGGCGGTGCCCGAGCACGGCCTCGGCCTCGAAGGGTTCGTGGTGGTTCGACGCGGCAACGATCTCGTCGTCGCGGCCGAGGGCGGCCACGGACTGCTCTACGGCTACTTCTACCTGCTCCGGTACTTCGAGTGGATGAGCGGCGACTTCACCGTCGTCGAGCAGCCGGCGGTCCCGATCCGGATGCTGGACCACGGTGACCAACTGACCGGCGTGGTCGAGCGCGGGTACTCAGGTCGATCGATATTCTTCCGCGACGGCCGGGTGCTGCCCGACCTCACCAGGGTCCGTGCGTACGCGCGCCTGCTGGCCTCGATCGGGATCAACGCCGTCGCGCTCGCCAACGCCGACCTGCCCGAGGTGGCCCGGCTGGCGGCGGTGTTCCGCGAGTACGGGATCGCGGTCAGCCTCGCGGTCGAGTTCGCCGACGATCCGTCCGACGAGCGGGTCGCCCGCTGGTGGTCCGCCACGATCAGCCGCGTGTACGACGCCGTACCCGATTGCGGCGGCCTCGTCGTGCGCGCGGGCCGGGATGCCGAGGGTGCCAACCTGCTCGCGCGGGCGGTCGCGCCGTACGGCGGGACGGTGTTCTGGCGGTGTTCCGGCGACGAGCAGAACCACGACTGGCGTGATCGCGGTGCGGATCGCGCGCGGGCGGCGTACGACCAGCTGATCCCGCTCGACGGGCGGTTCGAGGAGAACGTCGTACTGCAGGTCAAGCACGGACCGACGGACTTCCAGGTCCGCGAGGCGATGTCGCCGGTGCTCGGCGAGTTGCAGGAGACGACGTTCGCTCTCGAGCTGCAAGTTACGCAGGAGTACTCCGGTCAGCAGCAGGACCTGTGCTATCTCGGGCCCTGGTGGCGGGAGATCCTGCAGTTCGACACCACCGGCGGCGGCGGTACGACGGTTGCCGACCGCATCGGCGCGATCGTTGCCATGTCCAACGTTGGCGACGACGACAATTGGACCGGACACAAGCTTGCCCAGAGCAATCTCTACGCCTTCGGCCGGCTGGCGTGGGAGCCGGCCGCGGATCCGGTCAGCCTGCTGCACGAATGGGCCGCGGCGACGTTCGCGATGGACGACCGGACCCGCAGCGAGCTGGTCACGATCATGGCCGGCTCGTGGCGGACGTACGAGCGGTACACAGCGCCGCTGGGTGTCGGATTCATGGTGACGCCGCGGACGCACTATGGGCCGAGCGTCAACGGGTACGAGTACTCGGCGCGCGGGACGTACCACTTCGCGGACCGGTACGGCGTCGGCGTGGACCGGACCGTGAAGACCGGGTCCGGATTCACCGGGCAGTACCCGGAGCCGCTCGCCGGCCGGTACGAGGACGTCAGCACCTGTCCGGACGAGCTGCTGCTGTTCTTCCACCATGTGCCCTATGACCATGTGCTGCACAGCGGCAGCACGGTGTTGCAGCACATCTACGACACGCACTTCCAGGGGTACGCCGAGGTGCAGGCGATGGTCGCGCGCTGGCGGGTGATCGCTGAGCGGTTCGAGCCGGTGGTGCGCGAGAACCTCACGGCCCGGTTCGAGGCGCAACTGGCGAACGCGCGGGAGTGGCGCGATCAGGTCAACACGTTCTTCTACCGGCTCAGCGGCATACCGGATGCCCAAGGCCGCACAATCCACAGGTAGGCTGGCTCGAAAGTTTCGAACCGGGAGGCGTGGTGAGCGAGCGGCCGACCATTGCGAAAATTGCGGAACAGGCCGGGGTGTCGGTGCCGACCGTCTCCAAGGTGCTGAACGGTCGCGCCGATGTGGCAGAGGCGACCCGGGCCCGGATCGAGAGCCTGATCCAGGAGTACGGGTACCGGCGGCGGAGCCCGGGTACGGCGGCCAGCCCGATGATCGACCTGGTGTTCAACCAGCTCGGCGGCGAGTGGGCGATG
Source organism: Kribbella sp. NPDC051586 (assembly GCF_044453965.1). Classification (NCBI taxonomy): domain Bacteria; kingdom Bacillati; phylum Actinomycetota; class Actinomycetes; order Propionibacteriales; family Kribbellaceae; genus Kribbella; species Kribbella sp. NPDC051586. Next base: position 198,655 of record NZ_JBITDF010000001.1, on the reverse strand, counting down.
GAGCTGATCCGCGGCGTCGAGGAGGTCGCCCGGGCCGAGGGCGTGGAGCTGGTGCTGTCCGAATGCGGCGGAGCGCTGCGCCCCCGGCAGGAGTGGATCGAGTCGGTGCTGAACCGGCGGCCGCTGGGCGTGATCATGGTGTTCTCGGACCTCGACACGGATCAGCGCGCGCAGCTGGAGGCGCGGCGGATCCCGTTCGTGGTGGTCGATCCGGTCGGCGACGTGGGTGACGACGTACCGTCGATCGGCTCGGCGAACTGGAACGGCGGGCGGATGGCGACGACCCATCTACGCACGCTCGGCCACACCCGGATCGCGATGATCGGCGGGCCGGTCGAGACGCTCTGCTCGCGGCAGCGCGTGGACGGCTACACCGATGCGCTGCGCTCCACCGGCATCGAGGTGGATCCGGACCTGATCCGGTACGGCGACTTCGAGGTCGGCGGCGCGCATCGCGAGGCGCTCGCGCTGCTGAGCCGGCCGGACCGCCCCACCGCGATCTTCGCCGGCAGCGACATGCAGGCCCTCGGCGTCTACCAGGCGGCCCGCGAGCTGGGCCTGGACATTCCCCACGACCTGTCCGTCGTCGGCTATGACGACCTGCCCGTCGCCCAGTGGGTCACCCCAGCGCTCACGACCGTCCACCAACCCCTCCACCAGATGGCCGAGCTCGCTGCCCGCGTGGTCCTGGACCTCTCCCGCGGCCGCACCCCGACCGCCCTCCGCCTGGACCTGGCCGTGGACATGAGAGTCCGCCACTCCACCGCGCAACCCCACACCTGACGCCCCTCTCACCCCCGGCCGCCCCGCCCCCGCCGTCCTCGTCCATTTGAGAGGTGAGGCGCACGGGGCACGCGGTGGGGGAGGTGGGGCGGCTAGGCTGGCCCGCATGATCGTCGGCGTGGGAATCGATGTGGTCGACGTGGATCGGTTCATGCGGACGCTGGAGCGGACGCCGAGTTTGCGGGAGCGGGTGTTCACGCCGCTCGAGGCGGTGAAACCGCCGGCCTCGCTGGCGGCTCGGTTCGCGGCCAAGGAAGCGTTGGCCAAGGCGCTCGGCGCTCCCGCGGGCATGCACTGGCACGACGCCGAAGTACAGACCGACGAGACCGGCCGGCCGTGGCTGGAGATCAGCGGGACCGTGGCGGCGCAGGCGTCGCGGCTCGGCGTACAGAACCTGCATCTGTCGCTCAGCCACGACGCGGGCATCGCCTCGGCCGTGGTCATCCTGGAGGGCTGACCATGCGCAGCGCGCACACCGTCGAACAGGTCCGCGCCGCCGAGGCCGACCTGATGGCCCGCCTGCCCGAAGGCACCCTGATGCAACGCGCCGCCACCGGCCTGGCAGTTGCCATCAGCAACTTTCTCGGCGGCACGTACGGCGCCCGTGTGGTCCTGCTGATCGGCTCCGGCGACAACGGCGGCGACGCCCTGTACGCCGGCGCCCGCCTGGCAAGACGCGGTGCCCAGGTCACCGCCGTCCTCCTCTCCGACAAGGCCCACACAGCCGGGCTCGCAGCGCTTCGGCTCTCCGGTGGTCGGGCCGGCTCTGTCGACGACATCCGGACCGCCGACGTGGTCGTCGATGGGATTGTGGGCATCGGCGGACGTCCGGGTCTCCGCCCCGACGCTCTGGCGGCGGTGCAGCTCGCCGAGCATCACGGCGTACCGATCATTGCCGTCGACACTCCCTCCGGCGTCGACGTCGACACCGGCGAGACGCCCGAGCCTCACGTCCACGCCGCCCTCACCGTCACCTTCGGCACTCACAAGATCTGCCACTTCATCGACCCCGCCGCCACCGCCTGCGGCCCGGTCCACCTGGTCGAGATCGGCCTGGATCTTCCACCCGCCGAGGTCGAGTCCCTCCAGGCCCCCGACATCCGTCACACCTACCCCGTCCCGCACGGCGAGTCGGACAAGTACTCCCGCGGCGTCCTCGGGCTGATGGTCGGCTCGACGCAGTACCCCGGAGCCGCCGTGATCGCGACCGCCGGCGCCCTCGGCGGACCGGTCGGCATGGTCCGGTATGTCGGACCGGATGCCGTCGCGGAGGCTGTTCGCGCCGCACATCCCGAGATCGTCGCCGGCGACGGCCGCGTGCAGGCCTGGACGATCGGTTCCGGCCTGGGCGACGAGCTCGACATCCCGCGCATCCGCGAACTGCTCGACGCCGAGGAGCCCGTGGTCCTGGACGCGGACGGCCTGAAGGCCCTGGACGACACCGGCGACCACGTCGACGTACTCGCCACTCCGCACGCCGGCGAACTCGCCCGCCTCCTGGACGTCGACCGCGCAACCGTCGAGGCCGAACGCCTGAAGCACGCCCGCCTGGCTGCCGAACGCTTCGACGTAACCGTCCTGCTCAAGGGTGCGACCACCGTGATCGCAGCCCCCGACGGCCAGGTCCGCGTCAACGCCAACGCGACCCCCTGGCTGGCCACCGCTGGCGCCGGCGACGTCCTGGCCGGCCTCTGCGGCTCCCTCCTGGCCGGCGGTCTGACCCCACTGGACGCAGCCAGCCTCGGCGCTTACCTCCATGCCGCCGCCGCCAACCTCGCCTCCTCGTCGGGCCCGATCACCGCACTGTCGGTCGCATCCGCTCTCCCAGAAGCCACGCGGTATCTGCTGGGGTAGATCCACCCTTGTGAATCCGATCACAAAGGGGTGGGTGGGCCAGTATTGCTGGAAGGATCTGGGCATGGCCAGCGACGGTGCGCGACGGCGAGGGGCCGGCGTTCGTCTGTGGCTGGACAAGATGAACGAGACCTGGGTCCCGCCGGACGCGACCGATCTGACCGGTCCGATGCGCTTCCTGTACTGGCTGACTCGTTCGCAGGCGCGAAGGATCGCGTTGGGCGCGGCGCTGGGCACCTGCTGGACTGTCGGCCTGACTGTGCCGCCGTGGGTGCTGTCCCGTGCCGTCGATGACGGACTCGTCGCAGGCGACAACGCCGCCCTCGTCGAATGGGCTCTTGTCTTGCTCGCAGTCAGCGTGCTCAACGCGCTGCTAGGCATCGCCCGGCATCGGACGATGACCAAGATCCGGATGGACGCATCCTTCCGCGCCGTCCGCGCCACTGTCTGGCACACCTCCCGCTTGGGGGCTTCCTTGGCGAGGCGTGTCAGCGCCGGCGAGGTCGTGACGGTCGGCATCGCCGACGTGTACACGGTCGCGATGGCCCTGACTGTGACCGGTCCCGGCGTCGGCGCGGTCATCGCGTACGCCGTTGTCGCGGTGGTGCTGTTCACCATCTCCCCGCTACTTGCCGGGGTGGTCCTGGCTGGAGTCCCACTACTTGCCATCGCAGTAGGCCCGTTCCTGCAGCGCATCGAACGTACTGGTGGCGACTACCGTGTCCACCAGGGCCGGTTGACGATCCGTCTGGTCGACGTACTGGCTGGGCTCCGGGTCCTGAACGGCCTTGGTGGCAAGCGTTTTGTCGCCGATCGGTACGAACGGCAGTCGCAAGGACTGGTACGACAGGGATACCGGGTCGCCGGGCCGAGCAGTTGGGTCGGCGCGTTGTCGGCCGGCCTGCCGGCACTGTTCCTTGCCGTCGTGGTGTGGTTGTCGGCGCGGATGGCCGCCACCGGAGCGATCACGATCGGCGATGTCGTCGCCGTCTACGGGTACGTCGCCGTTCTCGTCGTACCGGTGTCGTTCTTCATCGAGGGTGGCGGGGACATCGCTCGCGCTCGGGTGGCGGGGCAACGAATCGTCGACCTGCTCAATCTTCCAGTTGCTCGCGGCAACGACGTTTCCGTGTCCGGGCCGTTGGCCGACCTCGAGTCGGGCGTGATCGTCCGGCCCGGTGTGCTGACCGCGTTGGTCGCTGCGCGGCCGGCGGAGGCGATCGCGGTGATCGATCGGCTCGGGCAAGTGAGCACTCGAGCGACCGTGGGCATCGACGAGCCTGCCCGCGAGGAGTTCAGGCGCCGGTTGGTTGTCGCCGACAACGACGCCGAGGTGTTCGCGGGTACGGTTCGTGACGTTGTGGCGGGGCGACTCGAGCCCGACGACAAGCGGATCCGCGCGGCTCTTCGCGTCGCGGTGGCCGAGGATGTCGTGGAGGCGCTGCCCGGTGGTCTGGACGCGCGGATCGCCGCCGGTGGCAGTGATCTGTCCGGCGGCCAACGGCAACGGATCCGGCTCGCCCGCGCGGTCTATTCGACCCCCGACGTCCTGCTCGCCGTCGAACCGACGTCCGCGGTCGACGCGAACACCGAAGCGGCCATGATCGACCGGATCCGCGAAACCCGGCGCGACACGACAACGGTGATCACGACGACGTCGCCGCTCGTACTGGACCGCGCTGACGAGGTCATCGTTCTGGTCGACGGCAAGGTGTCGGCGGCCGGGACGCACGCGGAACTCCTGCGCAGCGACTCCTTCTACCGCGACCTTGTCTCCCGTGCTCAGGGTGAGGCCACATGAGTCCGCAGATGCCGGTTGCGAGCCCAGCCGAAGTGCGCGCCGCGGCGATCCGCGACCTGGGCGCGGATCGTGGCGCTGTGGCCGGGGTCGTCCTGGTCAACGGGCTCGCCGCCGCGGCAGGTCTGGTGGGTCCGTGGTTGCTCGGCCGAATCATCGACACGATCCGGGCCGGCTCCGGGGACGTGCTCGGCGCGGTGGATCGGCTTGCGTTCGGCGCGCTGCTGTTCACCGTCGTACAGTCGGTGCTCGCGTGGTGGGCGCTCAAGATCGGCTACCGGTTCGGCGAACGTACGGCGGCACGGGTTCGGGAGCGCTTCTTGCAGCGGACCCTGGCGCTGCCCCCGCGGGTGGCGGACCACCTTCCCGCCGGTGACCTGATTTCGCGCGGAAGCACCGACGCCTCGCTCGTGGCGTTCACGCTGCGATCCGCCGTACCCGAGGTCCTCATCGCCATTGTCCATGCGCTCTTTCTCATCGTCGCTGTGCTGTTCCTTGATCTGCGTCTTGGGCTCTGCGGGCTGGTGTGCTTGCTCGGCGTCGGAGCGGCGGTGCGGTGGTACGTACGTCGGGCGCGGCCGGCGTACCTGGCGGTTGCGGCGACCGGCGCAGAGATGGCCGATGTCGTCGCCAGTACTGCGAAGGGCGCCCGTACGGTCGAACTGCTCGGGCTCGAGCACCGCCGGACGGAGGCGACCGAAGCCGCGATCACTCAAGCCCGCTCCGCGCGACTGCGGGCGCTGTGGTTGCGGACGGTTCTCTTTCCGTGGTCGGAAGTCTCGCTGGCGCTCCCGGTGGTGGGCGTCCTGCTGGTCGGCGGCGCGCTGTACGCGAACGACCTGGTCAGTCTCGGAGTCGTCGTGACGGCGACGGTCTACCTGCGCCAACTTGTCGGTCCGCTCGACACGCTGATGCTCTGGATCGAACAGCTACAAGGTGCCGGAGCCTCGTACGCACGCGTCGAGGGCCTGGCCGACATCCCCGAGGCGGAGCTGACTCCATCTGCCCGGAACGTCGCCGGTGACCGCATCCGCGTGGACAACGCCCACTACAGCTACACGGGCGCGCGCGACGTACTGCATGGAATCGACCTGGTCGTGCAGCCCGGAGAGCGCCTGGCCATCGTCGGCACGTCCGGAGCCGGCAAGTCGACCCTTGCGCGTCTGCTCGCGGGCCTGGACCGTCCGCACACCGGGTCGGTGACGATCGGTGGTACGCCGGTCGCCGACCTGCCACCCGACCAGCTGCGCGAACACGTCGTACTGATCACCCAGGATCATCACGTCTTCCACGACACCGTGCGCGACAACCTGCTGATCGCACAACCGGCCGCAACCGACGACGAGCTGTCCGCCGCACTCGACGCAGTCGGGGCTACCTGGTGGAACGATCTGCCTCAGGGACTGGACACCGAGATCGGCCGGGAGACCGAGCTCGACGACGCCGCCGCCCAGCAACTCTCCCTCGCCCGGGTCGTCCTCGCCGACCCCCACACGCTGATCCTCGACGAGGCAACCTCACTCCTGGACCCCAGAACAGCCCGTCGGACAGAGCAGTCCCTGGCCGCCGTACTGCGGGGTCGCACAGTGATCGCGATCGCCCACCGCCTGCAAACCGCCCACGACGCCGACCGGATAGCAGTAATGGAAGCCGGCGAACTGGTCGAACTAGGCACCCACCAGGCCCTGGTCACCGCCAACGGCCCGTACGGCCAACTCTGGCAGACCTGGCACGCAGAAACCTGACTGTAAGCGCACTGTCGGCGAGCGGTCAGCGCGCCCTCCTAGCTTCCTCGGTATCCGCCCGAGTCATTCACGACAGCCAAGGAGGGCAAGATGAGAGCACATCGAATTCTGAGCACCGCGGTGGCCGTCGGCGCGCTGGGGTGCGCGAGCCTGGCGAGCCCCGCGATGGCCGCGTCGAGCGGAGGACTGCATCCCGGAAGCTGTGGCGGCGCACGGTCGTCGATCGGCTTCGAGTACGAGACGGACCTCGGGCACGACTGGGTCTGCTGGGAGGGCCACGGCGACCAGGTGGACACCGACATCGACATCGTCCACTTCCTCGCCGGCCCCGAATCCTCGGGCTACTTCTGGTACGCCGGCCAGGGCAGCGACGCCTGCGTCAACCAGAAGCACTTCACGTCACTACAGACCGAGGACTTCGTCGTGCCGATCAACCTCTGCTCGATCCACTTGAACTGACGCACTCGACCGCCCCCAGGCTGCCTGCCTGGGGGCGGTCGTGCAGGCGGCGAGACGACGGACCGCAGTACCAAGGCGCGCGGTTATCTGTTGCGCGGTCCGCCTTCGCGGACGTAGGACTGGTGTTGCTGGTGCCTCCGCCGCCTTTGGAGTGTGCACGTGAAGCGATTCGTGGGGTTTGTGGTTCTTGTCCTGCTGGCCGTTCTCCCGGTGCCGGCTGTTGCGCAACCGCATCAGTACGTCGCCGACGCGCGGACCAAGATCGACGTGATGGGGGAGTGGGCCCATCCCGACGACGACACGAGTTTCATCGGGCCGTGTGGTGTGTGGCATCAGCTGTACGGCGTGAAGTGCGGCGTGATCATGGTGACCCGCGGCGAGGGCGGCGGGAACGCGGCCGGCAACGAGCTCGGCCCGGATCTCGGCCTGCGCCGCGAGAACGAGGATCGCGTCGCGCACTACCGCTCCGGCACGGTCGACATCTTCAACCTCGACCGGATCGACTTCTTCTACAACCAGAGTGCGCCGTTGACGCAGTACTTCTGGGACGAGCAGGAGACGCTCCGCCGGGTCACCCGGGTGATTCGCGAGACCCAGCCGGACGTCTACATCGGCTTCACGCCGACCCTCGCCGCCGGCCACGGCAACCACCAGCAGGCCGGTCGGCTGATCTGGGAAGGCGTGATCGCCGCTGCCGACCCGACCATGTTCCCGGAGCAGCTGAAGGGCCCGCACGCGCTCAGCACCTGGCAGGTGAAGAAGGTCTTCTCCGGCGGCAGCACGGCGGGCACCGGCGGTACGACGACCGCCGCGAACTGCACCACCGGATTCACCCCGACCGGCGTCGACACCGTCGCCGGCGTGTGGACCGGCTACAACTCGCCGTACACCTGGCCGGCCGGCAACTCGCAGGGGCAGCCCGTCGGTACGCCGAAGAGCTGGCAGCAGGTGACCGACGAGGGCCGCGCGGCGTACCCGACGCAGAGTCGGGTGATGTACAAGGGCGTCTCGGTCCCGGCCTGCCCGCGCTTCGGCATGACCGAGTCGTTCGTGCCGTTCCAGCCGAACAGCAACGCCGCGGCCGGGCGTGACGACGCGATCCTGTTCGGCGCGAAGAAGCCGGACCCGGGCGGACTCCCGCTCGGAACGCTCGAGTACATCACCTTCAGCCGCTTCTACAACGTCGCCGGCGAGCCGTTCCAGGCGACCGTCCACCTCAAGGCGCCGCACGGAAAGCTTGCCAAGGGCAACGTTGCGTTGACGGCGCCGGCCGGCTGGTCGGTCAGCGGACCGCAGCAGGTGAAGTCGAAGCCGTCCGCCGACCTGACGTTCACCGTGACCCCGGCCGCCGGCGCGACCGTCGACCAGAACGCGAAGATCTCCGCGCTCTACACGACCAAGCACGCGACCGGCTACACCGACAACGTCGTACGGATCGTCGCCGCCGCCGAAGGACGCTTCCAGCGCTGGGGCAACTGGGCGGAGTACGACCAATGGCTGCAGACCACCGCCCCGCAGGCCAACCGTCTCGGCCGTTCCCAGGCGATCCAGTCGATGGGCATCGGCCAGACCATCGACGTACCGGTCGTCGTGCACAACTGGTCCACGCAACCGCAGACCGGTGCGGTCTCGCTCGACCTGCCGGCGGACTTCACCATCGACGCGGCATCCAAGCCGTACGACGTGCAGCCCGGAGCCGACCAGACGGTCACGTTCAAGCTGACCAACACCGACACAACCCTGCCCGCCAACCAGAACGTGAGCATCCCGATCCGCACCGCCACCGGCAGCGAGACGCTGACGCTCACCCTGGTCCCGACCACGGTGATCCCGCAGGCGACACCGGTCGTCGACGGCAAGGCCGAGCCGGGCGAGTACCCGGGCCAGACCCTCGACCTCGGCCGGATCTGGCAGGGCGCAGCCACCTGCACCGGCGTCGACGACTGCGGCGTTTCGGCAACCGGAGAGGGCAGTACCGCGAAGGTGAGCTGGTCCGGCGACGCGCTGTACTTCTTCGTCCACGTCCGCGACGACTACCAGTCGTACGCCGTGACCCCGGCCGAGTGTGTCGGTCACTGGCAGGCCGACTCCGTCGAGATCCTGCTCGACCCGCGCGGCAACGCGTCCGAGGCGCTGAAGGACACCGCGAACACGTTCAAGCTCGGCATCTTCCCGTTCACCCAGAGCGGCGGACCGTGCTGGGAGCGTGACGCGGACAACCACCAGGGCTACTCCAGCGGCGCCCTCGACACGGGCAACGCGCCGGGCGTCCAGGTCGCGTCGACCGCACAGTGGGTCGGCAGCAACGAGACGACCGTGCCGCACGCGTACGCCGGTGGCGGGTACGACCTCGAGGTGAAGATCCCGCTCGCGGACCTGCCGGCCGCCGTCGACCCGTCGCGGCTGGGGATGAACATCACGCCGTACGACAACGACGACACGTCGGCTCCTGGTACGACGACGTTGCGGCACATCGACATGAGCACGCGACTGGGATGGTCGGCGCTCGGATCCGTGCAGTCCGACCCGTACCGCTGGGGTCTGGCCACGCTCCCCGGCTACACCCCGCCGGCCGATCGTCCGACGACGCCGGCGCCGCCGAACGTCTCGAACCCGAACCTCAACGGCGCGCTGTCTCCGCAGACGATCGCGCAGTCCGCGCGGAACGGCGTACCGATCTCCGGTCGCGTGCCGACCGACGACCTGAAGATCCTGTCCAGCAAGGTGCGCCCGACCGGAGTCGATCTGGTCACATCGTCGAAGGGCTCCGGTACTGCCCGGGCCTTCCTGACCAGCGGGCAACTGGCAGCGATCCCGGTCTGGACGACGTCCTGCACCACAGATCCGCCACCGGACTACGGCTTCACTCCGTGTGCCATCACCGACGGCGCCACCCCGCCGTGGTCACCGGACATGAGCGGTCACCTGGTCAAGCAGGCCAGCCAACCGATCACCCGCGGCGTCCAGCACTGGACGATCCCGCTGACCGCGGCCCAACGCGCACAACTGAAGGACCGCGGCCACCTGCTCGTCTCCTACGAAACAACCCGGAACGAGGTCCAAGCCTTCGATATCCGCATCGCCTAGTCAGCGGACCGCCGTGAAGTCCAGGCCACCGCCCGCGGAGCGCAGCTTGAGGGTCGCGCTGTCGACTTCGTAGGTCACTTCGCCCTTCAATCCCTTCAGCAGTTGGGATTCCAGCTTCGCGGCGTCGCCGGCGCAGGCTCGGCGGGTGGTGGCAAGCTCGCCGAAGGTGAGCTTGCCGGTGGACCGCGCCACCGTGCCCTGGAACTCGTTGCAACCGGTTGAACCGGTAACGCGTTCGCCGTTCAGCGTCAGCCACGCCGTCTCGGACCCGGCCTGGTGCGAGGCGGCCTCACCGGTGATGACCGAGGACAGCGCCCACTTGGTGCCGTCGACGGCGACGTCGGGCTCGGCGACCTTCCGGTCGGTCAGGGAGATCGTCGTACTGCCCGCGGTGAGGTCGAGTTTGCTGCCGTCCAGCTTCCAGGCCGGCTTCGCGCTGATGATGCCGGCCAGCCACGCGTCCTGGCCCTGCTGCGGGCCGGGGCACCCCATCGCGGTCGATGCCAGCTCGCCGTCCAGCGTGAGCTTGCCGTCCTTGGTCGAGACCTTCGTCTGCATCGAGTTGCAGCCGGCGTCGGCGACCAGCCGGCCGTCGTCGGTGAACTGCAGCCGGACGCGGGTCTTCGGCGCGAGCTGCTTCGGCTTGCCGTTCTCGGTCACCGACGTGGACAGGTACGTCCTGCCGGTGGGGGAGCCGCCGGCGTCGGTGGTCGTGGTGGTGCTCTGCCCGCAGCCCACCAGCAGCAGCGTCGCTCCGACGAGGCCGATCATCCGTTTGTTCACACCCCGAGGACGTCACCACGCACGTTCGCGTTGCGTTAAATCGGTACCCAGGGTTGGCAGGCATGATCACGGTTCGATAACGTCACCGCCGTACGCGAGAGCGAATAGCACGACAAGGCCGGACAAACCGGCCCCTCTGGGGATTCAATCGAACAGGTGAGGGCCGCGCTGCAGTTCTGGGGCGAGCAGGGCGACCCGTCGAGCAAACAAAGGAACGCTTCGCATGCCCCCCACCCGAACTGCCCGGCGTCGCAAGCTCGTCCCGGCGGTGGTCCTTGCTGTCGGCGCACTCGTCGCTGCGCCGATCGTCGTACACGCGGCCAAGGACTCGCCGGTCTCGACTGCGAACGCAGCGGACAGCACGGTCTCTGCCCTCCCGAGCGTCGGACGCGTCGAAACCTGCGTCCTGGACGCGTACTCCGGCTGCACGGTCCTGCACGGTTTCGGCCAGAAGCCCGTCGCGATCACCGCGACCGCTTCCGGACCGGCGATGGTGTCGATCGACCCGAGCCGCACCACAGACAAGGACTACCGGTTGCGCGCCGTGCGGTACGACGGCAAGAAGTACCGCGCCGGCACCAAACTGACGTACACGGTCCACTACGACTTCACCGCCGTACCCGCGCAGCCGACCACGCCGACGCCGACCAGCGCGCCGACCACGACGGCGACGCCGACCAAGCCGCCGACGACGACCACCCCCACCGCGACGCCGACGCACACCACCACGACGCCGACCAAGCCCCCGACCTCGACGACGACCGCGCCCACCACGACGACCCCCACGTCGACCGGTAGCCCGAGCGCGACCTGCACCAACCCGTCGTTCGTCACCACGTCGACGAACAACCAGGGTGACGGCCGGACGTTCGGTGCGTACTACGTCCACAACAACATGTGGAACAACGACAACGGCACCTACACGCTGAGCGCCTGCAACTACAACAACTGGTTCCTCGACGTGACCCAGCCGAAGCCGGGCGACAACGGCGTCCAGGCGTACCCGAACGTGCACAAGGACTACAACGACGTCGCGCTGTCGAAGATTCAGTCGGCCAAGTTCGCGGCCAGCACGCCGGCCAACTGCTCGGCCTGCGTCTACGACGTGGCGTTCGACGTCTGGGTCGGCGACGGCCTGAACAACGAGTTGATGATCTGGACCGACAACAAGGGCCAGACCCCGGCCGGCCGCAAGTCGGGCACGGTGACGTTCGGCGGCTTCACCTACGACGTCTGGCACGAGGACGGCTACACCGCGTACGTGTCCCAGGTGACGCAGAAGTCGGGCACGATGCCGCTGGCCAGCTTCTTCAACGACATGGCGACCCGCGGCTGGGCGCCGAAGCAGACGACGTGGCAGGTCGACTACGGCGTCGAGGTCGTCTCCACCGGCAACACCAAGCAGCGCTTCAACTTCACCGACTTCTCCATCCAGGAGAACTGACCCCCGGATCGCTCGCGCGTACCGCGGGGGATATCCGGCTCGCGCCACGCGAGGGGATATCCCCCGCTGTTGCTGCTTCTTCGTCTTCATACCAGGGCAGAAGGAGCAGCAGGAAGGGATATCCCATCGGGTGCCGGTGGGGCGTTGCATAGGGTTCTGTTGTGATCGGACTGGTGATTTTCGACAACGACGGTGTGCTGGTGGACTCCGAGCGGCTGGCCAACACGATCTTGGCCGAGCTGCTCACCGAGGCAGGGCTGCCGTACAGCTTCGAGGAGACGGTGCGGGACTTCATGGGCGGCTCGATGGCCTCGATGCGGCAGAAGGCCGAGGCGCAGCTCGGGCGGCCGCTGCCGGCGGATCTCGAGGACCGGTACCACCAGCGGTTGTTCGACGGGTTCGCCCAGCTCCGGGCGATCGAGGGCGTTGAGGCTGTCCTCGATCACCTGGACGCCCGCGGCATCGTCTACTGCCTGGCCTCGTCCGGCACCCATCGGCGGATCCGTACGGCGCTGACCGCGGTCGGGTTCCTGCACCGGTTCGAGGGCCGGATCTTCAGCGCCGAGGACGTTGCCCACGGCAAACCGGCGCCCGACCTGTTCCTGCACGCGGCCGGTTCGATGGGCGTGAAGCCGGCCGACTGCCTGGTGATCGAGGACAGCCCGCTCGGTGTCGCCGCGGCGGTCGCGGCCGGGATGAAGGTGTTCGGGTACGCCGGGATGACGGACCCGGCGAAACTTTCCGATGCGGATACGGTTTTCCACAACATGACGGCCCTGGCCGACCTGATCGACGGCGCCTGAGACACTGGACTGACCATGTCTACTCCTCAGTCACGTCCGGTCCGCGCTGAGGCGGTCGTCGATCTCGCTGCGATCCGCCACAACGTCGCCACGCTGCGTGCCCGCGCCGAGGGTGCGCAAGTGATGACCGTGGTCAAGGCCGACGGCTACGGGCACGGGATGGTGCCGGTCGCCCGGGCCGCCCGCGAGGCCGGCGCCGGCTGGATCGGCGCCGCGGTGCTCGAGGAGGCCCTCGCCCTGCGCGAGTCCGGTGACACCGGTCCGATCTTCTGCTGGCTGACCACGCCCGGAGAGCCGCTGACCGACGCGATCGACGCGGGGATCGACCTGTCCGCGGGGGCGCCGTGGGAGATCGACGAGCTGGCCGCCGGCGTCACGGACCGGCCCGCCCGGGTGCACCTCAAGATCGACACGGGCATGTCGCGCGGTGGCGCTGTACCGGAGGAGTGGCCGGCGTTGATCCGGGCCGCGGTCCGTGAGCAGGCGACCGGGCGGATCGAGATCAAGGGCATCTGGTCGCATCTGGCCTCCTCCGACGAGCCGAAGAGCTCGGCGAACGAGTCCCAGCTGGCGACCTTCACCGAGGCCGTCGAGGTGGCGGAGTCGTTCGGCATCGACGCCGAGTTCAAGCACCTGGCCAACTCGGGCGCGACGCTCGCGCTGCCGGAGACCCGTTTCAGCCTGGTCCGGCCGGGCGTCGCGACGTACGGCTTGTCGCCGTTCGGGCATGCGTTGCCGTCGTCGGAGCTCGGGCTGGAGCCGGCGATGACGCTGAGGGCTCGGTTCGCGATGGTGAAGCGGGTGCCGGCCGGTGCGGGCGTCTCGTACGGTCTGACCTGGACCGCGCCGCGTCCGTCGACCCTCGGCCTGATCCCGCTCGGGTACGGCGACGGTCTGCCGCGGCACGCGTCGAACGGCGCCCCGGTGCAGGCCGGCGGCAAACGCCGTACGGTCGTCGGCCGGATCTGCATGGACCAGTGCGTGGTCAACCTCGAGGACGACGAGGCCGCCGCGGGCGACGAGGTCGTGCTGTTCGGTCCGGGTACGTCCGGCGAGCCGACGGCCGACGACTGGGCCGATGCGGCCGGCACCATCAACTACGAGATCGTCACCCGCCTGGGCGCCCGGATCCCGCGCAGGTACGTCGACAGCGAAAGGTAGACCAGCATGTCCAAGGCAGGGCGGACTGCTGGTCTGATCGGGGCCGCGGTCGGTGTGCTGGCTGCCGGTGCCGCAGCCGGAGTCGCGGTCGAGCGCACAGTCATCGGCCGGCGATCGGGTCAGCGCAAGCAACTCGAGGCGGAGCCGTTCGGTTCACAACGCGGTACGCCGCACATCTTCACCGCCGACGACGGCGTCGAGCTGTACGTCGAGGTCGACGAACTGAAGCGGTCCCGGCGACCTGCTCCGGCGCCGAAGCGCCGACTCGGCCTGACCGGGGCGGCGGGGCGGGGAAAGAATGAGCACAGCAAGCTTGCGTTGCCGCCCGAGGACCTGACCGTGATCTTCGCGCACGGCTACGGGCTGAACATGGATGCCTGGCACTTCGAGCGCCGTGACCTGGCCGGCATCGGGACGATGGTCTTCTACGACCAGCGCTCGCACGGGCGGTCCGGGCGGTCGCCGAGGGAGCACGTCAGCATCGAGCAGCTCGGCCAGGACCTGTACGGGATCGTCGAGCGGTTCGCGCCGACCGGCCCGGTGATCCTGGTCGGTCACTCGATGGGCGGCATGACGATCATGGCGCTGGCCGAGCAGCACCCCGAGATCTTCGGGGACCGGGTGATCGGCGTCGGCCTGTGCTCGACCAGCGCGGGCGGGCTGGACGGCGTCCCGATTGTGTTCCCGGGCAAGCTCGGCATGCTCGCGCGCTCCCTCGCGACGCCGACGGTTGCGGCGCTGGCCCGGATCCCGGACGTGGTCGAGCGCAGCCGGAAGGCCGGCTCGGACATCAGCTACCTGCTGACCCGGAAGTACTCGTTCGGCTCGGAGGTGCCGCCGGCGTTCACCGAGTTCGTCAACGAGATGATCGCGGCCACGCCGATCGAGGTGATCGCGGAGTTCTACCCGATCTTCGCGCTGCACGACAAGTTCGACGCCCTCGAGCCGCTGCAGAAGGTCGAGTGCGTGGTGATCGGCGGCGACAAGGACCACCTGACGCCGTTCGCGCACGCCGAGGAGATCGTCCGGCGGGTGCCCGGCGCGGAGCTCGTCGAGGTGAAGAACTGCGGGCATCTGGGCCTGATCGAGCACCACCGTGAATTCACCGCAGCCCTCCTTGGGATGATCGAGAGAGCCGAACAATCCTTGGGACCCACATGACCGACTTGCACGTCGTCGATGCCACCGCCGAACACGTGGATGACATCGTCAAGGTGATTCACCACGCCTTCTCTGCGCGGCGGGTGCTCGACCCGCCGTCGACTGCCCTGTCCGAGAACGCCACCACCGTTGCCGCGGTGGTTGCGGAGCACGGCGGGTTGCTGGTGCTGCGCGACGGCGCTCCGGTGGGGGCGATGCTGTTCGAGCAGACCGGCGACATCCTCAACCTGCGCCGCGTCTCCGTCGACCCGCGATGCCAGGCCCGCGGTGTCGCCTCGGCGATGGTCGGCTGCGCCGAGGAGGTCGCCGTACGGCGTGGGCTCACCCGGGTGAACCTGATCGCCCGGGTCGAACTGCCGGACACCGTGGAGTTCTGGCGGCGACGCGGCTACTCCATAGTCGATCAGCAGGCGCACAACCTGACGTATGCGAAGGCTCTCCCGATCGAGCTGACCGTGCCGACCGCCGAGGACATGCAGGCGATCGGCGAGGAGCTCGCCGGGCAGCTCCGGCCGGCTGACCTGCTGGTGTTGTCCGGTGACCTGGGTGCCGGCAAGACGACGTTCACGCAGGGACTCGGAGCCGGGCTGAAGGTGCGGGGCGCGATCACCTCGCCGACGTTCGTGATCTCGCGGGTGCATCCGTCGCTCGCCGGCGGGCCGGCGCTGGTGCATGTCGATGCCTACCGCATCGGCGGCTTCGCCGAGCTCGACGACCTCGATCTGGATGCGAGCCTCGAGGACGCGGTCACGGTGGTCGAGTGGGGTCACGGTCTGGCCGAGGCGCTCGCGCCGGACCGGCTGGAAGTCGTGATCACCCGAGGCGACGACGACACCGACGAGACCCGCGCGCTGCGCATCACCCCCGTGGGTCCGCGCTGGGCCGCATCCGGCGTCCGGGTGTCCGTACTGGAGAAGAACTGACATGTTGCTTGCCTTTGACACCTCGAGTGCCGCCGTCACCGTCGCACTGGCCACGCCGGAGGGCGAGATCGTTGCCTCGTCGACGACCGTGGACGCGCTACGCCATGGCGAGTTGCTCGCCCCGGCGATCGCGGCCGCGCTGGAATCGGCCGGAATCACGCCGCGCGATCTGACCGGCATCGCGGTCGGAGTCGGCCCAGGTCCGTTCACCGGGTTGCGGGTCGGTCTGGTGACCGCGCGAACCATGGGCGAGGCCCTCGGCATCGAGGTTTCCGGCGTCTGCAGCCTCGACATCCTCGCGCGGCAGTCGTCGTTGTCGCTGCCGGTCGCGGTCGCGACGGATGCCCGGCGCAAGGAGATCTACTGGGCGCTGTACGACGGCCCGGCCGCGGACGGCAGCCGCCGTCGGCTCGAGGGACCCGCTGTCGACAAGCCGGCCGAGGTCGCGCACGTGCTGTCCGGTCTGCCGGTGATCGGCCGCGGCGCGGTGCTGTACGCCGACGTGCTGGGCGTGGCCGAGGTCGACGTCACGGAGTACCCGTCGGCCGACGTACTGGCGATGGGTGTGGCGACCCGGACGCTCGACGTCGTCGCGCCGGAGCCGCTGTACTTGCGCCGGCCCGACGTGACGATGTCTGCCGGGCCCAAGAGCGTGCTGTGAGACCTGCCATCAGGGCGGCGGTGGCGGACGATCTGCCCGCGCTGGCCGCGCTCGACGAGGTGTGCTTCGGGCCGGCGGCCTGGAGTACCGTCGCGTGGTCGGACGAGTTCGAGCGGCTGTCCGAGGACCGGGTGATCCTGGTCGCGGACGAGGGCGCGGTCGTCGGGTACGTCGTGCTGCTGGTGCCGCCGGTGGTGGCGGACGTGGTCGAGGTACTGCGGATCGCGGTGATCCCGGCCGAGCGGCGAACGGGCATCGGCGGGCAGCTGATGACGGCGGCCCTGGGCCGGTGTGCGGGGCGGACCGTCCTGCTGGAAGTTGCTGCGGGCAACGAGTCGGCGCGAGGGATGTATGCGGGGTTCGGGTTCGAGGAGATCAGCCGGCGGCGTGGGTACTACGGTGACGGCGAGGATGCGGTGATCATGCGGTGGAGGATCGATGAGTGAGCCCCTGATCCTGGGGATCGAGACGTCGTGCGACGAGACCGGTGTCGGGATCGTGCGCGGGCAGACGCTGCTCGCCGACGCGATCGCGTCGAGTGTCGAGGAGCACGCCCGGTTCGGCGGCGTCGTACCCGAGGTGGCCAGTCGCGCGCACCTCGAGGCGATGGTGCCGACGATCCGGCGTGCGTGCGAGACGGCCGGCATCAAGCCGACCGACGTCGACGCGGTCGCGGTGACCAGCGGACCCGGCCTCGCCGGCGCGCTGCTGGTCGGCGTCGCCGCCGCCAAGGGTTTGGCGCTGTCGCTGGACAAGCCGCTGTACGGCGTGAACCACCTGGCGGCGCATGTCGCGGTGGACACGCTGGAGCACGGCGATCTGCCGAAGGGCTGCGTCGCGATGCTGGTGTCCGGCGGGCACTCGTCGCTGCTGTCGGTCGAGGACATCACCGACGGCGTCGTGCCGATGGGCAGCACGATCGACGATGCGGCCGGCGAGGCGTTCGACAAGGTGGCGCGGGTGCTCGGGCTGCCGTTCCCCGGTGGGCCGTACATCGACAAGGCGGCGCGGGACGGCGGGGACCGGTTGTACGTGACGTTCCCGCGCGGGCTGACGTCGCAGCGGGACCTCGAGCGGCACCGGTTCGACTTCTCGTTCTCGGGGTTGAAGACCGCGGTGGCGCGCTGGGTCGAGGCACGCCGGCGGGACGGCGAGGACGTGCCGGTGAACCACGTCGCCGCTGCCTTCCAGGAGGCGGTCTGCGACGTGCTGACCCGCAAGGCGATCGACGCGTGCAAGGACCGCGGCTTCGAGCACCTGCTGATCGGCGGCGGCGTCGCGGCGAACTCACGGCTCCGGGTGATGGCCGAGGAGCGTGCGTCCGCTGCGGGTATCGCCGTACGGGTGCCGCGGCCGGGGTTGTGCACCGACAACGGTGCGATGGTCGCGGCGCTGGGCTCGGAGCTCGTCCGGGCCGGTCGGGCGCCGTCGCCGCTCGACCTGCCTGCTGATTCGTCGATGCCGATCACGGAGGTGCTGAACAAGTGAAGTGGACCGGGGCGGACGGCTTCGAGGCCGATGACGATGCCGCGCGCATCGATGTCGACGTGGTGCACGGCTTCCTGAATACGTCGTACTGGGCGCCTGGGATCCCGCGTGAGGTCGTGCAGCGGTCGATCGAGGGCTCGCTGAACCTGGGGGTCTACGACGCCGACGGGGCGATGGTCGCGTTCGCACGGATGGTGACCGACCGCGCGACCTTCGCCTGGCTGGCGGACGTCTTCGTGCTGGAGTCGCACCGCGGGCACGGCCTCGGCCGGTTCGTGGTGTCCACGCTGCTCGAGCACCCGGACCTGAAGGGTGTCCGGCGGTTCATGCTGGGGACCGCGGACGCGCATGAGCTCTACCGCTCCTACGGCTTTGCCGAACTCCCCGACCCGGGCAGCATGATGATCATCCGCAAGGACCCGGCGGACATCTACGGCCGCGGGTGAGTCCGCCCGGGGTGGACCTGGTGTGGAATCCGGCCGGGGCGACCGATCTCGTCCTGCTGGCCCACGGCGGCATGGAAGAGTCGAAGGCGAATCCACACGCGTGGCGCGCGCCCATCCTCCGCATGTGGCCGTTTGCCGCAGCCGCCCGCGCAGCCGTGCCGAACGCGGCCGTCGGTCTCGTTCGCTACCGGTACCGGGGGTGGAACGGCGCTGCGGACCCCGCGATGGATCTGCGTGCTGTGCTTGACGAACTCCCGCCGGTGATCCGCCGGGTCGTCCTGATCGGCCACTCGATGGGCGGGCGCGCGGTCGTCGCCGTGGGCGATCATCCCCGGGTGGCCGGCGTACTGGCTCTGGCTCCCTGGCTCCCGGACGGCGAGCCGCTCACCAAACTCCGCGGGCCCGTCACCTTCGCGCACGGGACCGACGACACCATCACCGACCCGCGCGCCACCACCGCGTACGCCAACCGGCTGCGCGCAGCCGGTACGCCGGTCACCGTCTATGCGGTCACCGGCGAGACCCATGCCATGCTGCATCGCCCCGCCGACTGGAACGCACTGGTCGCCACGTTCGCTGCCGGCGCCCTCACGTCCTCGGACCCCGGGCCGGTATCTGAGGCCGGCACCGAGCCACTGCCGGAGTGCGCGCCGAGGTCGTCGCTGCCTGCCGCGGTCGGGTCGATCGCGCTGGCCCGTCTTCGCCTCCCGGTCGTCGAACGCTTCGAGGTGAAGAGCAGCCCGGCACAGTAGAAGTTAGTGGCGGGCCTCCGGGGAGTGCGGCAGCGGACGCAGCACCTCGCCCGCCGGCTTGTCACCCGGAGACCCGCTCGCAGATCGATCATATGTTCGAATATGCGTCGAGCGCAAGTGCCGTCCGGGAGTCGTCCCGACGAGGGCCGAGAACGCCGCGATGAAGCCGCTCGGATTCGCCCAGCCGCACGCGTGGGCGACGTACGTGGTGTCGTGGCCGTCGGCGAGCAGGACGAGGGCATGATAGATCCGCAGTTGCGTGCGCCATTCGTAGTACGTCATGCCAAGCTCGTCGCGGAACAGGCGGCTGAGCGTGCGAGCGCCGGCTCCCGCCTTGCGTCCCAGCTCAGCGAGTGAGGTGTTGTCCGCGGGGTTCTCGTCGAGGTGCTGCGCGATCGTGCGCAGGCGATCGTCGCGTGGCTCCGGCAGCTGCAGGGGCTGCTCGGTCGCCTCGTGGAGCTCGTCGACGAGGACCCGCTGGAGGCGGGCGCGGGCGGCTTCGTCGAGCTGACGGCTGGTGAGGGCGAGCACAACCTCGCGGGCGAGGCCTGAGGCCAGGAAGACCGCAGGGCGGTCCGGGATGTGCCGGGCGAGTGTGGCCGGCAGGAACACGATGCGCATGTCGGTCTCGCCGTGCGCGCGGTGCTGGTGGGTGAATCCGGCCGGTGTCCAGGCGACTCGGTTGGCGGGGACGATCGACGTACCCCGGTCGGTATGCACGGACAGCACGCCGCGGGCGGCGTACACCAGATGCCCTTCTTCATGCGTCTGTACGGAGCTGGTGCCGCCGGAGGCCCACTCGTGCGCGCCCGCAGCAGGGAAGAGTTCCGAGCGGAGCGGTTGGCCGTCGTCGGGCATAGCTGGGGATTCTATCGGCTGTCGGCCAGCCTGCGGCAGGAGTAGGCGACTGCGTCCCTGCCGATCCGGGTGATGATCAGGGTCGCCGACGCCGAGCCCTTCGGAGCGAGCTTCTTACGCAGCTGGGCCGGGTCGACGTCCACGCCGCGCTTCTTGATCTCCAGCGTCCCGATGCCCTGGCCGCGAACCCAGGAGCGCAGCGCCTTCTCCTTGTAGGGCAGCTCGTCCACCACCTCGTACGCCGAAGCGAGCGGCGTCGGGATGTGCTTCGCTGCCGTGACGTAAGCGATACGCGGATCCAGCAGCCAACCGTCTACCGCTGCGGCGACCGCAGTGACCAGACCGGCCCGGACGACTGCACCGTCGGGCTCGTAGACGTACTGGCCGACCGGACCGACCTCAGCTTCCGGTGCGTCCGTCACGGTCGCCTGGCTGGGCAGCAGGGTCGCCCGCCGCTGCGTACCGCCGTAGAGCTCGCCGGACCACAGCGCGGCCTCCTTCACCTCGCCGGAGTCGCTGATCCACTCCGCTTCCACACCAGCGGGGATCGCATCGTGCGGGATGCCGGGTGCCACCTTGACGCAGGCAGTGCGCTGCAGCAGCTCGAGGACGAACGACCAGGGCGGCGAGTAGGCGTTGTGATCGAACACGCGCCGCCCATCCGCCCGCCGAGCTGGGTCGGCGAACACCACGTCGTACGGCGTGAGGTCGGTCGACTCGGCCTCGCCTACCAGGACGTCACCGACCAGTCCGAGAGCTGCCAGGTTGGCGCGGGCGGTGGCCGCTGTCTCGGGATCACGTTCGACGCCAGTCACTCGCAGGCCTGCGCGGGCGGCGCTGATGAGGTCGCCGCCGATCCCGCATCCCAGGTCGACCACGCCGGCGTCCGGCAGAGTCGCTGCGAGCCGTGCGGCGCGGTGCGTGCCGACTGTGGTCCGAGTGGCTTGCTCGAGGCCGTCTGGTGTGAAGTACATGCGCTCGGCGTCCGGACCGAACTTGGGAACCGCCCGACGTCGCAGCGCGGCCTGCGTGACTGCAGTGGTGACAAGCGTCGCGTCGTACCGGCGTCGCAGCTTCTCGACCAACTGAAGCTCACGCCCAGGCTGGTACTCCGCACACGCCGCCGCGAGCACCTCTGCGCCCGGTCCGTCGAGCAAGGCCGTGACTGTCACCCGGCAACTCTAGAGCGGGCTGGAACAGCTCCTGCTCCAGCTTCTCGTTGCCATCGAGTAGAGGCGCCAGTTCATCGCTGAGCGCGTCTTGGGGCCGTAGATGCCGTCGACGACCAAGTGGTGCTTGCGCTGGACCGACTTGATCACCGCGCGGGTATTGCTGCCGTAGATGCCGTCGACGGCGAGCTTGGTGCCGTAGCAGAAGTTCAGGTTGCGCTGGAGCACCTGGATGGCGGTGTCCGGGTCGCCGTACCGGTTGGAGCCGCGGTACGGGTCGTCGCCGTACATGAGGTTGCAGGTGGTGCTGCTGCTCGCGTAGATCGACGGCATCGGGATGCCCCAGCTGCGGTTGACCGGGACGAGCCGGGCCGCCCGGCACTGCGGCAGGGCGGCAGCCGCCTTGAGCTCGGCAGCGGTCGCCTCGTGGGAGGCGGTCTGGTCGGTCGGGGCCTTGGGCGCCGGCGCGGCCGCTGGTGCGGCGGCGGCCGGGGACTCGTGCTTCGACGCGTTGGCGGCGACGGCTCCGACCGCGACCGCGGCGACGGCGGCCAGGAGTGCGATCGTCCGGCCGGAGAGCTTGGGCAGTGCCGGCAATGAGAACGCCATGGCTCCTCCTCGGACCCGTTCTGACGCAACGGTCCCATGAACGCGCGGCCTTGACCACAATCCGTGCCCGCCCGCTTACCGGCCCTGAGTGCCTCAGGGTGAGAATCCTTTGGCACTCGAGTTGACCGAGTGCTAATCGCGGCCTAGATTCGGTGTTGGCACTCTCGGTGTGAGGGTGCCAGCGGTCCGGCCCTTGACCCCCGCGACGGCAGGGGAGCGCGACCACCATGAACGCAGCCAAGCAAATCGACCGTGGAGGTCAGCAAGTGTCGGTCACGATCAAGCCGCTCGAGGACCGCGTCCTCGTCGCGCCGCTCGAAGCCGAGCAGACCACGAAGTCCGGCCTGGTGATCCCGGACACCGCCAAGGAGAAGCCGCAGGAGGGCGAGATCCTCGCCGTCGGCCCGGGCCGGATCGACGACAACGGCAACCGCGTCCCGCTGGACGTCGCCGTCGGCGACAAGGTCATCTACTCCAAGTACGGCGGCACCGAGGTCAAGTACGACGGCCAGGACTACCTGATCCTGGGCGCCCGCGACATCCTCGCAGTCGTCAGCAAGTGACGACCGCTCGCTGTTCCTGACCGACACCGCCCTGGTGCCCTCCGGCGCCGGGGCGGAGTCGGTGCAGGACCCGGCGATGGTTCGTACCTGCAACGATTTAGCGATTTCAGAGAGGGACTGGATTTTTCATGCCGAAGATCCTCGAGTTCGACGAGAACGCTCGGCGCGCGCTGGAGCGCGGCGTCGACAAGCTCGCGAACACGGTGAAGGTGACGCTGGGCCCGAAGGGCCGCTACGTCGTCCTGGACAAGAAGTGGGGCGCCCCGACCATCACCAACGACGGTGTCACCGTCGCCCGTGAGGTCGAGCTGGACGACCCGTTCGAGAACCTTGGTGCGCAGCTGACCAAGGAGGTCGCCACCAAGACCAACGACATCGCCGGTGACGGCACCACCACCGCGACGGTGCTGGCGCAGGCGCTGGTGCACGAGGGCCTGCGGGCGGTCGCCGCCGGCGCCAACCCGATGGGCCTCAAGCGCGGTATCGAGGCGGCCGTCGAGGCCATCTCGGCCAAGCTGGTCGACACCGCCCGCGCGGTCGACGACAAGGGCGACATGGCCCACGTCGCGACCATCTCCGCGCGTGACGCCGAGATCGGCACGCTGATCGCCGACGCGTTCGACAAGGTCGGCAAGGACGGTGTCATCACCGTCGAGGAGTCGAACACCTTCGGGACCGAGCTCGAGTTCACCGAGGGCATGCAGTTCGACAAGGGCTACATCTCGCCGTACTTCATCACCGACGCCGAGGCCGGCGAAGCGGTGCTGGAGGACCCGTACATCCTGATCCACCAGGGCAAGATCTCCGCGATCGCGGACCTGCTGCCGCTGCTGGAGAAGGTCGTGCAGTCCGGCAAGACGCTGCTGATCATCGCCGAGGACGTCGAGGCCGAGGCCCTGTCCACCCTCGTGGTGAACAAGATCCGCGGCAACTTCACCTCGGTCGCCGTCAAGGCGCCGGGCTTCGGCGACCGCCGCAAGGCGATGCTGGAGGACCTGGCCGCGCTCACCGGCGCGCAGGTCGTGGCCCCGGAGGTCGGCCTCAAGCTCGACCAGGTCGGTCTGGAGGTGCTCGGTACGGCGCGCCGCATCGTGGTCACCAAGGACAACACCACGGTCGTCGAGGGCGCCGGCAAGGCCGAGGACATCGAGGGCCGGGTCAACCAGATCAAGTCCGAGATCGAGCGCACCGACTCCGACTGGGACCGCGAGAAGCTGCAGGAGCGGCTGGCCAAGCTGGCCGGCGGCGTCTGCGTGATCAAGGTCGGCGCGGCCACCGAGGTCGAGCTCAAGGAGAAGAAGCACCGGATCGAGGACGCGGTGTCCGCGACCCGGGCCGCGATCGAGGAGGGCATCGTCGCCGGCGGCGGCTCCGCCCTCGTGCACGCGGCCACCGTGCTGGACAAGGACCTCGAGCTCGACGGTGACGAGGCCACCGGCGTCCGGATCGTCCGCAAGGCGGTCGTCGAGCCGCTGCGCTGGATCGCCGAGAACGGCGGCTACGAGGGCTATGTCGTGGTTGCCAAGGTGTCCGAGCTGGAGCCGGGCTTCGGCTTCAACGCGGCCTCCGGCGAGTACGGCGACCTGCTCGGCAGCGGCGTGCTGGACCCGGTCAAGGTGACCCGGTCCGCGCTTGCCAACGCCGGCTCGATCGCCGCGCTGCTGCTGACCACCGAGACCCTGGTGGTCGACAAGCCCGAGGAAGAAGAGCCCGCGGCGGCCGGTCACGGCCACGGCCACGGTCACTGAGCCTCAGGCAACCAGTTCGACAGCACGGCACACAGCACGGCACAGCACCACAGCACCACAGCACCGCCCGGCAGGTAACTGCCGGGCGGTGCTTTCATGGGGCCTGTGCTGATTCGAGAGCGTCGTGACGATGACCTGGCCGTCTGCGTGGAGTTGCTGCGGGACGTGCACGAACTAGCCGGCTACCCGATCAACTGGCCCGCCGAGCCGGCACAGTGGCTGAGCCCGAAGAACGCTCTGGGCAGCTGGGTCGCGGTCGGGGACGGGCCGGTCGTCGGGCACGTCGTACTGACCGCGGTCGACGATCACGCCGAGGTCGAGCGGCTCTTCGTCGACCCGAAGGCGACCCGCCAAGGGCTCGGCCGGTTGCTCCTCGACCGCTGCGTCCGGACCGCTGCCGAGCTGGGGCGGAAGCTCTCGCTCGAGGTCGTCGACAATCGAGGCCCCGCGGTTCAGCTTTACCGGCGGGCGGGTTGGCTCGAAACCCGTCGTACGCCGATCGACTGGGGCGGCGATCAGGCCTCGGAGCTGATCCACTTCAGCGGACCCGATCAGTGAACTCGTGAGTAGTGACGGATCGTGATCAAGTGGCCGGTAGTGACCACGAATTGCCACTAGGCAAGAAGAGTTGAGCGCCGTACCATCTTTCAGGCTGACCGGTCTGAACACGAGGGGGCGAGGGGTGACCGAGGTCCGAGTACCTGACACCCACGACCGGGTCGAGCTTAGGGATCTTGCCGCGCTGGCCGGCGACGGGGACCGTACAGCTCTTAACGACCTGCTCACACGGGTGCGCGCTGTGGCGCACCGATACGTACGGTCCCGTCTGTGGACCTATCCCGGCGGCGCCGACATGGTCGACGACGTCGCACAAGAGGTTTGTGTCGCGGTCTTCGGTGCGCTGAGCCGGTACCGCGACGAGGGGAGGCCTTTCGAGGCTTTCGTCTACGGCATCGCGGCCCGCAAGGTCGCCGATGCCCAGCGTGCGTTCGCGGTCGCCGACGTCTCGACGCCGGACCTGCCGGACGGCGCGGACGAGTCACCGACGCCGGAGGAGCGTGCGGTCCGGCAGTCCGAGGTCCAGCACATCATGGGCCTGCTGGACAAGCTGCCGGAGAAGTTGCGGGAGATCCTGCGCCTCCGGGTGGTCGCGGGGATGTCAGCCGAGGAGACCGGCCGGGCACTGGGGATGACACCGGGGGCGGTGAGGGTCGCACAGCATCGGGCGTTGAACACGCTCAGGGGGTTCGTGGGGCATGAAGCACAGCTGGAACGAGGAAGAGCAGGGGAGGGGCATCATGGCTGACCGTTTCGACTTGGACGCGATCGAGGCCGATGACGCGCTGCTCGATCTGCTCGCCGCCGGTGGGGAGTCCGCCCGTGCGGCGGGCGAGCACGACGCGGCCGTTCAGCTACTGGCCGAGCTACGGCTGGCAGTTGAGGTCGAGGACGAGCTCCCGGTGGAGACCATCGACGATCCGGAGAGCTTCCTGGCGCGTTGCGCCGCGCTCAACCCGATCACCGACCCGTTCGCCCGCAAGATGGCGACCCGTGGTCTGGCGCTCGGAGTGGCCGCGGTCGCCGCATTGTCGGTTTCCGGGGTGGCCGCGGCCGTCAACGGCGACCCGCTGTCGCCGTACGAGAAGGTCATCGAGAAGATGGTCGACGCGGTCCGTCCGCAGACCAGCTTCCCGAAGGAAGACCTCGACGGTCTGCCGGTGATGGACAAGACGAAGATCGTCAAGGTCGGCAAGGACTACAAGAAGCAGGTCCAGGCCGAGCACGCCGCCCAGGCGGCGGGCAAGGGCTCACTCATCGACGTCGACCCGAACGCGGTTGACCTCAAGGTGTCGCCGCCGATGGTCGTGCCGGAGAGGCCGCTGGCGATCCAGATCGAGCAGAAGCCGGTCGCGCCGCTTCCGGTGAAGACCGAGGACCCGGACAACGTCAGCGTCGACAAGCCGACCGACACCAAGACGGATCCGCCGACCGACACCACGGGTGACGGCACGGACGGCACCACGGACGGCACCACGACGCCGACGCCACCGCCGTCCACGCCGACGGACACTCCGACGTCGACACCGACCGACACGCCGACGTCGGAGCCGACGGACACCGCGACGGACACGCCGCCGGCGAACGTCGACACCGGCACGGGCGACAACACCACGGACGGCGGCACGACCGGCACTCCGACCACGACGCCGACCGGCGACACCGGTCAGACCAACGGTTCCGGGGCCGACGGCAGCGGTTCGAGCGACAACAGTGGTTCGAGCGACAACAGCGGTTCGGACTCGACGACGCCGGCCGGCGACGACCAGAAGCCGGGCGACGAGGTCACCCAGGTTCCGGACGTCCCGAAGGCCGTGGCGGACGCACTCGAGAAGGTCCTGCCGGTGCTGCCGACGCCGACCGGCGAGCCGATCGCGATCGAGAGTGCCCAGCAGTTCTTCGGCGAGTCGCAGGCGGGCAAGCCGCCGACGGTGAAGAAGCCGGCCACCACCAAGAAGGCCACGGCGGCCAAGAAGGCGGCGCAGAAGGCGGCCGGGAAGCACTCGACCGGGAAGGTCACGACGGGATCGGTCCGTAAGACCTACCCGACGGGCAAGCACTCGACCGGTCAGTACCCCGAGGGCAAGCACGCGGCGATCGAGCGTACCTACGGGTCCACCGCCGACACGGACGTCCTGGCGATCCTGCAGGTCGTCAACGCGCCGGTCAACAAGTAGCCGACCACCCGCTCCGCCCGCCGCAGCACTGCGGCGGGCGGAGCGCTGTGGACGGCCGGTTCGGGGGCCGGTGCGGGCGCGGATAGGATGGGGTTCCGTTCTCGCCGTGTAAAGGTGCTTGTTTTACCCATGGACATCACACCCGCTGGAGTTCCCGACAAGTTCGCCGTCCTCGGCCTCACCTTCGACGACGTGCTGCTGCAGCCCAACGAGTCCGACGTCATCCCCTCCGAGGCGAACACCCGGTCCCGGGTCAGCCGCAACGTCTGGGTGAACATCCCGCTGATGTCGAGCGCGATGGACACCGTCACCGAGGCCCGGATGGCGATCGCGATGGCCCGCCAGGGCGGTCTCGGCGTCCTGCACCGCAATCTCTCGATCGAGGACCAGTCCCAGCAGGTCGACCTGGTCAAGCGCTCCGAGTCCGGCATGATCGCCCAGCCGATCACGATCGGTCCGGACGCCAGCATCGGCGAGGCCGACGCGCTCTGCGCGCAGTACCGGATCTCCGGTGTGCCCGTCGTGGACGACGCCGGGGTGCTGGTCGGCATCGTGACGAACCGCGACATGCGCTTCGAGAACGATCTGTCCCGCCCGGTGCGCGAGGTGATGACCAGGCAGCCGCTGATCACCGGCAAGCAGGGCATCTCGGCCGACGACGCGATGGCGCTGCTGAGCAAGCACAAGGTGGAGAAGCTGCCGCTGGTCGACGACGCCGGCAAGCTGACCGGCCTGATCACGCTGAAGGACTTCGTCAAGCGCGACAAGTTCCCGCTGTCCACCAAGGACGCCTCCGGCCGGCTGATGGTCGGCGCCGCGATCGGCTTCTTCGGTGAGGCGTACAAGCGGGCCATGTCCCTGGTCGAGGCCGGTGTCGACGTGCTGGTGGTGGACACCGCGCACGGCCACTCGCAGGCGCAGCTGGAGATCATCCGCAAGCTCAAGGCCGACCCGGCGACCCGTGGCGTGGACATCGTCGGCGGCAACGTCGGCACCCGCGCCGGTGCGCAGGCGCTGGTCGACGCGGGCGCTGACGGCGTGAAGGTCGGCGTCGGGCCGGGCTCCATCTGTACGACGCGGGTCGTGTCCGGCGTCGGCGTGCCGCAGGTCACCGCGATCTACGAGGCGTCGCTGGCGTGCAAGCCGGCCGGGGTCCCGGTCATCGGCGACGGCGGCCTGCAGTACTCCGGTGACATCGCCAAGGCGCTCGTCGCCGGTGCGGACACGGTCATGCTGGGCTCGCTGCTGGCCGGCTGCGAGGAGTCGCCGGGCGACCTGGTGTTCATCAACGGCAAGCAGTTCAAGGCGTACCGCGGGATGGGTTCGCTCGGCGCGATGCAGTCCGGCGGCCTGCGCAAGTCGTACTCGAAGGACCGCTACTTCCAGCACGACGGCGGCTCCGACGAGAAGCTGATCGCCGAGGGCGTCGAGGGCCAGGTCCCGTACCGCGGCCCGCTGTCGGCCGTCGCGCACCAGCTGATCGGCGGCCTGCGGCAGTCGATGTGGTACACCGGCGCCCGCACCGTCCCGGAGCTCCAGGAGAACGGCCGCTTCGTCCGCATCACCTCCGCCGGCCTGCAGGAGTCCCACCCGCACGACATCCAGATGACGGTCGAGGCCCCGAACTACTCCGGCCGCTGACCGCCTGCACCAGAAGAGGAACCAGATGACCGAGATCGAGATCGGCCGCGCCAAGCGCGGGCGGCAGGCGTACGCGTTCGACGACATCGCGATCGTGCCGTCGCGCCGGACGCGGGACCCCGAGGAAGTCTCGGTCGCCTGGCAGATCGACGCGTACCGGTTCGAGCTGCCGATCCTGGCCGCGCCGATGGACTCGGTGATGTCGCCGGCCACCGCGATCGCGATCGGCAAGGCCGGCGGCCTCGGCGTACTGAATCTGGAAGGTCTCTGGACGCGGTACGAGGACCCGGCGAGCCTGCTCGAGGAGATCACCAGCCTCGATCAGAAGCAGGCCACGCACCGGCTGCAGGAGATCTACGCGGCGCCCATCAAGCCCGAGCTGATCTCCCAGCGGGTGCAGGAGATCCGCGACTCCGGCGTGACCGTGGCCGGTGCGCTGTCGCCGCAACGGACCAAGCAGTTCGCCAAGCACGTCGTGGACGCGGGCGTCGACCTGTTCGTCATCCGCGGTACGACGGTGTCGGCCGAGCACGTGTCCGGCCAGGCGGAGCCGCTCAACCTGAAGCAGTTCATCTACGACCTCGACGTACCGGTGATCGTCGGCGGCTGCGCGACCCATCAGGCGGCGCTGCACCTGATGCGGACCGGCGCGGCCGGCGTGCTCGTCGGCTTCGGCGGTGGCGCGGCGCACACGACGCGCAAGGTGCTCGGCGTTGCGGTCCCGATGGCAAGCGCGGTGGCTGACGTGGCGGCGGCGCGGCGAGACTACATGGACGAGTCCGGCGGCCGGTATGTGCACGTCATCGCGGACGGCTCGGTCGGTCGGTCCGGCGACGTGGCGAAGGCGATCGCCTGCGGCGCGGACGCGGTGATGGTCGGCTCCCCGCTGGCGCGGGCGAGCGACGCCCCGGGTGGCGGGTTCCACTGGGGCGCCGAGGCCTGGCACCAGGATCTGCCCCGCGGCGAGCGGGTCGAGGTCGGCGTCACCGGCACGATGGAGCAGATCCTGTTCGGCCCGTCCTGGGTCCCGGACGGCACGATGAACCTGGTCGGCGCCCTCAAGCGCGCGATGGCGACCACCGGTTACACGGAGCTCAAGGAGTTCCAGCGGGTCGAGGTCGTTGTAGGTTGAGCAGCACCGGCGTACTACTCCTCCATGGTTCGAGTGGTGCGCCGGACCTCCAGCGCGCCCGTCTGCTCGAGGCCGAGGGGTACGACGTCCTCGCGCCGCGGTGGACCGTCACGCACGAGGTGCCGCTGGAGTCGTTTCCGCTCGACGAGTTGGCGGCGCGCAACGACCGGCTGGTCGTGATGGGCAGTTCATGGGGTGCCGAGGCCGCGCTGCTGCTCGGCGCGCTCGACGACCGGTTGGACTCGGTGGTCGCGTTCGCGCCGAGCGCCTACGTCTGGGGCCGAGTCCTGGAGGACGGGAGCCAACGGTCGGCGTGGACCTGGCGGGGGGAGTCGCTGCCGTTCGTGCCGTTCGACCAGGACTGGAAGGCGGACGACGATCCGCCGAGCTACGCCGGTCTGTACCGTCAGAGCTTGCTCAGCGCGCCCGAGGAGGCACGGATCCCGGTGGAGCGCATCGGTGATGTGCTGCTGATCGCCGGAGGGGACGACAAGGTGTGGCCGGCGGTGGAGTTCGCGGAGGAGATCGTCCGCCGGCGCGGCGAGCGTCCGACCCGGCTCCTGGTCGGGCCGGAGGCGGGGCATCGTCCGGTGCTACCCGGCGAGGAGCCGAAGTCGGCCGGGCAACGGATGGCGCGAGGTGGGACCGAGCAGGCCGATCGTGAGCTCGGCGCGCGAGCCTGGACCGAGATCCGGAGCATGCTCGCAGGCTGAGCGACGTGCTAGGAGTCCACACACCTTGATGGGTTCTGCAAGGATTGCCGCATGGGACTTTTCAGCCGACGGAGCAGCCAGGACACGGACAATGTTGCCCTCGCCGCAGCGCGAGGCCAATTGTCCCCCGATGACGTGGACCAGGTGCGTTTCCTGATCACCACCAAGAAGGCGGTGCATGCGGTCAAGCTGATCCGCGACCGCACCGGGCTGGACCTCAAGCAGTCCAAGGAGCTGGTCGACGACATCCGCCTCGGCCGCTACGTACCGCCGACCACCGGCACACCGCTCGTCCGCCGCCCGGGCACCAACCTGGCCGAGCGCACCCGCGCCCTCAAGGCCGCGGGCGAGCTCCACCAGGCGACCGCCCTCGTCGTCTCCGAAACCGGCATGACCGAGGTCGAAGCCGGCCTGTTCGTCGGTGCCCTCCGCGCCGACGCCCAGGACCTCTAACCCTTGACGTAGGAGAGCTTCTCGGCGATCTTCCCGTCGCGCAGCCGCAGTACGTCGACCCCGCGGATGTGGCCGCGATCGCCGGAAGACTCGCGCCAGGAGTAGCGCCACCGCACCACGGCCCGATCACCGAACCGCACGGTCTCCTCGGTCTCGAAGTGCGGGTCGCCCGTGTTCGCGAACAGCCGCGCCCACTCCGCCCGTACGGCGTCCGCGCCCTCCAGCCGGTTGCCGTCCGGGGCGGGCGACGTGGACTCGAAGACGATATCGCCGGTGACCAGCGACATCACCGCGTCCAGATCCCCTGCGTCGAAGGCGCTTCCGAACCGCTCGATCAGCTCGAGCGCCGGGCTCCAGCGCGGATCACGGCCGAAGGCTGCCAGCAGTTCGTCGGCCGCCGTGGTGAAGCCTTCGAGGTGTTTGCCGATCATGCCGGCCGAGCGGTAGATCTGCTCGCGGTCCGCGAACCACGGCCCGACCTCGCCGACCAGATCCGAGTCGAGCCGGGGATCGGCGCCGATTGCCACCGCCAGGTCCCACCCGTGGATCAGGTGATCGGCGGCGAGTTGGCGCAGGTACTCGTGCGGATCCTCGTCGCCGTACGACAGATGCACCTTGGCGATCGGCCGGCTCGCCGCCGTGGCCGCCTCCCGGGCCGCAGCCGATGCCGCGCCGGCCGGATCCTGGCCGAGCAGGTCGCCGTCGAGCTCGTCCCCGACCTCGGCGATCGTCTTGCCCGCCATCAGCGGCACGGCCCACCGCTCCTCGCCGACAACGTGGTTGACCAGCGCCCGGACGTCCCAGTCCGAGCAGGGCGTCGGCGCCGACCATTGATCGGCCGCCACCCCTGAGACCAGCTCCGCGAAGTTCGCGACCGTGCGGTTGTGCAGTTCTACGACATCCATTGCCCGCACCCCCTCCCAGCGTCAGCGTCCGCCCGCGACAGGGTCCGGTCAATTACCCCGGGGTTACCTACCGGCCGAGCTGGAGCTGCTCGGCCGCCTCGTGGGCGTGGCGGGACGCGGTCAGGTCGCCGGCCGCGGAGAGCAGGTTGCCGTGGTGCCGGTAGCAGGACCCGGCCAGCTCCTTCATCGTCTCGTTGTCGTCGGTGAACGGGATCAGCGCGGTCGCGACCTCGGCGCACCAGCCGCCCAGGTCGAGCGCGATGTCGGTCCGGCCGGCCTGGTAGTACGCCTCGGAGATGTCGAGCAGGAGCTGTGCCCAGATCGGCACGTACGTGCTGGTCTCGTACCGCATCCGGTGCGACTCGCGCTCCGACGAGATCGCGAACAGGTAGTGCGCCTCCAGCCCGAGCGTCAGCGCGGCGTCCCCGTCCTGCAGGAGCAGCGGCGGGACCAGCTCCGCCAGCTCGGTCGCGCGTACGGCGGCCGATTCCGGGTCCGTCCGGCCCGACACCGTCGCGAGCGTCATCCCCGGCGCGGGCTCGCTCAACGCCAGCAACCGGTGGTACTGCTCGAACGGCCCCAGCTTGATCTCCGCGTTCTCCAACGCGGCAACCAGCGTCAGCGGCAGCCCACGGTCCAGCTCCTCGACCACCCGGACGGCCGTCTCGCCGTCGGTGTCGTACGCCGTCCGCAGGCACGCCTCACCCTCGAGGCGGCCGACGATGCCGAGGTGCTTGCCCTTCCGGACGAGTGCGGCGACCAGCGTGCGCATGTCGGTCGGCGAGTCCGAGTCGGCGAGCGTGTCGGCGGTGGTCAGCCCGATCTCGTCGGCCTCGAGCGCGAGGTCGAGTCGTCCCTCGGCTGCATGGACGTCGGCCGACACCGCGGTCGCCGTACACAGGTAGCGGGCGTAAGACAGCGACTGGGGGCTCTCGTTGATCTGGTCGGCGAGCTGCAGGAACAGCTGGGTCGCCGCATCCGCGGACGCGACCGCCAGCGCGGGATCGCCGTACCGCCGCAGGATCAGGGCGTTCATCGCGAGCACCCGGGCGAAATCCGGCTGGTGCTTGATGCCCTCTTCGCCGCCGACCAGCTGGCCGTACGCGATCACCGCGCCGTCCATCTCCAGTACGGCGGTGGCGCCGTGGCCGCGATGCGCCTGCGTCATGGCGCGCCGGGCGCGGATGTCGGCGAGGAAGCAGGTGGCATCCAGTACGCCGGCGTCCTGCAACTCGGTGTAGCCGAGTTGGGCCTCGTGCAGCGCGGCCAGCGCCTCCTCGTGCCGGCCGGACGCGTTCAGCGATCCCGCCAGCTCGTACTGGGTCGCGGCCATCAGGTGCT
This sequence comes from Kribbella sp. NPDC051586, assembly GCF_044453965.1. Taxonomy (NCBI): domain Bacteria; kingdom Bacillati; phylum Actinomycetota; class Actinomycetes; order Propionibacteriales; family Kribbellaceae; genus Kribbella; species Kribbella sp. NPDC051586. Next base: position 165,440 of record NZ_JBITDF010000001.1, on the reverse strand, counting down.
TGGCCTCGTAGTGGTTCGGGTGCCCTTCGGCCCGCTCCCTGGCCAGCTCGATGACCCGCTGCTGGTACGGCCCGGCCTCGTCGGCGCGGCCTTCCTCGATCAGCACCTGGGCTGTCTGCAGCGCCTCGCCGAGCTCGTCCTCAGGAGGCGTCCAGAGCCCCCCGCTGTCCACCATCTTGACGTTCCACCCCTTCGCAGGCTTCAGCCGCACAGCTTAATGGGGATCTGATACTGACACTGTCGATTACTGGCAGGTAGCCTAGGCAGATGAGTGAGCAGACGTCGATCCCCGCGGATCCGGAACTGGATCCGACCGCGTCGTATGCGACCGACCAGTCGGTCATCCGCCGGTTGTCGGGGCTGCTGCGGGCGACGGCCGGCACCAGGACGTCGTACGCGCCGGCGACCGGGCAGCCGATCGCGGACCTGCCGGTGTCGAGCGAGGACGACGTGGTCGCCGCGGTCCGGCTGGCCCGGAAGACGCAGCAGACCTGGCGGCGGGTGCCGCTCGCCGAGCGCGCCGCGATCCTGCTGCGGTACCACGACCTGGTCCTCGACCACCGCCACGAGTTGGTCGACCTGATCATCCGCGAGTCCGGCAAGGCGCGGAAGCAGGCGTTCGAGGAGCTCGCCCACGTCGCGCTGACGGCGCGGTACTACGGGCGCAAGGCGCAGGAGCTGCTCGAGCCGCAGCGCAAGCTCGGCATCTTCCCGGTGCTCACCCGCGCCGAGGAGCGGTTCGTGCCGAAGGGTGTCGTCGGCATCATCTCGCCGTGGAACTACCCGCTGACGATGGCGATCTCCGACGGCCTGCCCGCGATCCTGGCCGGCAACACGGTCGTGCACAAACCGGACAGCCAGACCCCGCTGACCGCGCTCCGCGGGATCGAGCTGCTGTACGAGGCCGGCCTGCCGCGCGAGGCCTGGCTCGCCGTGAACGGCGACGGCCCGACCGTCGGCGGCGCGCTGATCCAGAACGCGGACTACATCTGCTTCACCGGCTCCACCAGGACCGGCCGGCTGGTCGCGAAGCAGTGCGGTGAGCGGCTGATCGGCTGCAGCCTCGAGCTCGGCGGCAAGAACCCGATGCTCGTACTGCGCGACGCCGACATCAACCGGGCCGCGGAAGGCGCCGTCCGCGCCTGCTTCGCGAACGCGGGCCAGCTGTGCGTCTCGATGGAGCGGCTGTACGTCGCCGACCAGGTGTACGACGCCTTCGTGACGGCGTTCGTGGACCGGGTGAAGAAGCTCCGCATCTCGGCCGGCACCGGCTGGGACGTCGACATGGGCTCGCTGATCTCGAAGGCTCAGCTGGAGACGGTCACCCGGCACGTCGAGGACGCTCGCTCGCGGGGCGCGACGGTCCTGGCCGGCGGCAAGCCGCGCCCGGACATCGGCCCGCTGTTCTACGAGCCGACCGTGCTGTCCGGCGTCACCCCGGCGATGGAGTGTTTCGACAACGAGACCTTCGGGCCGGTTGTCTCGATCTACCGCTTCTCCGACGAGTCCGAGGCGATCCAGCGCGCCAACGAGGGCGAGTACGGCCTGAACGCGAGCGTCTGGACCCGCGACGGCCGGCGCGGCCGTGCGGTCGCCGCACAGCTGATGGCCGGCACGGTCAATGTCAACGAGGGGTACGGCGCGACGTTCGGCTCGATCGACACGCCGATGGGCGGCATGCGGTCCTCGGGCCTCGGCCGGCGGCAGGGCGTCGAAGGGATCCGCCGGTACGTCGAACCGCAGGCGATCGCCACCCAAAGACTGATCCCGATCGCTGCCTCGCACGGCCTGTCCGACGAGAAGTTCGCCGAGCTGATGACCGGCGCACTGCGCGTCCTCAAGAAGATCGGCCGCCCGTGAGGTTCGACTACGACGTCGTCATCGTCGGGTCCGGCTTCGGCGGGTCCGTGTCGGCTCTGCGGTTGACCGAGAAGGGCTACCACGTCGCCGTCATGGAAGCCGGCGCGCGATTCGAGGACGGCGCCTTCGCGAAGAACTCGTGGGACACCAAGCGGTTTCTGTTCGCGCCGAAGCTCGGCATGTACGGCATCCAGCGGATCAGCGCGCTGCGCGACGTGATCATCCTGTCCGGCGCCGGTGTCGGCGGCGGCAGCCTCGTCTACGCGAACACGCTCTACGAACCGCTGCCCGCCTTCTACACCGACCGCCAGTGGGCGCACATCACCGACTGGAAGTCCGAGCTCGCGCCGTACTACGACCAGGCGAAGCGAATGCTCGGCGTCACGACGTACCCGGGCTTCACGCCGGCGGACAAGGTGATGAAGCAGGTCGCCGACGACCTCGGGGTGGGGGAGACGTTCCACCCGACGCCGGTCGGAGTCTTCTTCGGGGAGGCCGGTGTCGAGGTCGACGACCCGTACTTCGGCGGCGCCGGACCGCGGCGTACCGGCTGCATCGACTGCGGCGAGTGCATGACCGGCTGCCGGCACAACGCGAAGAACACGCTGACGAAGAACTACCTCTACCTGGCCGAGAAGTCCGGCGCCGAGGTGTACTCGCTGACCACCGTCACCTCGGTCGAGCCGCTGCCCGGCGGCGGGTACGCCGTGGACACCCGCCGTACGTCGAACCGGAAGCTCACCCGGCGCTTCACCGCCCAGCAAGTGATCTTCGCCGCGTCGGCCCTCGGTACGGCGAAGCTCCTGCACCGGCTCCGCGACGAGGGGAAGCTGCCCGGGCTGTCCGACCGGCTCGGCGTGCTCACCCGGACCAACTCGGAGTCCCTGCTCGGCGCGATCGCGAAGGACCGCGACGTCGACTACAGCCGTGGGGTCGCGATCACCTCGTCGTTCCACCCGGACGACATCACCCACATCGAGCCGGTGCGGTACGGCAAGGGCAGCAACGTGATGTCGCTGCTGCAGACCGTGCTGACCGACGGCGACGGGGACAAGCCGCGCTGGCGGACCTGGCTGCGGGAGCTCGGCGTACAGCGGAAGAACATCCGCAAGCTGTACGACCTGAAGCACTGGTCCGAGCGGACCGTGATCGCGCTGGTGATGCAGACCGCGGACAACTCGATCACCACGTTCGGCAAGCGGGACCGTCTCGGCCGCTGGCGGCTGACGTCCAAGCAGGGCCACGGCGCCCCGAACCCGTCCTGGATCCCGGTCGCGAACCAGGTGGTCCGGCGGATGGCGAAGCTGATGAACGGGACCCCGGGCGGCACGATCGGGGAGCCGTTCAACGTGCCGATGACCGCGCACTTCATCGGCGGCTGCGCGATCGGCGACTCCGCCGCATCCGGAGTGGTGGATCCGTACCACCGCGTCTACGGGTACGACGGCCTGCACATCGTCGACGGCTCGACGATCTCCGCGAACCTCGGCGTCAACCCGTCGCTGACGATCACCGCCCAGGCCGAGCGAGCCCTGTCCTTCTGGCCGAACAAAGGCGGAATTGATCCCCGCCCCGCGGCCGGTGCCGGCTATCTGCGCATCCAGCCGGTCAAGCCCGAACACCCCGTCGTCCCGGCCGACGCCCCCGGCGCTCTGCGGCTGCCGATCTTCCCGAAACAGTCTGTGACGAAGCCGTAACGCATTCGCGATCCGCGGAGATCGAAAAGAATGCGCCGGTGGGGAAATGAATAAGCCTCAGCAGTAAGTTTGCTGAGGCTTTGTGAAAAGGTCCGGAAAAGGGAGCAGGTCCCTCGGGAACGTTTCCGCCCAAATCGTTTCCCGAGGGACCCACTCAAGCCGGGGTGAGGCGCCCGGCGCTTTGGGATCGGGTCACCAACCATGGCTGGCGACCCGAGCTCTTGGTTACTACCTTACATCCGATTCCCACCGCTTCGAGGCCTTGTGACCACTCTGCGTGCTGATCGTAATGATCAGCTTTTGTTGCTCCTGGTAACCGGGTGGCGGTCTTCCTTGCGGTAACCGCCTTCGTACACATCAACGAGCCCGTCTACGGGGGGTTACGAGGTTCCAAAGAAAAGTCCAGAAACTTTTCCCGGGAAGTGCGGAGAGTGGTCGTGAGGCACCATGGCCCGATCTGTTCCACGTGACGCCCGCCGCAGAACCGGCGTACCTGTCTGACCTACTCTGAGCCGACCGTTCTGATGAGGCAGGAGAAGGCATGAGCGACATCCTGGACGTGGCACGTGAGCAGGTTCTGGGGCAAGGCACCGGGCTGAGCCAGGAGCAATTGGTCGAGGTCCTCGGCACACCCGACGACCGGCTGCCCGAACTGCTCGCCCTCGCGCACGACGTTCGGGTGAAGTGGTGCGGCGAGGAGGTCGAGGTCGAGGGGATCATCTCGCTCAAGACCGGCGGCTGCCCCGAGGACTGCCACTTCTGCTCCCAGTCGGGTCAGTTCACCTCGCCGGTGCGGTCGGTCTGGCTGAACATCCCCGAGCTGGTCGAGGCCGCCAAGGAGACCGCGAAGACCGGCGCGACCGAGTTCTGCATCGTCGCCGCGGTCCGCGGGCCGGACCAGCGGCTGATGAGCCAGGTGAAGGCCGGCATCGAGGCGATCAACGCCGAGGTCGACATCAACATCGCCTGCTCGCTCGGCATGCTTACCCAGGAGCAGGTCGACGAGCTCAAGTCGTGGGGCGTGCACCGGTACAACCACAACCTCGAGTCGGCCCGGTCGTACTTCGGTGACGTCGTCACCACGCACTCCTTCGAGGAGCGCTGGGAGACCTGCCTGATGGTGCGCGACTCCGGGATGGAGCTGTGCTGCGGCGGTCTGGTCGGCATGGGGGAGTCCCTGGAGCAGCGTGCCGAGCTGGCCGCGCAGCTGGCCGAGCTGGACCCGCACGAGGTCCCGCTGAACTTCCTCAACCCGCGACCGGGTACGCCGTTCGGCGATCTGGAGGTCATGGACGGCAAGGACGCGCTGCGGACCATCGCCGCGTTCCGGCTGGCCATGCCGCGCACCGTCCTGCGGTACGCCGGCGGTCGCGAGCTGACCCTTGGCGACCTAGGCACCCGGGAGGGACTGCTCGGCGGGATCAACGCCGTCATCGTCGGCAACTACCTGACCACCCTGGGCCGCCCGGCGACCGCCGACCTCGACCTCCTCACCGAGCTGAAGATGCCGGTGAAAGAGCTGCAGAAGACGCTGTGACCGAGACCTACTGCGGTCGCTGTGGCCGCGAGGTCGCCGACGGCGGTCACGACGACTGCGGCCGGGCGCTCGCGCTGGAGCCGCCGAGGTACTGCGCCGAGTGCCGCCGCCGGATGATCGTCCAGGTGCACCCGATGGGCTGGACGGCCCGCTGCTCCGTCCACGGTGAACTGGCCTCCGACTGAGCGCGGCTAGGCTGGTCGGCATGTCCGACGACGTGCCTCGCCTGCTGATCGCTGTGTACGGGCCGACCTCGGCGGGCAAGACCGCGGTGTCGGTCGACCTGTGCCTGCGGATCCGGGACGAGCTCGGGCTGCCGCCGACGGTCGTCTCCGCGGACTCGCGGCAGGTGTACCGGTACATGGACATCGGCACCAGCAAGACGACGCCGGCGGAGATGCGCGGCGTCCCGCACACGATGATGGACGTCACCGAGCCGGTGCGGAAGCTGGAGCTGGAGACGTTCGTCTCACGGGCACGCAAGCACATGGAGGACTGCTGGACGTCCGGCGGCGTGCCCGTGATCGTCGGCGGCACCAGCGTGTACGTCCGCTCGCTCCTCGAGGGCTGGGAGGTGGACGCGGTCGCCGAGGCGCGGAACGCCGTCCGCCGCGACTTCCCGCGGAGCATGGCCGAGGACGCGTACGCCGTACTCACCCGGCTCGACCCGAAGGCGGCCGGGAAGATCCACGCGAACAACTACGACGCGATCGTGAACGCGCTGGCACGAGCCATGGGCAACGATCCGGAGCGGGCCGTGGCCCCGGCCACCCGGCAGGTCGTGCTGTCGGTCGATCGTCCTGCCGCCGAGATCGATCAGCGGGTCGCGGCGACGTACGACCGTCAGGTCGAGCTCGGGCTCCGCGACGAGGTCCTCCGGCTCGACGAGCGGTACGACGTGCTCTCGCAGTACCGCCGGCTCGGACAGAAGTCGCCCAACCAGGTCGTCCACACGCACGGGTACACCGAGTGGTTCGACGTGGCGATCGAGCATGGCAAAGCGGTCGAGGACCTGGGCGGCGCCGACCTGGTCGAGGTGCGGAGCCGGGTCGTCGAGCGCATCCAGACCCACACCCGCCGGCAGCGGTCCGCGATCCCCAAGCTGACCGGCGTCCGGCCGATCCGAAGCGCGGCCGAGGCATTCGCAGCGGTGAAGAAGAGCCTGGAGCCCGGCCCTGCTCCGGCGTCCACCACACGAAAGCGCCCAGGTGGCCGAAAGGGGCGCACTGTCGCTCGGAAACGTGGGATCGGACCGGGTTCACCGGCTGCTCGGCGGAGTGTGTAGCCCCGGTTGGGCTGACCCGAGCCGTCGGATATCTTCCTTGTGTGGTTAACGTCGCCGACCCACTTGTGCTCCCGGAGCTGGGCAAGCCGAAGTGGACCCCGGCGCAGATCTTTGCCTACGAGATCGCTCTCGAAGGCGTCCGGCAGGCGGTCGCGTTCTACGCCCACCACCTCGCCGCGGCGGAAGCGGCGGAAGCGGCCGACGAGCCCGACGAAGCCGCGATCGCCACCCTGCGCGCGGCTCAGGCCGCCTGGGCGGCCCGCGGCCAGGAGCTCGACCCACTCGATACGCGCGCGGTCGGCCGCGTCCGCGACGATGCCGACGAGCTCCTCAGCGAGGACGGGGACGAAGAGGACGGCGCCGGCGGGGACGCCGGCGAAGAGGACGCACAGGGGGAGGGCGGCGAGTCAGGTGAGCTGGATGGCCCAGGTGACTGAGCTTGATCGGTTCCTGCTGAGCGACGCGGACAACGAGCGGATCTTCCGCGACCGGATCGTCCCCGACGTGCTCACCGGTACCGCGCAGGACCGTCCCGTGGCCGTCTTCGTCGCCGCTCAACCCGGCGCCGGCAAGGCCTCCGTCACGGCTCTCGTCAAGGCCGTCCTGGCCAGGCGCGGCCGTCCTGTCGTGCTCAGCCCCCTCACCCTGGAGGGCTACCACCCACGGCTCCACGAGCCGATCACCGACGAGCTCCCGACCCTCGACCGGTCCGTCGAGACCGACGGCCTGCGTTGGCTCGCCCGCGCCGAGGAGCTGGTGATCCAGGAGCGGTACGACGTGATCGTAGAGACCGAGCTGGTCGACCCGGAGGCGTTCGCGGCCTCGGCCCGCGGGTTCAAAGCAGCCGGTTACCACGTCGAGGTCGCGATCGTGGCGGTGCACGAGGCCCTCAGCCGCCTCGGGGTACTGCAGCGTCACCTCCGTGCCCTGGAAGCCTTCGGGTTCGGCCGCCTGGCTACGCAGAGCCGCCACGACGCCGGGTACGCCGGCGTACTGCGAGCCGCCGAGCTGATCGACGGAGGCGACTGGGTCGACCGCATCGGCGTACTGCGGCCGGACGGCCAGCTGATCTACGGCAACGAGCGCGACGGCGACTGGCAGCAGCCGGCCCGGACCGTGGACGCGATCACCTGGGAGCGCGAACGGACCTGGACGGTGGCCGAGTCGCGCGACTTCCTCGATGCGTCCAGCGCGATCGAGCGGTTCGGGCTGTCGGCGCCGGTGCAGTGGATCCGGGACGAGGGGGTCGACGGGGCGAGGGCCCTGATGGCGCTGGCCAGGCCGCGCCTCGATCCGGTAGCCGTCACGTTGCACATCGCGAAGGCCGGGACGTCGTTCTAGAGGCGCTGATCACATCCTGACCACCCGTGAGCCGGGTCGGTCGACGCAGCGATTACCGTGGTGAATCCTCAGGACGGAGGCGGACGGTGTCACAGTCGGTCAATGCGTGGCGACAGCGGGACGCGGAGCTGCTCTGGCACCCGTATTCCTCGCTGACCGAGCCGTCACCGGTGCGGCTGGTCCGGGGTGCGTCGGGCGTCCGGTTGCAGCTCGACGACGGCGCCGGCGGGACCGTCGAGGCGATCGATGCCATGTCGTCGTGGTGGTGCATGATCCACGGCTACCGGCACCCGGTGCTCGACGCGGCGGTGAAGAGTCAGGTCGACGACTTCAGTCACGTGATGTTCGGCGGGCTGACGCACGAGCCGGCGATCCGGCTCGCGGAGCGGCTGGTGGAGATCACGCCCGCAGCGCTGCGGCACGTCTTCTTCTGCGACTCGGGATCGGTCTCGGTCGAGGTCGCGATCAAGCTGGCCCTGCAGTACCAAGTTGCGCGCGGCAACAACGGCCGGACCCGGATGCTCACCGTCCGCGGCGGCTACCACGGCGACACGTTCGCGCCGATGAGTGTGTGCGATCCGGTCAACGGCATGCACTCCCTCTTCACCGGCGCCCTGAAGGAGCAGGTCTTCGGCCCGCAGCCACCAGCCGGTTTCGACCGACCCTCCGACGACCCGGAGTTGCAGGCCTGGGCCGACTCGATCGCTGACCTCGCCGAGCGGCATTCGGATGAGGTCGCCGCCATCATCGTCGAGCCGATCCTCCAGGGGGCGGGCGGAATGTACCCGTACAGCCCGGCCTGCCTGCGGGTACTACGCGAGCTGGCCGACCGCCATGGCTTCCTCCTGATCCTCGACGAGATCGCCACCGGCTTCGGCCGCACCGGCACGCTTTTCGCCTCGGAGCACGCCGGCGTCGAGCCCGACATCCTGTGCGTCGGCAAGGCGTTGACCGGCGGCTATCTGACTCTCGCGGCCATGCTGTGTACGACAGAGGTCGCGCGAACGGTCTCGGACGGGCCGGGGGGTGCGCTGATGCACGGGCCTACGTTCATGGCGAACCCGCTGGCGTGTGCGGTCGCGCTTGCTTCGATCGAGTTGCTGTTGTCCCAGGACTGGGCTGGACGCGTGCATGCGATTTCTGCGGGGCTGGCCGCCGGCCTGGCACCTGCGCGCGAGTTGCCTGCGGTGAAGGACGTGCGGGTGCTGGGCGCGGTCGGCGTCGTACAGCTCGGTGGGCCGGTGGATCTGCCGCGGACGACCGAGGCGGCGTTGCGGCGCGGGGTGTGGGTGCGTCCGTTCCGCGACCTCGTCTACACGATGCCGCCGTACGTGTGCACCGACGAGGAGATCGCGACGATCGCGGCGGCGATCACGGGCGCGGTCGAGGAGGCCGGCTGATGCTCGAGGACTGGCTCGCGCCGAAGGCGGCCGCGCTGGAGGCCCGGGGGCTGACCCGGCGGCTGCGGGTCCGGTCCGCAGACGACGACCTGATCGACCTCGCGGGCAACGACTACCTTGGTCTGTCCAACGATTCCCGGGTCATCGCCGCGGCAGCCGATGCCGTTCGTACGTGGGGCACCGGCGCAACCGCCTCCCGTCTCGTGACCGGCACGACGGCCTTGCACGAGGAGCTCGAGTCCGCGCTGGCTGCTTATGCCGGGCAGGAATCCGCGCTCGCTTTCTCGTCCGGGTACCTCGCGAACCTCGGCGTTGTCACCGCGCTCGGCGGACCGGGTACCTTGCTGGTCTCCGACGAGCACATCCACGCCTCGCTCGTGGACGCTTGCAGGCTGTCCCGATCCCGTGTCGAGGTCGTGCCGCACAACGACCTGGAAGCCGTCGAGAAGGTGCTTGCCGAGCGCAACGAACCGCACGCCGTGGTGATGACTGAGTCCGTCTTCAGCGTGCTCAGCGACGAGGCGCCGCTGACCGAACTGGCGGCCGTTGCCGAGGCTCATGACGCGCTGCTGCTGGTCGACGAGGCCCACGGCCTGGGCGTCACCGGCAAAGGCCACGGCTCCGTCCACGCCCGCGACTTGGCAGGCCTGGACCACGTCGTCATCACCATGACCCTCTCCAAAGCCCTGGCCTCCCAGGGCGGCGTAGTCCTGGGTCCGGCGATCCTCCGCGACCACTTGATCAACCGCTCCCGCCCCTTCATCTACGACACCGGCCTGACCCCCGCCGCCTGCGCCGCCGCCCTCGCCGCCCTCCAGATCCTGAACTCAGAACCCGACCGCCCCGCAGCGATCCACGCCGCGACAACTCGCCTGGCTGCAGCCTGCGGCGTCCCCCCGGCGTCTGGCCCGGTCGTCTCGATCCCGATGCCCGGCCCTCGCGAGACTGTCCGCGCGGCCGAGTTGTGCCTGACCGCAGGAGTGCGGGTCGGCAGCTTCCGGCCGCCGTCCGTGCCTGACGGCATCTCCCGCCTCCGCCTCACGGCGAATGCCGGGTTGTCCGCCGCGGACCTCGATCGTGCGTGCGCGGTGATCGCGGACGCGATCGGCAAGGTGTCATGATCACGCTGATCACCGGCACCGACACCGAGGTGGGCAAGACGATCACGACGGCTGCGCTCGCGGCTCGGGCGGGTGGCTCCGTGGTCGTGGTCAAGCCCGCCCAGACCGGGGTGACTCCGGACGAGCCAGGCGATCTCGCCGAGGTTGGCCGGCTCACGGGGGTTACCGCGCTGCACGAAGGCGTCCGGCTGCCCGAACCGCTCGCGCCGACGACCGCCGCTCGGCGTGCCGGGGTTGCGCTTCCGTCGGTCGGGGAGCATGCCAAGTCGATCGACGAACTCGCGGGGCGCTACGAGTCCGTGCTGGTCGAGGGCGCGGGCGGGTTACTTGTCGGGCTTGATGCTGACGGCAACAACCTGGCTGATCTCGCCGGGCACCTGACGGTGCCGTTCCGGTTCGTGGTGGTGGCGCGGGCCGGGCTGGGCACGTTGAACCATTCGGGGCTGACCCTCGAAGCGCTGCGGGCTCGTGGGCTGCCGGTCGAAGGTCTCGTGATCGGTGCGTGGCCGGCTGAGCCCGACCTTGCCGAGCGGTGCAACCTGGAAGATCTGCCGGCCACGACCGGCGTTCCGGTGATCGGACGGATCCCGGCCGGGGTCGGGGGACTGGGCCGGGAGGACTTCCTCGCCGCCGCGCCGGGATGGTTCGAGTGAGCGGATGTCCTGCTCGGTACGACGAAGGGCTTGGGTACTGGGTCGTCGATGATCCGGCGCTGGCGCGTGAGGTTCTGCTGGATCCGGAGACGTTCCGGCCGGACAACGCCGTACTCGCGCATACTCCGCTGTCGGTGAAGGCGTTGCGGGTACTGTCGGGGGTCGGGTTCGCGTTGCCGCCGACGTTGGCCAACAACGCCGGGGAGTCGCATCGGCCGATCCGGGCTGCCGTCGCTCGGTTCTTCAGTCCGGCGCGGGTCGCCGCCGTCGAGCCGTTGACCAGGGAGCTGACGTCCGTGCGGGTGGCTGCGGCCTCGGCGCGCCTCGCCGCCGGTGAACAGGTGGACCTCGTGCAGGCGATCGCCGCGGAGCCGCCGGCCATCGTCGTACTGCGGCTGCTTGGACTGCTCGACGTCGACGTACCGCTGCTGAAGGCTTGGAGCCTGGACTCGCTCGAGCTGTTCTGGGGCTGGCCATCCGAGGACCGGCAGTTGGAGTTGGCCCACAGTGCGGCCGAGTTCTACGCCTGGTTGCGGGCGAGGACGACGGCTGCTCGACGCGCGCCTGCGGACGATTTGTTCGGCGTGCTCGTCGGTCTGGGGTTGAGCGACGAAGAGGTCTGCGCCGTCGGCTACTTCTTACTGATCGCCGGCCAGGAGACCACGACCCAGCTCATCTCCACCGCCTTCCACCGGTCGTTGCGTGACCTCTGTGAGCCGGCGGAGGTCGTCGAGCAGGTGCTGCGGGAGGCGTCGTCCGTCCCCACCTGGCGGCGGATCACCTCGAGCCCGGCGACCGTCGGTGAGGTCGAGCTCCCCGCGGGCGCGCCGGTGCTGCTCGGGTTGAGCGGTCATGGCGGGCCGGCTGATCTTGCGTTCGGGATCGGGATCCACCGGTGCCTCGGCGCCGGCCTCGCCCGGATGGAGGCGCGGGTCGCGTTGGAATGTGCTCAGGGCTTGTTGGCTGGTGTGCGGTTGGTGGAGCGGCCGCCGATGATCGACCTGCTCTCGTTCAGGGCGCCGAAGCGGCTGCTGGTGACTGCATTACAGCCTTCGTGACCTGCACCGATACCCTTTGCACGTGGCTGAGCATGAACTTGTCCTGGTTGTTGACTTCGGCGCGCAGTATGCGCAGCTGATCGCGCGGCGCGTGCGCGAGGCGAAGGTGTACTCCGAGATCGTGCCGCACTCGATGCCGGTCGAGGAGATGCTGGCGCGCAAGCCGAAGGCGATCATCCTGTCCGGCGGTCCGCAGTCGGTGTACGCCGAGGGCGCGCCGCGGGTCGAGACCGGCCTGTTCGAGGCCGGCGTACCGGCGTTCGGGATCTGCTACGGCTTCCAGGCGATGGCGCAGACGCTCGGCGGCGACGTACGGCGGACCGGGCTGCGCGAGTTCGGCCGGACGCCGGTCACCGTCAGCGAGCCGGGGACGCTGCTCGCGGACATTCCCGAGGACCTGAACGTGTGGATGTCGCACGGCGACGCGGTGCACGCTCCGCCGGCGGGGTTCGCCGTACTGGCCGCGTCCGAGGGTGCGCCGGTGGCGGCGTTCGAGGATCTGGACCGGCGGCTGGCCGGCGTCCAGTGGCACCCGGAGGTCCTGCACTCGCAGGCCGGTCAGGCTGTGCTGGAGCACTTCCTGTACAAGATCGCCGGCTGCAAGGGCGACTGGACGACCACGAACGTCGTCGACGAGCAGGTCGAGCTGATCCGCCGGCAGGTCGGCGACAAGCAGGTGCTGTGCGCGCTGTCCGGCGGCGTCGACTCCGCGGTCGCGGCGGCCCTGGTGCACAAGGCGATCGGTGACCAGTTGACCTGTGTGTACGTCGACCACGGCCTGCAGCGGGCCGGTGAGTCCGAGCAGATCGAGAAGGACTTCGTCGCCGCGATCGGGATCCGGCTCGAGGCGATCGACGCCGAGGAACAGTTCCTGTCCGCGCTGGCCGGGGTGATCGATCCCGAGCAGAAGCGGAAGATCGTCGGCCGGGAGTTCATCCGGACCTTCGAGGCGACCGCGCGCAAGGTGGACGCCGAGCGGCACATCGAGTTCCTGGTCCAGGGCACGCTGTACCCGGACGTGGTCGAGTCCGGCGGCGGCACCGGCGCGGCGAACATCAAGTCGCACCACAACGTCGGCGGTCTGCCCGACGACCTGCAGTTCAGCCTGATCGAGCCGCTGCGGACGCTGTTCAAGGACGAGGTCCGCGAGCTCGGCCTGGCGCTCGGCCTGCCGGAGACGATGGTCTACCGGCACCCGTTCCCGGGTCCCGGCCTGAGCATCCGGATCATCGGCGAGGTCACCCGCGAGCGCCTGGACATCCTCCGCGCCGCCGACCTGATCGCCCGGACCGAGCTGACCGCGGCCGGTCTCGACCGCGACATCTGGCAGTTCCCGGTCGTGCTGCTGGCCGACGTCCGCTCGGTCGGCGTCCAGGGCGACGGCCGGACCTACGGACACCCCGTCGTACTGCGTCCCGTCACCAGCGAGGACGCGATGACGGCGGACTGGGCCCGCCTGCCGTACGACGTGATCGAGCGCATCTCGACCCGCATCACCAACGAGGTCGACGAGATCAACCGCGTGACCCTCGACGTCACCAGCAAGCCCCCGGGCACCATCGAGTGGGAGTAGTTCGTCACTGGAGGTGAACCCGGCGGCTGTTAATGTCGAAGGGTCGCCTACTGACCACGGTGGGTGACTTCCTCGGGGGAGGGGGTCGTGGTGTTCCGCATTCATTTCGAATGCACGGATCTGGCCAGGACGACGATTGCGCAGCGGCCGGATCCGCTGTGGGAGGTCCTGCTGGGGCTTCACGTCCTGCAGGGAGACGAGGAGCCGGAGGTCTACGGGCCTTGGCGCGAGCGGGCGCGATCCCGCCTGAGTGCGCTCGAGCACGAGTTGCTCGCGTTGACGCCGCCGGTGGGGTACTCGCCGGACTTCCTCACGCCGCGCGCGGCGGGGGAAGGGCTCGACGCGGGGTTGGCCGCGGTCGCGGCGACGCCGTCCGGGCAGCTGATGTCGGAGCTGCGGCGGTTGTCGGACAGCGTCCGGCTGCCGGCCTGGACCCGGCGGCTCGCGACCGGCGACACGAAGGTGATGACGCGGCTCGTGCATGGGCTGCGGTCGTTCCACCGGACCAAGATCGCGCCGCAGATGCCGATGATCGCGACCGCGATCCAGCCGACCGTCGCGCGGCACAACGACACCGTGGCCAGCGACGGATTCGAGTCGTTGATCCCGCAGCTGCATCAGTCCCTGCGCTGGTCGGCGCCGGTGCTCTCGGTGGACACGCCGCACATCGAGCGCGACCTGCACCTGAACGGCCGGGGTCTTCGGCTGGTGCCCTCGTTCTTCTGCTGGAAGTACCCGATGATGCTGCTCGATCCGTCGCTGCCACCGGTGCTGGTGTATCCGGTGCGGCACGATCCCGGGCAGCCTGCCGTCGTCGTACGCCGCCCAGATCGCGACCGTGCGGTCGCCGACCTGCTCGGCAAGACGAGAGCGCTGGTGCTTCGGAGCATCTCGGTCGGTGCTTGCTCGACGAGTGAGCTCGCGGCCCGGGTCGGCATCTCGTTGGCATCGGCAAGCGAACACGCCCGGGTGCTCCATGACACCGGTCTCGTCACCACCCACCGGATCGGAAGCTCGGTCCGCCACAGCCTCAATCCGGTCGGCGCCGACGTCTTGTCGGGGATCCGCACCTGATGGCTGGTTCGGATCGGTGACGACGGCGTACCTTTCCGTCAGGGGGTGGGGGACATGGCTCTGACGGTGGGCACGTTCAATCTGAACAACCTGTTCGACCGGTGGAACTTCGAGGGCGCGGTCGACGTGCTGGCGAGCGGGACCGGTTCGGTGCCGGCGACGTACACGTTCGACGACGAGCACCGGCGGCGGTTGCAGCTCGACGGGCACGGGAAGTTGCTGACGGCCAAGAAGCCGGAGGACACCAACCGGGTGGCGGAGCGACTGCTCGGTGCGGACGTGGATGTCTGGATCGTGCAGGAGGTCGAGAACGTCGACGTACTGCGGGAGTTCAACCGCGACCACCTGAGCGGGGCCTACGAGCACGTGATGGTGATCGACGGGAACGACTCGACGCGGTTCATCGACATCGGGCTGCTGTCGCGCCGGCCGCTCGGCGGGGTGACGAGTTATCAGCGGACGTTCCATCCCGACGTACCGGATCGGCCGATCTTCTCGCGTGATCTGGTCGAGGCGGAGATCCTGGACGCCCGCGGGCGGAAGGTGCTGACCGTGTTCGGCACACATCTGAAGTCGAAGTACGTCGACTTCACCGTGCCGGACCAGGCAGCGGCTGAGGCGGCGGCGCTGCTGTTGCGTCGGCAGCAGGCCGAGACGATCGTGCGGATCATGGCTTCGCGGATGGGCACTCGCCAGCGGTACCTGCTCTGCGGCGACATGAACGACACTCCGGACTCGTCCGCACTGGTCGCGTATACGCAGTCCGGGCTCGTCAACGCGCTGACGGCGCCGACCGAGATCGGCACGGTGCAGACGACGGTGGAGCTGCCGGCCAGCGCGGCGTGGACGTCGACGTTCAAGGAGTCGCGGCAGCCGCGGTCGTTCGACCTGATCGATCAGATCTGGTTGTCGCCTGCGCTCGCGCCGCGGTTGACGGGATCGTTCATCGGTCGCCGGCGCAAGCTGGCGCGCGACGGGACGGACCACGATCCGGCCTGGATCACCCTTGATCTATAGGGGTTTCATCGCCTGGATCCCGTCCAGGAGGCGGTCGAGGCCGTAGCGGTACGAGTCGGCGGCAGTGGACTGGTAGCCCTTCGCGTGCCAGATCGACGTCATCGTGGGATGCCTCTCGACATCGAAGTACGTCTCCCACAGGTCGTTCCGCTCGTACCACCAGGCGTCGTTGGTCTGCCCGGTCGTGCGCTCGACCAGGCGGCTCTCTGCCTCGAGGTGAGCCGCGGAGTCGACGTACGTCGTGATGGCGAGCGCGGCCGTATTCGTCTCGGTGGGGCTGAGGCCGAGTGCCAGCACCGCCGACAGCAGGTACTCGCGGCCGGCCAGCATGCCGGGTCCGACCGGCGGACGGATCGTCGAGACCTGCGACAGCCAAAGGTGTTGCTGGAACATCGCACGGGTCTGCTGGGAGTAGACCTCCACCTGCTCGCGCCAGTCGTCGGGGCGTGGCGCCCCCGGGCCGGGGAGCTCGCGCTCGACGAGGACCTGGTCGACCATCAGATCGAGCAGCTCGTCCTTCGACGGCACGTACGTGTAGAGGGTCATCGTGCCGACGCCGAGCTCCTTGGCGAGCCCGCCCATCGACGCCGCCGCGAGCCCCTGGTCATCCGCCAGCCGGATGCCTGCCTGCACCACGTCGTCGACGTTGAGCGATGGTCTGCGGCCTGCGCCGCGGCTCCTTGTCGGCTCGTTGGCTGCCGGGTCCGAGCCGGGACGGCGGTGGTTGCGCCACAGCAACGCCAGTGTCTTGTCTGGCTGGCCTTCACCGCTCCGACGCTCGCTCACGAGCCAACGATAGGCGCTGATTTGAATTCCCGTATACCCTACGAGAATTGTTGGCGAGAGGGGAGAGGCATGACGATCCTGGTGACGGGAGCGACTGGCAGCGTCGGTCGGCTGTTGGTGGACGAGTTGGTGTCGGCGGGCGCGGCGGTCCGGGCGTTGACGAACCACCCGGCCCGCGCCGCGCTGCCGGACGGGGTGGAGGTCGCCCGCGGGTATCTGGGGAAGCCGTCGACGCTGCCGGCTGCGCTGGCCGGCATCGATACGGTCTACCTCGCGCCGCTTCCGGCGTACGTCGACGACTTCGTCCGCTGCGCCAAGGACGCCGGCGTGCGGCGGGTCGTCGTACTCTCGGGCGAGCCGGCCGAGTATGAGGCGCAAGGGGATCCGGCGGCGTGGCACTACTACCGGATCGAACGGGCGATCGAGGCGGGTGGCTTCGAGTGGACTTTCCTGCGGCCGGGGCAGTTCATGACCAACACGCTCGGCTGGGCGCCGTCGATCAAGGCCGAGAGCGTCGTGCGGGCGCCGTACGCCGGGGCTGTGCAGACGCCGATCGATCTCGGGGATATCGCCGCGGTGGCGCGCGTGGTGCTGCTGTCCGAACGCTTCAACGGCCAGAAGATCATGATGAGCGGGCCGGAAGCGCTCACTCCGCCGGAAGAGGTCGAGCAGATCGCGGAGGCCATCGGGCGAGAGGTGCGGTTCGTGGAGCAGACGCCGCAGGAGTATCTCGACGAGCTGGCGCCGGCGATCGGGCTGGAGACGGCGCAGTGGTTGCTGGACGGCTTCCGGATGATGGCGGAGTGGCCGATGAAGCCAGAGCCTGCCGTGCCTGAGCTCACCGGTCGACCCGCGATCACCTACCGCGAGTGGGTGAAGGCGAACGCCGACGCCTTCCGCTGACTTGCCTGTGAGCTCGAGCCTGGTTCCTTGAGCGCGGAGAACGTGGTGGCGGTGTTAGAGCTCAGAGCCGCGCACGGATTTGGTTGCGGCGATCAGTGCCGCGAGCAGGCAGATCACCGCGCACCCTGCGAAGAAGACGCCTGTCCCCCAGGCCGCCGCGACGAAGCCGGTGGCCGGGTACAGGAGTGGACTCAGGCCCACGGTGGAGAGGGAGGTCACCGAGCTGACTCTGCCGAGGTAACGAGGATCGGTCTTGCGTTGCAGTACGGCGTTGCCGATCGCAGACGCGACACCGCTGAGCGCTCCGAGCACAGCCGCACAGGCGATGAGCAGGCCGGCGGTGGTGACCTGCCCCAAGGTGCCGACCAGAACGGCGGTCGCCAGCAGGCAGCACGCGAGTGCGACGCCTGCTCTCCGGACGCGCGTCAGAGCGGTGAGCAGAATCCCGGCGACGGCACCTCCGACGCTGAACGCACTGAGCGTCCATCCGAGAACGGCCGGGGCCCAGTGGCGTTCGGCGGTGAGCAGGACCAGGCCGATGCTGACCGGGCCGCTGAAGCACAGCTCTCCCAGCCCAACCACTACAACCAGCCGGGTCAGTTGCCGGTTTCGCCGCAGGTGTCGCAGCCCGTCCTTGAGGTCGGCGAACGGTGAGCCTGTCGACCGCACGCCGGGTTGGATCCGGTTCAGGCGCACCGCAAGCAGAAGACCTACGGACAAGCTGAACAGCAAGCCGGCCAATCCGAACCCTGCGGCAACTCCTGCGGCGCTCAACACGATCGCCGCGATCAGGGGACCGACCGCGTTGCTGAGCCGGACCGCCAGCATCCGCAGCCCTTGGACCCGGCCGAGTTGCCCCACATCGGTGAGCCGGCCGGCCAGGGCCCCGACCGCAGGCATGAACAACGCGTCGATCACGCCGAAGATCAGCGCGACGGCGAACAGCAGCGGCAGCCGAGCAGCTGCGAACTGCATCAGCCCGGCGGCGCAGAACACGATCAGGCAGCGGGCGAGATCGCTGCCTATCACCACGCGGCCGGGCCCGAACCGGTCGGCGATCACCCCGCCGGCCAGCATCAGCACCGCCCGGGGAACGGCACCGACGGCCAGGACCGCGCCGACCTGGGCAGGTCCGGCCATCCGGGTCACCGCCCAGGGCAGGGTGAGGAAGAAGACCACGTCGCCACTGACCGATGCGGTGTAGGCGGCCGTCCAGCGAAGGACATTGCCGTCCCGGTAGGCGACGCCGGGAGTTGCGCCGCTAAGCGTCATCGTCGGGCTCTACCAGCGGAAAGGCGTGCAACTGCAGGGCTACGGGCACGCCCGCACCCTCATCGCGGTCGCGGTACTTCTTGATCACCGCGGCCAGCTCGGACTTGGCCTCGTTGAGCTCTTCCGGCGTCATTCGGAGCGTGTAGTTGCTGAAGGTGGACGCCTCGTACCACTCGTCCGGCAGTAGCGGCGCGGTGTAGGCGAGCCGTCGCAGCTGCTCGCTGTACGCCAGCACCACCGCATGCAGGTATGCACGGCTGTCCTGTTGCTCGTCGGGACCGCTGTCGGCGGGCTGGTGCACCGACGAGCGATGCCGAGCCCGCCACCAGCGGTCACGCCGGGTGCCGCGCTCGTGGTCCTCTTCGATCAGACCTCCGTCCGCCAGCCGCCGCAGGTGATAGCTCGCCGCACCCGAGTCGATCTCGTACTGCGCCGCAAGCTGCCGTGCTGTCGCAGGACCGCGCTGCCGCAGGTGCTCCAGCAAGGTCAGCCGCATCGGATGAGCCAGCACCCGCAGGGTCGCCGCATCCAAGACGATGTCGCGTGACGGCGTCTGATCGCTCATGACGCCAGCCTAACCCAGAAGAGTTCTTCGCGAAGAGTTCTTCTTCATTGAGGAGGGCTCCGCGGTCCGTGGTCAAGGTTTGTTCTGGAGATTTAAGGGAACATGTGTTCGACTATATGGCATGAGATGGGCAGGTCAGCAGATCGATGTCGAGACCCCGGGGACGCTGCCAGGGCTCGGGTTGAT
The DNA here is from genome assembly GCF_044453965.1 of Kribbella sp. NPDC051586. NCBI lineage: Bacteria > Bacillati > Actinomycetota > Actinomycetes > Propionibacteriales > Kribbellaceae > Kribbella > Kribbella sp. NPDC051586. The sequence continues at coordinate 146,112 of NZ_JBITDF010000001.1, read as the reverse complement.
CGCGGGACTGGTCAGGTCGGTGACGACGCCGGAGTTCCAGGGGATCACATTCCATGAGGTGCTCGCGCGGTCCGCGCTGAACTCGGTGCCCGGGACGGGGCTGCCGTTCAACTGGACGGTCAATCCGTATCGCGGCTGCACACACGCCTGCAGGTACTGCTTCGCCCGGCCGACCCACAAGTACCTGGAGCTCGACACCGGCCAGGACTTCGACCGGCAGATCGTGGTGAAGACCAACGTCGCCGACGTGCTGCGGCGCGAGCTCGCCCGCCCGTCCTGGACCCACGAGCAAGTTGCCCTCGGCACCAATACCGATCCGTACCAGCGCGCCGAGGGCCGCTACCGCCTGATGCCCGGCATCATCGAGGCCCTCGCCGCGTCCGGCACGCCGTTGTCGGTCCTCACCAAGGGCACCTTGCTCCGGCGCGATCTGGCCTTGCTGTCTTCGGCGGCTGCCGAGGTGCGGGTCGGCATCGGCATCTCCCTGGCTCTGGGCGACGAAGAACTCCGCCGTCGCCTGGAGCCCGGCGTCCCATCGGTCCGCGGTCGCCTCGACCTCATCCGCGCGATCCGCGATGCCGGTCTCCCGTGTGGGGTGATGGTCGCCCCCGTCCTCCCGTGGCTGACGGACTCCGCCGACCACCTGGACCACCTCTTCGCCCAACTCTCCGAAGCCGGCGCCACGGGCGTGACCACCCTCATCCTCCACCTACGCCCCGGCGTCAAAGACTGGTTCATGAGCTGGCTGGCCCACGACCATCCCAACCTCGTCAGCCGCTACGAATCCCTGTACGCCCACGGCTCCTACGCCAGCCCCAGCTACCGCAAAGCCTTCGAAGACAAGGCCCGCCCCCTCCTCGACAAACACGGCTTCGGCCGAGGCTCCTCCCACCGCTCCAAACCCATCAACGGCATGCACCCCACCGGCATCGTCGAAGTCTCCGGCTCCATCTCCGAATCCGGCTGGGGCGAGCCCGATCCCACCACCAGCCGCTTCCGCGCCCCACCCACAGGAGCGCGCACCGGCGGGCAGCGCCGGGCCCGCCGGCAACCGCGCCCCGAACCCCCGACCCAGCAACCCCTCTTCTGAGGCCGCCGGACGATCATCAATGAGCCGCTGGAGGAGCGATCGTCAAGTTCGCACTCAGCGTCTGCGAGTAGCGTTTGCTGCCTTGCTCGTAGACGAACCTGACGCCATCGGACTTGAGTGGTCGCGTGCTGGTGGTGACCCGGATGTGCAAGTAGACGACCTTGTCGTCCGGCAAGGTCTGCCCGGGGAACAGCGTGAAGCCCCGGACTTCGGTCGACGGCTTCGTCGACGGATCGTCGTTGGCCGAGCCACCGCTGGTATCCCATGACATCGGGATACCGGCGATGAACGCGTCCTTGTCGAAAGCCTGGCTCCGACAAAGGTCAAACCCTCGGGCAAGGTTCCGGGCTCGACACCTTCCAAGGTCAACTTCTCCGCCGACTGGTTGGTGATGGCGGGCGCGAAATACCAGTCGGCGGGCTCTCGAACCGCCGGCCAAACCCCGATACAGACCGCCGCCAGACACGCGACGCCCGCGATCACGCGCCTCTTCCGCACCTGTTCCTCCGTAAGCAGTGCTTAGGGAAGGGTGAGGATCTGGGGGCCGTCCTGGGTGATGGCGACGGTGTGTTCGGCGTGGGCGCCTCGGGTTTTGTCGGCGGAGCGGAGGGTCCAGCCGTCGTCGTCGATGAGGTAGGTGCTGCCGGGGCCGGACCAGAACCAGGGTTCGATGGCGAAGACGTGGCCGGCGCGGAGTTTGAGGCCTCGGCCGGGGCGGCCGCCGTTGGCGATGTGGGGATCTTCGTGCATCCGCCGGCCGACGCCGTGGCCGCCGAAGTCGAGGTTCGTGCCGACGCCGTCGCGCTTGCCGATCCGTCCGATCGCGGCGCTGATGTCGCCGATGCGGTTGCCTGCGACGGCGGCCGCGATGCCCGCGGCGAGTGCTTCCTCGGTGGTCGCGATCAACTCGAGGTCCTCGGCCCGCGGCGTACCGACGCAGAAACTGGTCGCCGCGTCCGCGCACCATCCGTCGACCGACGCCCCGCAGTCGACGTTGAGGAGGTCGCCGTCCTCAAGCCGGAGGTCGCTCGGCAGGCCGTGCAGTACGGCGTCGTTCACCGACGTGCAGATCACCCCGCTGAACGGCGATGTCGCGAACCCGGGCTGGTACCCCTCGAACAACGACACCGCCCCGGCGGAACGCAGTACCTCCCGCGCGACCTCGTCGAGTTCGCGGAGCGAGACCCCGGGCGCGGCCTCTTTCTTCACCGCGGCCAGCGCGTTGCCGACGACCCGCCCGGCCTCGCGCATCTGCTCGATCTCCGCCGCCGTCTTCAACTCGACCATCGTTCTGCTTCCTCGTCCACGACTCGATTTCCCGGGATAACTATACCGGTACTACTATCACACTCATGGTCCGACCACCTTTGTCCAGCTGGGATCGCGAACGCGGTCGCCAGCTCGGCCGTCTGCTCCGGGAGGCACGCGGCGAGCGCAGCATGGTCGAGGTGGCCGCGGCGTGCGGCGTCTCGGTCGACACGCTCCGCAAGATCGAGACCGGGCGCATCCCGACGCCGGCGCTGTTCACGGTGGCTGCCGTCGCCGCGACCCTCGAGATCTCCCTCGACGACCTGGTCAACGCCTGCCAGGACAACCGGCAGGACGGCAGAACAGGCAGCTCGAACCTGATCGCCTAAGACACGATCAGATCTCCGTCCCAACCAACAGCCCTTGTGTCGCGTCTTCATCGGCGACAAGGGGGGTGGGGATGGCAGTACGACGACGTGCGGTGCTCGGGGGGATGCTTGCCGGCGCCGCGGCGATGGCGACGACCGGATGTATCGCGGACACCTACGCGGACACGACCAGCGGTCAGGCAACGAAGAGCGCGCCGCCCAAACCGCGCAACGAGCCTGACCGGATCACAGTCGTGGCGACCGGCGACGTACTGCTCCATGAGCGCCTGTGGACGACGGCCAAGCATGACGGCAAAGGTGGAGCCTGGGACTTCGCGCCGCTGATGAGCAGCGTGAAACCCCTTGTGCAGAAGGCGGATCTCGCCATCTCGCACCTGGAGACGCCGCTCGCACCGCTCGGCGGTCCGTACCACGGGTACCCGCTCTTCCAGGGTCCGCCGCAGATGGCGACCGCGCTCAAGCAGACCGGGTACGACTTGTGCACCACCGCCAGCAACCACAGCTTCGACGGCGGTGCGGCCGGTGTCGATCGGACCCTCAACACCTTGGAGAAGGTGGGTTTGAGGCACGCGGGTACGGCGCGGTCGCGGGTCGAGGCCGAGCAGACGACGATCATCGACGTCGGCGGTGTGAAGATCGCTTCGCTCAGCTTCACGTTCGGGTTCAACGGGCTCCCGTACCCGAACGGTCAGACGTGGCGCGCAGGCACGATCGACCCGAAGATGATCAGCCGCAAGGCGCAGGAGGCCAAGGACCGCGGTGCCGACCTGGTGCTGGTCAGCTGCCACTGGGGTACGGAGTACTCGAGCAAGCTGAACGACCAGCAGCGCGAGATCGCTCCGCAACTGCTTGCCGATAGCAACATCGATCTGGTGCTCGGCCATCACGCGCATGTGGTGCAGCCGATGGAGGAGATCGACGGCAAGTGGGTCGCGTACGGCCTCGGGAACCTGGTCGCGGCGCATCGCGAGCCCCAGAGCGCCAAGGCTGAAGGGCTTCTGGTTCGCTTCACGTTCAAGCGCGACGGGGATCGCTGGTCGACCGAGCACGCTGAGTTCGCGCCGCTGTTGATGACGGATGTGCTGCCGGTACGGGTCCTCGACGTACGGCGTGAGTTGGCGAAGGGTGCGTCCGTGGCGAAGAAGAGCCGGCTCGAGCTGGCGCAGCGGCGTACGACGGAGACGGTTCTGTCGCTGGGGGCGGCGCCGAAAATGCTTTGAGGCGTGGCGGTTCGACGGTCTAGGGTCGGTCGCATGAATACGTACTTTGTGATGGTCCGTCGTGCCCGGCTCCGGGCAGGCGAGGGGTGCCTGGGGATGGCATCCGCTCGATAGTCGTTGGGCCCAACGGGTTGTGGACGCGGCCGGGGTCGAACCGGGTGAGCTCGTCCTCGACGTCGGGGCCGGACTCGGTGCGCTGACCGCGCCGCTGGTGCGGGCTGGTGCCCGGGTGCTCGCCGTCGAACTCCATCCTGGTCGCGCCGATCGGTTGCGCCAGCGGTTCGCGGATGCGCCGGTGACGGTGGTCCGTGCCGATGCCGGTGATCTCCGGTTGCCGTCGCGGCCGTTCCGGGTGGTGTCGAGTCCGCCGTACAACATCTCCACGTTGCTGCTGAAGCGGTTGCTGGCGCCGGGCTCGCGTCTGGTGTCGGCGGATCTCGTGCTCCAGCGCCAGGTGGCGAACCGGTGGGCACGCGGCGAAGCACCCGGCGCAAACCGCTGGTACCGCTACTACAACCCGTCCATCGGACTACGCCTTCCCCGCAAGGCTTTCACCCCACCCCCACACGTCGACTCCTCAGTCCTCCAACTACGCAAACGCTGAAAGACCCCGGCCGGGATGGCGGGGGTCTTTCAGTTAGGCGTGCCAGGAGGTCCAGAGGGCGGCGTACGAGCCTTGGCGGGTTACTAGGTCGTCGTGGCTGCCTAGTTCGGTTATGCGGCCGTCTTCTACTACTGCGACGCGGTCGGCGTCGTGGGCGGTGTAGAGGCGGTGGGCGATTGCTATGACTGTGCGGCCTTCCAGAACGGCGGCTAGGGAGCGCTCCATGTGGCGGGCGGCTCGGGGGTCGATCAGGGACGTCGCCTCGTCGAGGACCAGCGTGTGCGGGTCGGCCAGGACCAACCGGGCTAGTGCCAACTGCTGTGCCTGGGCAGGGGTTAGCGCCAACTGACCAGAGCCGACGCGAGTGTCTAGCCCATCCGGCAGCGCCTGCGCCCACTCACGCGCGTCAACCGCCGCCAACGCCTCCAGCAGCTCGGGGTCCGTGGCCGACGGACGCGCCATCGACAGGTTGTCCCGCAGCGTGCCGACGAAGACATGGTGTTCCTGGGTGACCAGCGCGACCTGCTTGCGGAGCTCGTCCAGCGGAAGGTCGGTCATCCCGACACCGCCGACCGTCACCGAACCGGTCCGCGGCGGGTGAATGCCCGCGACCAGCCGCCCCAGCGTCGACTTCCCCGCACCGGACGGCCCGACCATCGCGATCCGCTCACCCGGCTGGATGGTCAGGTCCACACCGTGCAGTACGTCGCGACCCTCCACGTACGAGAACCGCACATCGCGCGCCTCGACCAACTCCGACGAAGGTTCCTGCCCCGAAGGCGTCCGGTCATCCGGTACGTCGCTGATGCCCAACAGCCGCGCGAAGGCAGCACCACCGGACTGAAGCTCGTCCAGCCACGAGAGCAGTCGGTCGACCGGATCGATCAGCTGGTTCACGTACAGCACGGCGGCCGTCACCGCGCCGAGCGAGACATGACCGTTGAGGTGCAGCCAGCCACCGAACAGCAACGTGCCCACGACCGGCACGAGATACCCCAGCTCGGCAGCCGGGAAGTAGATCGTCCGCAAGAACAACGTGTACCGCTCGGCGAGGTACGAACCCCGGATGTCCACATCACCGCGCCGCACGCGATCGTCGTACCGCCGGAGCGCCTCGACGGTGCGTGCGCCCTCGACCGTCTCGGCGAGCGAGCTGGTCATCTGCGCGTACGCCGCATTCTCGCGAAGGTAACCGGCCTTCGCGCGACGCAGGTACCACTTCGTGCTCAGCCACAGCAGCGGGACCATCGCGACCAGCGGCACCAGCACCCAGACCCCGACCAGCACCGTCGCGACGACCGTGAAGATCACGGTGACGAACGCGATGATCGTCTCGGGTACGGCGAACCGCACCGTCCGCGACAGCGTGTCGACGTCCCGCGACGTCCGGGACAGCAGGTCGCCGGTGCCGGCCCGCTCGACCGTGCCGATCGGGAGCGCGAGCGCGTTGTCGACGAACTCCTCCCGCAACTCGGCCAGCACCTGCTCGCCCAGCGCGAACGAGCGGTACCGCGCCCAGCGGGTCAGCAGCGACTGCGCCACGATGAAGACGGCGATCACGACGATCACCTCGTTGACCTTCGTGGCGGTCGTGCCGTGCTGCACGTCCTCCACCAGGTCACCGATCAGCCGCGGCGCCGCCAGCCCGGACACTGCCGCCAACGCGTGCAACACCAACGCGATCAACAGATTGCGCGGGTGCCGCCGGGCCAGCCGGCGAGCATGCTGCCGAATCTCGGCCGACCCGGCCACGGGCAGGATCTGCCTCATCGGAGGGCCTCCTCTTCTTCGGTCTGGCGGGTGACGGTACGGCGGTACTGCGGCTCGCTCTCGAGCAGCTCACGGTGCTTGCCGGTGGCAACCACCCGGCCGGCGGCGACGAAGATGACCTCGTCGACCCGGTCGAGCAGCAGCGGACTCGCGGTCAGCACGACAGTGCTCCGGCCGGCTCGGTGGTCGCGCAGCCGCTCCGCGATCCGCGCCTCGGTGTGCGCGTCCACGGCCGAGGTCGGCTCGACCAGGACCAGCACCGACGGGTCCGCGAGCAGCGCCCGCACCAGGACGAGTCGCTGGCGTTGTCCACCGGAGAACGAGCGGCCCTTCTCCTCCACCTCGGAGTCGAGCCCGTCCGGCAGCGCGACGAGGACGTCCTCCGCGGACGCCGTACGCAGCGCGGCCATGAGCTCGTCATCGGTACGGCGTCCGTCCGGGTCGAGCTCGGTCCGCAGTACTCCGGTGAACATCTGGGAGCCGATGTCGCTCACCAGGATCCGCTCCCGGACATCCGCCCTGGTCGCGCTGGCCAGCGTCACTCCGCCGTACCGGACCTCGCTGCTGTCGTCGTAGCGACCTAGGCGGTCTGCGAGGTCGGCGTAGCTGTCCGACTCGGCAGAAACGACCGCGGTGAGCACTCCGTCGCGCGCTCGGACGCCTGACACCGGATCGACCAGGTCGCCGTGGTCCGGCAGCCGCACCGGCTTCTCCGGATCGGTGACGTCCGGCTCCAACTTCAGGACCCGGATGACCCGGCCCGCGGCGACCAGCCCACGCATGAGCTGGTTCGCGAAGTCGGTCGCTGTCCGCAGGGGGAGGACCAGGAACGTCGCATATCCGTAGAAGGCCACCAGCGACCCGGCGCTCAGGTCACCTCGCAGCGCGAAGTGCGCACCCAGGCCGACCACGAGCACCACGAAGATCCCTGGCAGCAGCACCTGGGCCGCATCCAGCACCGACTGGATCCCGGCCACCCGGACGCCTGCCTTCCGCACCTGCTGCGACTCACTCCGGTATCGCCGGGAGAACGACTCCTCACCGCCGATACCGCGCAGCACCCGCAGCCCGGCCACGATGTCCGAACCCAACGAGTTCAGCTCGCCGACTGCCTCGCGCTGCGCGGACTGCCTCCGGTGCAGCGGCCTCAGCATCGGTCCGAGACAGAACAGCATGATCGGCACCCCGATGAGCACGACCAGGCCGAGCGTGGTCGAGGACGACAGCAGAATCGCCGCGACCACGACGAACGCGACGATCGCGCCCGCGAACCGGGCCGAGACCTCCATCAGGTTCCCGACGTAGGCGAGGTCGCCGGCGCCGACGCTGACGACCTCACCGGTGGCCAGGTGCTTGGGCAGCGTCGCTCCGAGGTGGGCCGACTTCCGCGTCACCACCTGGACCGTCCGGTACGCCGCCATCAGCCAGTTGGTCACCGCGAACCGGTGCCGCATGATGCCGGCCAGCGCCTGCACCACGCCGACCACGAGCAGCAGCGCCGTCCACCGCAGCAGCCGCTCGCCGTCCTGCGCGGCGATGCCCTCGTCGATCGCCCGGCCGAGGATCGCCGGGATGAAGGCCTGCGCCCCCATCCACAGAATGCCGAAGGCCATGCCGCCGGCGAGCGTGCGGGCCTGACCGCCGGCGACCCACCACAGGTAGCGGGCCGGCGAGCGGTGATTCGGGACGCCGGGATCGGCGAGGGGAAGTTGTCTCATGGCCCCCTCAGGCTAGGTGTCGGCTCCGACAGTTTGCATGCGAATTAATCGCGTCTGTGGACCCCGCGAACGGCACCCTCGTGACGGTCGGTAGAGCTTCACCTTGCGTTGGGCAACGGGTTCCCGACGGGCAATCTCCGGCCCCTGTCCTGGATCCATGTTGGTGATCGCGCATCGGGGAGCGAGCGGCTACCGCCCGGAACACACGCCGGCGGCCTATCGGCTGGCCGCGGCACAGGGCGCCGACTACCTGGAACCCGATCTGGTCGCGACCCTCGACGGCATCCTCGTCTGCCGGCACGAGAACGAGATCTCCAGTACCACGGACGTCGCCGAGCATCCGGTCTTCGCGGACCGGAAGATCACCAAGATCGTCGACGGCACCGCGGTCACCGGCTGGTTCGTCGAGGACTTCACGCTCGCCGAACTGCGCACGCTGCGGGCGCGCGAGCGGATGCCCGCGCTCCGGGCGGGCAACACGGCGTACGACGGGTCGGAGGAGATCCCGACCTTCGACGAGGTGGTCGCGCTGGCGCGGCGGGAGTCCGCGCGGCTCGGGCGGCCGATCGGGGTGATCCCCGAGATCAAGCATCCGGCGTACTTCCGGCGGCTCGGGCTGCCGCTGGAGGAGCTGCTGACGGAGCGGATCCTGGCGCTCGGACTGCGCGAGGACGAAGTCATGGTGCAGTCGTTCGAGCCGACCAGTTTGCGGCGGCTGTCGGTGATGACGCGGGTGCCGTTGGTGCAGCTGATCGACTCCGAGAGTGCGCCGAACGACTTCCTGCGGAACGGTGACGGTCGCACGTACGCCGATCTGATCGAGCCGGCGGGGCTGCGGGAGATTGCGACGTACGCTCAGGTACTGGCGCCGAACAAGGACCTGGTGATCCCGCGGACCGTCGACGGGTGTCTGGGGGAGCCGACCCGACTGGTCGAGCAGGCGCACCGCGCCGGGCTGGCGGTCCAGGTCTGGACGTTCCGCGCCGAGCGCCGCTTCCTGCCCGCTGCGACCGACTACCCGACCGAACTGAAGCGCTTCGCCGCTCTGGGGTTGCAGGGCGTCTTCGCCGACCACCCGGACCAGGCGCTCGCAGCACTTCGCAAGCCGGCCCTGCAGGTCTAGACGGTCGCCGGCGGAGTGATCGCCGGTGCGATCACCCCGCCGTGTTCGCTGCGCCTGCGCGAGGCGCAGACGGTGTCATGCGGCCGGGGGCTTGTTGTTGGTCGTGGTGTCGTCGTAGATGCGGGAGGCGATGTCGTTCTCGGTCGTGTCCTGGTGCTGGTGCTGGTGCTGGTTCTGGTTGACCGACTGCTGGACGTTCTGCCACACGGCCTTGCCGTCGGACTCCGGGATCACGATCCAGGCGACCGCGTAGCCGATCATCGCGGCGCCGCCGGTGATCAGGGTGAGGCCGACCCAGCCGAGGCGGACCAGGGTCACGTCGATGTTCAGGTACTCGGCGATGCCGCCGGAGACACCGGAGAGCATCCGCTGGTTCGAGGACCGACGGAGGACCTTGCCGGACAGGTTCTGGAACGGTGCGTTGGAGTTCGTCATGGCTCAACTGTCCCGTTCCGGCACCCCTCACCACATCAGGATCCGTACCGACCGACCCCTGATCGACCCCTGACGACTTTCGATTCCGCAGTACGCCGTCCGTGCGGGAACCCCAGGTAGCAGTCACCCTGTCTGTAGGGGTGAGGAGGGGCGGATGGACGAGTTCACGGAGTACGTGACCGCGCGCTGGCCCACGCTGGTCCGAGCGGCGGTTCTGCTCGGCTGTACCCCGCCAGAGGCCGAGGACCTGGTCCAGACCGCCCTGGAGCGCTGCCTGGTGAAGTGGAACCGCGTCCGCGCCGCCGACGACCGCGACGCCTATGTGCACCGGGTCTTGGTCAACTGCTTCCGCTCCTCCCGCAGACGCCGCTGGCACGGCGAGCTGCCGTCGGCCGCCATCCCGGAGTCCGGCGGTGGCGACCGGACCGCGGATGTCGACGACTCGGACGCGGTTATGCGCGCACTCGGCCGCCTACCGGACGACCAGCGGACAGCCGTCGTACTGCGGTACTACGCGCACCTGAATGAACAGCAGATGGCCACCGTCCTGGGCGTCGCCGCCGGCACGGTCAAGAGCCGCCTGTCCCGTGCGGTGAAGGCACTCGCACAGGACCCACACCTGGCAGAACTGCGAGACCCCCGATGACCAACCTGACCGACCTCCTGGAACGCGCAGCCGACCAAACCCCGGTAGGCCCGCCACCACTCGACGCCTTGTACGCCGGAGCGACCCACCGACGGCGTCGTCGCACCGTCGTTTGGTCGGCGCTCAGCACCGCCGCTGTGGTCGCGGTCATCGCTGGGACGACACTGGCCGCTCAGCGCGGTCCCGCTGTGTCACCACCTGCTACATCTCCCAGCCCGCCGCCGGCCGCCATGCGTCTGGTCGGCCTCGGACACATTGCTATCGCCGTACCCAGTGACTGGGGGACGAATCAGAGCCGATGCGGTACGCCGCTGCGGGACACGGTCCAGATCGACGATCCCAGTGCGGGGCAGTACTGCATGGCCTATCGCCCGGCCGGGGTCGACAGCGTGAAGCTGGGACGTGGCGGACCCGATCTAGGGGTCAAAACCGACCAGCACATCACGGTGGGCGGCGTACCTGCCTTACGACGGCAGACGACGTGCGCCACCGGAAGCAGCGGCGTCCGGATCTGCTCGGGTGAGGTGCGTTTTTCCGACGTGTGGTTCCGTGCCGAGTCCTCGACGAGCGCCGCTGAGGTCGACCGGCTCCTGTCGCGGGTCGTGATCGTGCCTGACCAGGTCGGCGTACCCGGCTACCAGTCGTTTCCGCAGGTGCTTCGGGGTGTGCAGTACGCAGCTGTGCTCGAGCAGCTCGGATTGAAGGCGACCTTCCGGTCGACCAAGAACGTCAACTACCTCTCTGGACAGGTCCTCGGGGTCTCGCCTGCTCCGGGCACGATGCTGGCGCTCGGGACGGCTGTGACGGTCACCGTGGTGAAGTGAAACTGTCGGCGGGGGTGCTTAGCGTCGGGGTATGGATGCGCAGGTGGTGGTGAAGGTGATGGCTGGGTTGCCGGGCGCCGAAGAGCATGAGGGGTGGGCGGGGCAGCCGGTGTTCAAGGTGCGGAACAAGAGCTTCGCCTACATGTCCGAGGACCAGACGCAGCTGCACCTCAAGGCGCTCCGCGAGGAGCAGGAGGCGCTCGTCGCCGAGAGCCCTGAGGTCTACGCCAGGTCGTGGGACGGCGGCCGCTTCACCTGGGTCCTCATCCAGCTGGACCTGGCCGACGAGGAGGAGCTGGCCGAGCTGATCACCGAAGCGTGGCGCCTGACTGCCCCGAAGTACCTCATCGCCCAGCTGGCCGGCTGACCGAACGCGGCCCGCAGGGCAGCCGGTGTGACCGGATGCGTCCGGTGGAGGACCGGGATGAGACTGTTGCGGGACAGATCGTGATGCCAGATTGTGAGCATGTCGAACGAACCTCAAGCAGTCCTTCTCGATAACGCCGAAACCACCGCGGTCGCACCGGGCATCGTCCGCCGTGCGCTGCCGTCCAGCGGGCAGGTCCTGGTCCGCGCCTTCGATCTCGAGCCCGGGATCACCTGGCCGGAGGTCGACGTGCACGACCGGGACGAGTTGATCTATGTCGCGTCGGGCGAGCTGCTGGACCACGGCCGGTCCTACCCGGCGGGGACGTACCTCTACTACCAGGCCGGCAGCCGGCACCAGCCGGGGACCGAGACCGGCGTCCGGATCATCGTCTTCGGCCCGGCGGAGGCGTGAGCGTCCGAGGTGCCTGGCTTGCACTCGTTTGGGTCGAGTGCTAATACTTGGTTAGCACTCCAAGGGCGAGAGTGATAAGTGCTCGCGCCCCGGAGTGTGCAAGAAGACGGCCTCGATGAGGTGCCGGAGCGTGGCGGGACATGAGCGTCGCGGGTCGGTGCCGTCCGTCGCGGGCATCCGGGCCGGCTGGACCACAAAGACTCGACGCGGGAGGACTCGCGGAGAATGCCCAAGCTGATTGCTTTCGATGAAGAGGCGCGCCGTGGCCTCGAGCGAGGGATGAATACCCTCGCCGATGCCGTCAAGGTGACGCTCGGCCCGAAGGGCCGCAACGTCGTGCTGGAGAAGAAGTGGGGCGCCCCCACGATCACCAACGACGGCGTCTCCATCGCCAAGGAGATCGAGCTCGAGGACCCGTACGAGAAGATCGGGGCCGAGCTCGTCAAGGAAGTTGCCAAGAAGACCGACGATGTCGCCGGTGACGGCACCACCACGGCCACCGTGCTGGCACAGGCTCTCGTCCGCGAGGGTCTGCGCAACGTCGCGGCCGGCGCCAACCCGATGGGCCTGAAGAAGGGCATCGAGAAGGCGACCGAGGCAGTCAGCGAGCAGCTGCTGTCGCTGGCCAAGCCGGTCGAGACCCGCGAGCAGATCGCGGCGACCGCGTCCATCTCGGCCGCGGACACCCAGGTCGGCTCGATCATCGCCGAAGCGATGGACAAGGTCGGCAAGGAAGGCGTCATCACCGTCGAGGAGAGCAACACCTTCGGCCTCGAGCTCGAGCTCACCGAGGGTATGCGCTTCGACAAGGGCTACATCTCGCCGTACTTCGTGACCGACACCGACCGGATGGAAGCGGTCCTCGACGACCCGTACGTCCTGATCGTCAACAGCAAGATCTCGAGCATCAAGGACCTGGTCCCGGTGCTGGAGAAGGTCATGCAGACCGGCAAGCCGCTGGCCATCATCGCCGAGGACATCGAGGGTGAGGCGCTGGCGACCCTGGTCGTCAACAAGATCAAGGGCACCTTCAAGGCCGTCGCCGTCAAGGCGCCGGGCTTCGGTGACCGCCGCAAGGCCATGCTGGTCGACATCGCCGTCCTTACCGGCGGCGAGGTGATCTCCGAGGAGGTCGGTCTCAAGCTCGACTCGGTCGACCTGGAGCTGCTCGGCCAGGCCCGCAAGATCGTCGTCACCAAGGACGAGACGACCATCGTCGAGGGCGAGGGCGACGCGGACCAGATCGGCGGCCGGGTCAACCAGATCCGCGCCGAGATCGAGAAGTCGGACTCCGACTACGACCGCGAGAAGCTGCAGGAGCGCCTGGCCAAGCTGGCCGGCGGTGTTGCGGTGATCAAGGTCGGCGCGGCCACCGAGGTCGAGCTGAAGGAGCGCAAGCACCGCATCGAGGACGCCGTTCGCAACGCGAAGGCGGCCGTCGAGGAGGGCATCGTCGCCGGTGGCGGCGTGGCTCTGCTGCAGGCGTCCGTCGCGGCGTTCGAGAAGCTGGAGCTCGAGGGTGACGAGGCGACCGGTGCGCAGATCGTGCGCCAGGCCGTCGAGGCTCCGCTCAAGCAGATCGCCGTGAACGCCGGCCTCGAGGGCGGCGTCGTGGTGGAGAAGGTTCGCAACCTCGAGCCGGGTCACGGTCTGAACGCCGCGACCGGTGAGTACGTGGACCTGATCAAGACCGGCATCATCGACCCGGCCAAGGTGACGCGCTCGGCGCTGCAGAACGCGGCGTCCATCGCGGCCCTGTTCCTCACCACCGAGGCCGTCATCGCCGACAAGCCGGAGAAGGCCGCGGCCGCTCCGGGCGGCGCGCCCGACATGGGCGGCATGGACTTCTGATCTGAAGTCCGACAACACCCAGCAGTAACCAAGCGGTCCCGGGCCCCGTCCCGGGACCGCTTGCCGTTGCACCAGGACCCGCATCCCCCAGCCCCCTCCACCGCCACCCCGCCCACCACGCCCCACCAGCTCCGCCCCGCCAGGCCCGCCCCCGGCCAGGCCCGCCCTCCGCCAGGCCCGCCGCCCGGCCAGGTCCGCCCCGCCCAGCTCGCCCCGCCAGGTCCGCCCGGCCAGGTCCGCCCCGCCCAGCTCGCCCGGCCAGGTCCGCCCGGCCAGGTCCGCCCCCGGCCAGGCCCGTCCCGCCAGATCCGCTCCGCCAGGCCCGCCGCCCGCCAGGTCCGCCCCGCCGTCCCGCCCGGCCAGGTCCGCCCGCCGGCTAGGTCCGCCCTCCGCCAGGTCCGCTTTGCCGAGTCGTGGTGTTTGGGTTGTTTGTGGAACGGCGAGTCGTGGGTTGGGGCTGGAATTTGTCGCCGTATCCCACGACTCGGCGAGGCGGCCTCCAGCCGTTTGACACGACTCGGGGCGGAGGGCTGGGGGGAGGGGTTAGAGGCCGGTGATTAGGTTGTGGGCTAGGAGGGGGGAGAAGGTTCGGGTGGGGAGGGTGGGGGTTTGGCCGCAGGGGCCGTCGGATTCGCCGGGGGTGCGGAGCCAGAGGTGGAGGTCGACCGGGGAGGGGGCCTTGGCGGGGGGAGTGCCTAGTTTGCGGGCGGGTGGGTTGCAGGAGCTGCCGTCGGAGCCGTTGCCGTTGCGGCTTGTGTCGATGACGTAGTGGCTGCCACCGCCGAGCGCCTGGAGGATCGCCGTACCGCGGGTGACCGACTGCTCGGTCGTGAAGTAGTTCGCCGTGTTCAGCGCGAAGCCACGGACCTTCCCGACATCGGCGAGCCGGAGCCGGCGCGCCATCTCCTTCGCGTCGCCGGACGACACGTTCCCGGCGTCGAGGTACACCCAGGTGTTCGCGTTCTTCACCGCCAGCAGCCCGACGGCGTACTTCAGCATCGCGATCCGCCCGTCCCACTGCGCGGGCGGGAAGCAGTCGAGCCGCGCCAGCGCATCCGGCTCGAGCACCACGACGGCAGGCCGTGCGCCGATCCCGGCCGACAGAGCCGCGATCCAGCCCTGGTACGCCGCTGCGTCGGCGGCCCCGCCACCGATACCGCAGGGTCCACCGGGCAGGTTGTCCGCGACCAGCACCGGCAGCTTGTCGGCCTGGTCCGCAGCCGTCGTGTACGCCGTGACGCCCGCCGTCACGTCCCCGCTCCACGCGCCGAACCACCGCGCCGACGCCTGGCCGGCGATCTTCAACGCGAGCTCGGTGTCCTCGGGGTGCCGTCGTACGTAGGCTGCCGCGGCCGAGTCGGGGTCGACGTACAGCCCGTTGGTCAGCTTCAGCGGGTCGCCGGTCGCTTCGGCCAGCCCGGCTTCGGGCCGGCCGAAGGCGAGCAGCGCGGCAGCCAGCAACAGACCGGCAGCCACCGCACGGCCGGCACGGCCCAAACGGCCCGCACGGCCCAAACGGCGGGCGCGACACGCAGGGCCTGGTCGCGGAGTCGGCATCGGTGAGGCGTCCTTCCATCGATGGAGTGATCACTCAACGTGCCGACGAGACTACTCTCAGCGGTTCAGCTGTTCTCGTCCACCTCGCAGAACGTCGCGTAGTGGTCGCCGGTGTAGTAGAGGTGCTCGGGGTCGGTCGTCGCGCCGCCGCCGATCAGCCGGCGGGCACCGCGGTCGGTGGAGCCGGGCGTCTTCACGGTGTACTCGTGGTAGTAGCTGCTCGACTCGTCGGGGAGGATGCCTTCCCGGTTCTGGAAGACGATGCCGTCCTGGCGGTACGGGAACGGTCCGCCGGAGTGGATCAGGCCGAGCGTGTCGGCTGCCTGCGACGGCAGCGAGCTGAGCGCACACGTGTCGATCGCAGCGACGACGTACGTGCTGGAGGCGGGGCTGGAGGTGGGGGCGGTGGTCGGGGCGGCGTAGGCCGTGGAGCCGAAGGCGGCGGTGGTCGCCAGGACCACGGCGGCGATGAGGGTTCTCATGCCTGGACGCTTCCCCGGCAAACAAACGTTCGTACATCCCAGGTGTGAATACCAGATGGACTATGACCCCGCCCGGCCCCTAAGCTCTGGCCCGGCGAGAACGACGATGGAGTGGAAGGAGCGACCGATGAGCACACCGACTTGTTTCCCGGCGCACCTGACCCGCTCCCGCAGCTCGCACTGAGCCGGTCCGCGCCTCCTGCTGGAGGATTCGTGACGATTCGCAACACCGTCGAGGCCGACCTCGACACCATCCTTGCTCTGATCGAGCAGCAGAAGTCCGTCAACACGGTCACCCACGAGCGGTACCTCGAATACGTTGCCGAGGGCTACTACCGGCACGAGTGGAACTGGGTCGTCGAGGAGAACGGCGTGATCCAGGCCCTCGCCATCTGGTGGGGCGCACCGGGCGAGGAGCAGCCGTTCAGCATCGACGGCCTGTACTACACCGGCGACGGCGACCCGGTGCCCGCGTGGACCGAACTGATCAAGCATGTCCTCGCCTCGAGGCCGGCCGACGCCGAGCCGCCGGAGTACCACTTCTTCCTGGCCGGCGACTGGCAGGACAAGCCGGATGTCGTCGCGGCGCTCGAACCGCGGGCCCAGGCGGCCGCGGCGGCCGGGCTGACCGCGATCACCGACCGGCTGCGCTACGAGTGGAAGCCGGAGTACGGCCTGCCGGAGCGTTCCACGCGGATCAGGTTCGAGCCGGCCGACGACGAGGCGTTCGTCGACGTGTTCATGCGGGTCAGCCAGGGCAGTCTGGACGCCGCGACCGCGCGGGAGATCGCCCGGCTCGGCGTCGAGGGCTCGGCCCGGGAGGAACTCAAGGTCTACAAGTCGATGCCGAACAGCGACCGGGCCTGGTGGCGGCTCGGGTACGACGACGCCGACGGCAAGCTGATCGGGTTCGCCATCCCGTCGGCGAACGCGGCCGGCCCGACGGTCGGCTACCTGGGTGTCGTGCCCGAACAGCGCGGCCACCGTTTCATCGACGACCTGCTGGCCGAGATCACCCACATGCAGGCTGAGATGGACGCCAAGCGGGTCCGGGCCGACACCGACTTCGGCAACGTCCCGATGGCGAAGTCCTTTGAACGGCAGGGATATCGGAACTTCGCAGTCCGCCGGGTGCTGTCCTTCCCGGAGAGCTGAACTCGCGCTTCCGAGGTACAGACGAGCGACGACCCCGCGCCCTATGCTCCCTGACATGTCAGTTAGCTCCGGGGGGAGCGGGGAGCGGGGGAGTCGCCGCGATGCGTGACATCGCGCTGATTCTGCACGTCGTGGCGGGGATTCTCGCCGTGCTGTTCGGCCCGCTCGCGATCGTGCTGACGCTGCGCCGGCGCGGGCTGAACTGGGCCGGCGAGGTCTACCACTGGACGATCGCGCTGGTCTGCCTGAGCGCCCTGGTGATGGTCCCCTACGACTGGGGCCGGCTCTGGTACTTCTGGCCGATCACCATCGCGTCGTACCTGTTCGTGTACCTCGGCCAGCGCTCCGCCGAAGCCCCCGGCGGTCTCTGGTACCGCGGGGTCCTGCGTGGGTACGGCGGGGGCTGGATCGCGCTCTGGACCGCCGTCGCCATCGTCAGCATCCCGCGCCACCCGTGGACCTGGGCCATCCCGATCGTCGTCGGCTCGACCGTCATCGAATGGCTGTGCTTCAACCCGTCGCCGGTGTGGACCCACGAGCCGCAACCAGGCAGCTGACGAGCCGCGACATGCCTGCTGGGAGACAATAGGCGGGTGACCGAGTTCGAGCGGTTCCTGCGGCAGTTGCCCGCGGACGAGGCGGATCGCGGCCGCCGGTTGTTCCGGCCGGTGCGGGTCGAGCGCGGGGAGCTGTTCGTGCGGCAAGGCGATGCACCGAATCGGGTTGCGCTGGTCGAGCACGGGCTGTTCCGGTTGTTCGGCGCCGACGAGTCCGGCGCCGAGCGGACGCTCGCGTTCCGCGCCGAGGGCGAGCTGGTGTGTGCGTACAGCGCCGTACTCCGGCAGGAACCGTCGCGGATCGCGATCGAGGCGCTCGAGCCTTCCGAGGTGATGGTCGCCGAGCGGCCGGCGTACGACGATCTGGTTGCCGAGAGCCCCGGATGGCAGCAGCTGATCGCCAAGCTCACCGAGGCGCTGTACGTGCGGCTCGACCAGCGGCAGAGCGAACTGCTGCTGGACGACGCGGGCACCCGGTACCAGCGCTTCCTCGCCGACCAGGGCGCCCTCGCGTCCCGGCTCACCCAGCGGCACATCGCGTCGTACGTCGGTGTCACGCCCGAGGCGCTCAGCCGGATCCGGCGGCGATTGATCTCGATCAACGACAGCCGGCCCGGTGCTGCCTACCGTCGTGAGCATGACGACGATGCGCGCGATGGCAACCGATCGAGTGGGTCCCGGAGCAACGCTCCGGCCGCACACCCTGGCGGTGAAGGAACCCGCTGACGGCGAGGTCCTGATCAAGGTGCTGGCCGCGGCGGTGAACCCCGCGGACCTCGGCATGGTGGCCGGCCAATACCGGTGGTACGACGAACTTCGCCTGCCGCTGGTCCCGGGGTACGACGTGGCGGGCGTCGTCGAGGCCGGTGACTGGCCGCGTGGTGCGGCGGTCATCGCGAGCACCGGTCACTCGCGGAGCCAAGCCGGTGGGTACGCCGAGTACGTGACGCTGCCGGCGTCGTACGTCGCTGCGGCCCCGGAGAACCTGGACTGGGCCGAAGCGGCGACGATCCCCCTCGCCGGCCTCACTGCTCACCAGGCGCTGGAGCTCCTCGATCTGAAGCCGGGTCAATCCCTGCTCGTGAACGGCCCGCGCGGCGCGATCGGACGCTTCGCGGTCGAGCTCGCCCGCGCCGGCGGCATCACGGTCATCGAGGCGGGCCGCGACAGTGCCCCGGTCGCCGAGGCTTCGGTTGATGCTGCGCTCGATGTCGTGGGTGGACCGCGAGCGCGCCAGGCCTTCGCGGCCGTCCGCGACGCCGGCGTCTATGTCACCACGGTGCCTGAGTTCTGGGTGCCTGGCGGCCAGTTCACCGCCGAGCGCGGCATCGAGCCGCAGATCGTTCGCGCGGAACCGGACGGCACCCGGCTCGCCGCCCTCGTCCGCGCAGCGGAAGCCGGCGAACTCACCACCTCGGTCGCCAAGACCCTGCCGCTCACCGACGCCCAGCAAGCCCTGGATCTGCTCGCGACCGGCGGCGCCGGCGGCAAGCTGGTCCTGATTCCTTAAGCCTGTCCGGCCTGCTCCTCCGGGGTGGCCTTGCGGACCACCAGGCGGGTCCAGGCGCCGACGTAGATGCGGTCGTCCGGGTTCAGCTCCTGGCGTTGGCCCGGGATGATCGGGTCCTCCGGGAGCGGTCCGGCGGCCGAGGCGACGTACGTGCCGTTGGAGGACTGCAGGTCCTCCACCCACCAGCGCTGGCCGTCGGTGGTGAGCTGGGCCTGGCGGCGACTGACGCCGGTGTCGTCGCCGCAGTCGATCTCGGGGTGGATGTTCCGGCTGCGGGACGGACGGCCGATCAGCAGGCTCTTCTCGGTCAACGGGATGACGGTCGGCAGGCCAGGTGACGGACACGGGTCGTCGCTCTGCTGTACGGCGTACCAGTCCGGGTCGACCCAGCGCTCGGCCACCCACTCGGCGATCGCAGCGGGCGGGGCCGGCGGTGCCGGAGTACTCGAGATGTCCAGCGAGGACGCGGCCCGTGGCATGGTGCCGGTGGTGAAGTCGTAGCCGCAGTTCTCACAGAACAACGCGTCCGTGGACGCCGGCTCCTGGCAGTTGGGGCACGTCTGTCCGGCCGGAGCAGGCGCCGGCGTGGCAGCCGGACCAGGCGCGGCAACCGCGGGCGCCGGGACGGAGGCCGCCGCCGGAGTGGCGGCAGCGCCGATCGGGAGGCCGCAGACGTCGCAGTAGTCGGTCGAGGTGGACGGGTGCCCACTCGGACAGTTGACGGTCATTTCTTCACCCGTGTCGTCTTGGTGGAGGCCGTGTCGAGAGCCATCTCGTCGGCCTTCTCCACGGTCCGCTTCAGCCGCACCGTACCCGTTTCCTGGTCGTCGATGTCGACAACCTTGCGCAGCCGCGTGGTCGCTTCCTCGTTGCCGGTCGCGGCCGCGAGCTGGACCGCCCGGCCGAGCTTCGTCGTCGCAGTCGCCGTGTCACCGGCGGCCTTGGCGGCCAGACCGTCCTGGATCGCCTGCGCCAGCTCGGTCTGCCCGGTGTAGTGCGCGACCTCCGGGCTGATCCGGGTCGTCAGCGCCTCGTCGGCCGACCACAGCGCCTTGACCAGGCCCTGCGCGACCACGTCGTCGCCGAGCACTAGCTGGACCCGCGCAGCGAGCTGCTCCTGCCCGATCGCCTTCGCGGCCAGCCGGATCGCCACGTGGTAGTCGCGGGACTCGTCACCCCACGAACCGGTCGGGTAGGACCCCGTGAGCGGGTTGATCGCCGTACGCCGGGACGTCAGGTCCTCGACCGTCGGAGCGACCTGCCGGACGAACAGCACCTCGGCGCCCTGCGGCGCCCACACCCGCAGGTCCGCCTGGGCCACACCGCGGCTCATGGCGTTCTGAATCAGTTTGGAGAACTCGGCGGCCAGCTGGTCCGGCGCCGGGATGATATCGACGGTGCCGAGCAGGGCCTGCGCGATCCGCCGTACTTCGTCCACCTGCCAGGCCACGCCGACGCCACGGGTGTCGCACTGGAACTGGCCGGTCACCGACTCGATGGCCTGGGTCAGCGCCTCCGGGGTCTCGTGCTGGTTCTCGCCGTCGGTCAGCAGGATCGCGTGCTTCTGGGACAGCGACGGCACGGTCGCGAAGACCCGCGACGCCAGCCGCAGCCAGGTGCCCATCGCAGTACCGCCGTCGGCGTAGAACCGGGACACGGCGTCCTTGGCCGCCTGCCGCGTGTAGGGGTCCATCCTGACCATCACCGGCTCCGCCGACGGCGGGAAGGCGAGCTGCGCGCGGTCGTTGCCGGAGATCACCGCGAACCACACCCCGTCGAGGATCTGGTCGAGCGCGGTCTGGGCGGCGAACGCCGCGGCCTGCACGCCGTCGCGGCCCATCGAGCCGGAGGTGTCGACGATGATGATCTCGCCCGCGTCTCCGCTACCGGACTGCCCGGCAGCGCCGGCACCGGTGCAGTTCACCGTGACGATGGCGTGTACGTCGGTCCCGCCGTCGGGCAGGAACTCGTTCTGGTAGACGCTGGCGGTGAAGTCGGCCATCTCGGGTCTCTCTCCTTAGACGCGTGCGAGCGCGACGGTGATGTTGTCCTGGCCACCCTGGGCGTTGGCCCAGTCGACCAGTGCGGACGCGGTGGCCTTCGGCTCGCCACCACACCCCGCAGCTGTCTGACGGACGAGGTCGGCCAGCGGTGCCGCCTCTGAGCAGTAGTTCCACAGGCCGTCCGAGCAGACGACCAGCCAGCCCGGCCCGGTCACGTGCAGCGTCGTGGTCCGGGGCGTGTGGTCGGGCGCGTCCTTGCCGAGCCAGCGGGTGATCGCGTGCGCGTGCGGACCGGACTCGGCCTCCTCACGCGAGATGCCGGTCGCGATCAGCTCGGCCGCCCAGGAGTCGTCGACGGTCAGTGCGACCGGCTCAGCCTCGTCCGGGAACCAGTACGCCCGGCTGTCTCCGACATTGCCCGCCACCAGCAGCCCGTCCTCCAGGACCGCCGCCACGAAGGTGCAGGACGCCGGGTTGGGGCTGTCAGGACTGGTGTTGTCCAGTACTGCGTCACTCGCAGCGTCAGCCGCGGCCTTGAGCCGAGCGGCGATCGCACTGCCCCGGGAGGAGTCGGTGCCGAGGCCCTGCGCGTGCCCGGCCTGCAGCACCTCACACGCTGCCCGGGCCGCCGCGAGCGACGCGACGTCGGAGTCGAGCGAGGAGCTGACGCCGTCGCAGACCACGAGCAGCGCCCGGCTGCCCGGCTCGGCGTCGGCCGCGATCGCCATGGCGTCCTCGTTCCGGCTGTGGCGGATGCCGCGGTCGCACACGCCGGCCACCCACGGTGCGGGCTGCTCCTCGAAGTGGTCCCGCAGCTTGGCTGCCTTGACGCCGCACGTCTCGCAGTACCCGTCCGCGCCGACGACGCCGCCGCACGACTTGCACGGGCCGACCTCCTCGACCGTGGCCGCGGTGATCTCGATCGTCGGCTCGGTGTCGGTGTCCAGAGCAGTCGAGCTGGGCGCGGCCGCCGCCGGGCTGAGCTCGGCGCCGCAGGCCTCGCAGAAGCGATCCGCCTCGGACACCGGCCCGCCGCAGCTGGGACAGACCGTCTCGGTCGTACTCGTCATCGCAACGTCCATCCTCGAACCTCGTTGGCCTGGTCGACCAGGGCGATCCGTTCCGGCCGGGTCCCGGCCTGGTCGGCCAGCAACCGGTAGGTTGCCTCGAGCCCGTCCCGCAGGGCCGGCTCGGTGGCTGCCCGCCCGTCGATCCGCAGAGCCTCCTGCGGACCGGACTGCTGGACCTCGGCCAGCGCGGTCCGGAACACGTCCGCGGCCAGGTTCGCCCGGTCGATCGGGTCGATGGTCAGCGCGGTGATGCTGTCCATCGCCTGGGCGAGCGCGGGAAGGCCACGCCCCGATCCTGCCAGCAGACCGGCTCGCTGGCGACGGGCCCGCACATACGCGCCGCTGGTCCGGGGGACGAGGTCGAGGGCGCCGAGCGCTCCGTCGAGGTCGTTGCGCTGCGTACGGATCGTGGCCAGGCCGAACGCGGACGGTGCGATGTAGTTGGCGTCGGTCCGCGCACAGGTGAGGTAGAGGCCCTCGGCAACGTCGTACTCGCCGGAGTGCTCGCAGGCGATCGCCAGCGCGAGCTTCGGCCCCAGCTCGCCCGGCACCTGGCCGTAGACGGCGTTGAACGCGGACTGCGCAGCTGCCGAGTCACCGCGAGCCAGAGCGACCAGTCCAGCCATCCAGACTGCCCGCCACTCCCACGGGTCGGCGTTGAGCAGGTCGGCGACCGCAGTGTCCACCATGTCGTAGCGCTCGGGTCCGACCTCCAGTGCGGCCTCTGCGACCTCCAGCAACGTCTGTGCGGACTGCTCCGGTGCGTCGATCAGCAGCTCGAGCCGCTTGGCAGCGTCCGGCACGCTGACGGTCTTCAACCAGCCGGCCATCTTGTCGCTCTCGTCGGGTGCCAGCGACGGCAGCTGCTGCCATGGCTCTACCGTGTCGCCCAGTCCGGTGGACTTGTCACCCGGCGTGCCGAACAGCAGCGACGACGCGGAGTGCTGCGCTGCCTTCACGCCCTGCTTGTCCGCCACCACCTCACGCAGTACGCCGAGCAGCTGCACGCGGAACTCGTCCGCGGACTGGAAGCGGTCCGCCGGGTCCTTCGCGCACGCCTTGGCCAGCAGGCGATACACCGAGTCGTACTTCTGGAAGAGCGGTACTTCGGCCACCGGCGGCAGCGAGTCGACGTACCGGCCCTGGTACCCGCGGAACTCCATGGCCAGCACGCACAGCGTCCGGCCGAGCGTGAAGATGTCGGAGGCAACCGACGGGCCGACCTCAGCCACCTCGGGCGCCTGGAACCCGACCGTGCCGTAGATCGCCGAGTCGAGGTCGTCGATCCGCCGGACACCGCCGAGGTCGATCAGCTTGACCGCGTCGCCGACCTGGATGATGTTGTCCGGCTTGAAGTCGCAGTACACCAGGCCGAGGTCGTGCAGGTACGAGAACGCGGGCAGGATCTCCAGCAGGTACGCGATCGCCTGGTCGATCGGCAGCGCGTCGTACTGGCCGTTGTTGGCGGTCATCCGTTGCTTGAGCAACGTCTTCAGCGAGGTGCCGCCGACGTACTCCATCACGATGTAGCCGGCGCCGTCGTGGGTGACGAAGTTGTAGATCTCGACGATCAGCGGGTGCTCGACGCGGGCCAGGAACTGCTGCTCGGCGATCGCGGCGGCGACGGCGTCCGGGTCCTCGGAGTTCAGCAGGCCCTTCAGAACGACCCAGCGGTTGGACACGTTCTGGTCCTGGGCCAGGTAGATCCAGCCGAAACCGCCGTGGGCCAGGCAGCCGGCCACCTTGTACTGGCCGCCGACCAGGTCGCCTGCCTGCAGCTTCGGCGAGAACGAGAACCGGTTGCGGCACTTCGGGCAGAAACCCTCGGTCCGGCCGGGCTGCCCGCTGCGGGACCGGCCGACCGGGTTGCCGCAGCTCGGGCAGTTCCGGCGGTCCTCCGGGACCATCGGGTTGGCCAGGATCGCCTTGCTGGCGTCGATCGCGGGGATCGACGGCACGTGCGTCAGGCCGGCGCCGAGTCGCGCGCCGCGCAGGCGAGTGGACGACGTACCGAGTTTGCGGGTCAGCTTCGAGCCGGCCTGGGCGGCGCGGGCCGACCCGAGCGGCGTGGAGGCCAGGCGGTTGGAGGCGCGGGAGACGGTCGACACGGTGCTGATCGGGTCGGCCTCGTGGACGACGGCCGGGGCTCCGGAGACCGCGGACGGGCTGGAGGCGCCATCCGGCGCGGGCGAGCCGCAGACGTCGCAGTACCCGTCGACGTACGTGCCGGTGCAGCCGGGCTGGGTGCATCCACCGGTCGTGGCCGCCGCTTGGCTCGGGGCCGCGGGGGAGCCGCAGACGTCGCAGTACCCGTCCACGATGGAGCCGGTGCAGCCCGGTTGAGTGCAGGTCGTCATTTCGTCCCTTCCAGGTAGGCCTGGTAGGCCGCTACCAGTGCACCGAGGCGGGCCAGGTCCACCGGCTCCGCCTCGATCACCGCTCGGCCGCGCCGGTACAGCTCGGCGAGATCCTCGTTGCCTGGGGCAACACTTGCCGCCTTCACCTGATAGGCGTCCAGCAGTTGGGCCAGCTCGTCCCGTTTACCCAGCGCAGCGCCGTACGCCGCCTGCGCCTGGCCGAGCGCCCGCCGTACGGCGTCCAGCCGGGTCAGGTACTTCTCGAGCTCGGCCGGCGTGTTCGGAACCGGTCCGAGTGCGGTGACATCCGGTACGGCGAGGCGCGGGGCCGGGGTGACCGTGGCGACAGCCTTGTCGGCGAGCGCGCGAACCGCAGTACCCTGCGCTTCGAGCTCGCCGCGCAGCGTTCGCGCCCGGGCGACGTCGGCGGCCCGTTCCTTGCGGGTGGCAGCGCCGACGATCAAGTCGCGTTCGGTGCGGGCGGCATCGATCTCGAACGGCCCGATCAGGCCGCCGATGTCCGCGCCGCGTTTGTTGCGGTCGGCAAGGTCCGTGAGACGGCGATCCAGGTCGTGGTGCTGCGCGAGCGCCTGGTCGCGGACGTTCGCCGGCTCCAGCTTGACCAGGTCGCTGATCCGCTCGACCTGCGCGCGCAGCTGCCGAAGCCGTGCGGCCAGGTCGGCGTCACCGGGCTCGAGCGCCAGCTTGGCGCGCAGGGTCGCCGCCAGCGCATCCGACAGTTTGCATGCTTCAGGCAACGAAACCGCGAGCGATCCGCCCGCGCCGCCGGCATCCAGTCCGCCCCAGATCAGCGCCGAGATCCGCTCGGTCTCCGTCTGCCCGACCCGGCCCGAGTCCCACGTCACCAGGATCAGTTCGTAGCGGTCCGACACCGCCTTCCAGACCGTCATGCTGAGCACGACGTCAGCGCTCAACGCATCCCCGTCCGGCGAATGCAGCGCAGCCTGGTCCAGCTCGTCCAGCTCCGCCTTCCGCCGATCCCGCCAGCTCCCCAGCGCATCCAGGAAATGCAGCAACTCCGAAGCCGGAACGCTGCTCCCCATCTTCCCCGGCGGCGGAGGCGCCGACACGGTCGGCGTACGAACGGTCATGGCGTCCGGCCGTAGACGGCTGCCGGCGGGGCTGCCAGCTTGCCCAGGTCTGTTCCCAGCCACTTGTTGTACGACGTCATCCACGCGCTGGTGCCTGAAGGGCCAGGGGTCTTCATCTGTGCGAGGGCGGCGTTGACGAACCGGACGAAGTCCACGTTCTCCTTCTTGATACCGAGGCCGTAGGGCTCGTCGCTGAACCGCTCCGGCAGGATCTTGGCGTACGGGTCCTGCGCGGCGTCGCCGGCCAGGACAGTGTCGTCGCCGCTGATCCCTTGTGCCTTGCCCTGCTGGAAGAGGACCAGGCAGCCGGTGTCCGTGTCGGCCGTGACCGGCTTGACCGCCGGGTTCTTCTTCTTGAGGTTGTCCAGGCTCGTCGACCCGGCTGGAGCGCAGATGGTCTGGCCGTTCAGGTCGGCCGTGCTCTTGGCCGTGGAGTCTCGCTGCACGAGCGTCTTCTGGCCGGAGCGGTAGTACTCGGCCGAGAACGCGATCTGCTGCCAGCGGGCGCAGTTGATGGTCATGTTCCGGGCGACGATGTCGACCTGACCGCTCTGCAGCACCGGGATGCGCTGCGGACTGGAAATCACCCGTAGCTCGACCTGGTGTGGCCGGCCTGGCGCGGGAGGACCGAAGATCGCGTCGGCGACCATGTTGATCATGTCGATGTCGAAGCCCTCGATCTGCCCGCTCAGCGGGTTCCGGGAGCCGAGGTGCAGGCTGTCCGCCGAGACGCCGGCGATCAGCCGGCCGCGCGCCTGGATCTTCGCCATCGTCGTGTCGGCCGTCATGTGCATGGGCGCGGGCAGCGGGCCGTCGGGTGCGTAGGACTGTAGCTCGGTGGTCTTGTCGCACGGCGCAGTCGTGGTCGGGGCCGCCGACGAGGTCGTCGGCGCGGGCTCGGCCGGCATCTGGGTCGCCGCGTAGTTGCCGGAGCCGCAGGCGGTGAGGAGAAGGGCGCTCGCTAGCGCGAGGGGGATGAGCTTTTTCATCGGTACTCCTCCAGGCGCTGTGACATGCCCCAGGCGACGAGTAGGGCGGCGAGGATGCCGATCGGGAGGCCTAGCCAGCCGAAGAAGCGGATGCTGCCGCGGGCGTCGGAGAGCTGGCTCGAGACGTCGTCGCTGGTGGACTGCAGTTGGCCGGCCGACTGCTCGTCGAACGCCTTGAAGGTCGCGACCGAGTTGTCCGCGGTCTTCGTCGTACCGACGGCCATGTCGACGGCCCCGTCCCAGTTGCCGTTGGTGGCGTCGGCCGTCCGGATCTTCTTGTGCACGTCTTTGTATTTGCCCCACAGGCGCTGCAGACCGTCCGTCGTACCGGATGCCTTGCCGAGCTGGTCGTCGACCTCGGCCGCCGCGTCGTTGTAGGCCTTGTCGAAGGCGTCACCGGACCCGCGAGCGATGAGCGTCAGGCTTTCGTTCGAGCGGGCGTCGTACGCCGCGATCCGGGCCGTCGACAACGCCAGCGTCTTCGCGTAGGCGTCGGACCGGGTGTCGGACGCCGCGCCGGACGCCGACGAGAGCGAGACGCCGCCCATGATCGTGACGATCAGGACGAGCGCGGCTCCTACGACGATCGGGATGTTCAGATAGCGATGCGTACGCCGGGCCAGCCAGCGCAGGGTGATCCCGAAGACCACCAGCGTCAGCAGACCGCCGACGAGGACCCAGATCGTTCCGTGCCCGATGCCGTCGAACTCGTCGCTGACCCGCTTCTGGTTGGCCTGGACCAGTGCGTTCACCAGCGGGAGCGAGTCGTCCTGCAGGACGGCGTTCGCGTCCTTGAGGTACTGCGATCCGATCGGGAGGCCCTGCCGGTTGTTCGCGCGGGCCTGCTCGATGAGGCCGTTGTAGGTGAGCAGGGTCGTGTTCAGCTGGCCGAGGACGTTCTGGTCGGCGGGCTGTGCGGTCGACGCCTCGGAGATCAGCCGGGCGGCCGCGGCCATCGAGTCGACGAAGTGCTGACGCTGGTCGGGCGGCTCCAGACCGCCGACCAGGAAGGCGTTGGTGGCGTCGGCGTTGGCGCTGACCAGGTTGGTGTGGATCCCCTGGATCCGGACCAGTTGGGCCGCGTTCGCCTCGGCGCGCTCGAGCGCGCCGTTCGACTGGGCGTGGCCCTGGGCGGCCGCGATGCCGAACAGGATGCTGACCACCGCGGCCAGGATCAGGAACGCGCGCATCCGGCCGGGGGTGCCCTGGAACCACTGGGCGACGGCGTTACGGCGGCTCGGTGTCCGGGCGGCGGGTTGCGCCGTACCTGCGGGTGGTGCCGGCGGCGACCAGGTCGCAGGAGGCGCACTGTGGGTCTGGGTCACGCCTGATCTCCTTGGTCTTCGTCCTCGGTCGGCTCGTCGGTCGGCTCGTCGGTGAGGTCTTCGGCGAGGATCTGACGCAGTTGGTCCGTGGTCGGTGCCGTGACGTCGCGCAGGCGCCAGGCGTGGCGGCCGATGGCGGCCTCGAGGACGTTGCGGGCGAAGCGGCCGTTGCCGAACGAGCTGTCGCGCGGCGTCGCGACCAGGATCTCCTGGAACTTCTCCAGCGACTCCGGAACCAGCTCGTAATCGGACGCTTCGGCGAGCCCGGTGAGGATGTCGGCGAGTTCTTCGTCGGTGTAGTTCTCGAACTCGATCGTGGTCCGGAACCGGCTGGCCAGACCGGGGTTCGCGGCGATGAACGCCTCCATCGGCTCGGGGTACCCGGCGACGATCACGACCAGGTCGTCGCGCCGGTCCTCCATCTCCTTGACCAGTGTGTCGACGGCTTCCCGCCCGTACTGGTCGGCGCCGGTGTCGCCCGAGGTCAGGCTGTACGCCTCGTCGATGAACAGCACGCCACCCGCCGCGGACGCGACCACCTCGGCCGTCTTCGTGGCGGTCTGCCCGAGGTAGCCGGCCACCAGCTCGGACCGGTCGACCTCGACCAGTTGGCCCTTGGACAGCAGTCCGAGCGCCTTGTAGATCCCACTCACCAGCCGCGCGACTGTGGTCTTCCCGGTGCCCGGATTCCCCACGAACACCAGGTGCCGGGTGATCGTCGGACTCTTCAGTCCCGCCTCGGCCCGCAGCTTCTCGACCCGCAGTACGGCGACCTGCCGGTGCACCTCGCGCTTGACCCGAGCCAGCCCGGTCAGCTCGTCCAGCTCGGCCAGCAGCTCCTCGACCGTCTTCGCGGGAACCTCTACTTCTTCTGCTTCTTTTACTGGTTCCTGAGGCTGCGGTGTCGAGGCAGCTTGGAGTGGCCTTGCGCCCGCGGCCTGCAGTTGCGCGGCTGCTGCCACCGATGCATTGCCTACTACCCGCATGGTCGGCTCGCCCAGCGTGCATGCGGCCGACGCCACCTCCGCCAGCGCCTCGGCGTACGCCGCCTTCTCCGCGGAGCCGTTGGCGACCAGCTCGGTCAGGACACCCGTCGGAGCGCCCCGCCAGCGACGTCCGCGGACGGCCGCGTCGAAGAAGTCCTGTGTTGTGCCGCCCGGGACCGCCTTCGCCCAGTCGGCAGGTGCGCCCGGGGCCGACTCGGCCAACGCGGCAGCCAGCGCAAGCGCCTCGCCGCGCGCGGTGTCTTCCGTGACACCGGCCCTGGCGGCGACGGTGACCAGCGCAGACAGCGCCTCCGGAAGTCCCCCCGTGCCGCTCATGACCCTCCTCGTCCCGGTGGTGGTGCAAGTGGTCCCGCCGGCCCTGGATCGGGTGGCGGGGTCGACGCGGTCGGGCCGAGGGCCAATCCTCCGCCGGTGGAGCCGGTGCCGAACTTCTCCTGCAGGAACCTGCCGTGGGCGATCAGCGCCGCCGCGTCGGCCCGGTTCACCGCGTCGAACACCTTGTCCATCGTTGCGGCCAAGAGGTCCAACTGGTCGATCAGGATCATCAGCGACGTCTTCCCGCGGTCGACCGGCCGGGTGTCCGCCCACTGCCGGGGCAGCCGCAGGTACCCGCCGATGGCCTCCGGCAGGTAGTCGGTTGCCGTCGCCATCACGGAGTACGCCTGCGCGCTGCCGCCGAGGTTCCCGAGCCGGGGGATCGTCTCCCGTACGACGCGGACCACGCGGCCGACACGCGACGCGACGACGGCCGGTACGGCGCCGCCCGCGACCAGTTCCTCCACCCTGACCAGCGCCGCCAGCAGGTCGTCGTTCGTCGGCGGCCCGGGCACCGGGGCAGGCTCGGGCTCCTCCTTGCGGCCGGTCAGCCGCGCGAAGAAGTCACCGATCGCCATGCAGTTCCCCCAGTCGAGCCGTGGATCAGCGACCGAGGTCGAGGTCGAGGCTGCCGTGCACGACCTGCTGGTTCTGCTGGGCGACCCGGTCCAGGTAGCTGCGGGACTTGGTCACCTCGGTCTCCAGCGTGCCGATGGTGGCGGCCATGTTGTCCAGCGCTTCGACCTTGTACGTGTCGATCGCGTCCATGGTCGCGTAGATGTTCGCGAACGCGGCCTGCAGCTGCGGCAGCCCGATCGAAGCCGACGCGGCCTGCTGCTGGATCGCCACCGAGTTGTCCCGCAGCATCTCCGAGGTGCGCTCGATCATGCCGCTGGTGGTCGTGTTCAGCGCGGTGATCTGGTCCAGCACGAGCTTCTGGTTGCCCAGGGCCTGCGCCACGATGACCGCCGTACGCAACGCCGAGACCGTGGTCGTCGACGCGCGGTCGACGCCCTTGATCAGCTCGATGTTGTTCTTGATCACGATGTCGATGGCCAGGTAGTTCTGGATCGACACGGCCAGCTGGGTGAGCAGATCCTGGTGCTTCTGGCGGACGTAGAAGAGCACGTCCTCGCGGAACGCCTTCGCCTTCTCCGGGTTCGTCGCTTCGAGCTCGGCGATCGCCGCGGACAGCCGCGCGTCGAGGCGCTCGGCGACGTACACGTACTGGTTCAGCCGGGTCATCGCGTCCCAGAGGTTCTGCTTCTCCATGTTCAGCGCGGCGTTGTCCTTGCCGAGCTCGTCCTGGCCGTTGCGCAGGCTGTGCAGGATGCCCTCGAGGTGGTTCTGCGCGCTCTGGTACTTGCGGAAGTAGTCCTCGATCTTGTCGCCGAACGGGATCATCCCGAGCAGCTTCTTGGCCCCGGTGGCTTCCTTCGGGTCGAGGTCCTCGACGGTACGGCGCAGTTCGAGCAGCGTCTTGCCGACGGTCGACCCTTCCGACAGGCCACCGCTCTGCAGCGCCTTCACCGGCTGCTGCAGCAACCGGTTCGAGCTCTCGGCCGCGGCGCGGATGTCGACGTCGCCCATGCTGCGGACGTCACCCGCCTTCGCCGCGAACTCCGGCGACCGCGGCTCGGCCGCCATCAGCGAGGTCAGGAACGTGTCGACCTTCGCGTCGAGCCCCGGCAGGGCAGCCGCGTCGACGGCCGGCGCCATCGTCGGCGCCGCGGTGGCCGCGACAGGCTGTGACGGCGGCGGCGCGGTCAGTATCAGTCCCGGCGCGGTAGCCGTAGGCGGCTGCAACGGCTGTGCCGCGGCGGCCGATTGTGCCGCGCCTGCTGTGTTGTCTGCTTCGGTCATCGTCGTTCCCCTCCGGTGGCCTGTGGCAGGCGTCCCCTCCCGCCCGCGCGCTGTCACCTCCGTGACGCGCACACAATCTAGTCGGTTCCAGGTCCCCGTGGTTGACCTGTTGCCTACTCGTTGCGAGGTGTGATCGCCAGACCCCACCTAGCTGCGGCGGTAACTAACAAAGGTGAAGCCGTCGCGGGGGTCGCGGGCTGTTTCGGTCCAGTCTGCTGCGGTAATCGGCGGGAAGGTGACGTCACCCTCGGGGGACTGGTCGACCTCAGTGAGTTCGAGGGTGTGGGCGTGGGGGAGGGCCTGGCGGTAGATGTCGCCGCCACCGGCGACGTACAGCGTGCCGTCGTACGCGAGGGCCTCGTCGAGGGAGTTGGCGACGGTGACGCCGTCGGCGGACCAGTCCGGTTGGCGGGTGACGACGACGGTACGGCGGCCCGGTAGCGGCCGGCCGATCGAGTCGTAGGTCTTGCGGCCCATGACGAGGGTGTGGCCGAGCGTCAGCTGCTTGAACCGTTGCAGGTCCTCGCGGATGCGCCAGGGCAGGTCATTGTCCCGCCCGATCACGCCGTTCTGCCCGACCGCGGCGATGAGGATGATGCTCATACCGCGATGGGCGCCTTGATGCCGGGGTGCGGGTCGTACCCGACCAGCTCGACGTCGGCGATCTCGTAGCCGTCGATCGAGTCGCGCTTCGCCAGCTGCAGCGTCGGCAGCGGGCGCGGCTCACGGGTGAGCTGCAGGCGAGCCTGGTCGAGGTGGTTCAGGTACAGGTGGGCGTCGCCGAGCGTGTGGACGAAGTCGCCGACCTCGAGCCCGGTCTGCTGCGCGACCATGTGGGTGAGCAGCGCGTACGACGCGATGTTGAACGGCACGCCGAGGAAGATGTCGGCGGACCGCTGGTACAGCTGGCAGGAGAGCCGGCCGTCGGCGACGTAGAACTGGAACATGGTGTGACACGGCGGCAACGCCATGTCGTCCACGTCGGCCACGTTCCACGCGCTGACGATGTGGCGGCGCGAGTCCGGGTTGTGCTTGATCGACTCGATCAGCTTGGTGATCTGGTCGACGTGCCGGCCGTCCGGCGTCGGCCAGGACCGCCACTGGTATCCGTACACCGGCCCGAGCTCGCCGTCTGCGTCGGCCCACTCGTCCCAGATCGAGATGTTGTTCTCGTGCAGCCATTTGACGTTGGTTGAGCCGCTGAGGAACCAGATCAGCTCGCCGATCACCGACCGCAGATGCAGCTTCTTCGTCGTCACCGCGGGGAAACCCTGGGTGAGGTCGTACCGCGACTGGTACCCGAACACACTCAACGTGCCCGTCCCGGTCCGGTCCCCCTTCTCCGCCCCGTTGTCCAACACATGCTTCAACAGATCCAGGTACTGCCGCATGCCGCCAACTTACACCGGGGCGGCGGATCCCCAGGCCATCACAATCGCGGCCGGCTGCCGTGTCCCCGCCGAAGCCCCAGCGCCACAGGCCATTGTGATGGCCTGGAGATCCGCACTGGCAGACTCGCGTCTGTGGAACAGGTATTGACCCTGGTGGTCCGGGTGGAGAAGAACGCGCGGCCGGCGCAGACGGATGCGTTGGAGACGGCCGCGCGTGCGGTGCTCGCGATCCTCGCGGACGAGCGGTCGTACGGCGAAGGCGAGTGGGCGGAGGCGATGACGTCCTGGCAGGACGACCGCATCCGCAAGATCGTCAAGCGCGCCCGCGGCACCGAATGGCGTCGGGCCGAGACCCTGCCGGGGATCACCGTGCATGGTCGCGGGGTTGGGGCCGAGGAGACCGCGGCCGCTGAGGTTCGGGTGTTTCCGCCTACCGGGGTTGATGTTGTTCCGGCTGAGATTGCCAACCTGCAGGTGAGTGGGACGGACTTTGTGGATGCCGGGGAGCTGCCGTCGGTCGAGGCCGGAGTACCTGTGCTGTGGGTGAATCCGGAGTTGGAGATGTCGAGCGGCAAGGCGATGGCCCAGTGCGGTCACGCGGCGCAGCTCTCCTGGTGGGCGTTGTCCGACGAGGCCCGCAAGGAGTGGCAGGCGTCCGACTTCGCGCTGGCCGTGCGTACGGCGACCCGCGCGCGCTGGAGCGAACTCCTAGCGAGCGACCGCCCCGTCGTCCAGGACGCCGGCTTCACCGAGATCGCGCCCGGCTCCCACACCGTGATCGCCGACCACCCTCAACTCAACCGATAACCCGCCAGCACGATCCGCTCCAGATCCGGGGCGTCGGCCGGCGGCATGCCCTCGTAGACGAAGCCGAACAGCGCGCTCAGCGCGTCCTCGCCGAGCTCCAGCGGGTTGAAGTCGAACGGCTGCTGCTTGACCGCGACGGGCCGCTCGACGACCACGAACTTGGTGAATTCGGCCCAGTCGGCGTCGTCCTCCTCGGCCCGCTCACCGGCCCAGTACGGCTGTTCGAACGGCAGCGGGTCGCCGACGTTCTCCAGGATCCCGTCGTCCGGCGACAGGCTCAGCGACCGTCGCAGTACGCCGTTCTCCCAGACCGCGTAGGCGAACCAGCCCACGACGCTATGCATGGCATGCAGGTAGACAGTCCGCCCCTGCGCCTCGTCGATGAACCGCTGAGGCAGCTTGGAGGGGCAATCCTGAGCAGCCTCTTCGGTCAGGAGCACGGTGAGCCCGGGATAGACCCCGGCGTACACCGTGCCGTCTTCCGGATTCGACTGCTCTGCGAGAGTGCCGTCCTCGAAGGGGATCACGCTGGCGCCCGGATGAAGCCGTTCGACGAATGCGCGGGTGGCGGCGCGGTCGATCGGCGGGTGGTCTCGGAGTACACCCGCGACGTCTGTGTCGGCGTACATGATCATCCAGTCCTTGGCGCCCATGCGGGACTTTCTATCGGATGACGCGGTAATGCAGGTGGGTGACACGGTCGCCTTGGACGAATCGGGGGTTGTCGAGGATGACCTGCGGGCCGACGTACTCGCCGAAGAACTTCACGCCGGCGCCGAACAGGACCGGGACGAGGTTGTACGCGATCTCGTCAACCAGGCCGGCCGCGATCGCCTGGCCGGTGAGGTTGCCGCCGGTGACGCTGATGTCGTGGTCGCCGGCATGGTCCCGCGCCTGCGCGATCGCGTCCTCGATGCCGTTGACGAACGTGAACGGCGCGTCCGGGAACGGCCAGTCGGCCGGCGGCTCGTGCGTGACGACGAAGACGTGATCGCCGACAGCCGGTACGCCGTTCCAGCCGTTGGTGATGTCGAACAGCCGGCGCCCGATGACACACGAGCGGACGTTCGGCCAGGTCGCGTTGATGTAGTCGGCGCTGGCCTGACTGAGGTGGAACGGCCGGTCGGGATCGGTCCCGTAGACCTCGACCGGGCCGTTGCCGTACCAGTCGAACAGCGGCCCGACCCCGTCCTCGGTGTCCGCGACGAACCCGTCCAGCGATACCGCTGCAGTTGCGATGACGTTGCCCATGGCTACTTCTCCTTCACGATGTCGTAAGTGAGGTGCTGCGCGCTCGGAGTGGAGACGGCCTCGGTCAGGTCGAGCTTCAGCCCGTTCGCCGGCTCGGCCGGGAACAGCCGCGTCCCGTCACCGAGTACGACGGTTGCCACGTGCAACCGCAGTACGTCGGCCAGCCCGGCGTCGAGGACCTCGTGACAGATCTGGCCGCCGCCCATCACCACGACGTCCTTGCCATCAGCAACTTCCAGTGCCTGCGTGACCGCCTCGGCGGGGCTGCCGAGGAACCGGAACCGGTCGCCGAGGCGAGTCTTCTCCGGCGGAGTGTGGGTGACGACGAAGACCGGCGGATTCACCTCGCCGGTCGGCTTCGCGCCGTACCCCATCTCCTCGCTCCAGCCACCGGGCCCGTCGATGATGTCGAACAGGTTGCGGCCCTGGATGACGGCGCCGGTCTCCTCGAAGGCGGCGTCCAGTACGGCGCGGTCCGCGTCGTTGCCATGGAAGACCCAGTCGTGCAGGGCCATGCCGTTGTCACCGAGCCCGTTGTCGAGGCCGACGTTCGGGCCGGTGACGTAGCCGTCCAGGGATACCGAGATGTCGACGACGACCCGGCTCATGACTTCGCCAGCAGTTCGGCGAGGCGGTCCATGGAGTCGTTGATGCCGTTCTCCATGCCGTACTCGATCGACTGGTCGCGGGCGCCGACCGACGGGAACACCGACTGCTGGTGCAGCCGTACGCCGTTCTCGGTCGGCTCGAGCGTCATCTTCTCCAGGCAGACCTCGCCCGGCGCGCCTTCCCACTCGAAGGTCTGGATGACCAGCTTGTCCTGCTCGACGGTGTGGAAGACCCCACGGAACGCATACTCACCGGAGTCGTCGCGGTGGATGTAGCGGTAGGTGCCGCCGGGACGAACGTCGTACTCCTCGACGGTTGCGTCCAGGTTCCGCGGGCCGAGCCAGTCCGCGACCAGGTCGCGGTCGGTCATGATCTTGAACAGCTGGGCCGGCGTGGCGGCGAACTCCCGGGTGACCTCGACGAACGGGGTCCCTGCGGGGGTGTTGATGACGGTTCCAGTCATGATGTCTGCTCCCTCAACAGTGCTTCCATTCGGCGGAAGCGGCGTTCGGTTTCGAGCCGGTACTCGTCGATCCAGCTCGTCAGTGCTTC
This sequence comes from Kribbella sp. NPDC051586, assembly GCF_044453965.1. NCBI lineage: Bacteria > Bacillati > Actinomycetota > Actinomycetes > Propionibacteriales > Kribbellaceae > Kribbella > Kribbella sp. NPDC051586. The sequence goes on along the minus strand of NZ_JBITDF010000001.1, from coordinate 110,501 downwards.
GAGGGCCGACGGCACCAGGTGACACGGGCGGCGCTGGCCGTCCCGGCTCCGGGTGATCAGCCCGGCGGCCTCGAGCACCTGGATGTGCCGCGACACCGCCTGCTTGGTGATCGGGAACGGCTCGGCCAGCTCGTTCACCGTGGCCGGTCCGCGCGACAGTCGCGCGATCATCGCCCGCCGGACCGGGTCGGCGAGTGCCGCGAACGACCGGTCAAGCTGATCATCGTCAACTGTCATCTTTATCAACCATTCCCTTGATCAACCGATGTGTTGAATATATGACTCGGGCGTGCGGTCGTCAACCCCGGTCGGCGTTAGCAACCTTGGTTGACAGTCTGGTCTTGTCAACCTAAGTTGCTTACATGACCGAGTTGGTGGATCCCGAGGACCCTGCGGCCGGGCTGGCCGCGGTGGTGGCGCTGCGCCGGCTGGCTGACCGGCTCGAGGACAGCCAGGTGGAGCGCGCGATGCGGTCCGGCTGGAGCTGGGCGGAGGTGGCCGAGGTGCTGGGGGTCACCCGGCAGGCGGTGCACAAGAAACATGCCCGGCGGCTGCTCGCCGCCGGCGTTGCCCTGAGGAGGCGCTGATGTCGACCGATGTTCGCTCGATCCTGGTGCGGTCGGCCCGCGCCGAGGCCCGCCGCGACGGCTCCCGGACGATCGAGGCCGAGCACGTACTGCTCGCGCTGGCCGGGATGCGGGACACGGCGGCCGCGCAGCTACTGGCCGAGGAGGGGCTGTCGGAGGAGGCGATCCGGGCCGCGCTGGACCGCGAATGGGAGCAGAGCCTGGCCGTCGCCGGGATCGCGGTCCGGATGGGACTGTTGCCAGAAGCAACACCCGACCGCGCCCGCGACCCGCACATCGGCGAGTCCACCAAACTCCTGCTCCACCGCGCGATGGACGCGGCACCCAAGCTCGGCGGCGGCCGCATCGGTCCGATGCGCATCCTCGTCGGCCTGCTCGCCACCGAACGCGGCCGCGTGGCTCGCGCCCTCGAGGCCGCCGGCGTAGACCGCGCCGCCCTTCGCACGAGGGCCGCTGACGCGTTAGCTGCAGGCACACGCTGATGTCCGCGTCGGTGGTCGTCGAGCGCCGGACTCTGACGGATCGGCTGTTGGTCTGCGGCCTGATGGCGGGCCCGCTCTTCGTCGCCGTCTTCATGCTCGAGAGTGCGTTCAAGGGCGCCGGGTACAGCGCGTTCCGGCATCCAGTCAGCTCGCTGTCGCTCGGTGCCGGCGGGTGGGTGCAGGTCCTGAACTTCGTTGTCGCCGGCGTGCTCACGATCGCGTTCGCTCTTGGTGTCTGGCGATCTGGCCATCGCGCGGGCGCCGTATTGATCGGTGTTTGGGGAGTTGGGCTGCTCGGGGCGGGTGTGTTCACAACCGACCCGGTGAGTGGCTTTCCACTCGGTACGCCGGCTTCGTCCGACTACACCACCTCCGGCGCACTGCATGACGGCTTCTCGTTGCCGGCTTTCTTGGCGTTGTTCGTTGCGCAGCTTGTGCTGTCCCGGGGCAACGGCCGGAGGTGGTTGGCGTATTCGTTGCTTAGTGCAACGGCCTGTCTGGTCTGCTTCTTCCTTGCCAGTGCGGGCTTCAATCAGACGGCGGGGTTGGTCGCGGTGGGCGGGTTGTTCCAGCGGCTCGCGGTTGTTGTCGGGTGGGGGTTCACGGTCGCGCTCGCGGTTCGGTTGCGTCGTACCTAGATCGTTTCGAAGGCGGCCATCATTGCCATGTCCTCGTGTTCGAGATTGTGGCAGTGGATCAGGTATTTGCCCTTGTGGGCGGTGAACCTGACCAGGACCTCGACCACCTCCGCCGGACGGATGTCGACGGTGTCCTTCCAGCCGTGGTCGTACTCCGCCACCTTCGTCTTCCCACCGCGGCTGAGCACCTGGAACGGCGCGAGGTGGACGTGGACCGGGTGGTGGACGTCGGTGACGAAGGTCCAGATCTCGTACTGATCCAGCTTCACCTGCGCCTGCATGACCTGGGGATCGAACGCCTTCCCGTTGATCGTCCACCCCGAGTGACCACCCCCGCGGCGGAAGCGCCACTCCCGCCGTACGACGCCGGTCGGCCGGGGCGTGACGGCGTACGACGAGAGCTTGGTCGGGATGCTGCTCTCGTCGACGGCCTTGCGGGCGACCTTGAAGCGCATGACGTCGGCGTTGTTGTCGAGCTTGTTGACGATCGTCACCTCGTCGCCCGGCTGGTACTGCGAGAAGTCGACGATCACGTCGAACCGCTCGGCCGGCGCGATCACGATCGTCTTGTGCTCGACCGGCTTGTCGAGCAGTCCGCCGTCGCTGCCGATCTGGACGAACGTCGCCGGCCCCTTGTCGAAGGCGAGCTCGTACCGGCGGGCGTTGCTGGCGTTGAGGATGCGGAAGCGGTAGCGGACCGCGTCCACCTCGTGCACCGGCCACGGCGCGCCGTTGACCAGTGTGACGTCCGCGATCACGCCTTCCATGTACGCCGGTTCGACGCCGTGACCGTCCTTCGCGGCCGGGTACAGGAACGAGCCGTCGGCGTCGAACGCTCGGTCCGCGATCACCAGCGGGATCTCCCGATCGCCCTTCGGGAGCGGGAGGTTGTCCTCCTCGTCGTCACGGACGATGTGCAGCCCGAACAGTCCTCGATAGACCTGTGGTGCGGTGTAGTCCATCGTGTGGTCGTGGTACCAGAGCGTCGCGGCGCGCTGGGTGTTCGGGTACGTGTACGTGCGTTTGCCCATCGCCATGTCACCGCCGGACATGTGGTCCGTGTGGTCCATATGGTCCATGTCGTCGCCGTTCGCGGGCATGATGAGGTCGAGCGGCCAGCCGTCGCTCGGCGCCGGTGTGTGGCCGCCGTGCAGGTGGACCACGGTCGACACGTCGAGCTCGTTGACCTGCTCGACGACGGTCGTGCGGCCGCTTCGTACGTCGAAGGTCGGCCCGGGCAGCAGGCCGTCGTACCCCATCACCTCGGTTTTGAGTCCGGGCAGGATCTCGAGGCTCGCCTTGCGCTGGACGACGCGGTAGTAGTCGGCCTTCGCATCCGAGCGGGTCGGCTTCTTCACCGGTGGGATCGGGAGCGGGACCTGGAACGGCACGGGGAGTTTCGCCTTGCTGCGCAGGAGTTCGCCGGCCTGCCCGGGGTCCGCCTCCTCGCCGCACGCGGTGAGAACCAGGGTGCCGCCGGTCGCGGCCAGGAACACTCGGCGGGACATCTTCATCGCTTCGCCTCCCGGCGGCTCAGGCGTGCGGTGGAACGGAACGACCAGACCGTCATCCAGACGACGGCGGTCACGATGGCGGTGCCGAGCGGGATGTGTACGGCGAAGTTCTGCAGATAGCCGAACGTGAGCTGGACGAACTCCGCCACGAGCAGTCCTGCCGATGCGACGACCGGCCAGACGCGACCACGACCCGCGATCGTGTAGCACGCGGCGACGATCGTCTGGAGGAACGCGACCATCCAGACGGATCCGCCGATCGTCGCGTGGATGTCGGTCATCGCGTCGACGTTGCCGGCCAGGAAGTACCCGGCCGCGATCGGCTGGGCGATGATGAGCGCGGCGTGCGCGACGAGGACGATGCGCAGTACCTGCAGGCTGACGCGCGGACGGCGTACTTTGGTCGGCTGCTCGAGCGTGGCGGTCATGCCGTCACCTGCCGGCGGTTGACCCAGAACGCGAAGACCACTGTGCCCGCCACCAGCGCCACGCCGAGCGGGATGTGGATCGCGAGCTGACGGCTGTAGCCCATCGAGACCTGGACGACTTCGCCGGCCAGGATCAACAGACTCACCGCCGCCACCGTCCAGCGGCCGCCCGCGCGCGACCAGATTATTGCCGCCAGCAACTGCGCGAGCCCGAGGAAGACCAGCGCCAGCCCGGTCGGCTCATGCATCCGCATGCCGGCCGGCGAGCCGTTCAAATACAGCCCCGCGAACACCGGCTGCAGGCAGATCGCAACAGCATGCACCCCGGCCGTCACCCGCAGCACCACCAAAGCCCTCATGTAGACAGACAATAGTAGTCTGGCTACATGTAGATCAATCAGGTATTCCCCGGAGGGTCAGGTGAGGTGTCCCAGGGGTGCGACGGTGATGCCCGCTCGTTCGCAGACCCAGTGGGGGTCGGGGCCGAGCTCTGGTTCGATGCGGAGTTCGTGGTCGTGGAGGTCGTCGCAGGCGGTGCAGCGGGGCCAGCGGATGCCGGAGTCGACGAGGCGGTCCTGCACGTCTTGCGCGACCAGGCCGGCGATGTGCTCGGCTCCGTCGGGCCACTGGTCCAGCCACCACTGACGACCGGCCACGGCGTCCTCCAGCAGCGACACCATCACCGCGTCGTCGAAGCTCCGCGCGGCGAGGTCGTGGAGCACCATCGCCCGCGCGGTCAGTAACACCCCTGGCTCGTTCATCGCCCTTCAGAGTGCCAGACGACACCGACAAATCCACGCCTCCTGAAGTGCGCACCGAGGGATATCCCCTGGCGTTGCCGGTTCTCCCGTCCTTGCAGGAGGGGAGAACCGGCGCGACCAGGGGGATATCCGTTGGTGTAGCTCAGCCGAGGGTGGTGCAGGTCGGGTCGATGCGGTTGGCGAGGCGGAGTTCGCGTTCGGCGGTGGAGCGCAGTACGGCGCTGAGGCGGGCGCGGACCGCGCGCGGCCGGCGGCGGGGCTCGTCGTACTCCTCCTGGGGAGCGTTCGGAAGAGCCGACTGGGCGAGGTTGCGGGCGTTTTCGACCGCGGTGTTGCCGGGGATGAAGTACGTCATGATTCTGCTCCCTCCTGAGAGCGTGGTTGATCAACCTGGGAACCGGACGGTTCCAGGTGGGTGTGTGGATTTGTCAGCGCTTCGGAGCCGGCCCGCTGCTGGAGCGGACGATCAGCTGCGTCGGCATCAGTAGTTGGCGCTCGGTGGTCGTCGGGTCGAGCAGGATGCGACCGACCGTGCGTCCTTTGTCCTTGATCGGCTGCCGGACCGTGGTCAGTCCGGCGGCCTCCGCGGCGGGGATGTCGTCGAATCCCGCCACGGTCAGATCGCGACCGGGGGTCAGCCCCCGGACCTTCATCGCTTCCATCACGCCGATCGCCTGGACGTCGCTCAGCCCGACGATCGCGGTCGGCCGGTCCTGCGAGTCGAGCACGTACTCCGCGCCGCGCAACCCGGAGGCGAACGCGTTGTGCCCGCCCGAGACGATCCGCAGCCGCGCGTCCGGCATCGTCTTCTGCAGGCCGCGGATCCGCAGCTCGCAGTCGGTGTACCCGACCTCGTCGAGCGTCAGCTCCACCGGCGGGCCACCGGCGGCCTGGGCGTTGTCGACCAGTACGACGACGTCGCGGTGACCGAGCCGGGCCAGGTGCTCGCCCAGTTGCGCGGCCGCCTCCACCTCGTCGATCGCGACCCAGGACAGGTCCGGGTGGTCGCCCCGGTCGGTGGACACCGCGGGAATTCCACGGTTGGCGAGGATCTCGAGCGCCGGATGCCCGCCCGGCACACAGAAGATCGCCGCCGCGTCGATGGCTGCCTGCTGTACTGCGTTGCTGCCGCCGGCGATGTCGGTCGAGCTGAGCGGCATCAGCAGCAGGCTGGTGGCGAACTCCTCGGCGACCTCCGCGAGCCCGGCCAGGAAGCCAACCGCGTACGGGTCCGAGAAGGCGTAGGCCAGCTTGTCCGTGAACAGCACCCCGACCGCGCCGGCCCGCCCGCTTCGCAGAGCGCGTGCCGATGCGTCCGGTCCGGCGTACCCGAGCTCCTGCGCGGTGGCCAGGATCCGCTCGCGGAGCCCGGTGGAGAGCTGGTCGGGCTTGTTGTACGCGTTCGAGACGGTCGACGGCGACACGCCGACGGCCTTGGCCACCGTCTTCAGCGTCACTCCCGCCATCTCGCCCACCTCTTCTGTATCGTTCTTCTAAATCGATCTAGAAAAACGATACAGAAGCCTGGCGGCGAGTGCAACACCATTTCGCGGAAGGTGCGAGAAGATAGCGGTCATGGGTTCGTTGCTGGAGATCATCGCGCTGCATCCGGCGGATGCGGAGGCGGCGCAGGAGGGTGGGGCGGACCGGCTGGAGCTGTGCGCCTCGATGGAGGCGGACGGGTTGTGCCCGTCGGTGTCGACGGTCAGTGCGATCCGGCGCGTCACCGATCTGCCGCTGCGGGTGATGCTGCGGCTGGAGAACTCGTTCACCACCAACGGCGCCGAGCTGAACCGGCTGACCGCCATGGCGCAGTCCTACCTGTCTGCCGGTGCGGATGGGTTCGTGCTGGGCTTCCTGACGCCCGACAACCAGGTGGACGTCGAGTCGGTGTCCGCACTGACCAGCACCTTCGCCGGTACGCCGTGGACGTTCCACCGCGCTGTTGACGCAGTGCTCGAGCAGCAGCGTGCCTGGGCCGCACTGCGCACGCTGCCCGGTCTGGACTGCGTGCTGACCGCCGGTTCGTCGATCGGTGTCAGCCACGGGCTGGATGACCTGTGCAAGCTGGCCAAGGAGGACCCTGCCGTAGCCGGCGTCATGATGGCCGGCGGCGGGCTCCAGCCGGAGCATGTGCCGTGGCTGTACCAGAGCGGCGTACGGCGTTTCCACGTCGGCACGTCGGTGCGCCAGGACGGCTCGTGGACGAAGGCGTACGTGAACTCCAGGTTCGTCCGCGCCTGGCGCAATCTGCTCGACGCCCAGGACGCCCGCGGATGATCCTCATCGACCCACCCGCCTGGCCGGCCTGGAACAGAGTCTGGTCCCACCTGGTCAGCGACGAGTCCTACGAGGAGCTACACACGTTCGCGAAGGCCGCCGGCATCCCGTCCCGCGGCTTCGACCGCGACCACTACGACGTACCCAGCGACCGCTACGACGACCTGGTCGCAGCCGGCGCCGTACCTGTCTCCAGCCGCGAGCTGGTCCGCCGGATCACCGCTGCGGGACTTCGGCACAGAAAACGGCCCCCGACCGAATAGATCGGGGGCCGTTGTTCAGTCGAGCAGTTCCGTCACGGTGCCGGCGGCTACGGTGTGGCCGCCTTCGCGAACGGCGAAGCCGAGGCCGACGTTCATCGCGATCGGCTTCTCCAGCTCCACGCCGAGGTCGATCGTGTCGCCGGGCAGCACCAGGGTGATCTCACCGAGGTCGATGCCGCCGGACACGTCCGTCGTACGGAAGTAGAACTGCGGGCGGTAGTCCGCGGCGAACGGCGTGTGCCGGCCGCCCTCGGCGGTGGACAGCGCGTGCAGGGTCGCCCGGAACTTCCGGTGCGGCTGCACACTGCCCGGCAACGCCACCACCTGGCCGCGACGTACCTCGTCGCGCTTCACACCACGCAGCAGCACCGCCGCGTTGTCGCCCGCGTCGGCGGACTCCAGCGACTTGCCGAACGTCTCCATGCCGATGGCCGTGCTGGTCACCGTCGGGCCGAGCCCGACCACCTCGACCGCGTCGCCGAGCTTCAGCGAACCGCGCTCGACCGCGCCGGTGACCACTGTGCCGCGGCCGCTGATGGTGAGCACGTTCTCGATCGGCATCAGGAACGGCTCGCCCAGCTCACGGTCCGGCACCGGTACGTAGCTGTCGACCGCGTCCAGCAGCTCGCCGATCGCGGCGGTCCACTTCGGGTCGCCCTCCAGCGCCTTCAGACCGGACACGCGCACGACCGGTACGTCGTCACCCGGGAAGCCGTACTCCGACAGGAGCTCACGGACCTCCAGCTCGACCAGGTCGAGCAGCTCGGGGTCGTCGACGGTGTCCGCCTTGTTCAGCGCGACCACCAGGTACGGCACACCCACGCGGCGCGCGAGCAGCACATGCTCCCGCGTCTGCGGCATGGCGCCGTCCTGCGCGGAGACGACCAGGATCGCGGCGTCCACCTGCGCGGCGCCGGTGATCATGTTCTTCACGTAGTCGGCGTGCCCGGGCATGTCGACGTGCGCGTAGTGGCGGGTCGCCGTCTCGTACTCGACGTGCGAGATGTTGATCGTGATCCCGCGCTGGATCTCCTCCGGCGCACGGTCGATGCCGTCGAAGGCGATGAAGCGGTTGACGCTCGGGTCGCGCTCCGCGAGCACCTTGGTGATCGCGGCGGTCAGGGTGGTCTTGCCGTGGTCGACGTGACCCATCGTGCCGATGTTGAGGTGCGGCTTGGTCCGCACGAACTGGCTCTTGGCCATGAGTTTTTCCTTAGCTATCAGTCGAATTGACGAGCCAGGACCCTCCGGCAAGCCCTCCAGTGCTGTCACCGCGTGGAGGGGGCCGGTGCGGGCCACCCTCCTCCGCGGGTCCTGCAGAGCAGGAGGAGGGTCAGCGTCGCGCGCCGGTGCAATCGACTGAAGCAGCCCACGTGGGAGCGCCCGTCAGGCCGGTGCCTGACAGGTCGTGCTCGAAGAGAACCACGCGGAACATGGGCATCACGGTAGATGTCAACGCTGCCCTGGGCAACGGAATTCCCGGCGGCTAGTTCAGTGCGAAGAGGCGGGTGCCGTCGGAGAAGACCGGGCGGGCGGCCGCGACTGTGACGGCCGGCTTGTTGCAGGTGACCTCTTCGGACTTGGCCACCGGCTGGGCGTTCACGCTGGGCAGGATCGGTCGCGGCTGGACGCCGGTGGAGCCGATCATGACGGGGGAGCAACTGCCGTTCGGCTGCGGCATCAGCGTGACCACTCGCCCGTCCGGCAACAGCCCGAACCCGTTCCGCGGGTACTCCGGTTGCTGCAACTTCGGCGGCACCTGCAGGAGGTGGTGCCACTGCGGCGTACCGTCAGCGGGACTCGACGACGACACGTCGTACGTCTGCGGCTGGCCAGGGTCGTTCCCGGTGCGGCACGTGACGAGTACCAGCGACGCGTGTGTGGCGGCCAGTTGCGCGTCGCAGGACGACGACCCGAGCCGCGGCCGCGGCGTGCCGGGGACCGGCGTGGTCCAGATGACGTGACCCTCGCTGACGTCGACGCTCCACTGGTACAGCGTCCCGCCGGCAGCCCCGGTCCAGATCAGCCCCGACACCTCACGAGTGTCCGGTACGGCGACCAGGTCCCCGACCCAGGTCGACGGGTCCAGCTCCGCGCTCAGATCGATGCGGGCGCCCAGGTCGACCTCCCAGCGCTGGGCGCCGGTCTTGAGGTCCAGTCCGCGTACGACGGCACTGTTTCCGGCGCATGCGTCCACAACGACTGCCTGGTCGCCGATCAGCGTGCCCTGTGTCACGTGGCAGCGCACCTGCGCCCGCCAGTGCGTCGGGCTGCTCACGCCGTGCGCGACGACGTAGTTGCCTTCAGCCACGAGCAGCTGGTTCTCGTCGACCGCCAGCGCCGTCCCGTCGGTGTGAACCTCGGTCAGCACCTTGCCGCTCACCGCATCCAGTACGGCGTACGTCGGCAGGTCGATACCCGCGGGTTCGCGGTAGTCGGAGTGCGGGAGATGTGCGGCGATGGTCCTGGTGTCCGCCGACACCAGCAAGCCCTTGGCGCCACTGGACGCGGCGTCCTGAACGTCGGCGCGCGAGTAGCGCCACCGGATCTGGCCAGTGGCCGCGTCGGACATGACCACACCGTCGGAGCGCAACTCGGCGACTCCACCCGCAGTACCCGTGATCGCCCCGGTCGCCGGCACCTCGCGGCTCCACGCCAGCGTTCCGTCGAGCTGCACCGGGAGCTGGGTCGGCTCGATCGTGGTCGTCGTACTGACCGTGTTGGCCGTCTCCAGCCGGGCCTGCACGAACGGCTCACCGGCTGACACCACGACCCAGGCCAGCAGCGCACCGAACACGGCGGTCGCACCGACACCCAGCCAACCCGGGGGAGCCTGCGCGTACGGCGGCGCCAGCCGCAACCGTCGCGCCAGCGCCAGCAACGCACCGGCCAGCACCAGTGCCACCGAAGCGAGCATCAGGTACGGCCAGCGCTCCGACATGGCCGCGCCGGGCTGTGCGGCCGGCCAGCGCCACCAGCACACGCCGATCGCGGCCACTCCGACGACAGCGAAGAGGATCGCCGGAACGGTCACCAGCCGCTGCTGGGACCGCCGGAACCACGCACAGGTCAGGGCCGCCGCAACCGCCGTACCGGCGATGGGCGCCCACACCGGGAAGCCGCTGACGTCGGACGGGTCGGCCGGCCACTTGGCAGCTGCACCGAGGCCACGGCCGAGTAGTACCGAGGATGCGACGATCGCACCGAGAGCAGCGCCGAAGTAGATGACCGGAATCAGCCCGCCGATCGGCCGGGCCGCCCTAGGGCCCAGTGACCCGACCTCCCGGGTCAGGTTGTCCCGGGCTGGTCGTTCCCACTCCTCATGGCCTCTCGGCGTCGCGTACAGGCGCGTCTCGCTCAGGCTCTGCAGGAACGTCATCCGGCCGCGGGCGAAGTCCCGGTCGGCGATGTGCGCGTACTCCTGGCGGATGCCCGCGGCGTACTCGTCGTAGCGCTGCGGCGGCAGGCTCAGGATCCGCAGGTCGGCGTCGCACAGTACGGCGCCGTTGCGGTCGTCCGGCGCGCAGTCGTGCTTGGCGGTCAGCCGGACCAGGCGACCGATCTCCTCGACCCGGGCGGCCTCGACGCCGTACGCCGCCAGCTCGAGCTCGGCCAGCTGGGCCGAGACCTCCTCGTTCTCGCCGGGGTCGGCCTGCGGGTCGTAGATCGCGTCGTGGAACCAGGCCGCCAGCCGGACCGAGTCCGCGTCGTCGGCGTACTCGGCCAGTTCGTCGATGGTCTCCAGCACGTCGGTCAGGTGGCGCTGGTCGTGATAGTGGCGGTGTTGCTCTGCGTAACGAGCCAGCAGATCGTCGCCCAACGGCTGCGCGTGCGGCAGCAGGCGATTCCACCGGTCGCGCAGGTCCATGGCCAATGAGTCTGGCACCGGTTGGGAGTCTGTACCGACCGATCCGGGCTTCCCGGATAGGGTCGTGGCCAAAGCGATATCGGCTCGTCACCTGACCGGTTCGACAGGTGCGTCCGGCATCGAATTCCACCGGTGGGATTGCGGTGCAGATCACACTTTCGGCTCCGGGAGGACGAGATGCGGTTCGGTCTGGTGGGGACGGGCCCGTGGGCGACGCGGACGCACGGCCCGGGGCTCACGGCGGCGGCCGGGGTCGAGTTGAGCGGCGTGTGGGGCCGGCATCCCGGCAGAACCGCCGTCCTCGCGGGTGAGCTCGGCGTGCCGGCGTACGACGACTACGCGGAGTTACTCGAGTCCGTGGACGCGGTCGCGTTCGCCGTACCGCCCAGGGTGCAGGCGGCGATGGCGCTCGAGGCGGCCGCGGTGGGGAAGCATCTGCTACTCGACAAGCCGGTCGCGGACTCGGTGGACGACGCCCGCGCGCTCGACGACGAGGTCACGGCCGAGGGTGTCGCATCGGTCGTGATGCTCACCCAGCGGTTCCAGCCGCCGATGCGGGAGTTCTTCGCGGGCCTCGAGGCCACTGGTGGCTGGAAGGGCGGCTGGTGCCGGATGCTGGCGTCGCTGGACGCCCCGGGCAACCCGTACGTGAACTCGGTCTGGCGGCGTGAGCAGTGGGGAGCGCTGTGGGACGTCGGTCCGCATGCGCTGTCCAACCTGACCTCGATGCTCGGTCCGATCGGTGAGCTGCGCGCTGCCGGCGGCGACGACGGTCTGATCCATATGGTTCTCACCCACGAGTCCGGCGCGACCAGCACCGTCAGCATCACCCTGTCTGCCCCACCGGCGGGGCAGACCTTCGAGACCGGCGTGTGGGGCGAGTCTGGTACGGCGCTGCTGCCGCAGCGGACCACAACAGGCGCCGAGGCGCTCCAGCTTGCCGCGGAGGAGCTGGTCGTGGCGGCGGAGTCCGGCGAGTCCCACCCGACCGACGTTGCCTACGGCACCCGCATCGTCGAGCTCCTTGCCTCCGCCCAGCAGCAACTCTCGTGAGTGGTCCCCGCGCGCTTTCGCTTGCCCTGCGTTGAACATGTGTTTAGTCTGTTAAACATGCGTACAGCGGATCTCACGGCGACGGCCCGGATCCGGAACGCGGCGATCGAGCTGTTCGCCCGGGACGGATTCCAGAAGACGAACGTCCGCGCGATCGCGACCGCCGCGGGAGTCAGTGCCGGGCTGGTCATCCATCACTTCGGCAGCAAGGACGGACTGCGGACGGCCTGCGACGAGTACGTGCTGGAAGTGCTGACGAGCCGGGCGCGGGCCGCCGGGTCGTCCGATCTGCTGCGTGAGTACCTCGCCGATCCGGGCGGGTACCGCCGGCAGATCCAGTACATGAACCGGGCGCTGGCGGAGGACTCCACGGCCGCGCAGGCGTTCGTCGAGCGCTTGGTCAGCGAGTCAGAGGCGGTGCAACAGGCCGGCGTGGCCTCCGGCGCCATGCGCCAGTCCTCGGACCCGCGGGCGCTGGCCGTGTTCAACGTCCTGGTCAGCCTCGCCACCTTGACCATGCCACCGGCGCTGGCGCGGGCGCTCGGCCAGGACGAGTTCGGGCCCGCAGTACTGCGTCGGCTCGCCGTACCGACGCTCGAGCTCTACACGCACGGCCTCTATACCGACGACAGCGCACTGCGGACTGCAACCGCGGCGCAGGAGGAGATGGGCGAGTCATGACGATCACGCTCCCGAAGTTCGACCAGCTGGAGAGCAGCCTGTGGCTGACGTTGTGCGGTCGAGCGCTCGACAACCGCCGGGACCACCCGGTGCTGGGGGATGAGCTGGCGGACCGGATCGTCCGGACGCTCGACTACGACTACCGCGCGCTGAAGGTCAGCGCGAGCAGTGCGATCTACATCGCGCACCGGGCCCTGAAGCTCGACCAGATCGCGCAGAACTTCGTCAGCGCCCACCCGGACGCGATCGGGCTGGACCTCGGCGCCGGTCTGGACTCACGCGCGCACCGGATCGAGCTGCCCACGACGGCCGACTGGTACGACGTGGACTTCCCGGACGTCGTCGCCGCGCGCGGACAGGTCGTCCCGGCGCATCCGCGGGCGCACGACCTGGCGGCCGATCTCGGCGACCCGGGCTGGCTCGACGCGATCCCGTCGGACCGTCCGGCGGTCGTGGTCGCGGACGGCCTGCTCGCGTTCTTCCCGCTGGCCGAGTGGAGCGCCATCCTGAACCGGATCATCGACCACTTCCCGAGCGGCGAGATCGCGTTCAACGGCTACTCGACGTTCGCGGTCAAGGCCGCGAGGATCTTCCCGGTGGGGAAGGCCGTCCGGGAGATCATGCGGTCCGAAGGCTTCGACGACCCGCGGACGCCGGAGCAGTGGAATCCGAAGCTCAAGCTCGTCCGCGAGATCCTGATGACCCGCGAGCCCGAGGTGGAGCAGTTCCCGGCCGGGCTGCGATGGGCCAACAAGCTGTCGGCGCGGAGCGAGTCGTTGTCCCGGCGCGGCAACGTCGTACTGCACTACCGGTTCTGAGTCAGCGCAGAGCGATGACGGTGTCCGTTCCGGACGTGAGGACGAGGTTGCCGACGGCGCGGGGGTCGCGGCTGCAGGAGATGCCGGTCGGCAGGCGGACCTGACGGAAGCCGGCCTGGCTGATCACGTTCGCGAGGCAGCCGGTGGAGCCACGGCTCAGGGAGATGACGCGGCCGTCGGCGGTCACCGTGACCTTCATGCGTGGGCTGACCGGCGCCTCGGTCTGCCAGGCGGTCAGACCGGTGTTGGCGTCGACCGCGGTGACGATCGTCTTGCGGTTCTCCAGGCTGCTCGGTCCTGGGCAGTCGACGACGATCAGGTACTTCCCGGCCGCGTTGAGAAGAGTGCGGCAGGCCCAGGTCCTCGGCACTTCCCAACGCCAGCGGATGTCGCCGGTGCGCGGCTCGATCGCTGTCAGTGCGGCAGGTACGTCGGAGTCCCCGCCGGGCTCGGCCACGACCACCAGGCCGCCGACGACGACAGGCCGGCGGTACGTGTCCGACGTCTTGGTCCACAGCTTCTTGCCGGACTGCACGTCCAGGGCGGCCATCTCGTCGGGCCGGTCGTCGCAGGTGTGACTGACGAACGTGACGACGGTCTCGGCCGTCGAGATGGCGCCCAGGTCGGTGCAGCTCCCGGAGTCGTACGTCCAGCGTTCGTGGCCGGTAGGGTCCACGCCGTGCAGCTTGCCGGAGCGTTCGCCGGTCAGCAGCGGCTGGGACTGCTGGATGAAGCGGTCCCGCGTCCGGCCGGGCCAGGCGGCCTTGCGCCGGCCGGTGTTCGCGTCGAGCAGCAGGTAGCCGACATCGGCGAACTGGGCGAGCACGTAGTCGCCGTTGCCGGTCGCTGCGATGACCGGCTTCTCGTCGGAGTCGGAGCGGCTGTAGCGCCAGCGCAGTTCGCCGGTGGCTGCGTCGAGCATCTCCACCACGCCGCTCGGGCGGGGGATCGCGATGCCGTAGCGAGTGCCGATCGCTTCCTCGGCGCCAGTGCCGGCAACCGACCCACTGACCCACGCGACGCGGCCGTCGAGGACGGACGGAGCCGACTTGCCCGCTTCACCCGGTGTTCCCTCGACTCGCTCGTTCGAGCCGAGCACATAGCCGCGGGACAGCGGCTGGATGATCAGCAACAGGGCGAGAGCCACCGCGGCCGGTGCTGCGAGCCACGCGAGCTGCTGGCCGAGGTTGCGCGCGGGGAGGAAGCGGGCGGTCCTGGTGCGAAGCAGCGAGGCCACAAGAGCGGCGGCGCCGGCGATCAGCAGCAGGAGGAGTGCGGAGATCAGCAGCGGTACGCGAAGGCCGACGCCGACGGCAACGTTCGTCCTGGGGGCTTGGGCCCAGGCGATGAGCAGTCCGGTCACTGCGATCGCCAGGACCGCGCCCGCGATGAGGCGAGCGCGCTGACTGGCGCTACGGGCGCAGCGGAAGAGAATCGGTGCGCTGAAGAACGAGAGGACGGCCAGCGCGACAGGTGGCCAGCCTGGTTCGTCTTGTGCTGCAGGGGTCTGCCAGGACGCGCCGGAGGCGGCGATGGCGACCACAGCGGCAGCGATCGCCGTGAAGGTCGCGGTTGCGGTCAGCGCGGCCTGTTGCCAACCACGCCAAGGGGCCGGGAGCTCCGTGTCCAGTCCGGCCAGCTCCGACTCCAGGTTGACCCGCGCGACCGGGCCGAGCCGTTGACGGGCCAGCTGGGTGCGGTACAGGTGGCCGTCGAGCAGTTCGCGCACGTCGCCGTACCGGTGTTCGAGCGCGGTCTTGCGGTCACTGGCGTCGCGGCGCACCTCGGCGGTGTGTACGGCGTACCGGCTGGGGTCGGAGGCGAGGATCGCGTTGACGGCGTCGAGCAGTACGTCGCCGTTCGCGTCGCGGCGGGGCGGGGCGTAGGAGTCCGGTGGTGGTGCGGCGAGGTCACCGGTCAACCGGATCAGCCGGGCCACCTCGGCGATCCGGATCGGCGCAACGCCGTACTGCGGGAGGATCTGCTCGGCCAACCGGGCCGAAGCCTCGGCGTCCTCGGACGGCGTGCCGCCGGGCTCGTGGACCGCGCGGTGGAACCAGGCCGCCAGCCGGACGCTCGTCGGGTCGGTCGAGAGCTGGATGAGTGAGTCCAGTGCGGTCAGGACGATGCCGAGGTACTGGTCCCGGTACGCGCGCCGGTTGCGTTCGACGTAGCGGGCGACCAGCTCGTCGGCCAGCGGGGCAGAACCGGGCACCAGGTCAGCCCACCGCGCCCGAAGCTCCACCACTGCTTCAGTCTGCCAGCCGCACTTCTACAACCAGCCCTCGATCACCCCACCGCCACCTTGCGGTTGGAGGTCGGGTTCACCAGGCGTGTGCGAGCGGTTACTGCTTCGCGCCCAGGATGCCCGTGAGCAGGCCCGGGTAGAGCGCCTCGAGGTCCTCGCGGCGCAGGATGCTGATCCGGCGGGTGCCGTCGGTGTGCGTGGACAGCACACCCGCTTCCCGCAGGGTCTTGAGGTGGTGGGCCCGCGTGGACGCGGTCACCGGGAGCTCGATCTCGCCGCAGGCGATACCTGCCGGGCTGTCGGCCAGCGCACGGACGATCGTCAGCCGGACAGGCTCGCCCAGTGCCTGCAGAACCGCTTCGACGCGGATCTCGTCCCGCTCCGGCTGCGGGAGAACCTTAGAACTCATCGACGCCCTCCGCTTCGCTCCGGGCGCCGGCGAGGCACGAGGTGGCTGTGCTGGTAGATGAACTCGCTCCGCTCGTTCATGGTGTCCATAGTACGACGCCGGTCGAAGTTCGATGAAGATCGTAGTACGATGACGATCGAACTACTGAACCTCGTCCGGAAGGCCTTCGATGTCCGCACGGATCTACCTGCTCGGCGCCGGTGCGTTCGCGGTCGGCACCAGCGCGTACGTCGTGTCCGGTGTGCTCCCCGACGTCAGCTCCGAGCTGCACGTCTCGCTGACCGCCGCGGGCCAGCTCGCCACCGCGTTCTCCTTGTCCTATGCGATCGGTGCGCCGATCCTCGCCACGCTGACCGGCCGGTGGGAGCGCCGTACGCTCCTGATCGCCGCCCTGGTCCTGGCCGCGCTCGGCAACCTGATCGCCGCGCTGGCCGTCAACTACCCGATCCTGATCGCCGGCCGGGTGGTGGCCGCGTTCGGCGCCGCCATGTACACCCCGGCTGCCACGCTGTTCGCCACCAGCCTGCTGCGACCGGAGGAGCGCGGGAGGGCCGTTGCCATCGTGTTCGGCGGCCTGACCTTCGCACTGGTCCTGGGTGTGCCGGCCGGCACACTGCTCGGCCCGACGCTTGGCTACAAGGGTGTCTTCGCCCTTATCACCGCAGTGGCCGTGCTGGTCGCGATCGCCGAGCGGACCGCGCTGCCCACGGTCGACGCACCTCCAGTGGTCAGTCTGCGCGAACGCTTCGCCGGTGTGACCGATCGTCGGGTGCAGATCATCCTGGCGATCACGGTCCTCGCAGTGCTGGCCGCCTTCAGCGTGTACATCTACATCGTCCCGTTGCTGAAGCACACCGCCGGCCTGACCGGCAACATCACGGGCCTGCTGCTCCTGCTGTACGGCGTCGGCGCGGTCGTCGGCAACTTCCTCGGCGGACGGATGACGGACCGCTTCGGCAGCCTGCGTACGCTCGCGGTCCTGATGACGGGCATCACCGCCCTCCTCGCCACCCTCGATGTCACGCTGACGACCGAGGTGGGCGCGGGTGTGGCCCTGGCGGTGTGGGGCATGTTCACCTGGGCCATCAACCCGCCGATCCAGAACCTGCTGCTCGAGCTCGGCGGCGGTCTGCTCATCTCGCTCAACGCCTCTGCGATCTACCTGGGCGCCGGGCTGTCGGCAGTGGTGGGCGGACTGGTCATCAAGTCGTTCGGTGTCGGCTATCTGTCGGTGCTGGCGAGCGCACTGTCGCTGGTCGTACTCGGTCTGGTCTACGCGCTCTGGCGGGACACTGCGCTCCAGCAGGTCGAGAAGCTCGAGCGCGAGGACGACATCTACGTCACAGCCGCCGCTGACTGAAGAGGACCTGCGGTAGGGCAGGCTTCTGCCCATGCGTCTGCTTGCCGGTGTGCTGTTGCTCGCCTCCACCCTGACGGGCTCCAGCGATCCGGCGGCCGTGGTGGACGGCTGGAAGACCTCACCGGTGTACGTCGATCCGACACAGCGATCTCTGGTGTCGGACAAGGACGCCGCTGAGCTGGCCGAACGGGTGAACGGGCACGATCCAGCGATTCGCATCGCGGTCGTGCCCGCCGCCGTACTCAAGGCCGGTGACCAGAGTGCCGCGGCCCATACGTACGTCGATCAGGTGGTGGATCGTCAGCAGGCGGATGGCATCTACCTGGTGGTGTTCGGCGGAGCCATCAGCTGGGGGAGCGCGGTCGGCGTAGACACGCCGATCGCGGACATCCTCACCGACGAGCTCGGTAAGCACAGCCGCTCCGATCCGGTCGGCACGCTCAACGGCGTGCTCGACCAACTCGACGTGCCGAAGGCGTCCAGTCGTGGGCCTGGCTGGCTGTGGCCGCTGCTGATCGTCGTCGTTCTGCTGATCGCCGGCGGCCTGGCGCTGCGCTGGTGGAAGACACGCGCGCGCAAGGACGAAGGGCCTGCGCTCTACCGACCGTCGTACGACGTGCTGCCGGACGAGGTGGACACGGTCGACGAGAGGCGTGCGACTGCCCGCGAGGACGTCACGCGGTTCGGTGAGGAACTGGATGCGGCGGACGTGCGTCTGGACAGCCATGACCTCACTGGCACTGCGGCGGATGTGCAAGCGGCGATGGATGCGTACGCCGACGCCGGACGCGTGGTCGACGGTCAGCCGGACGACGACAAGCTGCGCGAGGTCCGCGCCACGGTCGAGTACGGGCGCTGGCGACTGGCCTGTGCGCAGGCCAAGGTCGCCGGAACGCCTTCACCTGCGCGCCGCGCAGCATGCTTCTTCGACCCCGGCCACGGCACGTCCGTGACCGACTGGATGTACACGCCACCCGGCGGCAGGTCCCGGGAAGTCCCGGTCTGCAGTGCCTGCCGCGACCGCCTCTCGGGAGGATCACGATGAAACGACTGCTCGGTGCGCTCGCACTGATCACTCTCTGGGCGCTACCCGTGTCGCCGGCACACGCCGAGACGGATCCGGACGCGTACATGAACACCGTCGCCAGTCACCTGGGTGACGCCGGTGTCTGGGTCGACCCGGACGTGAAGGAGTTGACCCCGGCCGAGGTCGCCCAGCTCGACGCCGCCGCCAAGAGCGCGGCCGCTCCGATCCGCATCGCCGTCATCCCCGCTGCCAAGATCAACACCTCGGACAGCGGGTACTTCGTGAACCTCGCCTGGGAGGGTGAGGAGATCGCGGACCAGCTGTACGACCGCGTCGGTGTCGAGGGCGTGTACGGCGTTCTGGTCGACGCGAACTCCGAGTCCGACGGGCGTGGATTCCACGCTGTTCAGCGGGCCGACCACGGGCCGACGTACTTCGTGGGCGACGCGGTGGACCAGGCAGTCGACTGCTGTGCACCCGAGTACGAGCCGATGCTGGAGCGGTTCATCCAGCGCGCACAGGTGGTGAACAAGCCGTTCTACGTCGACGCAGCGCCGTACGCCGGTGGTTTGGCCGGGGTGATCGCGCTCTGGTGCAGCCTGACCGCGCTGGGCGCCCGCAGGGAACGGCGGCGGGACGAGAAGGCCCACCTGGAGCTCACCAGGCCGCTGCTCAACGAGGAGATCATCGCGCTCTCGCAGCAGGTCTCCGCACTGCCGACCGTGTCGGACCCGCAACAGTCGAAGCTGTCGAAGGACGTGCTCGACACGGTCGAGAAAGCGCGGCACCGCCTGGACGAGGCCAAGGGCGACAAGGACGTCGAGGCTGTCACCACGCTGCTCGGTTCGGCCCGCTATGGGATGGTGTGTTTGGACGCCGTACGAGCCGGCAAGCCGATCCCCGAGCCGACGGCGCCCTGCTTCTTCGACCCGCGGCACGGGCCCAGCACGGACCAGATCGAGTGGAAGCCCGAGGACGGATCCGCTCGCGCGGTCGACGTGTGCGCGGCCTGCAAGCAGCGCGACGAGGCTGGTCAGGCGCCTGAGATCCGGATGGTCACGCGGGTACAGACCCCGCGGCCCTACTGGGAGTTCGGCGAGGACCTGGCCGCCTACGTCGACGGCTACTGGTCGCAGGGCGACGGCCGCGTGTGGTGGTTCCCGGACTCCGACTTCCGGCGGCGTGGCGAGGAGATGCGGTCGCGTTGGAGGTCCCGCCGGCCGGGTGCGCGCTTCGGCCGGTTCAGCTCGAACGTCGGCAGCTCAGTCGGTGACTGGGCGGCTTCGTCCAGCAACAGCTCGGACGACGGCGGCGGGAGCAGCTGGTACAGCGGTTCGAGCCGACGCAGCTCCTGGTCGTCCCGCACCCGCTCCAGCGGTGGCGGCTCGTCCCGGCGCTCGTCACGCCGGTCCGGTGGGTCACGCGGCTTCTAGTACTCCTGGTAGGTCTTCGCGGTGCACCACGATCAGTGAGGTGACCGCACGGGTCAGGCAGACGTAGAGCCGACGGAGGCCGGTCCGCTCGTCGGCCTCACCTGCCACGATGTCAGCCGGCTCCACGAGCACCACATGGTCGAACTCGAGACCCTTGGCCAGGGACGCCGGCACGACGTCCAGGTGGGCGTCGGCGTCGTCTTCGTCGCCAAGGACCGAGAACGCGATGCCATGCAGGGCCTTCCGGGTCGCTGGCACCAGTGCGTCCGGAACGATCAGTCCGATCGACCCGGGACGCTCGGACACCTCACGGACGGCTGTGACCGCGGCAACGAGGCTGTCCGGTACGCGGGAGATGGTGAGCTCACCGCGCGCCCGCCGTACCGCTGTCGGGGGCTTGAGGTGCGGTGCGATCGTCGGGAGGAGGCGGGCGGCGTACTCGATCACCTGGCCGGGGACGCGGAAGCCTGCGGTCAGCTCTTCGGTGTGGGCGCCGGTCTTGCCCAAGTGCTTCAACGCGTCGTCCCAGGACGGCGTGGCCCACGGTGTGGTGCCCTGCGCGATGTCACCGAGGACAGTCATCGAGCCGGTGGAGCAGCGTCGGCCGACAGCTCGCAGCTGCATGGCGGACAGGTCCTGTGCCTCGTCCAGCACCACGTGGCCGAGAGACGGCGTGCGGTCGACCAGGTCGGCGATCTCGTCGATCAGAGTGGCGTCGGCGACGGACCACTTGGCCGCACCGGCCGACCGCGGCACCTTGTCCCAGATCAGCATGGCCTGCTCGTCAGCGGTGAGGATGCCGTCGGCGTGCTCGGCCAGCAGCTCCGGATCGGAGAAGAGCCGGAAGAGCAGCTTCGCCGGGTCTACAGCCGGCCACAGCGCCTCGGCGTACTGCTTGACCGGTCGGCTCCGCGCCACCGAGTCCTGCACGCGGTCGTCGGGGGAGTCGCCCGCAGCCTCCATGCGCAGCAGCACCGCGTGGGCGAGTCGCTGCGGCAGCATCGCCCGCCCGGCGCCGTACCGGATGCCGCGGTTGCGCAGCTCGGTGATCAGCTCCTCGGCCTGGTACGCCGCGACTCGCCAGCGGTGCGCTCCGCGGGGCACGACCAGCGACTCCTTCGGCAGGTCGACGTGCGACCAGACGGCGCGGTGCAGCACCTTCGCCATCCGCACGTCGCCCTTGAGCACGTCGACCAGCGCGGGCCCGGGCCCGGCGATCTTCACCCGGGAGACCAGCTCCTCGACGGTGGTCTGCTTCGCCTCGATCTCGCCCAGTGCGGGGAGGACGTCGCCGATGTAGCGCAGGAAGCTCGCGTTCGGGCCGACCACGAGCACACCGGCCCGGCTGAGCTGGTCGCGGTACGCGTAGAGCAGGTACGCCGCCCGGTGCAGCCCGACTGCCGTCTTACCCGTGCCAGGCGCCCCCTGCACACAGATGGTGTCGTCGACACCAGCCCGGACGATCACGTCCTGCTCGGGCTGGATGGTCGCGACGATGTCCCGCATCGGGCCCGAGCGAGGGCGCTCGATCTCGGCGTCCAGGATGTTGCTGTGCTGCTGGGTCGGGGCCGTGCTGGTCAGGTCCTCGTCCTCGAACGCGGTCATCTCGCCGTGCGTGAAGCCGAACCGCCGGCGTACCCCCACGCCCATCGGCTCGGTCTTGCTGGCCCGGTAGAACGGCACCGAGATGTCCGCTCGCCAGTCCACCACCAGCGGTTCGCCCAGTGCGTCGTTCACGTGCCGGCGGCCGATGTGGAACGTCTCGTCGGTCGGCTCGAGGTAATCCAGCCGGCCGAAGAACAGCGGCACGTCGGGGTCGTCCTCCAGCTCCTTCATCCGCCGGTAGATCGCGGCCTTCAGGAACTCCTGGTTGACCCGGTCGGCGCTGTGGATCTCCAGGGCGCCGGTCTTCTCCCGCATGACCGCCAGCGCGGCCCGGGAGTTCTTGAGGTAGTCCTTCTCGGCCTGGAGGGTGTCAGACGTATCGGGGGGCATGCAGAAACCTCCGGCAGCAGTGGGGGAGCCCAGCTACGTTACTTGAGCACCTTCCGCGGTGGTACCGAATTACGCGTCCTGCGCTTATAGGCGTGCAGACCGGGGCGGAGCAGGAGCGGCAGACTGACGGCGAGCAGGAGCAGTGCGACGATGCCGTCCAGCCAGTAGTGGTTGGCCGTCACCACGACCACGGTGAACGTGATGATCGGGTGCAGCAGCCACAGCCAGCGCCAGCGCGACCTGGTGATCAGGATCATCGACAGCGCGATCAAGGCCGCCCAGCCGACGTGCAGGCTCGGCATCGCGGCGAACTGGTTCACCGGGCCGCCGGAGTGCTCCTGGCCGTACACGGACTGACCGAACCGCAGCCCGGTGTCGACGAAGCCCGGCATCATCCGCGGCGGCGCCAGTGGGAACGCGATGTGACCGATCAGTGCCAGTCCGGTCAGCGACACCATCGTCCAGCGCACATGCGAGTACGCCTTCGGTCGCCAGATGCTCAGCCAGAGCAGTACGGCGGCGGTCAACGGCGCGTGCACGCTCGCGTAGTACAGGTTGGCGCCCTGGATCAGATGAGGGAACTGCAGCGCCCAGTGCTGCAGCGTGGCCTCGTTGGGCAGATGCAGCCAGTTCTGGAACGACAGCACCTCGTGTGCGTGGTCGAACGCGGATCCGGTATGTCGGGCCGCGATCTGCCGGCCCGCACTGTAGACGAGGAAGAGGGTGGCCAACAGGACTGCTTCCCGTACCACCCTCCAGAAGACCTGAGTCTTCCGCTGTTGCTCTTCCCCACCCTGCCCCACCCGCTCCAGCGCTTCGATCCCCATACTTTTCGACGGTACCCGTCGTTCCCACAGGGTTTGCCCAGGCGCAACCCTGGCGTTGCCCTGGGCAACCCCGGAACGACGCTTCGAGACGGAGCTGTGATCAGCCCTTTACAGCGCCGGTGAGCACGCCCTTGGCGAAGTGCCGCTGCAGGAACGGGTAGATGATCAGGATCGGCACGATCGAGACGACCAGGATCGCCATCTGGATCGACGCCTGCGGCGGGAGCAGTTCGGTGCCCAGCTCGGCGCTGCCCAGTTGCGTGTCGTTGATGACGTACGTCCGCAGTACGAGCTGCAACGGCCAGAGCTTGGAGTCGTTCAGGTAGAGCAGCGCGGAGAAGAACGCGTTCCAGTACGCCACCGCGTAGAACAGGCCGATCACCGACAGCACCGCCTTGGACAGCGGCAGCACGATGTAGGTGAACGTCTTGAGCTCACCCGCGCCGTCGATCCGGGCGCTCTCGGTGATCTCGTTCGGCAGGTTCATGAAGAACGCCCGCAGTACGACGACGTTGAACGCGCTGATCATCGTCGGCACGATCAGCGCCCAGATGCTGTCCAGCAACCCGGCGCCCTTCACGGTCAGGTACGTCGGGATGATGCCGGGCGAGAACAGCATGCTGAACAGCACGACCAGCAGGATCGGCCGCCCGGCTGTGAACCCGGGTCGCGCCAGCGCGTACGCGAGCAGGCACGACACGGTCAGGCTGAGCAGCGTGCCGATGACGGTGACGAAGATGCTGACGAACAGTGCCTGCGTGACCACGCCGCCGGCGAACAGCGATTCGTACGCCGCGAAGTTCACCGACTTCGGGAACAGCACCAGACCGCCGGACTCGTTGATCTGCTTGTTCGGCGCGACGCTGGTCGAGATCACCCCGACGAACGGGATGATCACGACCGCGCAGAAGATCAGCAGGACGAGGCCCTTGAAGATCCGCATGGGCCAGCCGGGCATCGGCACCCCCTGGACGATTTTGGCGGTCATCGCTGGTACACCCCTTGCTCGCCGAAGATGTGGGCGACCTTGTTCGCGGTCAGGACGAGGATCACGCCGACGACGCCCTTCACCAGGCCGACGGCGGCTGCCACACCCCAGGCGCCACCGAGGACGCCGTTGTTGTAGACGTACGTGTCGAGTACCTCGCTGACGTCCCGGCCGACCGCCTGTTGCTGCAGGATGATTTGCTCGAACCCGACGGTCAGCGAGTCACCGAGCCGCAGGATGAACAGCAGGATGATGATCCCGCGCAGTCCGGGCAGCGTGACGTGCCAGAGCTGCCGCATCCGGGTGGCCCCGTCCACACTCGCCGCCTCGTACAGCTGCGAGTCGATCTGGGACAGGGCGGCCAGGAACAGGATGGTCGCCCAGCCGGTGTCCTTCCAGATGATCTGCGACGTCAGCAGCACGTGGAACAGCTCGGAGTTCCCGATGAGGTTGATCGTGGCCAGGTCGTGGGACCGCAGGTAGTTGTTCAGCAACCCGCTGCCGCCGAGCATCTGCTGGAACAGCGCGACCACGATCACCCACGACATGAAGTGCGGCAGGTAGAGGATGCTCTGCGCGATCCGCTTGATCCGCTCGGAGAAGAGCGAGTTCAGCAGGAGGGCGAGCAGGATCGGCGCCGGGAACACGAAGACCGACTGCAGGCTGGTGAGGATCAGCGTGTTCTTCAGCGCCCGCAGGAATGCCGGATCGCCGTTGAAGATGACGGTGAAGTTCTCCCAGCCCGACCAGTCGCTGCCGGCGATGCCGAGGAACGGCTGGTAGTCCTTGAACGCGATCACGTTGCCCAGCAGCGGCACGTAGTGGAAGACGATGATCAGCGCGGTCCCGGGCAGCGCGAACAGCAGCAGGACGCGGTCCCGCAGCAGCCGCCGGCCGAGGCTCAGCTGCTGCTGCGGACCCGTCTTGGATCTAAAGAGCGAGGATCGTTGCAGCATTACTTCCCGCCTGCCGTGGCGAAAGCGTCCTGCAGCTCGCCGCGGATCTTCTCACCGCCGGAGGACAGGAAGGTCTTGACCGCGGGCGCCCAGTCGGACACCTGCTTCTTGCCCTGCACGATCTGGTTCTCCAGGTCGGTCAGTACGCCGGTCAGCTGGCCCCACTGCTTCGACATCGTCTCGGAGTACAGCCCGTACGACGCGTCGTACACGAGCCGGTCCGCGATCTTCTGCTGGATCTTGTGCTGGTTCGTCGGTACGGCGGGCTTGCCGGCCCAGTAGAGCGCCAGCGTCGAGTCGGAGATGTACTGCAGGCCGATGCCCGTCTCCACGACACCGGTCTTGGTCGGGACCGGGTCCGTGCCCTGCATGGTGTAGTGCCGGCCTTCCACGCCGTACTTGCGGAACAGGTACTCCTCCGTGCCGAACGGTGCGGCCATCCAGTTCGCCACCTTGAGCAGCGTCTCCGCGGAGTGCTTGGTGGACTTGTTGAACGCGGTGACGTTGTTCAGCGCCGCGCCCATCCACACCTTGCCGTCACCGCTGCTGAAGCCCGGTACGTCGAGCATGTTGACGCCGAACGCGTCGCCCGCGGTGTTGTCGGAGTAGTACTGGTTCCAGGCCACGAAGCTGTCGTAGTCGAAGGCCGCGGTGCCGCCGTTGAACCACTGCTTGCGGGCCGCCGCCTTGGCGCTGAACGTGTCCGGGTTGACGACGCCGGCGGCCACCATCTTGCGGGCCGCCTCGAGCGCGTCCTCGTTGCCGTCCACCTCGTAGACCGACGTGAACTTGCCGCCCTCCTCCTTCCAGTTGTTCGGAAGGCCGAGCATCATCCGGATGTACGAAGTAGGCACGCGGGTCCACGACCAGCGGTTCTCCTTCGCCGCGGTCATCTCCTTGCACAGGTCGAAGAACTCCTCGAAGTTCTTCGGCGCCGGGTCGTTGATGCCCTTCACGGCGAGCAGGTCGGTGCGGTACAGCGGCAGCGACGTACGGGACATACCGCGCGGCACCGGCACGCCGTAGATCGCGCCGTTGAAGACGCAGCCCTTCCAGTACAGGCTCGGGATGTTCGCCAGGAACGGGTACTTGTTCACCGCGTCGCCGGACAGGTGCTCGGTCAGGTCCATCGCCTTGGCCTTGAGCAGCCCCGGGATCTGCGGCGTGCCCGGCGGGACGTTGAGGATGTCCGGCAGGTCACCGCCGGCGATCCGGGTGGCGAACTTGTCGTTGTACTCGTCGTTCGACGCCATGCTGATCTGCAGCTCGGAGCCGAGCCGCTTGTTCAGCTCCTGCCAGAACTGGTTCTTGTCGACGCCTGGCGGGATCGCGCCGGGGATGTTCGTCATGAACGTGATCGGCTTGCCGTCGCCCGGAGCGTCGGCGATCGCCTTCACCGGGTTCGCCGGGTACTTCAGGAAGCCGTCGAGCACCACGTCGGTGCCGGGCAGGTCCGGCTTGATCTCGCCGTACTTGGTGTACGTCGGGAGTTTCACCGCCGAGTTGGCGGCCGCGGTGTTCTTCTTGTCCGACGCGCACCCCGCCAGCAGCGGCGTACCCGTGACCGCGACAGCGGCGGCGGCCAGGCCACCGCCGAGGAAAGATCTTCTGCTGACTGGCATGAGGCCTCACTTCCATCGGAGGGCCACACCATGACATAGTACGTCCTATGTCTTCAAGAGTCGGCACGGTGGAAATCGTCTTCGACCCTGCTGGGAGCGGCTATCACACGTTCCGGATCCCATCCGTCGTGGCGCGGGGCTCCCTCGTGCTGGCGTTCTGCGAGGGGCGGCTGCACGGGTCCGGCGACGCGGGTGAGATCGAGCTGGTCCTGCGGCGTTCGCTGGACGGCGGGCAGACCTGGTTGCCGCTGCAGGTGGTGTCGGCGGTGGCCGGCAAGACCTGTGGGAACCCGGTGCCGGTCTTCGACCCGGTGTCCGGCGACGTCGTGCTGGTGACGGTGGAGAACGGTGCGGACGCGGTCGAGATGTCGCTTGCCCGGGGCACCGATCCTGAGTCGGGACGGCGGGTGTTCGTGCAGCGGTCGTCGGACGACGGTGCGTCGTGGACGCCGACCGTGGAGGTCACCTCGCAGGTCAAGCCGGCCGACTGGGGCTGGTACGCGACCGGTCCGTGCCACGGGATCGCGCTGCGGTCGGGGCGGATCGTCGTACCGGCGAACCACTCGTTCGTGCCGTCGGAGCCGGTCGACGATCTGATCCGGCTCAATGGCGGGCACTGCATCTACAGCGACGACGGTGGGGTCACGTGGGCCGTTGGCTTCGTGGATCGCAACGACGGCGCGGAGATCAACGCCAACGAGACCACCGTGGCCGAGCTGCCCGACGGACGCCTGTACTTCAACGCCCGCAACCACCAGGGCACCGGACCGGCCCGGGTGCACGCCTGGTCGTCCGACAACGGCCAGACCCTCGATGCGCCGTACGCCGGGATCCCTGAGATCACCGCACCGGGCATCCAGGGCAGCGTCGTTTGTCTGCCCGACGGACGGTTGCTGCTGTCGACACCGGTGAACCCGTCTTCGCGCCGGGAGCTGACCGTCTTCGTTTCCGAGGACTCCGGTGTGTCGTGGGAGCCGGCCTTCGTCGTACACGAGGCCATGGCCGGTTACTCCGATCTGGTGCTGCTCGCCGACGGGTCGGTCGGCATCTTCTACGAGGCCGGTGAGACGTCCTCGTTCGCGACCTTGCGCTTTGCCACATTCGCCCTTTGAGGTTGGGAGACCCCTTGACCGCATCCGCCCGCTTGACTGGCGTCGTACCGCCGCTCGTCACTCCGCTCACCCCGTCGTACGACGTCGACACCGCATCGCTCGCGCGGCTGATCCAGTACCAGCTGACCGGAGGTGTGGACGGGGTATTCGTGCTCGGCACCTCCGGTGAGGGCACGTTCCTGACCGACGAGCAACGGCAGGTCGTGCTGGAGACGACTGTGGCGGAGGTGGCCGGGCAGGTTCCGGTGCTGGCCGGCGTCATCGACACGTCGACCAACCGGGTCGCCGCACACGTCTCTGCCGCTCTCAAGGCAGGTGTCGACGCACTGGTCGCCACAGCGCCCTTCTACGCAGCCACACATCGCGCCGAGATCGAACGCCACTTCGAGAAGCTGGCTGGTCTCGCGGGCGACGTGCCGCTCTATGCCTACGACATCCCTTCCCGGGTGGGCACCAAGCTCCCCGCCTCCGTCGTCATGGCTCTTGGCGAGCAGGGGGTGATCGCCGGTGTGAAGGATTCGTCCGGCCAGGAGACCTCGTTGCGCGAGTTGGTGCTGTCGCGTCGCGAGAAGCAGTTGGACGACTTCGCGATCATGACCGGTTCCGAGGTGACGGTCGATTCCGCACTGGCCTTCGGGGTGGACGGCGTCGTACCTGGTCTCGGTAACGTCGACCCGGCCGGCTATGTCCGGCTGTTCAACGCGGCTGTCGCTGGTGACGCGGCGGCTGCGCGGGCGGAGCAGGACCGGCTGTTCCGGTTGTTCGACATCATCAACGTCGCGGACCGGTCGCGGATGGGCGCGAGCTCGGCCGCACTGGGCGCGTTCAAGGCGGGGCTGCATCTGCTCGGCGTGATCGACTGCCCCGTGACGGCGTACCCCTGCATTCCTTTGAACGACACGGAGATCGCGGCAGTCCGGCCGCTACTGGACCGCGCCGGATTACACTGAGCGGTCCTGACCAAGGGAGGCCGGCAGTGACAACGGGTGGGCTCAGCCGGGCACGAGGTGCGGCGGGGAATCAGTCCTTCATCCGGGATGCGATGAAGTCGTACATCCTGGAGCGTGGGCTGAAGGCGGGTGACCCGCTGCCCAACGAGCAGGAGCTGATGGCTCAGCTCGGCGTCGGCCGGCATCCCCTGCGCGAGGCGATGAAGGCGCTGCAGGCCGTGGGAATCATCGAGATCCGGCACGGGTACGGCACGTACGTCGGCGAGGTGAACCTGCAGTCCCTGGAGGACGGTCTCGCCTTCCGCATGTCCCAGTCGATGGCCGGCGACCTCCGCGACGTACAGAACGTCCTGGAGGTCCGCCAGGCCATCGAGGTCGGCCTGGCCGACGACGTGGTCGACCACTTCAAGCAGTACGGGTACGACGCGCTGGAGCCCATCGTCCAACGGATGGAAGCCAAGGCCGCCGACGGCGAGTACTTCCCCGACGAGGACTGGGCCTTCCACCAAGCCCTCTACGAGCCTCTCGGCAACGCCCTCGTCATAGACCTACTCTCCGTCTTCTGGCGAACCTTCGCCCAGGTAGACGCCCGCCTCCCCGGCGCCCGCTACACCCCCGCCGACGCCGCCGCCTGGCACCGGGACCTCCTCAACGCCCTACAGTCCGCCAACCCCGACACCTACGCCCACTCCATGAAAAGCCACTTCAACGGCATCCACACCCGCCTGGGCGAGTAGGTTCACCTGCATCTCGACAGGACGTATATGTCCACTGTGAGGCAGCGGCGAATCGGCTGAGCGTGCAGATGGCGGCTGAGGGCGCACACCTCCTGTCGAGTTGTCGCCTGTGGATGAACCAACGCAGCGGCCGGCCGATGTGAGGCACCATCCTGGGATGCAATCGGTCGCCCAGTTCGTGATGCACCAGGGTGGCTAGGCTACCTTCGCCGACCTGGCGCGGGTGGCCTCTCGCCACGCTGTTGCGAAGGCGCTCGAGCGCGGCGAGATCCAGCGGATCGCGTCGGGAATCTATGCGTTGCCCGACCTTCCGGCCGACACCGTGGCGGTGCTTGCCTACGACGGCGTCCTCTCGCATGTCAGCGCTGCGGCTGCCTCGGGTCTGCCGCTTCTGGTGACACCGGAGAAGCCCCACGTGATGGTTCCGCCGCACCGTCGTCCACGCCCTGGCCCACCCGCTGTGGTGCACTGGGCGGATGTCAGTTCCGGCGAGCGACGGGACCGAGTCACCTCGCTGTCGAGGACTGTCCTCGACTGTTCGCGAACCCTGCCGTTCGCCGAGGGACTCGCCGTCGCGGATGCAGCGCTGGCAACCGGGCGCTTGAACTCGGAGGAGCTGGTCTCCGGCGCAGTCGCGATGCGGGGCGCCGGTTGCCCGAAAGCTCGCCGGGTGGCCGTCGCTGCGACGCCGCTGTCCGGCAGCTTCCTGGAATCGATGCTCCGCGCGTTGCTTGTCAGCCAGGCCATCGAGGACTTCGAACCGCAGCTCCTGGTCACGCACGAGGGCTTCCGGGCACGGGTGGACCTGGGACATCGGCGGGCCAGATTGGCGCTGGAAGCCGAAGGCTTCGAGTTCCACGGTTCTCGACGGGATTTCGCGGCGGACTGCTACCGCTACGACGAGCTGAACGCGGCCGGTTGGCTGGTGCTCCGGTTCACCTACGAGCAGATCATCGGCGACCCCACCTGGGTCGTGGCCACCGTTCGCGCGACGCTGGCTCAGCTGCTCGCCGGATGACTCCTGCATCTCGACAGGAGGTGTCCCTCAAATCGCAACGGACGGTCGCCGTGCTGAGCGTGGCGATCGCTCGCTCCAGCCGACACGTCCTGTCGAGATGCAGATTCAGGAGCTAGGCGAAGAGGTTCTCGGCATCCACGATGGTGTAGGCGTAGCCCTGTTCGGCCAGGAAGCGTTGGCGGTGGGCGGCGAATTCGGCGTCGATGGTGTCTCTGGCGACGATGGAGTAGAAGCGGGCGGTTCGGCCGTCGCCCTTGGGGCGGAGGACTCGGCCCAGGCGCTGGGCTTCTTCCTGGCGGGAGCCGAAGGTGCCGGAGACCTGGATGGCGACGGACGCCTCGGGGAGGTCGATGGAGAAGTTGGCGACCTTGCTGACCACCAGGCGGGTGATCTCGCCGTGGCGGAAGGCGTCGAAGAGCCGCTGGCGCTCGCGGACGGTGGTCTCGCCCTTGATCACCGGGCATTCGAGCCGTTCACCCAGCTCGTCCAGCTGGTCGATGTACTGACCGATGACGAGCAGCGGCTCACCGGCGTGGTGGTCGGCGATGCGTCGCACCAGCCGGGACTTGGCCGGTGTGGACGCGGCCAGGCGGTAGCGGTCCTCGGGCTCGGCGGTCGCGTACACGAACCGCTCGGTCTGCTCGAGATCCACCCGCACCTCGATGCAGTCGGCCGGCGCGATCCAGCCCTGGGCCTCGATGTCCTTCCACGGCGCGTCGTACCGCTTGGGGCCGATCAGCGAGAACACGTCGCCCTCGCGGCCGTCCTCGCGCACCAGCGTCGCGGTCAGACCGATCCGGCGCCGGGTCTGCAGGTCCGCGGTCATCCGGAAGATCGGCGCCGGTAGCAGGTGCACCTCGTCGTACACGATCAGGCCCCAGTCGCGGGCGTCGAACAGCTCCAGGTGGGAGTAGACGCCCTTCCGGCGCGTCGTCATCACCTGGTACGTCGCGATCGTGACCGGGCGGATCTCCTTGCGCGCGCCGGAGTACTCGCCGATCTCCTCCTCGGTCAGGCTGGTCCGCCGCAGCAGTTCGTCCTTCCACTGCCGCGCCGACACGGTGTTGGTGACGAGGATCAGCGTGGTCGCGGACGCCTGTGCCATCGCGGCCGCGCCGACGATCGTCTTGCCGGCCCCACAGGGCAGTACGACGACACCGGAGCCGCCGTGCCAGAACGAGTCGACCGCCTGCTGCTGGTACGGGCGCATCTCCCAGCCGTCCAGCTTCAGCTCAATC
This sequence comes from Kribbella sp. NPDC051586, assembly GCF_044453965.1. Classification (NCBI taxonomy): domain Bacteria; kingdom Bacillati; phylum Actinomycetota; class Actinomycetes; order Propionibacteriales; family Kribbellaceae; genus Kribbella; species Kribbella sp. NPDC051586. The sequence continues at coordinate 79,208 of NZ_JBITDF010000001.1, read as the reverse complement.
TTGTGCGCCTCGCCGTCGACGTACCCGGCCAGGTCCTCCGCGGGCCAGCCGAGCTTCAGCAGGGTCTGCTTGAGGTGGCCGCGCTCCGAGGGGTGTACCAGGACGGTGTCGTCGTCGATGCGCTCACCCAGCATCGGCTTGACCTTGTTACTGCGCAGCACCTCCTCCAGCACCGGCCGGTCGGTCGTCACCAGCACCAGTCCGTGCTGCGGGTGCTTCTCCAGGCGCAGCCGCCCGTACCGGTCCAGTGTCTCGGCGATGTCGACGAGCAGCGAGTGGGGGACCGGGTAGCGGCTGTAGCGCAGCAGCACGTCGATGACCTGCTCCGCGTCGTGCCCCGCGGCCCGAGCGTTCCACAGCCCCAGCGGTGTCAGCCGGTAGGTGTGCACATGCTCCGGCGCCCGCTCCAACTCGGAGAACGGCGCAATAGCCTTCCGACACTCGTTGGCGTCCGCATGCGCGGTCTCCAACAACAACGTTTTGTCCGACTGCACGATCAGTGGACCGTCTGTCACGCGTTGCTCCTCAATCTCGCCCCGACCTTCCATTGTGCCTGAGCGGTCAATTCACAGGGCTGCGGTCACGACCTCGAGCTGCTTCTGGGTGCTCCAGCCCGCTTCGACAACCAGCGCGCTGTCCTCCGCCGGTGGCTGGAACCGCCGCTGCACGCGCTGCAGAACCTCGTCGGAGAGCATGTGGCGGTCCGGTGCCGCAACAGCGACGCTGCGCCGGGTGTCGAGCAGCTCCTGGTCAGCGGCGAGGTACACGACCTGATGGCGCATGCCGCGTGCCGACGCGAAGTCTCGCCAGCGCCGGCGATCGCGCTCACTCGGATTGACCCAGCTGAGGACGACCACGTCCGCGCTGCTCTCCTCGATCCTCGCCTCTGCCTGGCGGATGGTTTCCGGCCACTCTGCCATCGGTACGCCGTCCTCGATCCGGAAGCCGCGCTCGCGGTTGATGTGGTCCAGCTCGACCACGGTCGCGCCGTTGCGTTCGAGTGCGCGAGCCAGCGTCGTCTTACCGCTGTACGGCAAGCCGGTCAGGACTACCAGCAGCGCGGTCAATCGACGACCCGGGCGGCGGAGATGCGGTGGAGGGCGTAGGTGCGGGGGTTGTCGGTGGTGTCGTCGTACGCGGTCAGCCAGCCGTCGGCCACCCGGACCGGCTCGACGATGCACTCCGACGAGGTGCCGTTGTGGTCGACGTACGCGATCCAGGTGCGGGTGTGGGACTCGGCGGCGTTGGTCAGTACGGCGATGGTCTCGGCGGGAGCGGCCGGCTCGACCAGGCCCTGGTCGCCGGGGCGCTCGGCGACGATCCGGTCGCCGGCGCGGACCTTCTCGATGACTGCCTTCACCTGGTCGTCGGTCAGGTCGAACGCGCTCTCGTTGAAGTCCCGGCCGGTACGGCGACGCGGAGCCTCGCCACGCCGCGGCGTACCGGTCACGTGCAGAGCCCCGTCGAACGTCTCGGCGAGTGGCGCCAACCCGGCGTCCCGCAGTCGGCTCAGCACCATGTCCGGCGGCGACGGCGACACCACCACGGTCGGCGCCAGGCGACGGAACCGGACACCAGGCAGGTTCGAGTTGAGCAGCTGGGTCAGTACGTTCTCGTCGTCGCACCGCAGGTACGTCGACGCCGTCCCGAGCCGCAGTACGCCGTGACGTCGCGCAACGTCGTCGATGAGGTACGCCAGCGGCTGTGGCACCGGAGTACGTGAATGCTCGGCCAGCCAGGTGTGCAGCTGCTCCGCGGTCCGCCCGAGGTCGAACGCGCGCCGCACCGAGCTCTCGCTGAACCGGTAGACACCCGCGCCACCGTCCGACTCGACATCCGCCATCGCGGACAGCTCGTCCTGCACAACCCGCACCAGCGGGCCGGGAGCGATCGCGGTCAGGTCAGCCTGCAACAGCACCTCGGACACCGGCTCCGGCATCAGCGGACTGATCGCGTCGGCCAGCTCGTCAGCGGTCGGCTCCGCACCCAGCAGTGGTTGTGCATGACTCGCCAGCGCGCCCAGCCCGGTCACCCCGAGCAAGGCCGCCTCAGACACGCTCCACTCGACCAGGTCGTCCCGGAACTGCCCACCGCGCCGAGGCCGATGCCACGCGACCCACGTCACCACTGTCTGCGGAGCCGGCGCATTACCCACGCCGGCGCCGGCCAGGGCCTGCAACGCAAGGACGCGGATCTCCGGCGCCAGCAGCCGCTCCAGGTCCGGCGCCAGTGCGTTGATCAGACGCTCACGAGCAGCCGCCGTACCAGCACCGCTGTCGCGCCGTCCGATCAGTCCGATCGCCCTGAGCCCGGAGAACCAGGCCATGACCAGCTGGGCCCACCGATGCGCCAGGTCCAGCTCCAGCCAGTCGTCGTACGCACCGGTCGGCAGCCACAGCTCACTGGTCCCGACCTCGACCGCAGCGACCAGTCCGGCGGCGTACGCGATCTCCAGCACCGCTGCGGCGTTCTGCTCCTCGGCGCCGATCTTCCCCGCCACATTGCGCAGCTCACGAACGCCGATGCCACCAGTCCGTAGTACCGGCGGCGGCTCGGTCCCCAGCTGCTCCAGCGCCCGGTCGACCAGCCGGACGAGGTCCAGCGCAGCCCCCGCCGCGGCGCGGTCGGCGATCGAAGCCGACACCTTCTTCCCGTCCAACGGCGGAGGCACCGGCCTGGTCGACGCCAGCACTCGCCCGCCGCGCAGGTGCAGACCGATCTGCCGCGGCAGTACGACGGTGTTCGGATCCTTGGGTACGACGAGACCTCGCGCCAGCAACCGCTCCACCGGAGTACGGGCGGACGCGATCGTCACCGGCCGCTCGGCCTTCTCCACCGAACCGGTCGGCGGACCCCAGGTCAGCTTGTCGAGCACGGCCCGCGCGTCGGGACCGGCCTCCTCGATCAGCTTGTCCAGGTCACCGAAGTGCCGCGTGGTGACCGGACCGAGCCCGGCTGGTGTGGGACCGAGCAGCTCGTGCACCGCGCGGATCGGCCGCAGGTCGTCCTCTGTGCCCCACACGAGGGCGAGGTCCAGCAGCTCGGTCACCCGCGGCCGGACCACGGCCACCGGCTGATCGACACCCCGCGCGAGCGCCTCCAGGTCGACCGGCTCGGGCAGTGCCGACAGCGACTCGAGCAGGTCCACACCGAACTCGTCCAAGCGGTTGACCGCCCGCGCAGCCGACGCGTTGCTCGTCGCCCGCGCCGCCAGCTGCCCGGTGTCCGCAGGAATCGGCAGCGCCAGATCGGGCCGCCGCCGCAGCAGCTCACCGAGCCCGGCGTCGTCCCACGTCCGCAGCGCCTCGGCGAGGGTACGGGGGCGGGTCGGCTCGGTAGTGCTCATCCTTCCAAAGGTACGGCCCCGGCGGTCTCGACCCCAAGGTCGGTCAGGATCTGGCCCACGGTTTTGTCGAGTGCGCTGTCCGGACCGATCACAGTCTGCTCGACGCCGTCCAGTAGGTCCCGCTCGCAATACCACTCCCGCATGGCCTCGACGCTGAACTCCCCAGCCAGCTCCCGCGTGGCATGCCGAACGGCGGTCTCCTCGAACGGAATGTCGAAGTAGTAGTGCAGTGTGCTGCCGCGGTGGTCAGCCGTCAGCCGGCGGAGCATGTCGCCGTAGCGGCCGGCGTTCAGGATGCCCTCGAGCAGCACGTCGTACCCGTGGTCCAGCGCGTAGCGGACGTTCAGATCGATGAGTCCGATGTTCACATCGCCCGGGAGGTCGTGCTCGCGGAGCAGGATGCGGCGGAGGTGGTCCTGCTCGACCCACGCGGTGCCGCGGCCGAGGCGCTCGCGCAGTGCCCGTGCCGTGGTGGACTTGCCGGAGCCCGAGTTCCCGCGTAGTACGACCAGGCGGGAGGTCGGGCTGCCGGTCACTCTGCGGCCCCGGCGCTCCCGATCCGGTGGAAGCCGACGCGCTCGTAGACGGCCGCGACGGCGTCGGACTCGGCCGACAGCAGCACGAGGTCAACTCCGTTGGCGAAGGCGTGCTCGACCAGCGTCGACGTCACAGCCGCTCCCAAACCGCGGCGGCGCATGGACGGGACCGTTCCGACGCCGACGATCTCGGCGGTGGCATCGACCGGCGCGAGCGTCCCGCTGGCCACCATGCCTTCGTCGGTGAACGCACCCGCGTTGACTGCAACACCCCGTAGCGCCCGGTCTCGCAGCGTCGCCACCATCTTGTCGGCCATCTCAGCGGCTGCCGCGTCCCGCTCGGCCGGCCCAGCGGCGCCCACCGCAGTACCCGGGTCGCTGAACGCCAGGTTGGCGACCGCACGACACTGCCGGAGGACGTCCTCGTCTGCGGACAAGATCTCCACGCGAGCATCAGTCACGACAGGTCGGAAGTCGTCCCGCTCCAGCACCAGCAACGGGTGCTCGACGACGCTCAGGCCCGCCGCAGCCGCAGCCGCTCCCAGCGACGGGCAGGTCTCCACGACCCACTCGAAGCTCAGCGGGATCTCCAGCTCGGCGCAGCGCGCACGGACGAGTTCGACATCGTCCGGCTTGATCGTGACGCCGGATCCCGGCACCGGGCGCGCGTAGTACGGCCAGACCGTCGTACTACGGAACAAGGTGAACGGTCCGACCTGCTCGGCGACTGCACCGGACAGCGGGACGCTGTGAAGGTAAGTGTCGACTCTGTTGATCATCGCGACGCAGTGAATCACCCGGACCGGTTCACCGCCAGTGGATATGTCGAAAGCTCCCCATCGGCTCCGACGTCACAACCGTCAACGCCGAACTGGAGGGCAACATGGAGACAGTGACGTCTGCGGACGGTACGACGATCGCCTACGACCGACTGGGCAGCGGGCACCCGTTGATCCTGGTCGGAGGAGCGCTGTGCGACCGGCACTCGCTCCGGCCGCTGGCTGACGAGCTGGCGAACCATTTCGACGTGGTGACGTACGACCGGCGAGGTCGCGGGGACTCCGGCGACGTCACGCCGTACGCCGTCCAGCGCGAGGTGGACGACATCGCCGGGCTGGTGACGGCGGTCGGCGGTACGGCAGCCATCTACGGGCACTCGTCCGGTGCGGGACTCGCGGCGATCGCAGCGAGCACCGGGCTGCCGTTCACACACGTCATGCTGCACGAACCGCCGTACGGCCCGGATGACGTGGATCCCTCGGACGACGGCGAGCAGGTGCTCGAGCGGATCCGCGAGGGTCAGAACCGGGAGGCTGTCGAGCTGTTCATGATGATGACGGGCCTGCCGAAGCCGATCGCACTCGAGACGGCCGCCACTCCCGGCCTCGCCGAGCGCGCGCCCACGCTCGCCTACGACTTCGCGGTGATGGCACACGGCCTCACCGACGGCGGTACTCCGGTCGAGGTGCTGAGCGCGATCAAGCCGGAGACCCTCGTCCTCGCCGGTACCACCTCGGCTCCGTTCATGGTCGACGCCGCCCATCGGATCGTGACCATCCTGCCCGCGGCCGAACTCGTCGAGCTCGCGGGCCACCACCACGTCGTACCGCCGGAGGTGCTCGCTCCGGTCCTCACCGACTTCGTCAGTCGGCGATGATCTCGATCGACACCTTGTCCGGGTAGAACGCGACGTGCTCGCGGATGTCCGCGACCGCGTCGTACGGCTGCTCGTAGGTCCAGACGGCGTTCACCCCGTCCGCCCCGGCGGGGAGGACGCTGTAGTACGCGGCGTCGCCCTTGTACGGGCAGTAGCTCTCGTGTTCGGTCCGCTCGAGCTGCGTGAGGTCGACGTCCTTCCGCGGGATGTACTGCACCGCCGGATAGTTCGCCTCCTGCAGCGACAGGGCGTCGTGGGTGTCCGCGATGACCTGGTCACCGACCTTCACGACGACGCGGTCCGGGTTCTTCCCGACGGTGATCGGGTGGTCCGGCCCAGGAATCTTCACAGTCTTCTCCGCCATACCCCCTGACAACCCCGGTCGCCGCGGGGGCATTCCCCCGTGGATCATGTCGATGTGGAGCTACGGCAGATCCAGTACTTCGTGACCGTGGCCGAGGTGCTCAATTTCGGCCGGGCGGCCGAGCAACTCGGCATCGGCCAGCCCGGCGTGAGCCAGCAGATCGCCCGGCTCGAACGCGAGCTGGACGTCCTCCTGTTCGACCGCTCGGCCCGCGCCATCCGCCTCACCGAAGCCGGCCAACGCTTCCTGCCGGCCGCCCGCGCCGTCCTCACCGCTGTCGACAACGCCCGCGCCGCCGCCACCGGTCGCCCGGGCAGAACACTCCGACTCGGCACCAGCACAGGACTGGGCGAGCGGCTCGAGACCGTGGTCGCGGAGCTCTCGTCGCAAGGCCTGCACGTGGAGCTGGTGAGTACGCCGACCCGCGCCAGACTGGACCGGGTGCGCGGCGGCCAACTGGACGCTGCCTTCGTCCGGGGCCTCGACGAGGCAGCCGGTCTGGAGTTCGTCCCGGTCTGGGAGGACGCACTGCTGGTCGCACTGCCCGCCTCCGCCGCACCGTCGGGCGAGATCGACCTGAGCGACCTTCGCGACCTCCCACTCCGCATCACCGAACGCCGCACCAATCAACCGCTCGTCGACCTGGTCATGTCGGCCTGCGCCGCGGCGGGCTTCGAGCCCGTGCTCGGCCCGCGCTCCAGCAGCCTGCAGGACACACACGCCGCGATCGGCGCCGGCACCCCGAGCTGGACGGTCATCTACGAGTCGCACGCCCGCCTCCTCCGCGAAGGCCGGGTGGTGTTCCGGCGACCGCGCCCCCGGCTGGCGCTGACGACGAGCCTGGCCGTCCCCGCCGGTACGACGGTCGGCGGCGATCTCGCCGTACTGCTGGACGCCTGCCGGAAGGCGTCCGATCAGTTCGAGTGATGGGAGCGCATCGGTACTGCGTCTCGTTCGCGGCGGCCGCGACGGCTGGAATGGGCTCACAACCCAACGCAGAAAGGAAGATCCGATGCCCATCGTCACCGTCCTCCAAGGCCCGCGGACCCCGGAGCTCAAGCGCGAACTGGTCCAGAAGGTCACCGACGCCTTCGTCGACAGCCTCGGTGTCCCGGCCGAGAGCGTCCAGGTCTGGATCCAGGAGACCCCGCCGGACAGCTGGGCCATCGGCGGCACTCTTACGGCTGACAAGTAGCCGCTTCGGCGTCCTGCCTGGTCGCCGTGGTCGGCTCAGTCCGCGGTGAGCTCCTCCAGCTCGACGACCAGGCACGGGCCGCCGTCGAACGCGCCGCCGTCGATGCCCAGCACGAGGTCGTCGGCGTACAGGTGCGGTCCGGTCAGGAACCGCGGGTCGATGCCCAGCTGGTCGGCCACGATGCTGTGGCCGTGCACGATCCGGTGACCACCGAGGTGCTGCAGCATGATGCGGGCGATCTCCGGCCCGCCGTCGCCGCGGAACGCGTACCGCGACGTCATCCGGCGCCAGATCTCCCACCACACCTCGATGTCGTCGGAGTGCAGCTCGGCGCTCGCGGCGGCGTTGATCGCGTCGAGCGAGTCGCCCCACTCGACGTACTCCGCGGTGTCGGAGTGCATCAGCAGGTGCCCGGCGTCGAGGGCGAGCATCGGCCGGTCGAGCAGCCAGGCGGTCTCGTCGTCGGTGAGCAGCTCCTGGTCGCGGTCCTGCCCGCCGTTCAAGGCCCAGGAACGCTCGAAGCTGCGCAGTGTGATGCCGTCGTGCGGTACGAACGTGTCGCCGAACTGGCGCATCCCGAGCGCGAGGATCTCGTGGTTGCCGAGCAGCATCTGGATCGCGTCGTCCGGCGCCTGCTCGATCAGGTCGCGGACGTAGCGCAGTACGCCGATGCCGTCCGGGCCACGGTCGAAGAAGTCGCCGAGGAACCACAGCCGGGCGTCCGCGCCGGCCCAGTTGCCGTCGGCATCGGTGAGGCCGGCGGCCGCCAGCGCGGGGGTCAGTTTCTCCAGGTGGCCGTGGATGTCGCTCACGGCGAACACCCGCGTCACGTCATCCCCGAACGGTCAGCACGATCAGTACGACGTTGAGGGCCGTGACGGCGGTCGCTACCAGGCATGCCGCGAGAGTAGTCGCCCTGCGGTTGACAAGGTTACCCATGACGCGCCGGGATGCGGTCAATCTCACCAACGGCCACAGCGCGCACGGGATCCCGAAGCTCAGCACCACCTGGGAAACGACCAGGGCCCGGCTCGGGTCGATGCCGATCGCGAGGACGAGCAGGGCGGGCACCAGAGTGATCAGGCGGCGGGCGGCCAGCGGGACGCGTCGCTGCCAGAAGCCGTCCAGGATGACGGAGCCGGCGTACGTCCCGACCGACGAGGAGGCGAACCCGCTGGCCAGCAACGCGAGCGCGAACAGGAGCGCCGGGAGCTGGCCGAGACGGTCGCCGATCGCCACGTGCGCCGCGTGGAGCGAATCCGCGCCGCTGCCCTTCAGGGCGGCCGCTGCCAGCACGACCATCGCCAGGTTGACGGCCCCGGCCAGCGCCATCGCGATCGCCACATCCATCCGGGTGGCCCGCAGCACCCGCGATTTGCCTTCCTGGGAGCGGATGCTCTTCCAGTGCCGGTCGGTGACCAGGGCACCGTGCAGCCAGATCGCGTGCGGCATCACGGTCGCGCCGAGCATGCCGGCCGCCAGCACGAGCGACTGCGTCCCGTCCAGGCGGGGCACCAGTCCGCCGACCACGCCGCTCGCGGACGGATCCGACTTCGCCGTCGACACCACGAAGCCGATGAGTACGACGGCGAGCAGGCCGATGATCGCTGCCTCGAAGGGGCGTTGGCCGCGCTTCGACTGATAGATCAGCAAGGCGAACGACACCGCGCCGGTGATCACGCCGCCAAGCAGCAGCGGGATCTTGAACAGCAGATTCAGCGCGATAGCACCGCCGACCACCTCGGCCAGGTCGGTCGCGATCGCCACCACCTCGGCTTGCGCCCACAGCCCGGTCGACGTCGACCGGCGGAAGTGGTCACGGCACAGCCGCGGCAGGGTCCGCCCGGTCGCGATGCTCGCCTTGGCCGCGAGGTACTGCACCAGGACGGCCATCAGGTTGGCGCCGACGACCACCCAGCAGAGCAGGTAACCGTACGTAGCGCCGGCCGCGATGTTGGTCGCGAAGTTCCCCGGGTCGACGTACGCAACGGCCGCAACGAAGGCCGGTCCGAGCAGTAGGAGCCCGGACCGACTGAGTTGCCGCCGCAGCGGCGCCGGTGCGTACATGAGAGAAGTCTCTACGAAGGCACCGACAACGCAACACCTGTTCTGCTTTTGAGACGCGCGTTACGCCCAGGCGAAGTGCACTTCCAGGGAGACGGAGACAATGTGGTCGCCCGGAGTGATGTTGATCGCTGAATCGTAGGCGCCGCCCATGCCGAGGGACACGCCCTGCGGGTGGATCGGGAAATCGCCGCGGGTCTCGCTGATCGCGGTGACCGAGCCGAGCGAGTAACCCGACAGGGCCGCCAGTTGCCCGGCCTTCTCCTTGGCCTGCTGGAAAGCGAGTTCCCTGGCCCGGGTCAGCAGCTCGGACTTGTCCTCGATGTCGAACTGCAGCCCGTGCAGCCCCAGGCTGTTGCCCACGGCATCAACCGCCGCGTTGAGCAGCGCGCCGAATCCGATCAGGTCCCTCGTCTGGACAGTGATGGTGTGCGACGCCCGGTACGCCGGAGTCGCGTCGGGCTCCTTGTAGTCCTGGTACACATTCACCGCACTGGTCCCGAGCTGCGACTCCTCGATCCCGTGCCCGCGCAGCGCCGCGATGACCGCGTCGGTCTGCTCCCCGACCCGGGCGACCGCGGACGCGACGTCCGGCGCCACCTGGTCGACCCCGAACGACACTCGCAACACGTCCGGCGTCCCACTGACCTGCCCCGACCCGATAACACTGACCCCAGTATCCATATCCGCCAGTCTGCATCACCTGGATGTCACGTGGGCATCACACACTTCACCATCGACCATCCACCCTGATAGAGGAGCCTTTCGATGTGCAGTGACCTACAGGCCCACCGGGACTCTGACTTGACGCGTGCGTTCCTGACCACTGACCGCAGTACTGCGTGGACCCTGGTGGAGCGGGTGCCGCTGGAGTTCCCGACGTACCACCCGCAGGGGTTCGCGCTGGTCGGGGAGCTGATCTTCATGACCAGCGTCGAGGTGCTGGAGGCGCCGGAGAAGTATCCGGAGCCGGTCGACGGGTACGACCGCACGCCGGGCACGGGGATCGGGCACCTGCTCGCCATCGATCGGCAGGGGAGGCTGATAGAGGACATCCGGCTCGGCGAGGGTACGGCGTACCACCCGGGCGGACTGGATTTCGACGGGCAGGACCTGTGGGTGCCGGCGGCGGAGTACCGGCCGGACTCGCGGGCGATCGTCTACACGGTCGACCCGACGACCTACGAGGTCAGCGAGCGTTTCCGGGTGAATGATCACGTCGGAGGAGTAGTGCGCGACCGGACGACCGGTCAGGTGCACGGGGTGAGCTGGGGCTCCCGCACTCTCTACAGCTGGACTCCCACCGGCCGGCAGCTCAGCAAGCTCGCCAACGAGTCGCACTTCCTCGACTACCAGGACTGCAGCTACGCCGCCCACGGCAAGCAGCTGTGCGGCGGTGTGACCACGCTCCCCGGCCCGGACAACACGTCGTACGACCTCGGCGGACTGGCCCTCCTGGACCTACGCACCAACCGGATCCTCCACGAGATTCCGTTCCCGTACTTCTCCCCCACCACCAACCACAACGCCACCCGCAACCCAGTAGCCCTCGAAACCACCCCCACCAAACTCCGCCTCTACACCGCTCCCGACGACGGCCAAGCCCCCTCAGGCACCGAACTACAAATCTACGAGACACCGCTCAGGTAGGGATGACGGTCTGGGCGGCCTCGAACAGGCGACTGGCCGAGTCGATGCTCTTCGCGGCGTCCGCGGCAGACACCGAAGTGGCCTGGTACTGCGACTTGGACTTGCGCCTCAACAACCGGGACAGCGTCGCGCTGCTGTCCCGGCCCGCAGACCCCGCACCTTTCAACTCGGCGATCGCCTCCGAGTGGTTGTCGGAAATGAGAGACCCTGTTTCCTGCCGCATGTGCACTTGCAGCGTCATCGGGCTGAGGTGACGATGAAGGGATGAGCCTTCCGTCGTACGCGTCCGGGGTGTCCGAGGTTCCGTTGCTGGGTGAGACGATCGGCGCGAACCTGAGACGAACGATCAGCGAGTACGGCGATCGCGAAGCCCTGGTCGAGGTGCAGACCGGAAGACGCTGGACGTACGACGAGTTCGGCGCGGAGGTCGAACTCGTCGCTCGCGGCCTGCTGGCGCGGGGGATCGCGAAGGGTGACCGGGTCGGCATCTGGGCGCCGAACCAGGCCGAGTGGACGATCACGCAGTACGCGACCGCGTTGATGGGCGCGATCCTGGTGAACATCAACCCGGCGTACCGGACCCACGAGCTGTCCTACGCGCTGAACCAGTCCGGTGTCCGGTTGCTCGTCTCGGCGACCGAGTTCAAGACGAGCAACTACCGCGAGATGGTCGAGGAGGTCCGGCCGAAGTGTCCCGCGCTCGAGGAGACGATCTACCTCGGCACCGGTGACTGGGACGCGCTCCGCGGCGACGCCGGCCGGATCAGCGTCGACGAACTGACTGCCCGCGAGGCCGAGCTGTCCTTCGACGACCCGATCAACATCCAGTACACCAGCGGCACAACGGGATTCCCGAAGGGCGCGACCCTCAGCCACCACAACATCCTGAACAACGGCTTCTTCGTCACCGAGACGATCGCGTTCACCGCCGACGACCGGTTGTGCATCCCGGTGCCCTTCTACCACTGCTTCGGCATGGTGATGGGCAATCTGGGCTGCACCACTCACGGCGCCTGCATGGTGATCCCCAGTCCGGCGTTCGACCCGGCCGCGACGTTGAAGGCGGTGCAGGACGAGCGCTGCACGGGGCTGTACGGCGTACCGACGATGTTCATCGCGGAGCTCGGTCTGCCGGACTTCGCGGACTACGACCTGACCAGCCTGCGGACGGGCGTGATGGCCGGGTCGCCGTGCCCGGTCGAGGTGATGAAGCGTTGCGTCGCGGACATGCACATGGCCGAGGTCGCGATCTGCTACGGGATGACCGAGACGTCGCCGGTGTCCACGCAGACCAGGCGCGACGACGATCTCGACCGCCGTACGTCGACGGTCGGTCGCGTCATGCCGCACGTCGAGGTGAAGCTCGTCGACCCGGCCACCGGCCTCGTCGTACCGCGGAACGAGCCAGGGGAGCTGTGCACCCGCGGGTACTCCGTGATGCTCGGCTACTGGGACGAGCCGGACAAGACCGCGGAGGCGATCGACCAGGCCCGCTGGATGCACACCGGCGATCTCGCCACGATGCGCGAGGACGGGTACGTGAACATCGTCGGCCGGATCAAGGACATGGTCATCCGCGGCGGCGAGAACGTCTACCCGCGTGAGATCGAGGAGTTCCTCTACACCCACCCGTCGATCGCGGACGTCCAGGTCATTGGTGTGCCCGACGAAAGGTACGGCGAGGAACTCTGCGCCTGGATCAAACTCAAGCCCGGCGCCGATCCGCTCGACGCCGACGCGATCAGAACGTTTGCCACCGGCAAGCTCGCGCACTTCAAGATCCCGAAGTACGTCCTGCTCGTCGACGACTTCCCGATGACCGTCACCGGCAAGATCCGCAAGGTCGAGATGCGCGAACGCTCCGTCGACCTCCTCGGCCTGGCGTAAGGAAACCCGCTCAGCCGATCTCCGGATGCGCCTTCAGCAGGCGCTTCGGGGCGCGCGCCCGCCAGGAGTCGGTGACGATCTCGCGGAGCTCGTCCGCTGCCAGCGCGTCGAGGTGGGCGAAGACGGCCGATGGGAACGCCTTGGCCAGCCAGTAGGCCTCTGGGTTGCTGCCGGCGAGCGCCTCGCGGTCGTCGGTGGTCCAGAACTGCAGGATCTCGCGGTTGTCGTCGTCGCGGCGCAACCGGGCGAACTGGTGGCCGGCGACGTCGTACGCCGGTGAGCCCTCGTGGGCCCGGCCTGCCAGCGCGGCGGGGAGAGCGAGGGCGATCCGGCCGACGTCCGCCCAGGTGGACATCTCAGGCGCCCTTGAGGTGTTCGGCGAAGGCCTTGACCGAGGGGGTGTCTTCGCCGCGGCGCCAGATGAGGGCGAGGGCCGACTCGGGGATGCCGGTGAGTGGGACTGTGGTGATGCCGGCGCGGTTGTTGAGGGCGGCTGTAGGGCGGCAGATGATCATGCCGCCGCGGTCGGCGGCGATCAGCGACAGGCCTTCTTGGAGGGTCTTGACGTCCGGGCCGCGGTGGATGAGTGCCCCGCCGGGCGTCTGGGTGGGCGCCTGGGCCTGGCGCCAGTAGTTCGGGGCCGGTCCGGCGAACGCGATCAGCGTTTCGCCGGCAAGGTCCTCGACGTCGATCGAGGCGCGGTCCGCGAGTCGGTGGCGGGTGCACACCGCGAGCGTCTGCGGCTGGCGGGAGAAGATCGGGCCGACGACGAGGTCGTCCTCGGCGACCGGCAGCAGTACGACGGCCGCGTCGAGCTCACCGTGCCGGAGTGCCCCGAACGGATCGTTCAGCGGGATCTCGCAGACGTCGATCAAGCAGTTCGGGTTGCGGGACTGGAATCCCGAGACCGCGCCGAGGATGTCGTCGTTCGCCGTGCCCTGGAAGCCGATGCGGAGCTTGCCCTTCGTGTTGGCGGCGTACTCGCGAGCGCCCTCGACGACCCGCTCGAGCGCCGCGTACGCCGGTCGCAGCGAGGTCAGGAACTCCTTCCCGAGCGGCGTCAGCGCCACCCGCCGGCTCGTCCGCTCGAACAGCGGGCCGCCGATCCGGCGCTCGAGCGACTGCAGCAGCTGGCTGACCCGGCTCTGCGACAGGTACAGGCGCTCCGCCGTACGGCCGAAGTGCAGCTCGTCGGCGAGGACCAGGAAGCATTCGAGCTCACGGACCTCCACAGCCACGGCATACCTCCGATCGATTAGCTCAGCTAATACAAGCATGATCACATCGCCGTTGTTCCGCACCACCTCGCGGCGGCTCACTGGATGTATGACGACGATCTGCGCTGACGAGGTGGGCACCCGGGGCTGGGCGGCGCCGATCACGATGGCCGGGACGGTGTTCACGGTGGTGACCGCCGAGATGCTCCCGGTCGGGTTGCTCACCCCGATGGCCACCGGTCTGCAGATCAGCGAAGGAACCGCCGGTCTCAGCCTGACCGTCACCGGCGTGGTCTCCGCCGTCGCAGCCCCCGTCCTCCCGCTCGTCCTGGGAACACTCAACCGCCGCACAGTCCTGGCCGGCCTGATGGTGCTCCTCGCGGCCGCGGGATTCCTCGCCGCCCTCGCGCCGTCCTTCTGGATCTTCATGCTCGCGCGGGTCCTGATGGCTGTCTCGATCGGCGGCGTCTGGCTGCTCACCATCGGCCTGGCCCGCCGCGTCGTACCCGAACATGCCGCCGGTCCCGCCACCTCGCTCATCTTCAGCGGCATCGGAATCGCCTCCGTGCTCGGCATCCCGGCCGGCGCGTACGTCGGTGAACTCCTCGGCTGGCGCTGGGCCTTCGCGGGTGTCGGCCTGCTGTCGCTGGCGCTGACCACCGCGCTGATCTACCACCTTCCGTCCCTCGCTCCCGAGAAGGCGGTGCGATGGTGCGACGTACGGGATGTCCTGCAGATCAAGGACGTCCGCGTCGGCCTCGTCCTGGTCGCCTTGATCGTGACCGGCCACTTCGCGGCGTACACCTATATCCGGCCGCTCCTCGAGCCGCACACCGGTCCGGCGCTGATCGGGACCTTCCTGCTCGCGTACGGCGTGGCCGGTGTCCTCGGCAACTTCCTCACCGGCGCGCTGCGCCCGACCCGCGCCCTCGCCGTGATCGCCGGCGGCATCGCGCTCGCCACCTTCGCGATGCCCGTGCTCGGCGCCACCGCCGCCGGATCCCTTGTCCTGCTGGTGATCTGGGGCCTCGCGTACGGCGGAACGAGTGTCAGCACCCAGGCCTGGGGACATGCCGCGGCGCCCAGTGCCCCCGAATCGTCGTCCGCTGTCCTGGTGGGGGTCTACAACGGATCGATCGCAGTGGGCGCCTTCACCGGCGGCCAGGTCGCCGACCACCTCGGTACGACGACGGTCACCTGGCTCCCTGCGGTACTGGCGACTGCGGCGCTCATCGTCCTGCTAGCGAACCGCCGCCAGCGCGGCTGAGTCCTCGTCGCCGAAGTCGTCCTCGAGTTTCTCGGGGGAGTAGTCGAGGTCGATGCCGGCCACGTTCGCGCCGACGGCCGACTCGATCGCGCCGAGGCGACGAGTCGCGCGGTCACCGGCGTACGTCATCAGGGCGGTCGGGTTGATCTCCGGCGGGAGCTCGGCGGTGTTGTCCATCGCCCACTGGATCTGCGTCAGCGCGTGCGGGAGGAGCTCCTCCATCGTGTCGGTGACGATCTTCCAGTTCCCCTCGTCCGCGGCGACGTGCCGGCGGCAGGTGAACGTGCCCCACGCCATGTGCCGGCGCTCGTCGTCGCCGATCCGGCGGATCAGCTCCTGCATGCCGGGCAGCACGCCACGCGCAGTACAGAGCAGGTTCCATGCGTGGTACCCGGTCAGGGCCAGAGTTCCTTCCACTACGTGGTTGTAGGTGACCGATGCGCGGACCTGGTTCGCCGGTGAGGGGTCGTCGGCCAGCGACTTGAGTGCGACGGGCAGAGCCTCGTAGAAGATCGCGCGGTACCCGGGGTTGTTCTCGACATAGTGATGCAGGTCCTCGGTGACGCCGACCGCGTCCAGCCAGAGCCGGAAGACCGCGGTGTGCTTGGCCTCCTCGAAGCAGAACTGGGTCAGGTACATCTCGTCGCCGAACCGTCCCTCGGCGGCCATCGCCTGCAGGAACGGCTGCAGGTCCTCGGTCACCGCCTCCTCGCCCGCGATGAATTGCGAGCAGAGCATCAGCGCGTTGTCCTTGTCGTTCTCGCTCAGCTCCTGCCAGTCCTTGGCGTCCTGGCTGAAGTCGATGTCGCGCGGGTTCCAGAACTTGCCGTTGCCCTTGTCGAACAGGCGCAGCGGCAGCGCGTCCCAGTTCAGGCCACCGGCCTTCAGCGAGCTGAACCCTTGCCTGTGCAGTTCGTTCATACGTGCTGCCTCCTCGACTCGGACAAGAACGGCGAGAGGACGCGAGCCAGCTGATCGGCCACCGTCGCCGGGGGAGGGCCCGGCGTGACGATGTGGCTGATGACAACGCGCAAGGCGACGTCCATACAGCTGGTCGCGTCCTCCGCGGGGACCTCCGGCCAGTGCTCCCTGACGTGCGCACCCAGCCGGAGGTGGGCCAGTTCCAGCACCTGCTGCCCCCGTGTGGTCAGCAGTTGACTTGCCTGGTCCGATCCCGGCTGGCTCAGGGCCGCCTTCACCAGCGGGTTCTCCCCGGCCAGCGTGAGCGCGCGCTCGACCGCGGCCCGGAGACCGTCGATCGGGTGAGGCTGCTCGGCGAGCGCAGTGTTGACATCCAGCAGGAACCGCTCGGTCTCGCGGGCCGCGACTGCCTCGAGCAGGCCCCATTTGTCGCCGAACTCGTTGTAGACGGTCTGGCGCGAGACCCCGGTCCGGCGAGCCACCGCGGCCATCCGGAGTCCGTCGTATCCGCCGGCGACGACCGCCTCCTGCGCCGCGTCGAGCAGTTCGTCACGCAGCCGGCGTTTGGTTCGATCGGCAAACGAGGTCATGAGGTCGAGGGTTTACAAAAGTGTCTCCGATGTCAAGTGCTCGGACAGAAGGCCGCTGAATGTCCAATTTGGTCCGGCTGCCGGTGGTTCATTCGGAGCACGTAGGGTTGGGGACGTGTCAACCGCCGAGATCCAGCCCGCCCCGACCGCCGCCGATGTGCCGGAGCTCGTGGTCGGATTCGACCTGGACATGACGCTGATCGACTCCCGGCCGGGGATCCAGGCCGTCTGGGACCTGCTGGCCGCCGAGACCGGGGTGTACATCGACACCGACCTGGTGGTGAGCCGGCTCGGGCCGCCGCTGACCTGGGAGATGGCGAACTGGTTCCCGCCGGAGCAGGTCGACGCGATGGTGGCGCGGTACCGCGAGCACTACCCGTCGCACGCGATCACGGGCAGCCTGCCGCTGCCGGGCGTGGCCGAGTCGCTGGCCGCGATCCGGGCGTTGCGCGGGCGGACCATGGTCGTCTCCGCGAAGTACACCCCGTCGGTCCGGCTGCACCTCGAGCACCTCGGGCTGGACGTCGACGAGCCGGTCGGCGACCTGCACGGAGCCGAGAAGGGTACGGCGCTGCGCGAGCACGAGGCGACGATCTACGTCGGCGATCACACCGCCGACATCGACGGCGCGCACGCGGCCGGGGCCCTCGCGGTCTCGGTTGCGACCGGTCCGTTCACCGCCGACGAGCTGCGGGCGTACGGCGCCGACGTCGTTCTGAACGACCTCACCGAGTTCCCGGCCTGGGTCGACGAGTACGTCCTCGAGCAGCGGCTGGAAGCGTTGATGAAGCGGCTGTCGTCGTACGACAAGATGGTCGTCGCGTTCAGCGGCGGCGCCGACTCGGCGTTCCTGCTCGCGGCCGCGGCCCGGGCGATCGGGCCGGCCAACGTCGTCGCGGCGACCGCTGTGTCTCCTTCGCTGCCGGCGGCGGAGCTGGAGCCGGCGGCGCGGTTCGCCGACACCCTCGGCGTACGCCATGTCACCCCGCACACGCACGAGATGGAGCGCGAGGGCTACCAGGCCAACTCGGGCGCCCGCTGCTACTTCTGCAAGGCCGAGCTGATCGAGACGCTGCAGCCGATCGCGGACGAGTTCGGCATCACCGCGATCGCCACCGGGACGAACGCCGACGACGCGATCGCCGGGTTCCGTCCGGGCATCCGCGCCGCCTTCGAGCGGGGCGCGCTGACGCCCTTGCGGGACGCGCGGTTGACCAAGACGCAGATCCGTACGGCGTCGCGCAGCTGGGGGCTCGAGACCTCGGACAAGCCGGCCGCGGCCTGCCTGTCGAGCCGGATCGCGTACGGCATCCGCATCACGCCGAACCTGCTCGCACGGGTCGACCGGGCCGAGCAGACGGTCCGCGCGCGACTCGCGTCGTACGGTCTGCAGAACGTGCGCGTACGCGATCTCGGCGAGAGCGCGTCGATCGAGATCGACGCCGATCTGCTCGATCGGGTGGACCAGCAGGAGCTGGTCGATGCGGTCATCGCCGAAGGGTTCGCGGCGGCGCGGGTCGACCCGCGTGGGTTCCGGTCCGGATCCATGAACGAGCGGCTCTCGGATCCCGAAAAGTATCGGAGTATGTGAGGTGCGGGAAGACTGCCGGATCAGGTAGTTTCCCGGAGGCGCGGTTGCGCCGGGTCACGTACGCTGGGTTTCCTGATCGGGCCTCACGGCTCGATCGCTTCCGACGATACCGATGAAGAGGTCCCCGTGCCCGTTGGCAAGGTGAAGTGGTACGACTCCGACAAGGGGTTCGGTTTCCTCAGCAAGGAGGAGGGCGGGGACGTCTATGTCCGCGCCGAGGCCTTGCCGGCCGGTGTCACCAACCTGAAGCCCGGGCAGAAGGTCGAGTTCGGCGTCGTCGAGGGACGCAAGGGCGAGCAGGCCCTGCAGGTCCGGCTGATCGACCCGCCGCCGTCGGTCGCGAAGGCGATGCGCCCGAAGCCGGAGGAGATGCAGGTCGTCATCGAGGACCTGATCAAGCTCCTCGACCGCATCGGTGAGAACTACCGCCGCGGCCGCCAGCCGGACAGCAAGTCCTCGAAGCAGGTCGCGACCGTGCTCCGCGGGGTCGCGGACAAGCTCGACTTCTAGTTGCGGACGAGCTCGACTTCTAGGTGCGGCGGCTGATCAGCGTCTGGATGCCGTCGAGGACCGTGGTCAGGCCGAAGTAGAACTCGGTCGGGTCGTTGTCGATGAAGTCCTGCGGCTGCTCGAGGGTCGCCTTGATCGCGGGGAACCGCTCCGATGTGGCGAGCATGCGCAGACGGCGGGCGTAGCGTTCGCCGGCGGCGGCTGCCTCCTGCGGCGGCAGGTTGAGCATGTTCACGCTCAGGCCGGTCGTGCCGCGGACGTAGATGTTGACCAGGAGCATCGCGGACAGCCGGTCGCTCGGCGTGAGCGGCGTGTCCTCGAACGCGCGCAGGCCCTCCTCCATCCACACGAGCTGGTTCGGTGACAGCGGGGGCTCGAACACCGGGACCTGCAGGATCCACGGGTGCGCCTGCAGCGCGGACCGGAACGCCTCGGCCCAGGTCGTGATCCGCTCCTGCCAGTCCTCCGCGTCGCTGGTGTCCGGCGGCAGGCCGAACGCCTCGTCGAGCATGACGATGTAGAGGTCGTCCTTCGCTTCGACATACCGGTAGAGCGCCATCGTGGTCACGCCCAGCTCGGCGGCCACCTTGCTCATCGAGACCGCGGTCAGCCCGCCCGCATCGGCGAGCTTGATCGCCGCGCGGCCGATGTCGCCCACCTGGAACGCGGGCTTGGGGCCCGGCCGGCTGCGCCCCTCGATGCCCCACAGCTGCTGAAGCACCCGCGGCAGTTCTTCGTCCATGACTTCCTCCCTCGACGCCCGCATCTTATCTGTTTACATCATAGACAGTCTCGGTTATGGTCTGTCTATGTCGTACACAGTGTGCGGCGTAGACAGATCCCTCAGGAGGGTGTCATGAGTGCAGAACGAGCGGGACGCAAGGAGTGGATCGCGCTCGGCGTGCTCGCACTGCCGCTGCTGCTGGTCTCGATGGACGTGTCGGTGCTGTACTTCGCGGTCCCGTTCATCAGCGCGGACCTCGGCGTGTCGGCCACCGAGCAGCTGTGGATCTTCGACATCTACGGGTTCGTGCTCGCCGGCCTGCTGATCACCATGGGCTCGCTCGGCGACCGGATCGGACGGCGCCGGTTGCTGATCTTCGGTGCGATCGGCTTCGGACTCGCCTCGGTCGCGGCGGCGTACGCGCAGAACCCGGAGCAGCTGATCGCGGCCCGTGCCCTCCTCGGGATCGGGGGAGCGACCCTGATGCCGTCGACCCTCGCGCTGATCCGGAACATGTTCCACGACCCGAAGCAGCGGTCGAAGGCGATCGCGTTCTGGAGCGCGGTGATGATGGGCGGAATCACTCTGGGGCCGGTGCTCGGCGGGTTCCTGCTGGAGCACTTCTGGTGGGGCTCGGTGTTCCTGATCAACACCCCGGCGATGGTTCTGCTGCTGGTGCTCGCGCCGATGCTGCTGCCGGAGTTCAAGACTCCTGCTGGTGGACGGTTCGATCTGCTGGGCTCGGTGCTCTCGCTGGCGGCCGTGCTGCCGGTCATCTGGGGAATCAAGGAGGTCGCGGCCAACGGTGCTTCGATGATGCGGATCGTGGCAATCGTGGCCGGGCTGGTGTTCGGGGTGCTCTTCGTGCAGCGGCAGCGGACCGCGGCGCACCCGATGGTCGACCTGTCGATGTTCCGCAACCGGGCGTTCAGCGGATCGCTGGCCGCCAACACCGTCGGGACCCTGGCGCTGGTGGGGAACGCTGTTTTCCTGACCCAGTATCTGCAGTTGGTGCACGGACTGAGCCCGCTGAAGGCGGCGCTGTGGTCGCTGGCTCCGTCGGTGCTCGTTGGCGGCGCGGCTCCGCTGGCCACTGCACTGGCCAACAAGATGGACCGGGCGTACGTGATCGGTGGAGCCTTCGTACTCGCGGCCTCCGGGTACGCCGTACTCACTCAGGTGCACGTTGACTCGTCGCTCGCGGTGCCGCTGACTGGTGCGGGTCTGCTGGCTGCCGGTCTGGTGATGGTGATGACCCTGGTCACCGAGGCGGTTGTCGGTTCGGTCGCCCCGGAGCGGGCCGGCTCGGCGTCCGCCGTGATGGAGACCTGCTCCGAGTTCGGTGGAGCGCTCGGCATCGCGATCCTGGGTTCGATCGGTACTGCGGCGTACCGCGCCGACCTCCCGTCCTCGCTGCCGGCCGGTGTTGCCGGGCCTGTCCGTGAGGGTCTGCCGGCTGCGACTGCCGCGGCCGCTCACCTGCCGGGTGAGCTGGCCGACACCGTACTGACCACTGCCCGCCACGCCTTCACCCACAGCATGAACGTCGTCGCCCTGGTCGGCACCCTGCTCCTGCTGGCCACCGCGGTGACCGCCACCCTCGCCCTCCGCGGCACCACCCACGCCGAGCCAGCGCCCGACCTAACCCCGGTCCGCTAGCAACCATCCGCCGAGTCGTGAGATGCGGCTGCGAAAGTCAGCCGTGATCCACGACTCGAGGTTCGGGGTCACCGCCGAACGCCACGATTCGGCGGTCAGCGGGGTGGGCGGCGGTTGTTGTCGCCGCCGGGGCGGCGTTTGAACAGGCCGCCGCCGGGGTTGCGTTCCTCGGTGGGCTCTTCGGCCCAGGGGGTTTGGTTCTGGGTGGTGTCGTCGTCCTCGTCGGGTTGGCCGCTCCACCAGCGACCGGCCGATGGATCTGGCCGGCTCTCCGGCTCCGGTCGGCTGCGGGGACGTCGATCCGGCCGGCTGTCCGGGGCTTCGCGGTTGCCGGAGTGGTCGTTCGGGCGTGGGTCGGTCGGGGGCCGGCCGCCGGAGCGCCACTCGATGGTCGGTTCTTCGCCGGAGTCCGTACGGCGCGCGCGGTTCGCCCGCTGCTCGGCGACGCTGGTGGTGAGGATCGTGCGGGTCGTGCCCTCGGTGCGCCCAGCGCCGGACGACGGGCGATCGTCCGGGTGCGTGTGCGGGTGGGCGTCGGTGCGTGGTCCACCGAGACCGCCCGGGCGCAGAGGCCCTTGGGTCGGGCGCGCCGCCGGGCGCATCCGCAGTACCAGGAAGACCACGATCACCAGTACGCCGGCCAGGAACCCGAACCCGAGCCGCGGGATCAACGGCAGCACGATCCCGCACCCGCCGCCGATCACCCAGGCCAGCTGCAACACCGTCTCCGAGCGCGCGAACACCGACGTACGCACGGACTCCGGGACGTCGCGCTGGATCATCGCGTCGAGCGACAACTTGCCGAGCGAACTGCACAAGCCGGCCACCAGACCGAGCGCGATCAGGATCGGCAACCCGTACAGCACCGCGACCGCGACCGCCACGGCCGCGTCCACGAGCAGCACGACCAGCACGACCGCTTCCGGTTTGCGTGCCTTGAGCAACGATCCGAGCACGGTGCCGAGGCTGTTGCCGATGCCGGCCGCGGCGATCACCGCAGCGGCCGCGACGGCGCCTTTCACTCCGCTGATCGGCTGGTCGCGCAACAGGAACGCCAAGTACATGGTCAGGAAGCCGGACACGAACCGCAGTCCGAGGTTGCACCGGATCCCGCGCGCCACCGCCGCGGTGATCGCGCGCCGCCGCGCTTCGCGTCCCGCCGTACCCGTGACTTCTTCGTCGGCGGGGGAGTCGACCGCGCTCGGCAGGCGGATCGCGAGGATCAGGCCGACGATGTACACGAGCGCGGCCCACCGCAGCGACCACTGCGGGCCGATCGAGGCGAACCCGGCCGCGATACCGGCGCCGACGGTCGCGCCGGCGACACCGGCGAGCGAGATGCGTGAGTTCGCGGTGACGAGGGTGATCTGCTTCGGGAGCAGACGCGGTACGGCGGAGGCGCGGGTGACGCCGTACGCCTTGGAGGCGACGAGGCAGCCGAGGGCGGCCGGATACAGCCACGCGGAGCCGTGGCCGGAGATCGAGGAGGCAAGGGTCCAGACGAGGAACGCGCGGACGCCGAGGGTCGCGCCGATCGCCCAGCGACGGCCGTGGCGGAACCGGTCGAGGATCGGGCCGATCAGCGGCGCCATCAAGGCGAACGGCGCCATCGTCAGGAGCAGGAACAGCGCCACCCGGTCGCGCGCCTGGTCGCTCGGCACGGTGAAGAACACCGTCCCGGCCAGCGATACGGCGAACGCGGTATCACCGGCCGCGTTGACCGCACCGAGCTCGATCAGCCGCGAAAGCCCGGATTCGCCGGCACCTTGCGCGTTGGTCAGCCCCCGGATCCGGCGTCCGGTCGCGCGGCCGACCTTCCCACTGACCTCAGCCGCCTTCTTGGACGCCGACGCAACCCCCTCGGCGCCCACCTTCGACGCATGCCCGACCTTCTTGCTCGCGGACCCGACCCGCTCCCGAGCATCAGTGAGCCGATCACCGGTCGACTTCCCAGCACCTTCCGGGCCGGGACCGCTCGGTCCGGCGTTCTTGCTGCCGCCCTCGCTCTGACTGCTCATCCGTGAACCCCCCGACGCACTGCGGCCGCCGTCCCGCGCGTTCCCAGTGTCCTCCCGACTTCGCTCGGCGTCACCGCGCGGCCTACCGGCGGCGGGGTTGCCGTCGCGGGTGCCGCCGGGGCCGACGTTCGGGTCGTCGGGGTCGGGGGGATGCATGAAACCATCCTGCCTCGTGCCGGGGACAGACCGCAGTCACCGCGCGTACGTCCGGTTGATTGCGGATCGCGGACGGCGGTTCGGAGTACTGCGAGCGGCGTGCGAGAATGGGCGATTGTGACTCCCGTCAGAGCTCCGGAACCGGTCCGCGCCAAACCCGACGCCATTGCCGTCGCGGCGGTCGAACCGGCCCGTGAGGCTGCGATCGCCGAGGCCGGCGCCGCGCAGGTCGGTGAGCACCTCGGTCATCTGGTCGAGGGTGAGCGCCTCGTCACGCACTACTTCGCGTCGAGCCACCCGGGGTACCGCGGCTGGCGCTGGGCGGTCACCGTGACGCGCGCCTCGCGGGCCAAGACGGTCACGGTCAACGAGGTCGTCATGCTGCCCGGCGACGTCGCGATCGTCGCGCCGGAGTGGGTGCCGTGGTCGGATCGCGTCCAGCCGGGCGACCTCCGTCCCGGCGACCTGTTCCCGACGCACGCCGACGACCCGCGCCTCGAGCCCGGCTTCACCGACACGGCGGACGCTCCCGAGGACGTCCTGACCGTGGTCGAGGAGCTCGGCCTCGGCCGCGAGCGGGTGTTGTCGCCGTTCGGCCGCGAGGAGGCGGCCGAGCGCTGGTACGCCGGAGACTTCGGTCCGACGTCGCCCATCGCCCAGGCCGTCCCGTACAAGTGCCACTCCTGCGGCTACTGGATCCGCCTGGCTGACAGCCTCGGCCAGGCCTTCGGCGTCTGCGCCAACGAGATGGCCCCCGGCGAAGCCCGCGTAGTCGCCTACGACTACGGCTGCGGCGCCCACTCCGACGCCACCATCGACATCACCGAACCCCCCACCCCCGAACACGCCTTCGACACCACCGGCTACGACACCCTCGAACTAGCCGAAACCGACGTCGCACCCTGACCAGCGCGGACCTTGGACACCTGACCGGGACTGCGGACATCGCATGGCCTGTCCGTGGTCCCGATGGCAGGTTCATAGTCCTCGGTAGCTGGTCCGTCGCCCAACGGTGAGCACCGTGGCGATGTCTGCGCCGCTTGCGCGTGGGGTCAGTCTTCGGTGGCGGGGCGGTGGCCTGCCTGGATGGCGGTCCAGCGGCGTTTGCAGTACCAGAGGCCGATGAGGCCGAGGCCGAAGCCGGCTACGGGGACCCAGAGCCACCAGTCGAGGCCGTTGGCCTCGAGGCGGTCGTGGAAGATCAGCAGGACGACGAAGGCGACGACCCACAGGGCGATCCCGGTGATGACGCTGGGGATGCCGGACAGGTCCAGCGGCTTGACCTCGGCGTGCACCAGCTCCCCACGCGCCAGCTGGCTGGTGGGATCGGTGCGCTTCTTCGGTCCGCCCTGCTCCTCCGTCACGCCCCCAACCTTAGGCCATGCCGTCCGACCCCAGGCCTACTGCGCGGCACTCGGCACGGGTACCTCGCCAGCGCGGGACCGAAGGCCACGGTGCTCCGCGTCGGGACCTTCGCCCCCGTACGCCGGTGCGCCGCACCGAGCGCCTGATCGGTGCGGCGTGGGGGCGGACGGCAGGGCCACCCGCAACGGTTTGATCTAAGTGCTCGCAACTGCCCGGTAGGAACTGGCACGATGCGGTCATGAGCTCGCCCCAGGCCTCGACGGCCCGCTCCGGCACCGGTCCTCTCGATTCCTTCTTCAAGATCAGCGAACGCGGTTCCACGCTCGGACGGGAGCTCCGTGGCGGGCTGGTCACGTTCTTCACGATGGCCTACATCGTCGTGCTGAACCCGCTGATCATCGGCACCGTCAAGGACGGCGCCGGCCAGTTCGTCGGCGGCGGCACCGACCCGGCCGCGGCGATCGCGAAGATCGCGGTCGCGACCGCGCTGGTCGCCGGCATCGTCACGATCCTGATGGGCGTGGTCGCGAACTTCCCGCTCGCGCTCGCCACCGGCCTCGGCCTGAACGCGTTCATCGCGTTCTCGGTCGCGACCAAGATGACCTGGGCGGACGCGATGGGACTGGTCGTGCTCGAGGGCCTGATCATCCTGCTGCTGGTGCTGACCGGGTTCCGCAAGGCGGTCTTCGAGGCGGTGCCGCTGCAGCTGAAGATCGCGATCAGCGTCGGCATCGGCCTGTTCATCGCGTTTATCGGCGTGATCGACGCCGGGTTCGTACGCCGTCCCGCCGCGCCGACCGGTCCTCCGGTGGAGCTGGGCGTCGGCGGCACGCTCCGCGGCTGGCCGGTGCTGGTGTTCGTGGTCGGCCTGATCCTGATCGTCACGCTGTACGCGCGGAAGGTGAAGGGCGCGATCCTGATCGGCATCCTGGCCGCGACCGTGCTGTCGATCGTCATCGAGGCGATCGCGAACATCGGCGCCCGGACCGCGGACAACCCCGGCGGCTGGGGCCTGAGCGTGCCGAAGCTGCCGGACCAGTGGTTCACGAAACCCAACCTGGACACGATCGGCGAGTTCAGCCTGTTCGGCTCGTTCGAGAAGATCGGCGTGGTGTCGGCGATCCTGCTGATCTTCACGCTGATGCTGGCCGACTTCTTCGACACGATGGGCACGATGACCGCGATCGGCGCCGAGGCCGGTCTGCTCGACAAGGACGGCATCCCGCCGAACTCGCAGCGCATCCTGATCGTGGACAGCGTCGCGGCCGCCGCCGGTGGCGCCGCATCCGTGTCCAGCAACACGTCGTACATCGAATCGGCGTCGGGTGTCGGCGAGGGCGCGCGGACCGGCCTGGCGAGCGTGGTGACCGGGATCTGCTTCCTGATCTCGATGGTCGTCGCGCCGCTGGTCACCCTCGTCCCGTACGAAGCGGCGACGCCGGCGCTGATCCTGGTCGGGTTCCTGATGATGACGCAGGTGAAGGGCATCGACTTCGACGACATCGAGGTCGCGTTCCCGGCGTTCCTGACGATCGTCCTGATGCCGTTCACGTACTCGATCTCGGCCGGTATCGGCGCCGGCTTCATCGCCTACGTGATCCTCAAGTCCGTCCGTGGCAAGGCCCGCCAGGTCCACCCGCTGATGTGGGTGGTAGCGGCCCTCTTCGTCGTCTACTTCGCCATCGGTCCGCTCACCGACTGGCTCACCTGACCCCGTGGATCCGATCGAGGCGTTCCCCGAGCAGTCAGCACGGACCGGCCGCTTCACGTTCGGGCTGCCCCGGGCGTTCACGCTGACCGATACGCACGTCCTGTTCCTCCGGACCCGCGGCCCGGAGGATCGGGCCAGTTGCCTGTGGTCCCTCGACCTGAGCGACGGCCGGGAGCAGCTGCTCGTCGCGCCCGAGCGCCTCGGCGACGACGAGCAGCTTCCGGAGGCGGAGCGGGTACGGCGGGAGCGCAGCCGCGAGCGCACGTCGGGGGTCGTTGCCTACTCGACCGATCGAGCCGCCCGGCAGATCGTGTTCGCGGCCCAGGGCGCGCTGTACCACCTGGAGCTCGGCGCCGAGCCGAGGCAGGTGCCGACGGCCGGACCGGTCGTCGATCCGCGCATCGATCCGACCGGCCGCCGGGTCGCGTACGTGACCGGCCGCGAGCTGCGCGTAGTCGACCTTGCCGACGGCAACGACCTGCTCGTTGCCGAGGACAAGGATCCGGAGGTCGGCTGGGGCCTGCCCGAGCATGTCGCAGCGGAGTCGATGGGCCGGACCCGTGGGCACTGGTGGCCGCCGGACGGCACCCGGCTGCTCGCGGCCCGCGTCGACCTGAACCCCGTGCAGCGCTGGTGGATCGCCGACCCGGCGAACCCTGACCGGCCACCACGTGAGATCGCCTACCCGGCGGCCGGTACGCCGAACGCCGACGTCACTCTGCACGCCTTCGACCTGGCCGGCCGGTCGGTCGAGGTGCGTTGGGACAGGACGACGTACGAGTACCTGGCCGCGGTCCGCTGGGATGCGCACGGACCGTTGCTCGCCGTACAGTCCCGCGATCAGCAGACCGTGCTCATGCTCGCGGCCGATCCCGAGACCGGCGAGACGCGCGTCCTGCACGAGCAGCATGATCCGGCCTGGGTCGAGCTCGTCCACGGCAGCCCGGCGCGCACGGAGTCCGGTCGGCTCGTCCACACCGAGGACGACGCCGAGACCCGGCACCTCGCGCTCGACGGCGTGCCGGTGACGCCGGATGGTCTCCAGGTCCGCTCCATCCTGGACGTCTCCGGCGAGGCCGTGCTGTTCGAAGCGAACGACGAGCCGACCGAGTGCCATCTCTGGCTGTACGACGAGAGGGGCCTCCGGCAACTGAGCAGCGGAGCCGGCTCGCACAGCGGGAGCGTCGCTGCGAATGCGCTGCTGCTCACCTCCAACACCGAGTCCGGGCAGCAGTTCGTCGTACGCCGGGACGGTCAACCGGAGCGAGTCATCGAGGCGCTCAACGCCGTACCGGTGGTCACACCACGGATCACGTGGCTGCGCGCCGGTGAGCTGGAACTGCGGACCGCGCTCCTGCTCCCGTCGTGGCACCGCCCGGGCGACGATCCGCTACCGGTTCTGATGTCGCCGTACGGCGGTCCCGCGATGCAACTCGCGAGGCGAACGAGCAGCGGTGCGTTCGCGACCGCCCAGTGGTTCGCCGAGTCCGGCTTCGCCGTCGTGATCGCGGACGGTCGTGGCACGCCTGGTCGCGGACCGGCCTGGGAGAAGACCGTCCATCTCGACTCGCTGACCGCCCCGCTCGAGGACCAGGTGACGGCCCTGCATGCGGCGGCCGAGCAGTCCGGTGCGCTCGACCTGAGCCGCGTGGCGATGAGGGGGTGGAGCTACGGCGGTCTGCTGGCCGCGGCTGCGGTACTGCTGCGTCCGGACGTGTTCCACGCTGCGGTCGCCGGTGCCGCGCCCGCTGATCAGCGGCTGTACGACACGCACTGGCGGGAGCGGTTCCTCGGCCACCCGGACGAGCATCCGGATGTCTACGACCGCCTGTCTCTGACGACGTACGCCGCCGACCTGCGACGTCCGCTGCTCCTGGTCCACGGCCTGGCCGACGACAACGTGCTCGTCGCGCACACCCTGCGCCTCTCGGCCGCGCTCCTCGCGGCCGGACGCCCACATCAGGTCCTACCGTTGCCTGCGGCCACGCACATGCCGACCGACCAGACCACAGCCGCGGCCCTGCTGCGCTACGAACTCACATTCCTCTCGACTCACGTGCTCTGATCCGAAACCCCGCCGGAGCGAAGCTCCAGGTACTCCGCGCGGGCGGTGAAGATGTCGCGGAGTTCGGTGCTGATGTTGTCCAGGAACTCCACGCGGTACGTCGAATCCGTCAACAGCGCGATCGAGTAGTACAAGCCGGTGAAGTTGGCGATGCCGACGGCGACCTTGATCAAGGACGCGCTGAGGACGATGGGGTGGTTCAGCAGCGTGAGGTGGTACGACCAGGCGCCGGGCGTGACGCCCCACTGGCCGTACACGTGGGCGCTGATCGCGAGCATGCCGAAGGCAACGAAGAAGACGCCGACGCCGGCGCTCACCACCAGGACCTGCATCCATTGCCGGATCACCAGGCTGATGCTGACGTTGAAGCGCTGGATCGGGCGCAGCCGCGGGCCGGCGCCGGCGTCGCGCTCGATCGCGTCCACCTCCCGCGGCAGCCGGATCAGCAAGAACAGTGTGCTCAGCGCCGTGAAGGCGACGACGGAGAAGACGATGAAGGACGCCGGCATTCCGGTGAACACCTGCCACATGTCCGCGGTCATGAACAGCACCAGCGAGAAGACCAGCAGCAACGGCAACGCCCGGATGAAGCTGGCGACCGAGTTCGCCAGCTCCCGGGCCAGCTGGCGCAGTCCCCACACGATGGTCGCGATCAGGCCGTAGCCGACGACGACGTACACGACCCCGACCAGCAGCAGGTTGCCGAGCGCAACGCCGAAGAACTGGCGGACCTGTTCCTGCGTGACTACGGGCAGCAATGCCGGGAGCAGCACGAACACGGCCAGCTCCGGGATCCCGAAGCGGGTCGGCAACGACCAGAACGGCCGTCCGCGGAACCTGTTCAGCAGGCCGAACCCGGCAACGAGGGCGACCAGGCCGCCGAGCGCGGCCAGCAGGTTCTGCCACCAGTGCCAGTCCAGCGAGGTGGCCCCGAACATCTCGGCCAGGAACACCAGCACCAGCAGCGGCGCCGCCCGCGTGAAGATGTCGTGGGTCGGGGAGAAGTCCTCGATGAACAGCGGCAACCCGGCCCGCCGGAACCGCTGCTCGTACCGCTCCAGCTCGGCGCTCATGATCCGGCACTCTAGCGTCCTGGGCCGGGACACGAGCGGCCCGGGAATACCAGCCGGCGGTCACCGGTTTTAGTTAGCAAAGGTAATGAGTTAAGGTAAAGACATGCCCGAAGTCGTAGCCCAGCAGGTGAAGAGTGACGTCGGGCTGGCGAGTGCCCTGCGATCGTCGACGCTCAGGCTGTCCCGGCAGATCCGGCGCCAGCGTGAGCCCGGTCACGATCTCACCGCCAACCAGCTCAGCGTGCTCGGCGCGCTGTCCAAGCACGAGTCGATGACGATCGGCGAGCTGGCCTCCCACGAACAGGTGAAGCCGCCGTCGATGACGCGGATCGTGACCAACCTGGAGGAGGCGGGTCTGGTGGCCCGCCGCCCGCACCCGACCGACAGGCGCCAGATCGTCGTCGAGCTGACTGACCGCGCCGACGAGCTGATCCTGGCGAACCGGCGCCGCCGCGACGAGTGGCTGCAGACCAAGCTGAAGCAATTGACCCCCGAGGAGCGCGACATCCTGCGCAAGGCAGCACCTGTTCTCGAACGCCTGGCGGCCCAGTGAGCCCGACCTTCCGCGCGTTCAAAGTCCGTAACTTCCGGCTCTACGCCTCCGGCGCGATCGTCTCGAACGTCGGCACCTGGATGCAGCGTGTCGCCCAGGACTGGCTGGTCCTGGAGCTGACCCACTCCGGGACGGCACTCGGTATCGTCACCGGGCTCCAGTTCCTGCCCGCCCTCCTGCTCGGCCCGTATGCCGGACTCGTCGCCGACCGCTTCCCGAAGCGGCAGGTGCTGACGATGACCCAGATCTTCATGGCCACCGTCGCGCTGACGCTCGGCGGTCTGACGATCAGCGGTGTCGTGCAGACCTGGCACGTGTACCTGCTGGCTCTGCTGTTCGGCGTCGGCACCGCCTTCGACGCCCCGACCCGGCAGTCCTTCGTGGTCGAGATGGTCGGCCGCGACGAGCTGTCCAACGCCGTCGGGCTGAACTCGGCGTCCTTCAACGCCGCCCGGCTGCTCGGCCCGGCGCTGGCCGGTCTGCTGATCAACTGGATCGGCACCGGTCCGGTGATCCTGGTCAACGGCTTCACCTACGCCGCGGTCATCGTGTCGCTGCGGATGATGCGGGTCTCCGAGCTGCACACCCCGAAGCCCGCCGGCCGTGAGAAGGGCATGATCCGCGACGGCATGCGCTACCTGTGGCGCCGGCCGGACCTGATGATGGTCCTGGTCGCGGTGTTCTTCGCCGGCACCTTCGGGCTGAACTTCCAGCTCACCTCGGCGCTGATGGCGACGAGCGTGTTCCACAAGGGCGCGGGGGAGTACGGCATCCTCGGCTCGGTGCTCGCGATCGGCTCGCTGTCCGGTGCGCTGCTGGCCGCCCGCCGGGTCCGGATCCGGGCCCGCCTGGTGATCGGCGCGGCGCTCGCCTTCGGCATCGCCGAGATCGTCAGCGCCTTGATGCCGACGTACCTGACCTTCGCGTTGGTGCTGCCGATCGTCGGACTGGCCTCGCTGACCATGCTGACCTCGGCGAACGCGACCATGCAGCTGAGCATCGAGCCGACCATGCGCGGCCGCGTGATGGCGCTGTACATGACGGTCCTGATGGGCGGTACGCCGATCGGCTCGCCGTTCATCGGCTGGATCGGTCAGGTGCTCGGCGCGCGCTACTCGCTGATCGTCGGCGGTGGACTGACCGTGCTCGGGACGGTCGCCTCGGTGCTCTACTTCTCCCGCCGTCGCGGTCTCGCGATCCGGCCGCGGTTCCTGCCGCGCCCGCACCTCGAGGTGCTGCCGCAGACCGACCTGCTCGGCGACAAGGCGGTGCTCGAGACCGTCCCGCCGGGGCCCGTCACAGCCGCCGAGCCCATCACAGTGGAGCCTGTCACGGCGAAAGACGTCGGGCCGAGGGTCGCTTAGGGCCGGATCCGGGTCAGCAGGCGGGCCGCGAAGAGTAGAGCGTCGACGTCGGCGCCGGTGTCCGTGAGCATGGCCGCCGGGTCGTGCTTCGGCCTGCGGCGCTCGACCGGCGTACCGGCGGTGGTGATCCGGAGGAAGCCGCGGGCGCCGAGCCGGCCCTGGTTCGGCGTCCACTCGACGTCGACGATGTCGCCCAGCGGCACCGACCACGGGTCGCCGAGGGCCTTCTTCTTCCGGCCCGCGGACCGCTTGTAGGCGAATGTGAGCTGCCCGTTCGCCACCGACAGGCTCGCGTCCCGGCCCTCGAGCCGGTCCGGCGCGGCCGGCGGGGCGAGCAACCAACGCGCGGCGGCGGTCGACGGTACGTCGCGGCGCACGAGGGTACGGCGGATGTCGCCGGCGATCTCCTCCGCGAGCGCGTGGTCGACCTCGGGGAAGTCGTACGGGTCCATCACCACCTGACCGCCGGTCACCGACTGCAGCGGGTCGGCGCCGTCGCGAAGGATGAGCTTGAGCCCCGCGGCACTGACCTCGACCGCCTGCAGAGCCTCGACCGGCAGGATCCGCTCGCCCAGCCGGGTCCACAACGAGCTGGTCAGCGTGTCCAGCCCGGCCTGCGTCCCGTCGTACCGGAGCCGGAGGATCCCGATGCCGTCCCAGACGACCGTGCCGTTCGTGCTCGTCAGCTCACCACTTGCCACCCTGCCCATCTTCCCCGCTGACCGGGTCCACCGCAGGACCCTGACCAGAGGTGACTTGCATGTCAGCGCCACAATGAGGTGTGACTCATTACGACTTGGTGGTCATCGGGACCGGATCCGGCAACACGATCGTGAACAAGCGGTTCGCCGACCGGAAGGTGGCGATCGTCGAGCGTGGCACGTTCGGCGGCACCTGCCTGAACGTCGGCTGCATCCCGACCAAGATGTTCGTGCACGCCGCCGACGTGGCCGCGACCCCGTCGGGGAGCTCACGGTACGGCGTCGACGAGCAGCTGCTCGGCGTCCGCTGGACCGACGTCCGGGACCGCATCTTCGGCCGGATCGATCCGATCGCGGCGAGCGGCTCGGAGTACCGGCACCACAACGCGGACAACGCCAACGTCACCGTGTACGACGGGACGGGGCGGTTCACCGGGTTCAAGGAGCTGACCGTCGACAACAAGGACGGGTCGACGAGCGTGTTCAGCGCCGACCAGTTCGTGCTCGCGACCGGCAGCCGGCCGATCGTGCCGGCGATCCCGGGGCTCGAGGAGACCGGGTTCCACACGTCGAACACGGTCATGCGGCTGGAGGAGCTGCCGCGCCGGCTGGCGATCATCGGCAGCGGGTTCGTCGCGGCCGAGTTCGCGCACGTTTTCGCGTCGTTCGGCGTCGAGGTGACGATCGTCGCCCGCTCGAGCGTGCTGCTGCGGCACGAGGACGCCGAGGTCGCCACGGCGTACACGAGGATCGCCCAGGACAAGTACGACGTACGCCTGAACCACGAGACGATCCGGGTGGAGCGGCGCAACGACGGCTCGATTCTGATCGGGATGCTGAACCCGGACGGCGCCGACGAGCTGATCGTCGACGAGCTCCTGGTCGCGGTCGGCCGGGAGCCGAACTCGGACCAGCTGAACCTGGCCGCCACCGGTGTCGAGGTCGACAGCGAGGCGCGGGTGGTTGTGGACAAGTACCAGCAGACCAGTGTCGACGGCATCTACGCGCTCGGCGACGTGACGACCCCGCACCAGCTGAAGCACGTCGCGAACCACGAGGCCCGGGTGGTGAAGCACAACCTGCTCAACCCGGAGAACCGGATCGAGTCCGACCACCGCTTCGTCCCGCACGCGGTCTTCAGCTCGCCGCAGCTCGCATCCGTCGGCTTGACCGAGGAGGAGGCGAAGGAGCGCGGGATCACCTATGTGGCGGCGGTTCATCGGTACTCCGACATCGCGTACGGCTGGGCGATGGAGGACACCACCGGCTTCGCGAAGATCCTCGCCGACCCGAAGACCGGGCAGATCATCGGCGCCCACATCATGGGCCCGCAGGCGCCGACCGTGATCCAGCCGATCATCCAGGCGATGAGCTTCGAGCTGGACGCATACTCGATGGCCCGCGGGCAGTACTGGATCCACCCCGCAATGCCCGAAGTGATCGAAAACGCCCTCCTGAAGCTTGATATAGGTCGTGGACGGTGATCCAGCGCCTACTGCGCGGCACTCGGCACGGCACCTCGCCGCACTGGAGGAAAGGCCACGATGAAACCACATCGAGGCCTCCCCTCCAGCACGCCGAGGCACCGCACCGAGCACCTGCTCGCGACGGCGCTGGATCACCGTCCACGACCTACACTCGGAAGGCTGAGATTACGTCGGTGACGGTGTCGAGGGTCTCGAGGTCGGGGAGGCTGATCATTACCTCGGCCACGCCCGCCTCGGACAGCTCGCGGAATCGCCCGATCTGATCGTCCACGGTGCCCGCGTTCACCAACGCGGCGTACCGCGCCGGGTTGACGTTGCGTGGCCGCAACTTCTGCACGAGCTGGTCGACCTCGTGAGAGTCCTTGCCGACAAGGGTTGTCGACAGATGCGTCAGCTCGACGGGTCTGTCTCCGAGGTGGGTCGCGGCCTTCCGCACCGCGGCGACGTCCCCGAACACGTTCACGGCGTCGGCGTACCGCGCGGCCAGCCTCAGGGTCCGCGGCCCACTTCCACCGACGAGCACCGGCAGATGTTTCTGCAGCGGCCGCGGGTAACACATGGTGTCCGGTACGTCGAGGACCTTGCCGTGGAACGGTTTGTTGCCTGGTCCCCATAAAACCGGCAGCAACTGCAACGCGTCCTCGAGCACGGCGTACCGCTCACTCACCGGCGGGAACGACCATCCGTAAGCCTTGTGCTCCGCCTCGAACCACGCGAGCCCGACGCCACACACCGCCCGCCCACCACTCAGTACGTCGAGGGTCGCCGCGATCTTGCCGAGATGCGCGACGTTCCGGTACGTGATGCCCGAGACCAACGTGCCGAGGCGTACGCGGGTCGTACAGGCGGCGAGGTACCCGAGCGTCGTCCAGCTCTCCAGGAAGTCCTCCCACGCGCGCCCGACCTGCGGGATCTGCCGGAAGTGATCCATCACATAGATCGCGTCGAACCCAGCAGCCTCGGCCCGCGACGCCACCTCCCGGATCCACTCGGCCTTCGGACCCTTGTGCGTGTAGCTGCTCAACTGCAATCCGAACCGCAACCCCACCGGCGTCTCCGCTTGCCGGGCGTGCGCCGCAGTCGACTCCACGAAGGCATTCGGCACCACCCGCACCGCGGTCGGCCGCAGCACGTCGTCGTACCCCTCGCCCGGCAAGTCCTTCTTCACCGCCGACCATGACCTCAGCTGCGAGGTCAGCACATCAGCCGGGATCCGCTTCGACGACCGCTCCCGGTTCCGCCGCCGGCACTCCTCAGCCGGCGTATCGAAACCCACTGCCACACAAGGCATCCCGGCCTCACGCGCGAGCCGAAGCCACCCCAGCCGCCGTTCCTGGTCCAGCCCCAGGGTGTCGACAACAGTCGTCAGTTGCCGTCCGATTCGTTGCCGCACCACCACATCCAGCAACGCGAACGCATCCGCACTGGCCGCAATATCGTCCTCGCCCGACCCCACCAACGCCCGCAGCCGATCGCTCGACACGATCAACTCGGCCGCGAACCGCTCCGCCGCCCACGTCGACTTCCCCGAGGCACCAGGCCCGACCAGGATCACCACACACGGCGACGGCAGCTTCAACTCGTCCATTGCCGCAGTCTGACGCGACATCAGCCGAAGACGGAAGGCATCCGGCGCCGGAGCGCCGCGGCCAGGCTCGCCGCGAGCCCGACTGCGACCGGCGGTACGGCGAATGCCAGCGCGGGTCCACCGCAGTCGACCAGCGTCCCGCCGATCGCGGATCCGAGCGCCGTACCGACAGCCAGACCGGTCGACTGCCAGGCGAACGCCTCCGTGCGGCATTCGGCCGGCGTCGCGCGGCGGATCAAGAGGTACCCGGACGTTGCCAGCGGCGTGGCCAGCAGGCCGGTCGCCGTCAGCGTGGCTGCCAGTCCGATCAGGCCGGCGGGAGACCCGAGCGCGGCGAACACCGACAGCGGCACCAGACCGCAGCCGAACCACACCATCAGCCGGACATAGTCTCTCGACACGTCGAGCACACCGCCGATCACTCCACCGAGGGTCAGCGTCGACTGGACGATTCCAGCAGCGGTCGGCGCGCCGGACCGTGTCGCCGCGGCCACGAGCGCGATCGGAAGCACGCCGTACGTCAAACTCTGCAGCAGAGTGCTGGTGCTCAGGACCCGGACAGCGGGTATCCGCAACGCCCCGTGGCGGAGCCGGTCGTGCGGGCGGGGGCGGCGCGGGCCGGCCGCGAGGACGAAGCCAAAGGTGCCGCTGGCAACCAATGTGGCGGCTGTCAGCGCCGTGACGGCGGGGCCTGCGAGCGCGATCAGTCCCGTCGCGGCCAGCGGACCGACGAGGAAGAAGCTCTGCTGCAGCAGGGATTCCATCGCGTACGCGGCCGGGAGCTGGTCCTCGGCGACCAGCTCCGCCCACAAGGCCTTCACGGATCCCGAGATCGGCGGCACGCCGAGACCGGCCAGGACCGCCAGCGCGCCGAGGACGACGGGCGACCTGGTGCTGACCAGACCGATCGTGGCCGCCACGTGGACCACCGCGAGCGGGATCAGCACGCGGGAGTACCCGTGCCGGTCGACCAGGCGACCCTGCCAGGGAGCGGTCGCCGCGTCACCCACCGCGAAGAGCGCAGTCACCGCGCCGGCGAGCGCGTAGGACCCGGTCTGCCGGGTCACCAGCAGCACCAGGGTCAGCGGCAGCATGCCCTTCGGCATCCTGGCGAGCAGCGAGCTCACGGCCAGGGGCCTGATCCGGGGCAGCGTGAGGACGGAACGAAAAGCGGTAAAGGGACGGAACACGGAGCATCACCTCGGGCGTTCGACGGCACGGTCAAGTGCGCCGACGTCGCCCTACCAGGCTTTTGCCCCTTCAGATGCCCACCGTCGTGGTGGGTCGTGGCGCTCGGACCAGCCCGCCCGGGGGCGGCGGAACCCTAGCCACGTCCTGTCGATCGACCCTCAAATTAGCACGCGGCCGGCACCTCGGACCGCCTAATCTCAGGGGATGCGATTGTTCGTGGCCGTGGTGCCACCCCCTGAAGTTGTGGAGGATCTGAGCGAGTTCGTCGAGCCGCGGCGGGAGCATCCGGATGACGACCTCCGGTGGGCGGCGGAGCAGCATTGGCACATCACGCTGGCATTCCTCGGCGACGTACCGGACTGGAAGACCGAGGAGCTCGAGGAGCGGCTGGAGGCGGCCGCGCAGCGGCAGAAGCCGTTCGAGCTGCAACTGACCGGAGCGGGCGCGTTCCCCGGCGTGCCGGAGGCCCGGGTGCTGTACGCCGGAGTTCGCGACGACTCCGAGGCGCTCAAGCACTTGTCGATGACCACGCGAGCGGCGGCGAACCGGGCCGGCGTCACCGTCGAGGGCCGCAAGTTCACGCCGCATGTCACGCTGGCCCGCTTGCGCCGACCGGTCGACGTGACCAGGTGGGTCAGGGTTTTCGATACGTACGACGGTCCGGTCTGGACCGCAGGCAGCCTGCAGCTGATCGAATCCCGGCTCGGTGAGGGGCCGGGGCAGAGTGCGGCGTACGACACAGTAGGCGAATGGGACTTCTTAGGTTAACCTCAGCAAGGTTAGCCGTACCTAATGCTATGGAAGTGTCGCCGCCATGCTCGCGAACTATCTGATCGGACTCCGTGAAGGACTCGAGGCCTCGCTGGTTGTCAGCATCCTCGCCACGTTCCTGGTCAAGTCGGGGCATCGCGATCGGCTGAAACTGGTCTGGATCGGTGTCGCCTCGGCGCTCGCCGTGGCCGCCGTGGCCTGGGGCCTGCTCCAGTTCGTCACCGCGCTGACCGCGAAGTCGTTCACCACCCAGGAGACCGTCGGCGGGGTGATGTCGATCCTCGCGGTCGGCTTCGTCACCTGGATGATCTTCTGGATGCGCAAGGCGTCCCGCAGCATCGCCAGGGAACTGCGCGAGCGGATGGGGCAGGCCCTCGAGGTCGGGTCCCGCGCCGTGGTGATCCTCGCGTTCCTGGCGGTGTTCCGGGAGAGCATCGAGACCGCCTTCATCGTGTACGCGTCGGCCGCCACCGCGACCACCGCCGTACCGCTGATCGGCGTCCTGCTCGGTCTCGGTACGTCGGTGCTGCTGGGGATCGCGATCTACAAGGGCGCGGTGAAGATCAACCTCGCCGTGTTCTTCAAGTGGACCGGCGCGGTGCTGATCCTGGTCGCGGCCGGCATCTTCGCGTACGGGTTCCACGACCTGCAGGAGGCGGGCATCCTGCCCGGGCTGCAGCATGTCGCCTTCGACATCTCGCACGTGGTCCCGCCGGACAGCTGGTACGGCGTACTGCTCAAGGGCATCTTCAACTTCAACCCGACCCCGACCGTGCTCGAGGCAAGCGCGTGGGTCGTCTATCTGGTCCCGGTGATGGTGCTCTACTTCCGTCCGGTGAAGAGCTCGACGCCACCCGCCGTACCGGCGGCCAGGACCGCCGGCGAAGCGGCCTGATCCACCCCTCACACATCCCCGCTCAGGAGAACCATGTCCAGCTCATTGCCCCGCCGGGCCGCCGTTCTCGGCGTCGTCCTCAGTATCGGCGCGCTGACCGCGTGCGCGAAGGACGAGCCCGCGGCCAAGGACGACGGCACCGGTCCGGTCTCGGTGAAGGCGTCCGACTCGGGTTGTGACCTGAGCCGCCGCGACGTGAAGTCCGGCACCAGCACGTTCTCGGTGTCGAACGGCGGCAGCAAGATCACCGAGTTCTACGTGTACGCCGAGGGCGACCGGGTGATGGGCGAGGTCGAGAACATCGGGCCGGGCCTGAAGCGGGACCTGATCGTCGAGCTGCCGACCGGCAAGTACCAGGCGGTCTGCAAGCCGGGCATGGTCGGCGACGGGATCCGCGGCGACCTGACTGTGACCGGTGACGCGCCCGCGCAGGTCGACACCGACACCGAGCTGAAGCAGGCCACCTCCAGCTACCAGCGCTACGTGAACTCGCAGGCGATCGCGCTGGAGCAGAAGACCACGGAGTTCGTCACCGCGGTGAAGGCCGGCGACGTCGCGAAGGCGAAGGCGCTCTTCCCGGTGTCGCGGACGTACTGGGAGCGGATCGAGCCGGTCGCGGAGTCGTTCGGCGATCTGGACCCGAAGATCGACGCGCGGGTGAACGACGTGGAGCCGGGCACCGAGTGGACCGGCTACCACCGGATCGAGCAGGCGCTCTGGGTCTCCAACTCCACCAAGGGCATGGAGAAGTACGCCGACCAGCTGCTGACCGACGTGAAGACGGTGGTGGCGAAGGCCAAGGTGGTGAAGCTGACGCCGCTGCAGCTGGCCAACGGCGCGAAGGAACTGCTCGACGAGGTCGCGACGGGCAAGGTCACCGGCGAGGAGGACCGCTACTCGCACACCGACCTGTGGGACTTCCAGGCCAACGTCGAGGGCTCGCAGGCCGCCATCCAGGCGCTTCGCCCGGCGCTGCAGTCGCGCGACGCGGCGCTCGTCACCCAGCTCGACACGAGCTTCAAGGCAGTCTTCGCGGCCCTGGACAAGTACCGCACCGGCGAAGGCTTCAAGCCCTACACCGCCTCCGAGCCCGAGAAGAAGGCCCTCGGCACAGTAGTCGACGGCCTGGCCGAGCCCGTCAGCAAAGTAGCCGGAGTAATCGCGAAGAAATGACCGAGCGTAAGGGAATCTCGAGGCGCGGCCTGTTCGGGGCCGCGGGGGCAGCGGTCGCCACTGGAGTCGCCGGGTACGCCGCGCACTCGGCTCTGGCCAGCGAACCGTCACAAGCGGCTGACAACACCGGGCCGGTGGAGTTTCATGGGCCGCATCAGGCTGGGATTATCACGCCGGCTCAGGATCGGCTGCACTTCGCGGCGTTTGATGTGACGACGACGAGTCGGGACGAGCTGATCGCGCTGCTGAAGGAGTGGACCGCCGCGGCCGCGCTGCTGACGGCCGGCCGCGACATCGGTCAGTACGGCGCAGTGAACGGACCGGACGAGGCCCCGCCCGAGGACACCGGCGAGGCGGTCGGTCTGCCGCCGGCGCGGTTGACGCTGACCGTCGGGTTCGGGCCGACCCTGTTCGACAAGCGGTTCGGCCTGGCCGCGAAGCGCCCGAAGGCCTTGGTCGACCTGCCGCACTTCATCGGCGACGACCTCGACCCGACGCGCTCGTACGGCGACATCGCGGTACAGGCCTGCTCGGACGATCCGCAGGTCGCAGTACACGCGATCCGCAACCTCGCGCGGATCGGCTTCGGACGGGTCGCCGTACGGTACTCCCAGCTCGGCTTCGGCCGTACGTCGTCGACATCGCGAGCCCAGTCGACGCCACGGAACCTGTTCGGTTTCAAGGACGGCACGGCCAACCTCAAGCTCGAGGACGCCGACAAGCTCGAGCAGCAACTGTGGGTGCAGCCCGAGGACGGCCCGGACTGGATGGTCGGTGGGTCGTACCTGGTGTCGCGGCGGATCCGGATGAACATCGAGATCTGGGACCGTACGTCGCTCGGCGAGCAGGAAGGCATCATCGGCCGCGGCAAGGGCACAGGTGCTCCGCTGGGCAAGGCCGACGAGTTCGACACGATCGATTTCAACGCCAAGCAGGCCGACGGCCAGCCGAAGATCCCGGCCGACTCACACGTCCGTCTGGCCCACCCCAACTTCAACAAGGGCGCGGAACTCCTGCGCCGCGGCTACAACTTCGTCGACGGCTCCGACGGTCTGGGCCGCCTCGACGCCGGCCTCTTCTTCCTCGCCTACCAGCGAGACCCGCGCAAACAGTTCATCCCCATCCAGAACCAGCTCGCCAAGAACGACACGATGAACGAGTACATCCACCACGTAGGCTCCGCCATCTTCGCCTGCCCACCTGGCGTAACCCCCGGCACCTACTGGGGCGAAAAACTCTTCAGCTAGGCCTGACGGCGAGGAAGTTCAGCACCTCACACGAGAACACCACGACGGCGTCCTGGTTGAGCAGCTCGGTGCGGGTCCGTACCAGCCCTCGATCGGGCTTGGACTTCGAGACGCGTGCCTCGAGTACTTCGGTGCGCAGCCGCAGTACATCC
Organism: Kribbella sp. NPDC051586; assembly: GCF_044453965.1. NCBI lineage: Bacteria > Bacillati > Actinomycetota > Actinomycetes > Propionibacteriales > Kribbellaceae > Kribbella > Kribbella sp. NPDC051586. Next base: position 38,520 of record NZ_JBITDF010000001.1, on the reverse strand, counting down.
CCCGGACGGACCGGCGCGTGCCACCGGAGCTCGTCCACTCCCGGTCCGCCCAGGCTCGCCACCTTGGACAGATACTGGTCGGCGTACAGCCGCATCATCAAGCCGGCGGTGTGCCAGCCGCTGGCGATCAGCCCCTTGTACGGACCGTCGGCCGCCGCATCAGGGTCGACGTGGAAGTACTGCGGATCGAACTGCTCGGCGAACTCGATGACGTCGGCCTGGTCGACGGTGATCGTGGCCGGGTGCTCGACGGGAGCACCCGGTACATAGTCCTCGAAGTACATCCGGCTATTTAACCGCGCCCGCGGTAACACCGGCGACGAAGTGGCGTTGGGCGAGGAGGAAGCCGATGACTACTGGGACGCTGACTACCAGGGCTGCTGCCATGATCTGGTTCCAGTAGATGTTGGTTTGGGTGGAGTACTGGCGCAGGCCTACGGACAGGGTGCGGTTGGCTTCGGTGGTCATCACCGAGGCGAACAGGACCTCGCCCCAAGCCGTCATGAACGAGTAGATCGCGACCGCGATCACGCCCGGTCGCGCGGCGGGCAGTACGACGCGCCACAGTGCGCCCATGGGTCCGCAACCGTCGACCAGCGCGGCTTCGTCCAGCTCGCGGGGGATGCTGTCGAAGTACCCGGCCAGCATCCAGATCGAGAACGGCAGGCTGAACGTCAGGTACGTGATGATCAACCCGAGCCGCGTCCCGACCAGCTGCAGCCCGAACGAGTTGTTGATGTTCACGAAGATCAGGAACAACGGCAGCAGGAACAGCACACCCGGGAACATCTGCGTCGACAGCACGGTCGTGGTGAACGCCGTCCGCCCGTGGAACCGGAACCGTGACACCGCGAACGCGGCCAGGATCGCGATCGCCACCGAGAACACCGTCGCCGACACGGACACGATCGTGCTGTTCACGAAGTACCGGGCCAGCGGCACCGTCTTCCACATGTCCACGAACGGCGCGAGCGTCAGGTTCGACGGCCACCACGAGAACGCGCCCTGCACGTCCTTCAGCGGCTTGAGCGACGACGTGATCATCACGTACAGCGGGACGAGCACGAACAGGCCGAGCACGGTCAGCACGACACCGCGGTAGATCTTGAAGCCCTGGGTCTCACGCACGACGCGACCTCCTTCCGGTGACGAGCAGGTATGCGCCGGTGACGATCATCAGGAAGATCAGCAGCAGTACGGACATCGCCGCCCCGGTGCCGAAGTTCCAGGTCAGGAACGACGCGTTGTAGATGTGGAACGTGATCAGGTCACCGGCCGGCGGCTGCGCCGTACCGAACAGCACGTACGGCGTGTTGAAGTCGCTGAACGTCCACAGGAACAGGACGAGGACGAGGACGAGGTTGACCGGCCGCAGCGACGGGAGGGTGATGTTGCGCCACTGCCGGAGGTTGCCGGCGCCGTCCACCGACGCGGCCTCGTACAGGTCGCCCGGGATGCTCTGCAGGCCGGCCATCAGGGTGAGGAACGCGAACGTCCACAGCTTCCAGGTCGCGACCGTGATCAGCGAGACCAGCGCGTTGCTGCCGATCAGCCAGAACGTCCGGCCGTCGGTGAGGTGCAGCTGGTTCAGCACGTGGTTCACCGCGCCGGTGTCGCGCTGGAGCATGAAGTTCCAGGTCAGGATCCCGGCGTACGCCGGCAGCGCGTACGGCACCAGGAAGAAGGTCCGGATCACACCTCGGCCGCGGAACGGCGGCTGCAGCGCGACCGCGGCGGCCATCCCGAGCACCCAGGACAAGGCGACGGTGATCAGCGAGAAGGCGACCGTGACGCCGAACGACTTCAGCAGGCCCTCGCCGACTGCGTTGTTGAAGTCCAGCGCGACCTTGTAGTTGTTCAGCCCGGCGCTGGGCGCGGCCGACCAGTTCGCGATGAAGAACTTGGTCAGCTTGATGAAGCTCATCCAGATGCCGACCACCATCGGGATGATGTGGATCAGCAGCTCGGCCAGTACCGCCGGCGCCAGCAGCAGATACGGCAGCCATCGGTTCAGGCCCGGGCGGTGTTCGGGGCCGCGCCTGGTCTTCTTCTTCGCAGGCTTCGCGGCGGCCGGCGTCGCTTCCTGTATGGCGACGGACATCCTGGTGGTCGCCTCCTGTCTGTCGGATCGATGGTGGGCTGACGTGGTCAGTGGCCCGGACGGGTCGTCCGGGCCACTGAGCGCGCGGTCAGCTACCTGCGGCCACCTGATCCTGGGCCGTCTTCAGGGCCGCCTTCACATCGTCGGCCGTGACCGTCCCGCCGGTGGCGATCTTGGCGAACATCGAGTTCATCGCCTTGCCGACGGTGCTCTCGAACTGGTCCTCGGCCGGCACCAGCGGCAGCGGCTTGGACTTGGTGTTGTAGACGTCGGCGAAGGTCGCCGCCTCGGCCGCGTCGGTGGTGAACACGGGCTTCGCGTCCTTGAGCACCGGCAGCGAGGAGAACGGCTTGCCCAGCGTGGTCTGGGTGGTCGCGTCCGTCATGTACTTGACGAACTTGAGCGCCGCGTCCTTGTGCTTGGTGTTCTTGAACACCGACAGGTTGATACCGGCCACGTGGCTGGCCACCTGCTCGCCACCGGACGGCGCCGGGAACGGCACGACGCCGTACTCGCCGGCCTTCATGCCGTTGGCAACGATCGAGGAGTCCGCGTTGTTCTGGTTGATGACCATCGCGACCTTCTTGGTGGCGAAGTCGTTCACCGACTTGGTGCCGTTGTCGTACTGCGCGTTCGACGGGTTGGCGACCTTGTCCTTCTGCATCAGGTCGAGGTACCGCAACACGCCCTGCACGTTGCCGTCACCGGTGAAGGTCGGCTTGCCGTCCTTGTCGAACCAGTCCGCCTTGTTCTGCGCGGCGTTGATGAAGGCGAAGTGCACGTTCTCGGTGTAGCTGCCGGCCGCCAGCGCCATACCCCACTGCTTCTTCGCCGGGACGGTCAGCTTCTGCGCGTCGGTGACCATCTCTTCCCAGGTCTTCGGCGGCTGCAGACCGGCCGCGGCGAACATCGCCTTGTTGTAGTACAGGCCGTAGGCCAGACCGTAGAGCGGAACCGACGTCGGGTCGGTGCCTTCCTTGCCGCCGGTCGCCAGAGCCGTCGGCACGAACTTGTCCTTCCCGCCGATCGCGCCCATCGCGTCGCCGTCGAACGGCAGGAACGCGTCGGTCGCCTGCAGCGAGGCCGCCCAGGTGTTGCCGATGTTGACCACGTCCGGCGCCTGGCCGGAGGTGATCGCGGTCTGGATCCGCGTCTGCAGATCGTTCCAGCCGATCACCTCGAGGTTGACCTTGATGCCGGTGTCCTGGGTGAACTTCTGCAGGACCGGGGTCAGCACCTCCTTGTCGTTGTCCAGGCTGGTGCCCTGGTTGCTGGCCCAGTAGGTCAGCGTCTGGTCACCACCCGAGCCGCCGCCGGAGGAGTCATTCTTGTCGCCACCACCACAGGCAGCGAGGCTGATTCCCATCGCGGTCGCCGCCACCGCGGCTACAAACGAACGCAGTCTCACGTCGGACTCCCTCGTCCTGTCGAGCCTTCACAGGCCTGCGAAGGCGGATCGGCCCCATACTGACCTAACCGGTTAAGTTTCGAAACCCTAACCGGTTCAGTTCCGGGGTCTTCGTTACGACCTCGTGACTGATCCAACCTCTCGCGCGCCCCCGGCAAACGCAATCCAACACCCTCCGAATCCGAATGAATTCACAGAGTCTTGGCAGATGAGTGGTTCACCCCTCAAATCGCCCCTTCGCCAACTGCCTGCGGGTGGGAAGGCGGCCGTTTGGAGGGTGAACCTGTCGATTCGCCCTCCCGGCGGCATGCTGGTGCGAAAGGGGCCGTTCGAGGGGTTAACCCCTCGAACGGTCCCTTCGCTGGCCGCATGCGAGTGGTGGAGGGACCATTTGAGGGGTGAACCTCTCAAACGGCGGCTGGCGGGGCGGAGGTGGTTCAGGCGGCGGGGCCGCTGGAATCCCGGGCCTGCAGTTCCCCGGGCGGGGCTTCCTCGTGCATCTCGGTCTCGCCGGTGACGATCCGGAGCAGGAGATCGGCAGCCGCCCGCCCGCGCTCCATCGTCTTCTGGTTGACCGCGGTGATGCCGGGCCGGGCGAGTTCGCACAGCGGCGAGTCCTCCCAGGCGAGGATCGACACCTCGGCCGGCACCGCCGTACCGAGATCCATCGCCACCCGCAGCGCCGCGACCGCCATCAGGTCGTTCCCGAGCACGATCGCGCTCGGCGGATCTGGATCGGCCAGCAACTGCCGGGTCAGCTCGGCGCCGTCGTCGTAGCGGTAGCTGCCTTCGATCTGCCGTACGGCGACGCCGCGCCGCTCGGCCTGCTCCTGCAGGACCTGCACCCGCAACCGCTCGTGGACGAACGTGAACGGCCCGCTGATATGCGCGATGTTGCGGTGCCCGAGCTCGACCAGATGATCGAGCAGCAGCTCGACCGTCTCCTCCGACGAGCTGATCAACCGCCCGACCGAATCGTCGGGCGCGTTCGAACTCACCACCACGCACGGAACCCCGAGCTCCTTCAGCAGCGGGATCCTGGGGTCGTCGTCATGTTCGTCGAACAGGATGAACCCGTCGACCCGTCCCTGCCGCGACCAGCGCCGCAGTACGTCGAGATCCTCGCCGTGCTCGCCGGTGAGCCGGAGCAGCAGCGACGAGTCGACCTCGTTCAGGTACTGCTCGATGCCGACCAGCGTGCGCATGTAGAAGGCCTCGGTGGAGATCAGCGCCGGGTCGCGGGCGATCACGATCCCGATCGTCCGGGTCCGGCTGGCCGACAGGGCGACGGCGGCGGAGTTCGGGTGGAAGCCAAGCTCCTCGGCCAGATCGAGCACCCGCCGGCGGGTCTCCTCGCTGACCCCGGCCCGGCCGTTCAGCGCGTACGAGACCGAGGCCTTCGAGATCTGCAGGCGGCGTGCGAGGTCGCTGATCGTGACCCGACGGCTCCGGCCTGTCGTGGCACGACCGTCGTCGGCGTTCTCGCCGTCCGCCAGAGATGTCGTCATCGCCCGCTACCCCGCACGGACGGGAGGTTAGCACCGGCGATCCGGGGCTATCGGTTCTCCCAGTATTTGGATAGCGTTTTCCCATGACGTCTCGTGAGCCGTTGCGACTGGATTTCCTGCCCTGGGAGTTTCACCGGAAGGCCTCCGCCGAGGAGCGTGCCCGCCAGGCCGACCGTCAGGCCGGGCTGGGCGGGACGGTCGACCTGGCCACCGACGTGTACGTCGCGGAGTCGGCCGCGGTGTTCTGCGACGAGCTCCGGATGGGGGAGCGCTCGTACATCGCGGCGCACGCCTACGTGACCGGCAAGATCACCCTCGGGTCCGACTCGACGATCAACCCGTTCGCGACCGTGCGCGGCGAGATCAGCATCGGCGACGGGGTCCGGATCGGCGCGCACACGTCGCTGCTCGCCTTCAACCACGGCACCGCGGCCGGTACGCCGGTCTTCCGGCAGCCGATCACCGCCCGCGGCATCACGATCGGCGACGACGTCTGGATCGGCTCCAACGTCACGATCCTCGACGGCGTCACCGTCGGACCGCACACGATCATCGGCGCGGGAGCCGTTGTGACGAAGGACATTCCCGCCAACTCAGTGGCCGCCGGCAATCCTGCCCGCGTCCTCCGCTCGCGCACTGGAGCTTCCATGTCAGGTGACCTGCGCACCAAACTGTCCGAGTTCGCCGCGAAGGCGCGCTCGCAGGTGGACGATGTACTCGCTCGCTGCTGGGACGGCGAGCGTTTCGTCGACCGTCCCGACCTCGGCCATGAGCCGGCGGTGCGCCCGTGGTGCGACGCCATCGAGATCGCCGATCTGCTGGTACGCCGTACTCCGCTCGGACACACCCGCGACGACCTGGTCCGTCGGCTGCGTCACCGGCAGGACCCGAAGACCGGACTGGTCGCACCAGGAGACCTCTCGGACGCCGGGCTGGACCTTCCGGACGACTCCGAACTCTCTGTCCTCCAGGGCCCGGCCGGCTACCACGTGCTGTGCGTCGGTTACGCGCTCCAGGTCCTCGACAGCAGCTTCGAGCACCCGATCGACACCACGTTCACCTTCGCCGACCTGGACAATTTGCCCTGGGCAAGAAGGTCCTGGTCGGCGGGGTCCGGTATCGACCATCTCGGCACCGCAATCGCCCGGAATCTCCATGACCGCGGCGAATCCGGGCCGCTCGAAGCCCTGATGGGTTGGCTCGTCACGCGGGTCGATCCGGCGACCGGTGCTTGGGGACACCAACATCCCGACGACGGTTGGCTGCAGGTCGTGAACGGCTTCTACCGCCTCACCCGAGGCACCTACGCGCAGTTCGGCCTCCCGCTGCCGTATCCGGAGCGGGCGGTCGCCACTGTCCTTGCCCACAGCAACGACCGGCGCATGTTCACCGGCGACAACTACAACTCCTGCAACATCCTGGACGTCATCCACCCGTTGTGGCTGGCCCGCAAACAGACGACGTACGGCGAGCAGGACGCCCGCCGCTGGGCCGAGGAACAACTCCGCGCGATCCTCCCGCGCTGGGTCGACGGCGCCGGCTTCGCGTTCGCCCCCGACGGCACCGACGACCGCGCGATCCCCGGCCTCCAAGGCACCGAGATGTGGCTCGCCATCATCTGGCTGCTCTCCGACTACCTGGGCCTGTCCGACGCCCTCGGCTACCGCCCCCGCGGTGTACACCGCCCCGAACCTCTCGTCAGCCTCCACTGAACCTGGGATACCGCTGGCGAAGAACTCGCGGGATCGTGGTGGGTATGGACGAGTTGCGGCAGGTGCTGAGCGGGCGGTTGGTGGTCCCGGGGGATCCGGACTGGGAGCAGGCGCGGCGCGCGTGGAACCTGTCCGTCGACCAGCAACCCGCGGCGGTCGTGGAGGCGGCCGGTCACAACGACGTCGAGTTCACGGTCGCGTACGCCGGCGCGCGCGGCCTGAAGGTGGCTGCGCAAGCGGGTGGCCACGGTGCGACGCGTGCGCTCGACGGGACGATCCTGGTGCGCACCGACGCGCTCGACGACATCTGGATCGACTCGCACGCCCGCATCGCGCGGCTCGGCGCCGGAGTGCGCTGGGGGACCGTGCAGACCGCGCTGGACGGCACCGGACTGACCGGACTGCCTGGCACGAGCAGCAACATCTCGGTGGCCGGCTTCTGTACGAGTGGTGGGTTCTCGTGGTTCTCCCGTCCGTTCGGGAGTGGTGCGGGCAGCCTGCGGTCCGCGGAGATCGTCGACGGGACCGGGTCCCGCCGGCGGATCGACGACGCGGTCGACCCGGAGCTGATGTGGGCGCTGCGCGGTGGCGGCGGGAACTTCGGCGTGGTCACGTCGATCGAGGTGGAGCTGCATCCGGCTCCGGAGATCACCGGCGGACGGCTGATGTTCCCGATCGAGCAGTCCGAGGCGGTGCTGACGGCGTACGCGAAGGCTACGCAGGAGGCGCCGGAGCAGGTGACCTTGTGGGCGTACCTGATCCACTACCCGCAGTCGGCCGCGCTGCCGGACGCCGTACGTGGGAAGTCGTTCTGCATGGTCGATGCCATCACGCCGTACGCACCGGAAGCATTGGAAGGAGTGCTTGCGACCATCCGTGCGGCCGGGACACCTGTTGCTGACGCGTTCGCTCCGCTGTCGCCCAGCGGCGTCGCGGAGATGAATGCGGTGCCTGCGCCGCCACAGGCGCTTTCGCTGATCACCAGTACGTTCGACGAGCTCACGCCCGAGCTGATCGGCACCCTGCTCGAGTACGCCGGTCAGCCGTCCCTGATCTTCCAGGTGCAGATCAGGCACCTGCGGGCGAGCGGTGAGGTCGGTCACCCCGGGGTGGCGGCGGCCGACCCGGCAGCGCAGTACATGGTGCTGGCCGTCTCGATCGTGCCCGTACCGGAGCTGCAGGAGCAGGCGGAGGCGGCACTGCGGTCCCTGAAGGACACACTGGCCCCGTGGCACGCCGGTGGGATGCCGCCGACCGGCCTGTCCGCCTGGGAATCGCTCCACGAGTCCATCAGCGAGCCCGACCTCGCCAGACTCCGCGAGATCAAGCAGCGGGTCGACCCGCTCGGGGTCATGGTCGGCAACTACCCACTGGTGTGAACCAGCCGGACGGGGGTCCACTAGCCTGAGCAAGTGGACCCCCGGACCCGTCGACTCATCACCTCTGTCGTGCTGGCAGCGCTCGTCGCGATCGTCGTGATCGCAGCCATCATCCGGTGACGGTCGCCGAGCCCAGTACGACGTACGGCTGGTTGGACAGATCGGCGTCCAGACCCGGGTAGAGCGCCTGCCCACCGTCGCGGTGCCGCACGCTGAAGAAGTACATCAGCGGGTACGCCGAGTCCGTGTAGCCACCGTCGATCGTGCCGGACAACGTGCGCCCGGACAGCTCCATCGGCACCTGCTGCCAGGGCTTCGACTGGTCCACGTGCCGGTAGTGCAGTGTTGCGCCGATCACATCCAGAGCCACTGCCTCCAGCGAGAGCGTGACCGGTTTGCCGCGTTCGAAGCTCGCCGGCACCGGGTGCTCCACTCCAGGCGTGGCAGGCCGCGCCGGTGCTGCAGTCAGCTGAGTCGGCTGCGTGCTCGTAGCTTCTTGTAGTTCCTCGGCGAGGGCTGCCAGGTCGGTGTCCATGTCCGGGATCCGATCCGCCCAGTGCCCGTGCTCCGACGCCTCGATGCCGAACCGCAGGTCCCGCTGGTAGACGCCGTCGACGATGGCCGGAATCTCGGCGTACGCGTCCCGCGCCGACTGGTAGGTGCGCAGTGCAGACTCCAGTGAGCTGAGGTCCCCAGTCGTCCGGAAGGTCGAGTAGTCGACCGCGGCCCGGAACTTGCCGGCGAAGAACTTGCCCAACCTGACAAGGACCTCCAGGTCGATCAGGACCCGGCGTACCTGCGGGTCCGACTGGTCCGCGCCGGCCCGTACGTTGTCGAGGCCTGCCTGCCCGTCGGCGACCAACTGCTCGATCCACGCGGCCACCTCGAGCGGCGTGTACTTCGCCGACACCGAGCCGTCCGCCAGCGCCGCGACGTACTCGTCGATGCCGTAGAACGTCGTCGGGTCGAACGGGCTGACGCCACCCCAGTTCGCCGGCGGGTCGGTGTCGCCGGCGTAGTGATCGGAGTGCACCCGCGAGGAGATCGGGAGGTTGAGGTAGACCTCCGGCCAGTAGCCGTTGTTCGATCCGCCGACTCCGTGGACCACCGTCACCAGCGGGAGGATCCGGCTGAGCGGACTCAGCGCGTCCTCCACGGCCGTCGCGGCCTCGCCGTACGTCGAGCGGAGGTGGCGACGCCACGTCTCGGGCTCCGCGTCGGGGTTGTAGAGGAGCCGTCCCCACAACAGGTAGCCGTAGCGGTACTTGGTCCAATCCCGGTTGCCGGGCAGCTTGAGGTCGTCGCGGACATAGGGGTCCCGCATGCCGGGCTCGCCGCTGCCGTGACGTCCCTTGAAGAACAGGGGTTCACACAGGTCGACACCACGGGATCCACCGAACGTCGACAACCGCCCGTACCCGGCCGCGATCGCGGGATCGCCCCACGCCAACAGCTTCTGGGTCCCCGGCCAGACCCGGAACATCAGGTCGACGGTCCGGTCCTCGCGCAGGAAGTCGCCGTACCCGTAGCGGGTGAACCGGCGGGAGAACTCGGTGATGCCCTTCATCTCGTGGCCGGCCGGGATCGGCTTGGCCGTCTCCTTGGCCCGGATCGAGGCCTGGTGGTACGGCAGCCCGACGTGCTCGGCCCAGTACTTCGCGGACAGCACCGGGGACAGGTTCGGCAGGTCGACGGCATCGAGCAGGGCTTGGTCGACCCCCTTGGCATGCATGTCGATCTCGAGCGGCCGGCCGACCGAGTTCGCGCCCTCGAAGACCGAGCGCCAGAAGACCTCGTGCTTGTCGTCGGGGATGCCGCCCTCGTAGTGCACCCGGAACGTGAGCCCGTCGATGTCCGGACACTCGGTCAGCAGCTTGGCGATGCCGGCCTTGCAGTACGCCGCGTGGTTGTCCGGGCCGATCCCGCTGATCGGGTACCGGTGGACCGAGTCCCGGCCGTAGTCGTAGGCGTGGTTCCACAGACCGAGCTGGAACTTCAGCCCCCGGCGCTTGCTCTCGGCGGCGATGAAGCGCAGGGTCTCCAGGTTGCGCTTCTGCTCGTCCGCGCCGACCCCCTCGGCCCGTACGTCGTAGCCGTCCACGTCGAACAGGAACGGGTACGCCAGGCACAGGTAGTTGTCGGTCGCGCCGCGCCGATCGGCGCCGTAGTTGTACTGCATGCCGAGCGCCAGGTGGAACCGGTTGAACCGGGACGCGGCCAGCCAGGTCAGGTACTCGGTCCAGAACTGCTGGTCGTGGAACCAGTCCGTGTCCTCGTCCACGCTGGAGAACGACCGCACGACACCCCGGACGGGTACGGCGGGCTGCTCGGCGAACGGCGTCGTACCGGCGAGATCCGCGCCCGCGGCCACTCGGTCCGCCAGCTCCAGCACTCCGCACCGGAGGCCGATCTCATCGTTGCTGACGACAACGATCTCGTCGTCGACGCGGACGACGGCGTACGACTCTGGCGCGTCCGCGACGGCCGCGGTGGGGATCTCGTCGGGCGTGGCCAGCCGGACCGGCGGGTCGGTGGCGGTGATGCCCTTCTCGGCCAGGGCTTGGACGAGCTGCTCGATCGCCCAGCCGGCGGTCCGGCCGGTGGTGACAGGGTTCTGCTCTTTCATCGGGCTCCAATCACTTGCCGTCGAGGGTCTTGCCGGCGTCGGCCATGAACTTCGGCACGGCCTGCTTGATCGAGATCTTCTTGAAGGCGATGTCCTGGCTGACCTTCAGCAACAGGTCGCCGACCGCCGTCGAGGCGGCCGGGGCTGCCTGCGGCGGGGCGAAGGAGTTCTTCAGGGCCAGGTCGGTGTAGGCCAGCACCTGCTTCTCGCTCGCCGACAGGTCACTGCCCTTGAGCAGTACGTCGCGGCCTTCGGCCGAGGCCGGCGGTCCGCTGATCAGCCGCAGCGTCTTCGCGGCCTCCGCGCCGTTGGTGAACCAGTTGATGAACGCGGCGGCGTCGTCCGAGCGCTGACTCTTGGCGTTCAGCGACAGGTAGCTGCTCGGCGCCGGGAAGGTCCCGCACTTGCCGCCCGCGGTGTTGCGCGGCGGCAGGGTGATGTCGATGGTGTTCTTGGTCAGATCCTGGAAACCGCCCTTGAGGTTGGGCGTGTGGATGTGCGCGAGCGCCGCCTGCTTCTTGACCAGCGGACTGGTCGGCCAGTCGCCGTACTTGGCCTGGGCGGCGATGTCGGCGGGGATCGTGCCGCCGGTGGCCCGGAGCGCGGCCCAGTACTCGAACCACTCGGTCAGCGCGGCGTCGGTGAAGGCGAGCGCGCCGTCCTTGTACAGGTCCTGGCCCATACCGCGCAGGAAGATCTGCAGCGACGCCGTGTCCCCGCTGGGATCCTCCGCGCCGTAGATCTTCTTGCCGGACTTCTGCCGCACCTGGTTGGCCAGGGTCGCGAACTCGGCCCAGGTCCAGGTCTCCTTCGGGTGTTCCAGACCGAGTTGGTCGAGCACTGTCACGTCGTACCCCATGCTGTACGCGCCCATCGCGACCGGGATACCGAACTGCTGGCCCTTCAGCTGCCCCTGGACGAGCAGGTTCTGGTCGAGCGGTTTGGTGTCGATCGGGTCCGGGATGTACTTCTCGAGGGACTGCAGCGCTCCGGCCGCGCCGTACTGGCCGATCCGGGCGATGTCGATGTTGATCACGTCCGGGGCGTTGCCGCCGGCCATCTGGGTGGCGAGCTTGTCCCAGTACTCCGCGGTCGCGGTGCCCTCGAAGACCATCTTCACGTTCTGATGGCTCGAGGTGTACTGGTCCGCGAGCTTGCCGCGCAGGCCGAGCTTGGTCGGGTCCCCGTAGCTCGAGAAGCGGACCGAGTTCTTCGCCTCCTTGGCGGCGGGGTCGAGGTTGCAGGCGGCCAGCAGAGGTGCGAGTACGCCGGCCGCGAGTCCGGCCTGCAAGAAGCGCCGCCGGTCGATGGGTGTGGTCATGAGTGGTTCCTTTCGGGCTAGCCCTTGAGGCCGGTCGTGGCGATGCCCTCGACGATCCGGCGCTGGGCGAGGAGGAAGACGATGAAGGTCGGCACCAGCGACAGCACCGACATGGCCAGCAGCTGCCCGTACGACGATTGGCCGGTCGCGTCGACGAACCGCCGCAGCGCGACCGGGACCGTCTCGCTGCTGGGATAGGACAGGTAGATCAGCTGGGAGAAGAAGTCGTTGTAGGTCCAGATGAAGGTGAAGATCATGGTGGTGATCAGCACCGGTCCGGTCAGCGGCAGGATGATCCGGCTGAAGATGCGGACCTTGCCGCAGCCGTCGATCATCGCGGCCTCGTCCAGCGTGCGCGGGATCGTGCGGATGAACTGGACCATCAAGAAGATGAAGAACGCGTCGGTGGCCAGGAACTTCGGCACCACCAGCGGGAGATAGGTGTTCACCCAGCCGAGGTGGAAGAACAGCACGTACTGCGGGATCAGCAGCGCGTGCGCCGGCAGCATGATGGAGCCGAGCATGATCGCGAAGAACACCTTCTTGCCGCGGAACTCCAGCCGGGCGAACGCGTACGCCGTGAGCGTGCAGGCGATCACGTTGCCGGCCACGGCGAGCACGGCGATCAGCATGGAGTTGATGTAGAACCGGGTGAAGGTGGGGTCGGTCGCCGTCCACCCGGCGATGTAGCTGCGCGGGTCGAGCGAACTGGGGAACGGGTTGAGCTGCGAGAAGATGTCGGACTCGTCCTTGAAGGAGCCGCCGACCATCCACAGCAGCGGATAGACCATCACCAGGGTGCCGGCGATCAAGGCGACGTGGGTGAGCCACCTGCGGGTGCGCCGCCGGGCTGCGGGAGCGTGCTGGAGCGTCGTCATCAGCGGTCCTCGTAGTAGACCCAGCGGCGGGCGAGCCCGAAGTTGATCAGCGTGAAGATCGCGATGATCAGCAGCAGCACCCACGCCATCGCGGAGGCGTAGCCCATGTTCAGGTTCGTGAAACCCTGCTGGTACAGGTAAAGCGTGTAGAACAACGTGGAGTCCGACGGGCCCCCGCTGCCGCCGCTCACGACGTACGCCGGGGTGAAGGCCTGGAACGCCTGGATGATCTGCAGCACCACGTTGAAGAAGATGATCGGCGTCAGCAGCGGCACGGTGACCGACCAGAACCGCCGCCATGCGTTCGCGCCGTCCACCGACGCGGCGTCGTACAGCTCCTGCGGTATCTGTTTGAGCCCGGCCAGGAAGATCACCATCGGCGAACCGAACTGCCAGATGTTCAGCAGCACCAGCGTGTAGAGCGCCGTGTCGGGATTGGAGATCCAGCTGCGGCTGCCGACGCCGAAGAACGCGAGGAAGGCGTTGAGCACGCCGTCGTCGTCGAACAGCTGACCCCAGATCACCGCGATCGCGACGCTGCCGCCGAGCAGCGAGGGGATGTAGTAGATCGACCGGTACAGCGCCATCCCGCGCATCGGCCGGTTCAGCATGACGGCGACCGCCAGCGCGAATCCCAGTTGCAGCGGGACGGTGAGCGCGACGTAGATGAAGGTGACCTTCAACGACTGCAGGTAGCGCGGGTCGTCGGTGAACATCTTCACGTAGTTGCCGAAGCCGTTCCAGGCGGGGGACTGCAGCAGGTTGAACCTGGTGAACGACAGGTACAGCGATCCGAGCAGCGGCGCGGCCGTCAGCAGCACCAGGCCGGCGAACCACGGGAGCAGGAAGACGTAGGCGACCCGATCCGTGCGCCGGGTGGGTTTGAGGCGTGCTGCCGGAGGGCCGCCGGGAGGAACGTCGGCTGTCGGCTCACCGCCGGACGGAGCAGAGACCTCGGTTCTCATGCTCATGGTGGCCTCCTCTCAGGAGTCCTTCTTCACCGATGTAGAAACTGGCTGGAAAATCGGCCGAGACCTTCGGATGGGTTCTCCGGAAGGGCATCGGCCGGTGTTTGGGCGCGTGCAGGCATCCACTTTGTGGAAGTGGTGTTCCGCTATGCGAGAGATTAAGTGACCGCCGGGCGATCCGCAAGAGCGGAGTGCATTCGTATTCATAAGCGTGAAACCGGGGCCGCCGCTAAGGTTCTGGCGCATGAGCTCCAGTGGGCGGTCGTCGTACCTGATGCGGGCCGGCCTGGTTCGCAACGTGCGGTCGGGGGAGCACCTGACCACGTTCGTGGTGTCCGGAGTGGCGACGGTGCTGGTGACGCGGCTGATCCTCAGCCTGAGCGGCTACCCGCAGATCGGCGGCAAGGGGCTGCACATCGCGCACGTTCTCCCCGGCGGACTGCTGATGCTGATCGCGATCTCACTCCTGCTCGGGTACGTCGGACCCGTGGTCCGGCCGGCTGCGGCGACTGTCGGCGGGATCGGCTTCGGGCTGTTCATCGACGAGGTGGGGAAGTTCGTCACCTCGGACAACAACTACTTCTACAAGCCGACGGCGGCGATCGTGTACGTCGTCTTCGTGCTGATCGTGCTGGGGTTCCGGTTCCTGACTACGCGGCGGCCGATCGACCCGCGCGAGGAGCTGGCCAACGTCATCGACCACGCCGTCGAGGGGGTCGCCGGCGGCCTGTCCCGGCGTCGTCGCGCGGAGGCGTCGGAGCTGCTGCGCGCGGTGCCCCGGCAGATTCAGGGGCGGCAGGAGACCCGGGAGCTGCTGGCCGCCTGCCCCGCCGACGAGGTCGAGCTGGCCGCTCCGGTCGACGCGGCCTGGCGGGCGCTGCAGCGTGGGTTCGAGCGGCTCGCCACCCACCCGAAGGCGCCGCGCGTCGCAGTCGCCGTACTCGCCGCTCAGGTGGTTGGTGCGCTGGTCATCGCGATCGTCGTCGGTAACGGCCTCAATCACCTGCCGGTGCTCGGGGTGACCGCGGGAAGCTTGCTGTCAGCAACGTTCACCGTGCGCGGTGCATTGACGCTGCGCAAGGGCAATCGGGTCAGGGCGGTGCGGCTGTTCGAGCTGGCGGTCCTGGTGTCGCTGCTGATGACGCAGGTCTTCCAGTTCGCCGCCACGCAGTTCGCGGCCGCCGGTGGGATGCTGCTGGACCTGGTGATGCTCGGCCTGCTGCGCGCGGAGCGGGACCGGATGCGGCGTGAGCTGGAAAGCGCCACGAAGGTCAAGGCGTTGCGACTGCCACCCGATCCCGATCAGCCGCCGTTTCCGGAGGATCCGTCGGATCCGGTGTAGCTTTCCAGTTCTCGTGCCGGCCGATCAGCACCGGTGACATGGTCGCGATCAGGTAGATCGCGCCGCCGGCAAGCGCCGCGGGCGCGAAACCGATCGCGGCGATGGCGACGCCCGCGACCACGCCACCGAGCGGTACGCCGGTCCAGCAGGCGGCATTGGTCAGCGAGTTGACCCGTCCGAGGAGGTGGTGGGGGATCCGTTCGACGCGGATGGCGCCGAGGATCGGGTTGATGAAGCCGGCTCCGATGCCGCCGACGGCGTACACCGCCATCAGGGCCCAGACCGGGGCGTCGCTCGCCATCGCGACGAACCGCGGTGCTCCGGCGATGAGGAAGGCCAGGGTGAAGATCAGCTTGCGGGGGATCCGGTCGCCGATCGCCGAGGCCAGCAAGGCGAACGCGGTGGCCGTCACACCGAACGCGGTGAGGACCAGACTGGTGTGTCCGGGGCCGTAGCCGTGCGATTTGATCCAGACCGGCAGCAGCACCGTGCTGGTCGCGGCGTCGAGCAGATTGGTCACGGCGATCATGGTGACCAGTGGGAGCAGGAGCCTGTCCGTGTGGAGGAAGTGCCAGCCCTCGAGCAGCCTCTGGCCGTAGCCCTGCTCCACCTCGTCCATGGATTCCTGCTTGGCGTGCTTCGGGATCCAGCGGGCGATGAGGAGCGCGCAGATGCCGAACGACGCGGCGTCGATCCAGAGCGCGTTGACCGCGCCGACCAGGGTGATCAGTCCGCCGGCCAATGCGTACGCGAAGAAGCCGGCGAGGCGTTCCGTCGTACTCTCCAGGCCTGTCACTCGCTCCAGCGGAACCTTTGCCGCACGGGCGATGTCGGGGATGAGTGTCTCCTTGGCGGAGTCGCCTGGTCCTCGGCAGGCGCCGGCGATCGCAACCAGCACGAGAAGCGCCGGAAAGTGCAGTAGGCCGAGTGTGTGCAGCAGCGGCACCAGACCGACTATCGCCGTACTCGCGGTGTCCGCGACGATGCTGATCCGGCGTGCTCCGACCTTGTCGATCAACGGCCCGCCCGCGACCTTGACCAGGACCAACGGCGTCATCTCCGCCATCGCCACCAGACCGGTCTTCACCGGCGACCCGGTGGTGATCAGCACGAACCAGGGGATCGCGATGGCGCTCACCCTGGTGCCGCAGACCGACACCACGTTCGCCACCAGGAACGCGATCAGCGGCGCCCGGTTTCGCTTGTCGCTCATCTGCCTCACCCCTTGTCCCGCTACCGCGTCTCGCGCGGGAAGGCCTGGATCTGGACCGTCACCTGCTCGGCGCCCTCCGGCAGCGGAGCGGTCAGGTCGGGTGTCTTGTACTTCTCCAGCACCGCCACGACCTCGTGCATCATCGCGTCGAGCTGGTCGGCCCGCAGGTGGAAGAAGTAGTCCCCCAGCAGGCTGGCGTCGCGCCAGTCCGCCGGCATCGTCTGCATCGCGTCGATGAAGCCGAAGATGTTCTCGGCGTACGTCTGCCCGACTCCGTGCAGGAAGCCCAGGGCCAGCTCGGGCTCCTGCTCCAGCAGCTCGGCCTTGTTGAACTCGGTGCCTTGGTGGGCGGCCTTCCACCAGCGGTCGCGCGCGTTGCCGCGGCTGTCGTCCTCGACCACCAGGCCGGCGTCGGCCAGCTGGCGGAGGTGGTAGCTGGTCGCGCCGGTGTTCACGCCGAGCCGGCCGGCCAGGGTGGTGGCGGTCTGCGGTCCGTAGACCCGCAGGAGGCCGACGATCCGGTTCCGCATCGGGTGGGCCAGGGCCCGCACCAGGTGGCGGTCCAGCCGGACTGTCCGCGCCGGCTCCGTGCTCTCGGGCTCGTTCTCGTCGCTCATGGCCTCGAGCATAGGACTGCAAAGACTCTTTGCAAAGAGATTTTGCAAAGAAGTTGTGCGGTTGGTTGTCCACAGGCTGCGGATCGGTGCGTCCGGGCGGGTGGGGATCGCGGCATCTTCTCTGTCGACCACGCATCCACCGTGAATGGAGAGAACCAGTAATGATGCGCGTGATGCTCGAGGACGCCGACTACTGCGACGTCCCGGCCGACCTGATGACGTTCGACGACGGGGCGGTGGTGTTCTGGCGCGGGGGCGAGGAGGTCGGCCGGCATCGCCAGGCCCGGATCCGCTCCCTCGAGCTGCTCAACCCGCGCTCGATGACCCGCAAGATCGAGCAGGCCCGCAAGAACCACCCGAAGGCCTTCAGCCAGTGGACCCCCGAGGACGAGCAGACCCTGATCGAGATGTTCAACAAGCGCGCCACCAAGGAAGAACTCGTCGACGCCCTCGGCCGCCAGGAAGGCGGCATCGCCACCCGCCTCCGAGCCCTGGGCCTCCTGACCGACGACCAAAAACTCGAATGACCCCGTCAGGCCGACCGGCTCGAGGGCCGCGTCCAGCGGAGGAAATGTACGGGGAGTTCGGGGGGTGCGACGGTGGGTTTCCGAGACCCTTTTGAGATCGGGGGCAGGGGTCGGAGACAATGGCGCGATGCAACCAGTGGTGCGGGCGGACGAGCCGGCGCGGTCGGCGGAGGCCGGCGCGCTGGAGATGGTCCGTGCTGCCCTGCTGGACCAGAGCAGTCTGGTGCGGGCGCTCGCGTCCGGCCGGCGCCGCGGGCTCGAGCCGCCGGCCTACCTGCGGGTCGAGGTGCGGTACGTCGATCTGAAGGGGCAGCGGCACCTGCAGATCACCGAGTTCGACGAGCGGCAGGCCCACACACGCAACGTCGCCGCCGACGACAGGGCGAAGGCGGTCGACGAGCTCCTCGGCCTGCCGTACGGGTCATGGCATGTCGAGACGACGAGCGAGACGTTGCGGCTTCGCTACACCAAGAAGGGCAAGGAGCTGCTGCACCGGCAGGACGACAGCCGGGAGCAGGAGACCAGCCACGACCGGGTGAAGCAGCGGGCGCTCGATCCGGCCGCGCCGTTCCTGATCGAGCTCGGCATCAGCGACCACCAGGGCCGGGTGAAGCCGTCGCGGCAGGCGAAGTACAAGCAGATCGACGAGTTCTGCAAGCTGCTGGAGCCTGCGCTCGACGAGGCCATCGGGGCCGGGCGGATCGCGGCGGACCGGCCGCTGCAGGTCGTCGACCTCGGCTGCGGGAACGCGTACCTCACGCTGGCGGCGTACCACCTGCTGTCCGCGGCCGGGCACGACGTGCGGATGACCGGCATCGACCACAACCCGGCAGCCCGCACGCGGAACGCCCGGGTGGTCGAGGCGCTCGGCTGGCAGGACCACCTGCGGTTCGTCGACGCGACCATCGAGGCGGCCGAGCTCGACGTCCGGCCGGACGTCGTGCTGGCGCTGCACGCCTGCGACACGGCCACCGACGACGCGCTGGCGCGGGCCGTCGGCTGGGAGGCTCCGCTGGTGCTCGCGGCCCCATGTTGTCATCACGACATCCAAAAGCAGCTCAAGAGCGTCACACCACCGGCGCCTTATGCGTTGATGACGCGATATGGCATCGTTCGTGAGCGGTTTGCCGACGTCCTGACGGATTCACTGCGGGCGGCGGTGCTGCGACAGGTCGGTTACCGGGTGGAGGTCGTGCAGTTCGTGGACAGTCAGCACACGCCGCGCAATCTGCTGCTCCGCGCTGCGCGGACCGGCGCGAAGCCGCCCGCCGACCTCCAGGCCGAGTACCAGGCCCTGGTCACCGAGTGGCAGGTCAATCCACGCCTGGCCCAACTCCTGCTGCCGCCCGAGGTGGTCTCGTGAGACGAGTCCGGACCGCGTTCGCGCTGCTGGGGGCGACGCTGTGCGCGTTGACCGGTGTGGCGCTTCCCACATCGGCCTCGGCGACGGTGGACGCGGATCCGACCCCGGCGGTTCCGAAGAAGCTGTTCACGATCCGCGACGAGCGGATCAAGGAGTCGTCCGGCCTGGCGAAGAGCGTGAAGCACCCCGGCACCTACTACACGGTGAACGACTCGGGCGACACCGGCCGGGTGTTCGCCATCGACGGGACGAC
Organism: Kribbella sp. NPDC051586; assembly: GCF_044453965.1. Lineage (NCBI taxonomy): Bacteria > Bacillati > Actinomycetota > Actinomycetes > Propionibacteriales > Kribbellaceae > Kribbella > Kribbella sp. NPDC051586. The sequence goes on along the minus strand of NZ_JBITDF010000001.1, from coordinate 19,304 downwards.
CGGCAAGGTGCAGGCGGTACTGCGGTTCGGCGCGAAGGTGACCGACGTCGAGGCGCTCGGCGTCGACCGGACCGGCACGATCTACATCGCGGACATCGGCGACAACAAGGCCAGCCGGGAGCAGATCGAGATCTACACGATCCCGGAGCCGGAGACGCTCGAGGACGGCGACCTCAAGTACCACCAGTTCGACTTCAAGTACCCCGACGGCGCGCATGACGCCGAGACGCTGCTGATCGAGCCGGGCACCAGCCAGCTGTACATCGTGACGAAGGAGCTCAAGGGCACCGGCGCCATCTACGCCGCCCCGCCGGCCCCGTCCCGCCAGGGCACCAACGACCTCTCCAAGCTCGCACCGGCGCCGTCCGGGATCATCACGGACGGGACGTTCCTGCCCGACGGCCAACGCGTGGTCCTGCGGACGTACACCGACGTCGCAACGGTTGCCTGGGGCGACACCCCGACCGCGATCGCCCGCGGCGCCGCGGTCCTGGGGCAGGGCGAGACCGTGGCGGTCGGCCCCACCGAGAACATGGTCCTCGTCGGCAGCGAAGGCGCCAACTCGGCTGTGTACCAGCTGACGGCTCCCGCCAAGGCACCCGCATCCACGCCGCCGTCCGCCGGTGCGACGTCCAAGCCGGCCACGACCTCCGACGCCGGCAGCACCAGCTCGGGCAAGAGTCACAACCTGCGCTGGATCATCGTTGGCGCCAGCCTGTTCGCGCTCATCATCACGATCGTCACGTTCCCGCCGGGCCGCCGTGAGCGCCAGGACCGGCAAGCCGAGAACGACCGCCTGACCGGCCAGTCACAACCCACCGGACACCGCCGCCCGCACGCCTGACCTCACGCCTGATCCGCACCCCAAGGACGAATCCGGAAGCTGTCCGTCCGGAACCAGGCCTAGCATCGGGGTCATGGATCACGAGTTCAGCGGCGAGATCTTCGAGTGGCGTGGTCCGGCGCCGTACTACTTCGTGCCGGTCCCGGAGCAGGAAGCTGTCGCCTTGCGGGCCGCCGCGTCGGCCGCTGGCTACAACAGTTGGGGGATGCTGCCGATCCGCGCTTGCCTCGGCAGCACCGAGTGGAAGACGTCGCTGTGGTCGAAGGACGGCGGCTACGTGCTGCCGCTGAAGGACGCTGTACGCAAGCCGGCCGGGCTGGATGCGGGCGATGAGGTGGATCTGCGGCTGACGTTCGCCGCACCGACTCGCAAGCTGGTGCAGGGGAATCAGGTGCAGGGGAATCAGGTGCAGCGGAAGCCGGCCCAGGCGAGGCGGGTTGCCGTGCCGCGGCCGGCGGGATCGCGCGAACCGGTCACCTTCGAGCAGCTCACGATCGTTCCGGCCAACGAGGCGACGCAGGAGGACCTGGAAGCGGTCTTCGCGGCCGGTGATCCAGCGCGGTGCTGGTGCCAGCGGTTCCGGATGCTGCCGAAGGAGTCGTGGGGCTCCGAAGGCCCCGACGAACTAGCCGCCCGGCTGCGTGACCAGACCTCCTGCGGAAACAAGAAAGCACAGCAGACCAGCGGCCTGGTCGCCTACCTCGACGGCGAGCCCGTCGGCTGGTGCGCCGTAGCGCCGAGGTCGGACCATCCGAGATTGCTACGCGACTTCCGCGTGCCCTGGCTCGGCCGCAACGAGGACAGGACCGACCCCACCGTCTGGGCCGTGACATGCTTCGTCACCCGCGCCGGCTACCGCCGCCGAGGCATCAGCCGAGCCCTCGCCCGCGCCACCGTTGCCTTCGCCCGTGAACGCGGTGCTCGCGCCATCGAGGGCTACCCGGACCTCGTCGATGGTGGCGCGGTCGGCACTCTCACGACCTTCACCACCGCGGGCTTCACCGAGGTGAATCGCCCGGGCAACCGCCGCGCAGTCTTCCGGATCGACTTCTGACCCTTCACAACACGAGGCAGCCGCCGCACCCGGACAAGGTACGGCGGCTGTTCGGCGGAGTGGGTTACTTGAGGTTCTCGACCACGTAGTCGATGGCCTGGGTCAGCTTCTCGACGTCGTCGGGGTCCACCGCGGGGAACATCGCCACGCGGAGCTGGTTGCGGCCGAGTTTGCGGTAGGGCTCGGTGTCGACGATGCCGTTGGCGCGCAGGACCTTCGCGACCGCGGTGGCGTCGATGGCGTCGTCGAGGTCGATGGTGCCGACGACGAGCGAGCGGGCGTCGGGGTCGGCGACGTACGGGGTGGCGTACTCCGACTTCTCCGCCCACGTGTACAGCCGGTTGCTGGAGTCCGTCGTCCGGGCGACGCTCCACTCCAGACCGCCCTGGTTGTTGATCCAGTCGGTCTGCTCCGCCATCAGGAACAGCGTGGCCAGCGACGGCGTGTTGTAGGTCTGGTTCTTGCTCGAGTTGTCGACCGCGGTCGCCAGGTCCAAGAACGCCGGGATCCAGCGGCCGGACGCGGTGATCTCTTCGACCCGGGCGAGCGCCGCCGGGCTCATCAGCGCGATCCACAGGCCGCCGTCGGACGCGAAGCCCTTCTGCGGCGCGAAGTAGTAGACGTCGGCCTCGTTGATGTCGACCGGCAGACCGGCCGCACCCGACGTGGCGTCGATGGCGACCAGCGCACCCTCGTCGGCGCCGGCGACGCGCTTGACCGGCGCCATCACGCCGGTGGAGGTCTCGTTGTGCGGCCACGCGTACAGGTCCACGCCGGCCTCGGCCACCGCGACCGGACGGGTGCCGGGCTCGGACTTGATCACCGACGGGTCGGCCAGGTGCGGCGCCTGCTGAGCGGCCTTGGCGAACTTGGACGAGAACTCGCCGAAGTTCAGGTGCTGGCTCTTCTCCCGGATCAGCGCGAACGTCGCCACGTCCCAGAACGCGGTGGATCCACCGTTGCCGAGCACGACCTGGTAGCCCTCGGGCAGCTGGAACAGGTCGGCCACGCCCTCCTGGACGCGCTTGACCAGGTTCTTCACCGGGGCCTGGCGGTGGGAGGTGCCGAGCAGCTTGGCGCCCTCGGTCGCCAGTGCGGCGACGGCTTCCGGACGGACCTTCGACGGGCCCGAACCGAAGCGGCCGTCAGCGGGCTTGAGCTCAGCAGGAATCTGAATGTCGCTGGTCACCAGCGTGTTCCCTTCGTCGTCTGCACTTCAGAAAGCCGACGACGCTGTCAGCGCACCCCATCCTCGCACACCCGGCCCAGCCCGCCGCCCGGGGGCTCACCGCACGGACTACTCGTGCTTGCGCGTGATGGTCTGGGTGCCGGTCAGGACCGCGACCGGCCCGTCCGGGGTCTCGGTCCACTCGCCGCAGGCACCGCCGCCTTCGGCCACTTCGAGCGTGAGCTCGGTCCCGTCCATCCGCAGCGCGGGGTGGTAGTACTGCGCCACCCGCTCCGCCTCGCCCTCGATGTAGTGGCCGATCAGCGCCCGCCGGAAGCGGTCCGTGGTGACGTTGGGGTTGCTGCCATGGACCAGCGCCCCGTGGAAGAACAACACGTCACCCGGCTCCATCTCCACCGGTACGGCGGACCCGGTGGAAGGCAGCGGCACCGTGACATCGGTGAAGCTGACCGTGGTGTCGGCCTTCTCCGTGCAGAGGATCGGCCAGCGGTGCGAACCGGGCACGACCTCGAGACATCCGTTCGCCTCGTCGACCCGGTCGAGCGCCATCCACGCGGCGACACACGTGCCCGGATCGGCCTTCAGGTAGAAGTTGTCCTGGTGCAGCGCCTGTCCGCGGGAGCCCGGCGGCTTGAAGTAGACCATCGTCTGGACGGCGTACGGCGACCTGCCGAGCAGCGCCGTCATCACCTCGTCGATGCGCGGGTCGATCATCCACTGCAGCGACGCCTCGTCCCACCGGTGCATCTGCGCCATCCGCGGGTAGCGCTTCAACGGGTCACGGTCGGTGGAGTCGTGCCCGGCGAAGTCGTTCGCCCGCGGACCGCGCTGCCGGACCTCCATGTAGTGGTCCCGCAGCCGGTCGACCTCGTCGGCGCCGAACAGCCCACGCACCAGCGCGAACCCGGTCTGCTCGAACTCTTCCCGAAGTACGGTGTCGACATTGGATGAAACGCTCATGCACAACTCCCGCGTCTGTGCCCTACGCTGCCTGACGGGACCAATTCTCCTGCCTGGTACCGGGACCGGACCATGGAGGATTTGCGCGAGGAGTTGAACTTTTGTTGCATCGACTGGAGCTCGAGCGGATGTCCGCGCCGACCTTCTGGCGGTGTGAGCCGAGCTGGTCCTGGACCTCGCGCCCGCTCGCGGACCACCTGCTCTGGTGCGTGATGGACGGTCGTGGCGAGTTGGTGCTCGACGGCGACCGTCAGGATCTGCACCCCGGTGTCTGCGCGGTGTTCCAGCCCGGCGACGCCCCGCGCGCCACCCATGACCCGCACCGACGGCTGCTGGTCTTCGGGATGCACTTCCAGACAACAGGAGCGGCACCCGACCCACGTTGGGGCGAGGTGATGGACCGCGAACTGCTCGGCGTTCTCGCCCGTACGAGCGACGCGTCGTACCGCCGGCAGGACGTACTCGGCCGGCGCCAGGCGGAACTGTGCCTCGAGCAACTGATCGCACTGATCTGGGACGCTGTCCACAACCCGGGCCGCAGCGTCACCGACACCGCGGTCGACGAGATCGCCCGTCAACTCCGTCAGGATCCCGGCCGCGACTGGACCGTCGCGGAGATGGCGTCCAAAGCTTCGCTCAGCCGGGCGCAGTTCACCCGCCGCTTCGTTGCGCAGTTCGGGATGTCACCGGCGCAGTACCTGATCCAGGCCCGGATCGACCGCGCGCACCAACTGCTCACCGAGAGCGGCATGACTGTCACCGAGACAGCCACGGCCCTCGGCTACACCGACGTCCCGTACTTCAGCCGGCAGTACAAACAACGCACCGGCCGCACCCCGAGCCAGGACCGCTAGCTACGCCCAGTCCGGGTTCCAGCCCTCGATGGCGTCGGCGGGGCGGGACGCGGGGCCGGAGTAGATCGCCGACGGCCGGATCAGCCGGCCGGTCCGCTTCTGCTCCAGGACGTGCGCACTCCAGCCGGCTGTCCGTGCGCAAGTGAACATCGACGTGAACATCGGCGGCGGCACCTCGGCGAAGTCCAGCACGATCGCCGCCCAGAACTCCACGTTCGTCTCCAGCACGCGGTCCGGCCGGCGCTCGCGCAGCTCGGTCAGCGCGGCCTGCTCCAGCGCCTCCGCGACCTCGTACCGCGGTGCGTCCAGCTCACGCGCCGTACGGCGAAGCACCCGGGCGCGCGGGTCCTCGGCGCGGTACACGCGGTGCCCGAAGCCCATCAGCCGCTCGCCCGCGTCCAGCAAGCCCTTCACGTACGAGCGTGCGTCGCCGGACCGCTCCACGCCTTCGATCATCGTCAGCACCCGCGCCGGCGCACCGCCGTGCAGCGGACCGGACATCGCGCCGACCGCACCGGACAGCGCCGCGGCGACGTCCGCACCGGTCGATGCGATCACCCGGGCGGTGAACGTCGACGCGTTCATGCCGTGCTCGGCCGCGGACGTCCAGTACGCGTCGACCGCCTGCACATGCTTGGGGTCCGGCTCGCCGCGCCAGCGGATCATGAACCGCTCGGTGATCGTCTTCGCCTTGTCCACCTCGCGTTGCGGCACCATCGGGTGGCCGACGCCGCGGGCCGCCTGTGCGACGTACGACAGCGCCATCACCGCCGCCCGGGACAAGTCGTCACGGGCCTGCACGTCGTCGATGTCGTAGAGCGGCCGCAGACCCCAGGCGGGTGCGAGCATCGCGAGCGCGGACTGTACGTCGACCCGGACGTCGCCGGTGTGCACCGGCAGCGGGAACGGCTCGGCCGGCGGCAGGCCCGGGGTGAACGCGCCGTCGACCAGCAGGCCCCAGACGTTCTCGAACGGCACACGACCGACCAGGTCCTCGATGTCCACGCCGCGGTAGCGGAGCGCCGAACCTTCCTTGTCCGGCTCGGCGATCTGCGTGTCGAAGGCGACCACGCCTTCCAGCCCGTGCTGCACCTCGGTCCTTGGATCAGACATGCGACTCCCTCGTCCTCGTGTCGGCGCTCCCGCAGCATAGTTCTCGGAACTGGTGACAACACAGCTTTGTGACCGGTTCGAGCCGGTCACAGCTCGGTGGACCGGTCACAGGTCTAGTGTCGACGGCATGGCCAAGCCCCTCCCCGCCCTAGGGCTCGTGATCGGCGTCATCGCCGCCTATGCCGGACTGGTCGGCGCGTCGTACGCGACCGCCCGGCTGATCCTGCGGGTCCAGACGTTCCGCCATGACCTCGGCCAGGTGCTGCCGTGGCTGGCGGCGGTGGTCGCCATCGCGGTCGTGCTCGGACTCCTGATGATGGCGCCGGCGATCGGGTCCGGTGTGACCACCGGCGCCGGACTGTTGCTGACCGCTTCCGGACTCGCCGTGATCCTGCTGCCGGTGGCGCAGGCGATCGACGTGGTGAAGCTCTTCCAGTTGCCGGGCACGCGGTTCGGCGTTTCGTACCTGCTGTCCGACGGGTCGGCCGTTCTGCTCGGCATACCGCTGCTCCTGGTCGGCATGCGTCGCTGGGCCGTCGACGCCAAGGTGGCGAAGCTCATGGCAGGCCCGGGGCAACTACAGGACAGCCGTGGGTATCAGCCCGGTTACCCGCAGCAGCAGCCGCAGCAGCAGTGGGGCGGCTACCCGGGCCAACAGCAACAACCGCCGCAGCAGCCGTACCAAGGCCAGCAGCCACCGCAGTACCCGGGCCAGCGGCCGCCGCAATAACTTTCGCCGCGGAGCCCGCATCAGGCTCTGCATGGACACCCTGGTCGCCCACACCTTCGACAGCGCCGCACGCGCCGCGGCCGGTCGTGCCCGCGTGGAGGCGTATTACGGCGCTCGGCCCCAGGTGACTCCGGCCGAGGAGCCGCCGGAGCTCGACCGGCTGTTCGAACTGCGGCTGCCGGACGGGTGCGTTTGGACCAATCGGCCGGTCGCGGCGCTCCTCTTCGCGGGGGTGCCGGCCGTCGCCTCGTCGCGGGGCTGGACCTTCGCCGCGGCCTGCGGGTGGTTCATGGACGACAGCACGCCGTACGACGGTGTGCTGGCTGTACCCGGAGCAACACACATCGTTGCCGACGGCCACCGTCAGGCGGTTGTCCGGCCGGAGCCGGTGGAGCTGATCGGGCGGGCCCTCGACTGGCACAGGTACGCGGAGGGACTCGCGTCGTCCAACCGGCTGTTCGAGGCTCCGCCTGACGGGTTCGCCACGACCGAGCCGGTCGGTGAGGTTGCCCACGGCTACTTCTATCCGCGCAATGTGACGGAACTCGACGCGCTGTCGTTGCCGGACAAACTGCGTGCCTTCAGCAATCATCTGCAGACCAGGCTGATCCCGGCCGCCGGCCCGACGCAGGCGGCCCGTGCCGCCGTGACCGGGCGGATCGACCGCGTGCTGCAGACCGCTGCCGACACCGGTATCGAGGATGCGACGATGCTCGACTACTTCTACGAGGTCGAGCCGCTGCGTCGAGGGGGTACGCCGTTCACCCCGAACGAGATCCGGAGGAACCTGGCCTCGGCCGTCGACCGCGACCTGATCGAGCCGCTGCTCACCGACGTCGAAGGCTTCGGCGACCTCAGCACGCTGTGGGCCGCCTCGGTAGCCGGCGCAAGCTCGGCAGGCGGCGAGGCAACCCTGCGCCAGGCCCTCTGGCGAGCCACCTTCGATCAACACCTCGCCGAGGTAAACCGCCACCTCCCCTGACCCACCCCTGAGCAACGGATGCGGTCCACCCCTCTCCCGCCCTCCCCCTCTCCCGCCCCTGAGCGGAGCAAAGGGGCGGTTGCGTTTTTCTTCCCAGTAGGCTCGAAGCGTGGACCTTGCGGAGATGCGGCGTACGTACGGGCTGGGGGAGTTGCTCGAGGACCAACTGGCCCCCGACCCGATCCAGCAGTTCGAAACCTGGCTGCAGCAGGCCCGGCACGCCGGGCTGGCCGAGCCGAACGCCATGGTGCTGGCCACGGCCGACGGGGACGGCCGGCCGTCGGCGCGGACGGTGCTGCTGAAGCGCGTCGACCAGCGGGGATTCGTCTTCTACACCAACCAGCAGTCCCGCAAGGCCGACGACCTGGCCGCCAATCCGCACTGCGCGCTGGTGTTCCCATGGCACGCGATGGAGCGACAGATCCGCATCGAGGGCACGGTCACCAAGCTGCCGGGCGATGAAGTGGACGAGTACTTCGCCGGCCGGCCACGCGAGTCACAGCTCGGCGCGTGGGCGTCCCAGCAGAGCCGGCCGGTCGATTCCCGGGAGGAGCTCGACCTGCAGTACGAGTCGTACGAGCGCCAGTGGCCGGAGGGCACCGAGATCTCCACGCCGTACTTCTGGGGCGGTTACCTGGTCGCCCCGGAAGCGTTCGAGTTCTGGCAGGGCCGCGTCGGCCGGCTGCACGACCGCCTGGCCTACCGCCGCACCAGCTCCGGCGACTCCTGGGAGCTGGTCCGGCTCCAGCCCTGAGGCTCGTCGGACTCGCGGAAGCCGTGGCGATCCCACCAGCGCACGAGCGGCTTCGGCGCCCACCAGTTCGCCCGGCCGAGTAGCCGCATCGTCGCCGGCACGAGCAATGCCCGGACGAAGGTCGCGTCCAGCGCGATCGCGATCACCAGTCCGACGCCGATCATCTTCACGAACACGATGCCCGACGTGGCGAACGCCGCCACCACGATGATCAGCAGCAACGCCGCACTGGTGATGATCCCGCCCGTGCGCTGCAGCCCGTGTGCGACCGCCTCGGTGTTGTCGCCGGTCCGGTCGTACTCCTCCCGGATCCGGCTCAGCAGGAACACCTCGTAGTCCATCGACAGCCCGAACAGTACGGCGAACAGCAGCACCGGGTTCGTCGCGTCCAGGAACCCGGCCGGTGTGAACCCGAGGAACCCCGACAGGTGCCCGTCCTGGAAGATCCACACCATCGCCCCGAACGCCGCCGACAACGACAACACGTTCATCAGCAACGCCTTCGCCGGCAGCACGAACGAGCCGAAGGCCATGAACAGCAGCACGAACGTGACCACCACGATGAACCCGCCCATGTACGGCGCACGCTCCTTCAGCACCTGCAGCAGATCGATCACCGCCGCCGTCTCACCACCGACCTGTACCTGCGTCCCGATCGGCGCCGGCACCGCCCGCACCCCGTGTACGACGTCCCGCGCCGCCAACTCCTGCCCGGTGAAATGGGTGTGCGCGACAACGGACGCGACACCGTTGGCGTAACCACCGATCCGCACGTTCTCCACGTCCCGCACCTGCTGCAGCCGGGAGATGTACGGCGCCAACGCCACCGCCGGATCGCCCGGGGCGGCGTCGAACCGCACCGCCGCGTAGATGTCCGACCCGCCGGCTCCCGGGAAGTCCCGCTGCAGTGTCTCGGTCACCGTCCGCGAGGTAGCGCCCGGCGGCAACGATCGATGGTCGACGCCGCCCAGCTGCGCCGACAGGAACGGGATCCCCAGAATCAGCAGCACCGGGACGAGCACCAGCACGTACCGCACGGGCCGCCTCATCACACTGTGCGCCAAGCGGTACCAGGCGCCGTGGGAAGCGGAAGCCTTGCGCGGCTTGAAGATTCGCAGGCTGTTCACCCGGTGCCCGAGAACGGCGAGCAACGCCGGTAGCGCGGTGAGCGCCGCGATCATCGCGATCGCCACGGCGGCAGCACCGCCGTAGGCCATCGACTTCAGGAACATCACCGGGAAGAGCACGAGGCTGCTGATCGCCACCCCGACGGTCACCCCGGAGAACGCGACCGTCCGCCCGGCCGTCGCCATCGTCGCGGTCAGCGCCGCCTCGACATCGTTGCCGCGAGCAAGTTCTTCGCGGAACCGGGTGACGATGAACAACGCGTAGTCGATCGCCAGCCCGAGCCCGATCATCGTGACGATGTTGATCGAGAAGATCGACACGTCGGTGACCGCCGACAACCCGCGCAGCAGCACGAACGAGCCGAGGATCGCGAGCGCGCCGACGAACAGCGGCAGCGAGGCCGCGACCAGACCGCCGAAGACGAGCACCAGCAGCACCAGCACGATCGGCGTCGAGATCGACTCGGCCTTGACGATGTCGTGCTCGGTCTGGGTGTTCACCTCGTCGAAGACCGCGATCTCGCCGCCGACCTTCGTCTCCAGCCCCGGCGGCGCGGTGCGGACCTTCGAGGCGATCCGGTGGAACGTCTCCAGCCGGGCCTCCTGATCGGCGCCGGCCAGCGTGAGCACGGCGTACGTGCTGTGCTGATCCTTGGATACGAATACCGGCGACTTCGTGCTCCAGTACGTCGAAACCCCGGTCACGTCGGCGGTCGGCAACCCGGCGAGCTGGTTCTCGACGGACTGCTTGAACGCCGGGTCGGCGACGGTCTCGGACGGGCTGCGGTACAGGACGACGACGTCGGTGCCGGTGCGGCCGACGCTCTGCTCGATCGTCGCGACGGCGTTCGCGGCCTCGGTGTCCGGCGCGTCGAAGCCGCCGTTCGCCAGCGAGCCGAACACGCCGGTACCCCAGGCCAGTCCGAGGACGACGAAGACACCGGTGAGGGCGAGCACCAGACGGCGGCGCCGGTATGTGAAGTGGCCGAGCGTCTCGAACACGAAACTCTCCCCAGCGAGTAGATTTGAGCGGCAGGAGCTTGAGTGAACAGCGTTAACTGTTAACGGTGTTCACTCTAAACTCCGGCCCTACCGCGATGTCAAGGAGAGTTTTCTGGTGGAGGACGGTGGAAGCCGGGACCGGCGGCGAGCTGCGACGCTGGCCGAGATCAAGGCGGCCGCACGCCGGCTGCTGGTCAGCGGCGGCTCGGCCGCGGTCGGCCTGCGGGCGGTGGCGCGCGAGCTCGGCCTGACCCCGCCCGCGCTGTACCGGTACTTCCCGAGCCACGAGGCGCTGATCGGCGCGATGATCGCCGATCTGTACGACGAGCTGACGACAGCGCTGATGCAGTTGCAGACGACCGAAGACGTGCCGGACCTGGGCGAGCGGCTGTACCTGCTGGCGAACGGCCTGCGGGACTGGGGGCTGGCGCATCCGGCCGAGTTCGCCCTGCTCTTCGGTACGGCGGTCCCGATGACGGACGCGGACGGTCACGACGAGACGCCCGGGCATCAGGCGGCAATGCGGTTCGGTGCGGTCTTCAAGGAACTGGTCGCGCAGATCTGGCACTGGAAGCCGTTCCCGTACCCGCCCGACGAGCTGCTCGGCAAGGAGCTGATCGCCCAGCTGACGGCGGAATCGGAGCACTTCCAGGGCATGCCGCCCGGCGCGATCTACCTGTCGCTGACCTACTGGACCAGGCTCTACGGCCTGATCTGCATGGAGGTCTTCGGTCAGCTGCACTGGGTGCTGCCGGACGCCGGCGCCTACTTCGAGGCGCAGCTCCGGGAGATCGGCGAGGCGCTCGGCCTGGACTGCCCGCCGGCCGACGAAGAAGCCGGGGCATAAAAAAGCCTGCGGGCGCTTCCAGAGACACGACCGGGTGGCCGAACTCAGGGTCAGGCGGACTACCTGACTGCCCGCAGGCCCGGTGGCTGGCGTTGTATTGGCCGACCACTTGCCCACTTAACTGTGGTTGGCGGTTAGCCCGCCGCCACCTCACGAGTCCGATAGCAATTCATGCGTTGGACCACCTCCCTTCGCGTGTACTGCGAACTTACTGTCCGGCGGTCAACGGTTCAACCGTTTTTCGCCCTGGGATGAACGACAATCGGGACATGATCGAACTGGGTCTGATCCCGCTGCTGGTACTGATCGGAACCGCCTGGTTCGGATGGGCGTCGTACCGCCGGGCCGTCCAGGCAGAGCAGGCGCTGGCCGAGGTCAACGCCGAACACCGGGCACTGACACGCGAGGTCAGGTCGCTCGAGCGGGCGGTCGCGGCTGCCGAGCAGGGCCTGCGTACGCTCAGCTCGCATCCGTCGGTACCGCGCGACGTCGCGGTCACCGCCGACCTGACCCTCGCCGACGTACGGCGCCTGGTGGAACGCAAGGAGATCGACGACTGATGGCAAAACTGGGGAACGCAGCCGCCGCGATCAAGCCCAAGGGCGGCGGCAGCGTGAAGGCCAAGGTGATCGGCGGCCTGATCGTCGCGGTGATCGTGATCATCGCGCTGTTCAACATCTTCAACTTCGCGAACACCGACGCGAACCGGATCGGCCTGCACTACGGCGGCGGCGTGATCGAGGACAAGAAGTTCAAGTCGATCGTCCCGCCGGGCTCGACGAACGAGCTGATCGGCCCCGGCGACACGCTCTACACCTACCCGATCGACCAGCGCTCCTACATCATCGGCGGTGACGGCGCCGACACCGACGCGGCCGACGAGGTCACCGTGGTCAGCAAGGACAACGTCCGGCTCGGCGTCCGGGTCCAGGTGTACTTCACGCTGAACCGGGACAAGGACGTGATCAAGTCCTTCCACGAACGGATCGGCCTGAAGACCGAGGCCTACGAGGAGAGCGGCTGGAACGACATGCTGCAGAGCTACTTCCGGCCGCAGATCGACCGGGCGCTGGCCGCGGTCGCGACCAACTACGGCTGGGCCGAGCTCTACAACAACGAGGCGAAGAAGTCCGCGTTCCAGAGCGCGGCGGCCAAGGAGTTCACCCGGCTGCTGCCGGCCGCTGTCGGCGGTGACTACTTCTGCGGCCCGGGCTACAACGGCAGCAACGACTGCGGCGAGCTGTCGTTCACGATCCAGAAGCCGATGCCGCTGGACAAGGGCATCATCGACGGGCTCGAGGCCAAGCAGCGCGCCGAGCTGGCGAAGGCCACCCAGGAGCAGAAGAACCAGCAGGTGAACGTCGAGCTGCAGTCGGTCAAGCAGCAGGTCGCGATGCTCGGTGCGAACGGCTACCTGCTGAAGACCGCGATCGAGTCGGGCAAGATCCAGTTCATGGTCATCCCGCAGAACGGCAACGTCAGCATCCCGGTGCCGACCACCACGCCGTCGACCCCCGGCGACCAGCCCACCCAGCCCGCCAGGTAGTCCCCGATGAATGCGCTGCCGTCCCACCTCGAGCTTGTGCAGGGTGTCGTCCTGCCCAAGCCGGTCGGCGCGCATCCGGTCCTCGACTTCGTCAACACCCGGTCCGAGTGGACCACCCGTGGCCCCGCCCGGACCGAGTGGCTGACGTCGTACGAGGCCTTCCTGATCTGGAACTCCTACATCGGCCTGTTGTCACCGGCCACCGTGTTCCGGCTGATCGAGCAGGCCGGCAGCAGCTCGACCGAGGCGGCCAGGCGGCTCCAGGCGACCCTGGACTTCCGCGTCGATCTGTACGACGTCCTCACCGACCAGGCGGCCGGGACGACCTTCGAGGCGGCCGCCCGGCTGATCGAGAAGGCGTACGGCGGTCGTCGGCTGGTCTCCACCGACGACGGACTGACCTGGGAGCTGCGCGAGGACCTGGCGCTCCCGCTCCACAATCTCGCCCTGCTCGCCGGCGACCTGCTCACCGGCCCGTCCCGCGAGCACGTCCGCACGTGCCCGTCCTGCGGCTGGTTGTTCCTCGACCCGCGCGGGCGCCGGCGCTGGTGCTCGATGGCGACCTGCGGCAATCGCGCCAAGGTCCGCGCCCACGCGGCCCGGGTGGCTAATTGAAGGCAGCCGGGTCGACCGTGATCCAGGTGTGCTTGGCGCGGGCGAGCACGCGGCCGTCGGCGTCGTAGAGGGTGCTGGCGGTGAAGGTCTTGCGGCCGTCCTCGCCGAGGTAGCGGCCGAGCGCGACGCACTCCTCGCCGACCTGCGGTCGCGCGTCGATGCACGCGGTCAGCTGGCCGAGCACCGAGGGGCGGCCTTCGAGGTCGATCGTCCAGCCGCCGGGGCAGTCGAGCGCCGCCCACAGGAACACCTCGTCGACCAGTCCGCCGGTCGCGAGGTCCGCGGCGGGCTTCCAGGTGCACGCCGTACGCCCGTCGCCGATCGGCCCCGGCTTCAGCTGCAGACCGCCCTGGTTCGCCGGTCCGCAGACGAAGCAGCTCGGGAACGGATGGTCCTGCAACCCGCGGTACGCCGACTCCGCTGCTCGAGCTTCCTGCGGCAACACCGGATCGATCGTCGCGTCGGCGAGGAGATCGCTCTCGACCGGTACTGCGTCCGCGACCAGACCGTCACCGTCCGTAAGCCGTGCGCCGTCGCCGGCGACCGACAATGCGAGGTCCTTCTGCAGCGGTGGCGGCTTCCGCAACCGGACCTGTGGGACGAGCGCGCCGTTCAGTTGCGCCGCCAACGTCGTCCCGACCAGGCCGGCGACGTATCCGCCGTTGCCCGACCGCTCCGGCCCCCGGAAACGCTGCTCGACCCGCACGAAAGTCATGGCTCCGGACCCTAACCCAATAACAGGTTTCACCCGAATGTGTACGGGCCGTGGTGGAGGTGTGAGTGCGGAGAACCTGGGAAGGAAAGGGTTTCAGAGAAATCTGAGGATTTCTCGAGACAACCGAGCTGAGCCCTCCAGTTCAAACGACCGTTTGAACTATGCTGACTTGCAGGCTACTGCGCGTGAGCAGGTGGGGTGCCTGCGCGAGCGGTAGTCGGGGGGAAGGAGAACTCTGTGGAAACACCGGTCGAAACGACCCGGGAGAGACTGCTCAACGTCGCTGAGCAGAGGTTCGGTGAAGGGGGTTACGAGGGCACGTCGCTGCGCGCCATCACGGTCGCGGCGGCCGCGAACATCGCGGCGGTCAACTACCACTTCGGTTCGAAGGAAGCGCTGCTGCGGGCTGCCGTGGCGCGGGCGATGGCGCCGGTCAACACCGAGCGGCGGCGCCGGCTGGACCAGTTGGAGGCCGGCGGGCCGCCAACGCCGGAGGAGCTGATCCGGGCGTTCATCGAGCCCGGTCTGGAACTCGTGCTGCACCGCGGCGAGCGCGGCGCGTTGGTCGCGCGGTTCATCGGGCGGATCGCGTTCGATCCGAGCCGGCGGATCCGCGAGCTGTACGCGGCGGAGTCGGATCCGATCGAGAGTCGCTATCTGGCCGCCCTGCAGCGGGCATTGCCGCAGGCGTCGCCGGAAGCGGTCGCCTTCGGGTACATGAACATGCTCGGTCTGCTCGCACTGCACCAATCGCAGGCTCTGTCCCCGACGCCGGGTGCCGCCGGCCCGGGGAACAGCGGAAACACTGCGAACACCGAAGATCCCGGCAAGCTCGCCGAGAACCTGGTCGCATTTCTGGTCGCGGCCTTCGACGGCGGCCTGCGGCCCTGATCGAGGGTTGTCTCGATGCCCCGGAAACCGTGGATTCCCTGCCCACGGCTCCCGGGTCTCCCTGATCCGGACCGAGCAGTGGTCCGGGTGAGTTTTGTCCGTGTTTTGCTCACGGATGTTCGGACCGTCGGGTAACGCTGCATAATGGCGCTCCGTGGACCCCTGTGAAGTCGTGGTTGCCGTCGACCTCGGTGGAACCCGGATGAAGTGCGGCCTGGTCGCCGCCGACGGTGCCGTGCTGCACCGCGAGACCAGGCCGACGCCCCGGGCTGCGTCGGACGAGCGCGGCGGCGGTCGAGTCGTGCTCGAGGCACTGCTGGAGACCGTGGTCGAGCTCAGCCAGAAGGCGACCGCCGACGGTCATCGGGTGCGTGCCATCGGGGTCGTGGTGCCGGGCGTCATCGACGCCGAGCACGGCACCGTCGGCGCCGAGAACCTGGAATGGGTCGCGACGCCGGTGCTGGCCGAGCTCAAGGGCGCGATCAGCGACGACGTGCCGATCGTGCTCGCCCACGACGTCCGCGCCGGCGGGTACGCCGAGTTCCGCCAGGGCGCCCTGGCCGGTACGACGAACTCGATGTTCCTCCCGCTCGGTACCGGGATCGCCGCCGCGATGATCGTCGACGGCTCCTTGGTGAGCGGCGACGGGTACGCCGGTGAGCTCGGCCACTCGAAGTTCATCTACGGCGACGCTGCCGAGCTGTGTGCCTGCGGTCAGTGGGGCTGCCTCGAGACGGTCGCCTCCGCCGCCGCGCTCGCCCGGCGGTACACCGCCCGCACCGGGCGGACCGTGGATGGCGCTCGCGAGGTGATGGAGCTGCTGGCGGCCGGAGACCCGGACGCCGCCAAGGTCTGGCAGGACGCGTTGGCCGCTCTGATCGACGCCCTGGTCCTCTACACGACCCTGGTCGCGCCGACGCGGATCGCGATCGGCGGCGGCTTGGTCGGAGCCGGTGAGACCCTGCTGCAGCCGCTGCGTGAAGGTGTGCACGCGCGCCTGACGTTCCAGCGCGAGCCCGAGATCGTCGCCGCGGTGCTGGGCGAGGAAGCAGGCATGCTGGGTGCGGCGCAAATGGCTTGGGATCGCGTTGAGGGGGACAAGGCATGACGACGTACCGCGTGGGCCGGGTGGTCACGCCGGACGACGTGCTCGAGAACGCCTGGATCCAGGTGGTCGACGAGGACATCCATGCGTTCGGCCGCCGGTCCGAAGGGATGCCGGCTGACGGCAAGCGGCCGGAGGACCTCGGCGACGTCACCGTCGTACCGGGATTCGTCGACATCCACACACACGGTGGCGGCGGGTCGTCGTACTCGACCACCGACCCGGAGGAGGCGCGCAAGGTCGCGGCCTTCCACGGCAAGCACGGTACGACGACGACGCTGGCCAGTCTGGTCTCGGGGCCGCTCGACGTCCTCGTCTCGCAGACGGCGTGCCTCGCGGAGCTGGTCGCCGACGGTGTGATCGCCGGCGTCCACCTGGAAGGGCCGTTCCTGTCCAAGGCGCGCTGTGGTGCGCACGACCCGGCGCTGCTGCGGCCGCCGCTGAAGGACGACGTCGCGACGGTGCTCGGCGAGGCCGTGAGGATGGTGACGATCGCACCGGAACTCGAGAACGGGCTGGAAGCGATCCGCCAGGTCGGCGACGCGGGCAAGGTCGCCGCGCTCGGGCACACGGATGCGACGTACGAACAGATGGTCGCCGGTGTGGACGCCGGCGCGACCGTGGCGACGCACCTGTTCAACGGCATGCGGCCGTTCCACCACCGCGATCCCGGCCCGGTCGGCGCCGCGCTGAACGACGAACGCCTGCTGCTCGAGGTGATCAACGACGGCATGCATCTGGACCCCCAGGTGGTCCGCGTCGCGCTCGCGGCCGCCGGAGTGAACCGGATCGCGCTGATCACCGATGCGATGGCCGCTGCCGGGATGCCTGACGGCCGGTACCAGCTCGGCGACCTGGCCGTTGATGTGACCAACGGTCTGGTGACGCTTGCCGAGGGCACGCATTCGATCGCCGGCAGCACCCTCACGATGGATGTTGCCTACCGCAACGCGGTGAAGGCCGGGGTGTCGCTGGTGGACGCGTCGCGGATGGCCTCGACGACCCCGGCGCAGCACTTCGGCTGGTACGACGTGGGCTCGATCGAGACCGGCAAGCGGGCGGACCTGGTGCTGCTGGACGACGAGTACGCCGTGCGGAAAGTGATGCGGGCAGGGTCGTGGCTGGACTGATCGGGACCGTTACCCTCAACCTCGCGCTGGACGTGACGTACGAGGTCGACGAACTGCAGGTCGGCGGGAGTCATCGTGTCGAGCGGATCCGTCGGCGGGCCGGCGGCAAGGGTGTGAACGTCGCGCGGGTCGCGGCGACGCTCGGGCATCAGGTGCTCGTGCTCGGATTCGTCGGCGGTGTGACCGGTGAGCTGGTGGCCGAGGAGCTGTTCGACGCCGGGCTGACCGCTTTGCTGACACCGATCGCGGGCGAGACCCGCCGTACCGTTGCCATCGTCAACGAAGTCGACGGGGACGCGACGATCTTCAACGAGGCTGGTCCGACGGTGAGTGCGGACGAGTGGCGCGCGTTCCTCGACCGGATGCCGTGGGGGCGGATGAACGTCCTCGCGTGCTCGGGCAGTCTGCCGCCAGGGTTGCCTGCCGATGCGTATGCCGAGATCGCCGTACGCGGCCGGCATCACGACGTACTGTCGGTGATCGATGCCGGCGGCGACGCGTTGACCGCCGCGGCGAAGGTAGGCGCGGTGGTGCGGGCGAACGCATCCGAGCTGCGTGCAGCCGTCGGCGATGTGGACGTGGAGGAAGGCGCATCGGAGCTCGTCGCGCTCGGTGCATCCGCTGCCGTCATCACCGATGGCGCCCGCGGGATGGTTGCCGCCAGCAAGAAAGGTGTCTGGCGTGCCCTGCCGGTCGAGACCGTGAGCGGGAACCCGACCGGTGCAGGCGATGCCTGTACGGCGGTGGTGGCAGCAGCTGTTGCGGAATCGCCCGAGCCCGACTGGTCCGTCGTACTCAAGTCCGCCGTTGCCGCATCCGCGGCCGCCGTCCTGACCCCGGTTGCCGGGGACATCGATCTGGCCGCCTACCGCCGCTGGCAACCCCAGGTCACCGTTAATTAGAAGGAGTTCTCATGCCGTTGGTTTCCGGGGTCGAGGTGGTATTGGCTGCGGCCAAGGCCGGCCGTGGTGTTGGCGCGTTCAACGTGATCCAGCTCGAGCACGCGACCGCGCTGATCGCAGGGGCCGAGCAGGCTGGTGCGCCGGTGATCCTGCAGATCAGCGAGAACGCGGTGAAGTACCACGGCTCGCTCAAGCCGATCGGGGTGGCGACGCTGGCTGCCGCGGCCGCCTCGACGGTGCCCGTCGTCGTACACCTGGATCACGCGATGGATCGGGACCTGGTCACCGAGGCGGTCACGCTCGGGTTCACGTCGGTGATGTACGACGCGTCCAAGCTCGAGTACGCCGACAACGTGGCGGCGACGACCGAGGTGACGGCGTACTGCCATGACCACGGCGTCTTCGTCGAGGCGGAGATCGGCGAGGTCGGCGGCAAGGACGGCGTGCACGCGCCGGGTGCCCGCACCCGACCCGAAGAGGCCGTCGCCTTCGCGGAAGCGACCGGCGTGGACGCCCTCGCCGTGGCCGTCGGTTCGTCCCACGCGATGACCGAGCGCACGGCGACGCTCGACTTCGACCTCATCACCCGCCTGCACGAGGCCGTCGCGGTCCCGCTGGTCCTGCACGGCTCGTCCGGTGTCGCCGACCCCGACCTCACCCGCGCCGTCGAGGCCGGCATGACGAAGGTCAACATCGCGACCCACCTCAACAACGTCTTCACCGACAAGGTCCGCCAGATCCTCGCGGAGAACCCGAAGCTCGTCGACACCCGCAAGTACCTCGGTCCGGCGCGCGACGCCGTCGCGACCGAGGTGGCCCGCCTGCTCGGGGTGCTGAAGGCGGTCTAGATGTACTCGGCCAGGACGTTGGTGACGTTGGGGTTGGTGGGTTGACGTAGGGAAGACCTCCGGAGTGCGGTGGAGATAGCCGTCTTCACCAGTCCG